>CAXBFU010000014.1:0-83301 GCA_963975205.1 uncultured Flavobacteriaceae bacterium | reverse complement strand
AATTTACAACAAAACCCTCGTATTTACAAGGGTTTTGCAATATTATGAATGCGCCGAAACAAGTTCAGTATATCTGGTTACATTTTCATTAACCAAGATTTTACATCTACTTCTTGTTTTATGATGTCGCGTAGTCCTTCAATTTTTACACGTTTTTGCTCCATAGTATCACGATGTCTAATGGTTACAGTATTATCTTTTAAAGTATCGTGATCTACTGTAATACAAAAAGGTGTTCCGTTGGCATCTTGACGTCTATAACGTCTTCCAACAGCATCTTTTTCATCGTAAGCTACATTAAAATCCCATTTCAAATCTTCTACAATTTGCTTTGCTATTTCTGGTAAGCCATCTCTTTTAATCAATGGTAAAATAGCTGCTTTTGTTGGTGCTAAAACAGCAGGTAGCTTTAAAACAGTTCTTGTTGAGCCATTTTCCAATTCTTCTTCTTCAAGAGCATTAGAAAATACGGCTAAAAACATTCTATCTAAACCAATAGAGGTTTCGACCACGTAAGGCACATAGCTTTTGTTTTCTTCATGATCGAAATACTGTAATTTTTTACCCGAAAATTCTTCATGTGCTTTTAAATCGAAATCTGTACGCGAATGGATGCCTTCCAATTCTTTGAAACCAAAGGGAAATTTAAACTCGATATCTGCAGCAGCATCAGCATAATGTGCTAATTTTTCATGGTCGTGAAAACGGTAATTTTCTGCTCCTAAACCTAGAGATAAATGCCATTTAAGTCGTGTTTCTTTCCACTTTTTGTACCATTTTTTTTGAGTTCCTGGTTTTACAAAAAATTGCATTTCCATTTGCTCAAATTCACGCATTCTAAAAATAAACTGGCGCGCAACAATTTCGTTTCTAAAGGCTTTTCCTGTTTGGGCAATACCAAAAGGTATTTTCATGCGTCCAGTTTTTTGTACATTCAAGAAGTTTACAAAAATTCCTTGTGCAGTTTCAGGGCGTAAATACAAGTCCATTGCAGTATCTGCAGAAGCACCTAACTTAGTTCCAAACATTAAATTAAACTGCTTGACATCGGTCCAATTTTTACTTCCAGTTAAAGGGTCGGCAATTTCAAGTTCTTCAATTAATGCCTTAACATCAGCTAAATCTTCATTTTCCAACGATTTAGCCATTCTTGATAGGATGGTGTTTATTTTTTCTTGATATCCTAATACTCTAGTATTTGTTGAAACAAACTCTTCTTTATTAAAAGCATCGCCAAAGCGTTTAGCGGCTTTGGTTACTTCTTTATTGATTTTATTTTCAATTTTTGCACAATAGTCTTCAACCAATACATCAGCGCGATAGCGTTTTTTAGAATCTTTATTATCAATTAAAGGGTCATTAAAAGCATCGACATGTCCAGAGGCTTTCCATGTGGTTGGATGCATAAAAATGGCAGCATCCAGTCCTACAATATTTTCGTGCATTTGCACCATGGCTTTCCACCAATAATCACGTATGTTTTTTTTAAGCTCTACACCATTTTGTGCATAATCGTAAACTGCGCTTAAACCATCATATATTTCACTGCTTTGAAATACATAACCGTACTCTTTTGCGTGAGAGATTACTTTTTTAAATTTATCGTCTTGATTTGCCATGGTGCAAAAATAAAAAACCGTTCCAAACAAATAGAACGGTTACTTGAAAAATATTGTTGAATTAAAGTAAAATTATTTTAGTGCTTCCCAATCGTCTATTATTGTCAAATACATTTATAATATAGCGTCCAGCTTCTAGGGTTTTATCAGTTTCGATATTTGCAGATACCTCTAAAGTCGTTTTATTATATAAAGTACTCGTTTTGTGGCTATAAATTAATGATGATTTATCAAATACTATAGCGCCTTTATCTGACACTACATTGTTGTCAGGGCCAATTATTTGAATATATAGTTCTTTTTCTTGTTCTGTTGCTAAAGGGTTTTCTGCCAAGACAAACGCAACACTAATATTTTTGGTTTTATCGGCTTTTTTTGTCTCAAAAACATCTCCAGATTTCTTTATTGAAAAAGCAGTAGCTTTAAATGAATTTGCAGAAACCTGTGCACCCATTTTAATATCATTATCTAGTTGGTTCTTATCCTCTTTTAAATTAGAAATAATGGCAGCCTGTTTGTCTAATAGCTTAGAAATAGACGTATTTTGTTTTGATAACTCTTCGTTAACAGCCAAAAAAGAATCACCTTTTTTAATTAAGTTTGATTGCTGCTTTTTTAGAGCCAATAACTCGTCTCTATATTTTTGGATAAGTGACATATTGGCTTGTAATTTTTGTAAGGAATCTTGTGTTTGGGAAATAATGGTTTTTGTGTTGTCTAGGTCCAATTTCAAGCTCTTGTTAACACTTCCAAGTTCTTCATAACCAGAAATAACTTTGGATACTTGATTTTCCAAAAGCTTTTTTTCCTGATTTAAAAAATCCTCTTTAGCTTGAGAAGACGTGTAGCTTGTATAACTGTAAGCTGCTAAAACCGTAAAAGCAACCATCAAGGTTCCTATAGTGAATCTGTAGTTAAATACTTGAGGGTTAACTATCATTATAATCTATGTGTAATTGGAAGGTTAATTAATTAATGCGAAAATATATATTAAGTTTGTAGTAACTAATTTTAATCGTTAAAATGGTAAAAAACTTGTTGAACTTATTTTTCCCTAAAGTATGCTATGCATGCCGAAATTTATTAGTTGACCAAGAAACATACATTTGTACCGATTGCAGGCATAATTTACCAGTTACCAATTATCATTTTAACAATGATGATACTGTAAAAAAAGTACTCTATGGACGTGTTAAACTAGAAAACGCAACTGCACTTTTACAATTTCAAAAAAAGGGAATGGTGCAACACCTCCTACATGGTTTAAAATATAAAGGCTATGAAAATATTGGCGTTTTTTTAGGGAAATGGCTTGGTGAGGAATTAAAAACTATTGAAGCTTATGGTAATATAGATGCTGTTGTCCCAGTACCTTTGCATAAACGAAAGCAAAGAAAAAGGGGCTACAATCAAGTAGAGAAATTTGGCCTTGAAATAGCAAAAGCTCTTGATGTAGAATATATAGATACTGTGCTTATAAAAACCACTTCAACTAAAACACAAGTATTTAAAGAACGAATTGCTAGATGGAATAATAACAACGAAGTATTTAGTATTACAAACCATAATACTATTGCTAACAAGCATATATTACTAGTGGACGATATTATAACTACTGGAGCAACTATTGAAGCCTGTGCAAATGTTCTTTTAAATGCTAAAAATGTAAAAATTAGTCTAGCTACTATGGCAATTGCCTAATAAGTTTTTACTTAAAAATTTACAGAAAAAAGCGAAAAAATAATGATTGTTTGATGATAGCTTAGATGTTAATTTTGGCTATAAATTATCATTACAAAAAGCAAAAAAATATTCTATATATTTAATACTATGAAAAATGTGCTTTTAATTTTACTATTTACTTTTAGTATGTTGCTGCAATCTCAAGAAGTAACACCCAAACAAGTAAATGAGTTAAAGCAAAAGATAGAATACTCTATAAATAAAGAACGTGTAAAATGGTTAGATAGTTTAACTACAGTTGTTTGGAGAAAAAAAGGATTTAATTTCGACTCATTAGCTATAGAAACCATAAAATATTCGTTAGAGCAAGACACAGCAGATGTTGCTGCTTACCATGTAGTAAATAGAATGTATTATTATTCAGGATCTAAAGGAGACTTAAATACATCAAAAGAAATTTTCGAAGATTTTAAAAACAATCATATTTTAAAAGTAAAAAAGCCTAGAAGAATTGCCAATTTTTATAAGGCTGGAGGCTTACTATATTATAATATCGATGAATATGCAAAATCTTTAAAATATTATGAAACAGCATTACGAGCAGCAGTTAAAACTATAGACTCACAAGCTATTGGAGAAATTTATATGGGAAAAGGGATGGTATATTATAATCAAGGTATGCTTATGGAGTCTTCTCAAAACCTTCAAAAATCAATACCATATTTTAAAACATCGGGAGGCATAAACGCCATTATTAATGTAAAAAATATAATGACGAGTTTGTATTCGGAAAATGGATTTTATAGTGAAGCTCAAAAAGAACGGGATGAAGCTCTTGCACTGGCAGAGGAAGAGAAACATTATTTGTTTCTATCTCAAATATATTTTAATTATTCGGTTGAATTACAAAAGCGTGGAATGCTACAAGAGCGTATTAAATATATTGATTTGGCACTTAAAAACGTTGAGCAATCCAGATACAAAATATACTACAAACCAATTTATTTAGCAGGAGCTGTTATTGCTTGGGCCGAATTAAATAATGTGTTAAATGCTAAAGAGTATATGGATGCATTAGAAAAAGAACCTCGTAAAAATGCTCCAGGTGAAACTACAGCTTTTTATAAAGAAGCTAAAATGCGATTTGCATTTGCTAACAAGAATTATAAGTTAGCACTAAAGTATGGGAAAGAATATTACCAATATAAAAAAGAGATTGAGCAGTTTGATGGTTTAGAAAACGCCAATCAATTTTTAGCTAAAGTATATACTGCTTTAGGAAATGATAAAAAGGCAAATCAACACCTTTTGAAGTATCAAGAAATTAAAGACTCTATAACAGGGTTAAAAAAAGCACAAGGCCTAAGTTACTATCAAACACTTTATGAAACCGAAAAAAGAGATGCTAAAATTAATAGTCAGCAAAATAAAATAGCATTATTAGGTGTCCAAAATAAAATAAAAAAACAGTGGTTAATTTTTGGAAGCTTAGGGTTGCTATTGCTTTTTAGTTTCTTTATTACACTCCGTTCCAGAAATTTCGCAAAGAAAGAACAACTTTTACAACAACAATTTACTAGAGATTTGCTGCAAGAACAAGAAAAAGAACGAAAAAGAGTTTCTAAAGAGCTTCATGATGGTATTGGGCAAAACTTATTGCTAATTAAAAACTCACTCACTTTAAACCCCAAAAAAACACCAAAGCTTGTTGACAAGACTTTAGATGATATTAGAGCAATTTCAAGAAATTTACATCCTGTTCAGTTAGAAAAATTTGGAATAACAAAAGCTCTTGAAAATGTTATTGCAGAGATAAACGAGTTCTCCACTATTTTCTTTTCTGAAGAAATAGACAACATAGATAATTTTTTCCCAAAAGAAAAAGAAATATATCTATATAGAATTGTACAAGAATGTATTAATAATATTATTAAACACTCTAAAGCAACAGCTGCACAAATTAAAATTAAAAAAGAAGAGAAAAAAGTTACAATAACCATACAGGATAACGGAATTGGTTTTAACTTTGAAAAAAATCAATTAAAACTAAAAGCTTTTGGTCTTAAATCTCTTCAAGAAAGAGTAGAGTTTTTAAAAGGGAAAATTAAGTTTAATGCGCAGGAAAACCAAGGAACTGTAATTACTATTATTTCGTATAAAGAGTGAGTAAACCCTTAAACATATTAGTGGCAGACGACCATCCAATACTTTTAGAAGGCATTGTTTCGGTAATTGAAAAGGAGATAAAAAACAGCATCATATATAAGGCATCTAATGGCGCCGAAGCATTACAAAAGGTTTTTGAGATAAAACCAGATATTACAATATTAGACATCGAGATGCCTTTATTAAATGGGGTTGAAGTCGCACAAAAAATAATATCATCTAACTTAAACACTAAAATAATATTTTTAACTCTTCACAAAGACAAAAATCTCTTTAATGAAATTAATGCTTTAAATATTGATGGTTATGTTTTAAAAGAATTTTCTATAAAGGAAATTGCCTTATGTCTAAACTCTGTTTTGAAAGGAGGAAAATATTACTCTGAAGAAATCGAACAGTTTATTGAAAAAAACAATATTGATTTTTCCATTTTCACCAAAGCAGAAATGAATATTATTAAACTTATCTCAAAAGAAAAAACCACTAAAGACATTGCAGATATGCTATTTATTTCCTCAAAAACTGTTGATGCACATCGTTACAATATTTGTAAAAAATTAAATTTAAAACCAGAAAAAAACAGCCTTCTTAAGTGGGTTTTTCAAAATACCTCTAGGTTTTAAGGATTATCTCTTATAAAATTAAGAGATAATACCTATTTCATTTATTAAAGTTTACAACTACATTTAAATTTTAGTCATTTTCTATAATTTCTAAAAGAAAGCAAAAACTTAAATAATGAAGCATCTAATACTCGCAACCTTTTTTTGCTTAACTAGTACATTGCTGTTTGCACAAAACACACAACGAAATTCTTTAGGGATAAGTGGTAATGCTACAAAAGTTACGGTTGGAGAAAACACGTATTATGTTAGTCAAAGTATTGGACAAAGCAGTGTTATAGGAACGTTTACCAATAACAGTAATACTATTTTACAAGGATTTCAGCAACCTCCAATACAGGTAAAAAATAATCTAAATAAAAATAACAGTTTAAATGTGGTAGTTTATCCAAACCCTATAAATACTTATGTAACTATACTATTTAACGAACTTTCAAATACGGTTGTAAATACTGTGTTATATGATGTTACAGGTAGAGAAGTTTATCTTAAATCTCAAGATTCAACCTCTACTTTTCAAGTTGATATGTCTCTTTTTTCATCAGGCATATATTTATTAAAGATAATTTCTGGCGATAAATATTTCACTGCAAGACTAATTAAAAAATAAAAACAAAATGAAATACTTTTATATTATAACAATAGTTATTTTTCTATTTAGCTTTCAGGTTAAAGGCCAACAGTTAATGCTTGAAGGCGGAAAATCACTCACAACAATTACATTTAAAAATTCACAAGGCGAAAATTTAGAAAACTTACAGGCAACTTCACAAAATTATATTTCAGTTGCTTTTAGAAAAAATGCTGTGAAAGACATATTGCATGTCATAGCTGGAGCTGGCATAAATAGTTATGGAGCAATTGGTAGTGATAATGCAGTAAACAATTTTTTTGAATGGGAAACAACATATTTAAGCCTTTTTACAGGTGTAGATATTAAAATGTTTAAAGCCAATAAATTCTCATTTTACCTGAGAGGTACAGTATCATCAGAATTTATTTTACAAGGATCACAAACCCTGAACAATCAGGTGTTTAACTTGGTTGGTGAGGAAGATTTTAACAAAACCAATTTCTTCTTTCGTGGTGGTTTAGTTTCTGAGTATTCTTTATCCGAATCGGTTTCAATTTTTCTTCAATACAAATACGGTCAAAGTAAACAACTTAGATACGAGTCGTCAAACATTAACCAATCTAGAACCAGACTTAGAGCTCATGATATTGGGTTTGGGTTAGTAATAAATTTAGAAAAAAAGAAAAACGAAGCCCTATCAAACTAAACTTATAAAAACTAAGATTATGAAAAATATTTATTTTATAATAGTTCTGCTTTTATCGCTACCAATGTTTGCACAAACCGAAGGCATGAGTTATCAAGCCGTAATATTAAACCCAAATACACAAGAATTACCAGGTGTTAATGCAAGTAGTAACATTTTACCAAATAAAGCGATAACCATAAGGTTTACAATAACAAATGAAAGTGGAACAACTATTTTTCAAGAAATACAGTCCACAACAACCGATTCTTATGGTATGGTTAATTTGTTTATAGGAGAAGGAAATCAAATTTCCAATGGCAGTTTTATTGATATAGATTGGGATGGAACACCTAAAGATTTAAAAGTTGATATCGATTTTGAAGGAGGCAATAGTTTTACTTCTCTAAGCACCCAAAAACTTACTTTTATCCCATATGCTTTTTATAAAAATATTACTGCATCAGGAGATTTAACCGTTGAAGGAACTACTAATTTATTTGATGGTTTAAATGTTGAAGGAGAAACAGTCCTTGCAAATTTAGTTGTAAAAGGTGGAGATGATATTGGTGGAGGAGCAGGAGCAAACCACATTGCCCTTTTTGAAAATACTAACCCATCTAATGGAAATGAAGCCGATGGTATTGCCATTAGAATACAAGGAAATGAAAGTAACAAACTGGGATTTAGAAATAGGTTTATTACATTTTATGGGAATGACGATTATGTGGCAGGAAGAATAGAAAGTTACGATTTATTAGCAGGAGATTTTTATGAATCATTCCCAGTACCCAATTTCGCAAATTTGATTAATGTTTTTGATTTTACACAAGTGTTAGAATGGACACCACCAACTTTAGCTTTTAGTCCAGGAACTTTACCATCATTATCTGGCGGTTCTTCACCTTCATTGCATTTTCATGATGATGGTCTTGAGTTTCACAGTGGGTCCTTCCCAAGTTTAAATTCAGGCACACTGCCAAGTGGTTCATTAGACATAGGTGAATTAAACCTTAATTTCGATGATTTTTTTAACCCGCAAGCAGGAGCTAATGCTCAATACGACATAACAGGTATGGTTGCTTGGGGTATGCGTCATGGAAATCCAGGGTTTTTACCAACCTCACCTTGGAAAATAGCTTTAACACCATTAATACTGGCAGCAAACCAAATTGCAAGAGACCAAGGTGTAATATATGGTTCTAAAGGAGCAGATTATGCCGAGTGGTTAGAAAAAGAAAACCCTGAAGATAAGTTTATGTTTGGTGAAGTTGTTGGTGTAAAAGGAGGTAAAATATCTAGAGTTACTAAAGGCGCAGATCAAGTAATGTCAATATCATTAGCACCTATAGTATTGGGAAACATGCCAGCTGAAAACAGAAAAAAAGATTTTGAAAAAGTGGGCTTCATGGGTCAAGTTCCTGTACTGGTTTTAGGCGATGTAAAAGTTGGAGATTATATAGTTGCTTCTGGGTATAATGATGGTTATGCCAAAGCCATTTCTTCAAGTGAAATACAACTAAAAGACTTAAAAGCAATTATTGGAAAAGCTTGGACAGGTTCTAACGGGAAAAAAGCAAATATCATTAATGTTTCTGTAGGACTTAAAACCAATGAATGGGTAGATATTTTAAAACAACAAGAATTAAGATTAAATAAACTGGAATCTAAACTTAATGAGGTAAAAATCCTATCTAGTAAATTGGAAAAAATAGAATCTAAACTAGAAAAACTAGAAATTAACTAATTTTTCACACAGTATTTTTAATTATAATCACTATGAGTTTAAACTTATAGTGATTTTTTTTACAATTAAATAAATGAAGGTCTCTTTTTAATTTTTTATTTGAATTCTAATGTTTAAAAGATAAACCAAAAAAATATGTTTCTTTGTAAAAAAAATCATCTACTAGAGAATGAATGGTAAGCTCTCAAACTTTATTTTTATAGTTGTTATCTGTTTGGTCATTTTTAATTGCGCAAACCGAGGCACACCTTCTGGAGGCGATAAAGATGAAACCCCTCCTGTAATTGTTAAATCAATTCCAGAAAATAACTCAATAAATTTTAAATCAAAAGAAATAAAAATATACTTCGATGAGTATATCAAACTTAACGATATACAAAAGCAGTTAATTATTTCGCCACCTATGGATCCAGAACCAGAGATTACACCATTAGGTTTGGCAAGTAAATATATTACCATTAAAATAAACGACACATTACAAGAAAACACCACCTATGCCATTAATTTTGGGACAAGTATTGTAGATAATAATGAAGGAAATCCCTATCCATATTATCGCTATGTGTTTTCAACTGGAAATTTTATAGATTCATTAAGTATAGGTGGATATGTAAAAAATGCTTTAGAGCGAGAACCAGACGATTTTGTATCTGTAATGCTTTATGAAGTTAACGACTCCTTTAACGACTCCATAATATACAAACAAAAACCTAAGTACATAACCAATACACTTGATAGTACCACCACTTTTAAGCTAGAAAATTTAAAAGCAGGAAAATATGTAATGATTGCGTTAAAGGAAGAAAATGGCAATTATACATTTCAGCAAAAAACCGATAAAATAGCTTTTATAAAATCGGTTATCACTGCACCTACCGATTCTATTTACGAACTTAATTTATTTAAAGAAATTCCAGATTTTAAAGCAGTAAGACCCACTCTGGTTTCAGGAAACAAAATTGCATTTGGTTACGAAGGTGATGCAAAAAATATGACCATAGAATTGTTATCTCAAACAACTACCAACTATAAAAATGTAATTACCAAAGAAACTGATAAAGACACACTCAATTATTGGTATAAACCCAATTTTGAGGCAGATTCTCTAATGTTTAAAATATCAAACAACAATTACGAAGAGACCTTTAAAGTAAATTTAAGAGACTTAAAAAAAGACACTTTAATTATCAAGCCAATTGAGGCTAATACCCTTAAATTATTAGATAATTTTCAGTTACAAGGTTCAACACCATTTACTGCAATTGATGAAAATAAAATAACCATTCTTGATAAAGATTCCATTAAAGTGCCTTTCACAACCACGCTAGATAAGTTTAATAATATTTATAAATTCAATTTTGATAAAACGGAAGAAAACGTTTATAAAATACAGATGCTTCCAGGTACATTTACCGATTTTTTCGAAAATAAAAATGATACGCTTAGCTTTAATGCACGTACTAAAGCCCAAATAGACTATGGCGATATTAGGGTGAATTTACAAAATGTTATCTATCCAGTGATTGTACAATTAGTTGATCAAAAAAATGAAGTTGAGACAGAACAGTATATAGAAGATGGCTCAAAACCAATTGATTTTTTAAGTCTAACACCTGGAAAATATTTTATTAGAGTTGTTTTTGACACCAATAAAAATAGAACCTACGACTCTGGTAATTATTTAAAGAAAATACAACCAGAACGTGTGAGTTATTATCCAGAAGAAATAGAAGTTAGGTCTTATTCAGAACAAATTATTGCCTTTACATTACAGTAAAGGGATCTCTATCATCTAAAAACTTCAGCTTATTTCTAATTGTAGATACATGGTTTTTTTCTAGCGAGACAATTTCAATACCCTCTTCGTTATTTTTTAAGGAAGTAAGTAGATTTCCTAAACCATTATAAACAGCCGAGTGCCCTGAGTATTCATGGTTATTGGTATCTAATCCAACACGATTTACACCAATACAATAACACATATTTTCAATAGCTCTAGCTTTCAACAAGGCATCCCAAGCATTAATTCTTGGTTTTGGCCAATTGGCCACGTACATTAGCACATCATAGTTTTCTACATTTCTTGACCACACAGGGAAACGCAAATCATAACAAACCAAAGGGCACAATTTCCAGCCTTTAAAATCGAAAACCACTTTTTTTGTTCCAGCTTTATATACTCTATCCTCGCCTGCAAGCGTAAAGGTGTGTCGTTTATCATAAGTTTCAATGCAACCATTGGGTTTTACAAAAACAAAACGGTTATAAAATACATCATTTTCCTTAATTACAAGACTACCACCTATAGCTGCCTGCTTTTCATTAGCTGTTTTTTTCATCCAAGCAATAGTTTGCCCTTGAATGGTTTCAAAAACATTCTCAGGATTCATGGTAAACCCAGAAGTGAACATTTCTGGTAAAAGTATCACATCGATAGGCATAGTAATAGACGCCATTTTTTTAGTGAAACGACTTCGATTTTCTTTGGGATTTTCCCAAACTAAATCCGATTGTATAATGGCTATTTTTAAAGTGTCTTGCATATATCAAAAGTAAGGATTTATCCTAATTATCTTGAAATAGGTATTCATAAATAAGAAATTTTGGTTTAGTTTCATTAATGTCCGATTAAAGAATCAAGACCGCTTCGCTTTTAGAACAAAGAACAAAGACTTAATTGTAACTAATTGATACGCAATAATTTTTAAATTTGTATGATTCCGAAAAATAAAATGTTCAATAATTATAAAAGCATGGAGCCAAATTTTTATAAGCCTTGAAAACCCCTACTCACAAAGGTTTTCTTTAAATGAACTATTTTTTATCGGGAAACATTGGTTTAGTTTAATTATTTTTAGAATCAATTTTCAAATTCTCTTTTATGAAAAATTATATTCTATCACTTGTTTTTACAGTAATATTTATCAATACTGGCATTTGTCAAGAAATCACATATTTTCCAGAAAAAAATGCTGTATGGCAAGAAAAAGTACCGACGGATTTCAATATCAATTCAAAGGCATTGGATGAAGCTGTAGCATTTGCTATTAATAACGAATATTCCGGATCAAAAGATTTAAGAATAGCGATTTTAAAAGGATTTTCAAGAGAGCCATTTCACAAAATTTTAGGACCAACCAAAAAAAGAGGAGGTCCTGCTAGAATGATATTAAAGGATGGTTATATAGTTGCAAAATGGGGAGACACCAAGCGTGTGGATATGACCTTTAGTGTTACCAAAAGCTTTTTATCTACAGTTGCAGGTTTAGCTTACGATAATAAATTAATTGCCAATACCAATGACAAAGTCGCAAACTACATTTGGGATGGTACTTTTAAAGGTAATCATAACGGTAAAATTACTTGGGAGCATTTATTACAGCAAAATTCCGATTGGTCCGGAGAACTTTGGGGAGGAAAAGATTGGGCCGATAGACCACCAAGAGAAGGCGATATTGATGATTGGAAATTTAGGGAATTAAAAGAACCTGGAACAGTTATGGAATATAACGACGTGCGTGTAAATGTGTTAGCATATGCTTTAACGCATGTTTGGCGACAACCTGTACCACAAGTTTTAAAAGAGCATATTATGGATCCAATAGGAGCATCCACATCATGGCGATGGTTTGGCTATGACAATGCGTGGACAGTTATTGATGGCATCAAAATGAAATCGGTTACAGGTGGAGGGCATTCTGGTGGAGGAATATTTATTTCGGCAGAAGATATGGCAAGACTTGGATTGTTGTTTTTAAACAATGGTAAGTGGAAAGATAAACAACTTATAAGTGAATCTTGGATTAACAAAGCCACAACACCTTCCAAACCAAATGCTAATTATGGCTATATGTGGTGGTTGAACAATAAAGAGAGCAGGCATTGGGAAGGACTGTCTGAAAATATTTTTTACGCAGCTGGATTTGGCGGCAACTTTATTGTGATTGATAAAGAACAAAATCTTGTTGTAGTTACAAGATGGTTAGAACCTTCAAAAATTGATGAGTTTATGAAAAAAGTGGAAAACAGCTTTGATTAAATATTACATAAAATTTCAGCACCTCTTTTTAAAGTATCGTTAGTTTTTGCAAAACAAAATCGTAGCATTTTTTCATCTAACTTATCTTTATTGAACACCGAAATTGGAATGGATGCAATACCGTTTTCTTTGGTAAGTTTTATCGCTAAATCATAATCGTTTTCTTCTGAAATGTTTGAATAATCCAACGCTTGAAAATAAGTGCCTTTTGAAGGCTTAAAAGTAAATCGAGAGCCTTTAATCAAGTTAAGGAACAGATCTCTTTTTTGTTGAAAAAAACCAGAAAGTTCTAGATAATGATTTGGCTCTTCTAAATAGTCTGCTAAGGCTAATTGTATAGGATGGTTTACGCTAAACACATTAAACTGATGTACTTTTACAAACTCATCCATTAACGACTTTGGAGCGCAACAGTAGCCTATTTTCCAACCCGTATTATGAAACGTTTTTCCAAAAGATGCCGTAATAAAACTACGTGATTTTAAACTGGCAAATAAACAAACGCTTTGGTGTTTCTCACTATCAAAAATAATATGCTCATAGACCTCGTCGCTTAAAACGATGATGTTAGTGTTATTAGTTAGCTTTTGCAATTGAAGCATATCATCTTCTGAAAACACAGTACCACTTGGGTTGTGAGGTGTGTTGATAATAATCATTTTGGTATTATTATTAATAGCTGAAGCTACCTCATTCCAATCAATCTTATACATTGGTTTATGTAGTTGTATTGAAATGGCTTTTCCACCGTTTAATTCAATAGAAGGAATATAACAATCATAAGCAGGGCGAAATACAATTACTTCGTCTCCAGGTCTTATAAATGCAGTAATTGCAGTGTAAATTGCTTGTGTTGCACCTGCTGTAACCGTAATTTCATTTTCTGGATGATAGCTAGAACTGTAAAGGGCATCGTATTTTTTGGCTATGGCTTCGCGTAACTTAAAAACTCCAGGCATTGGTGCATAATAATTATAACCTGCACTCATATTAGCAGAAACTAGGTCTATTAATTTTTGGTCGCCTTTAAAATCTGGAAAACCTTGCGATAAATTTATAGCCTTGTGTTTATGTGCCAATGCACTCATAACCGAAAAAATCGTGGTTTCTAAATTTGGAAGTTTCGATTGGTGGTTCATACAAAAAATTATTAACCGAAAATTACATAATTTTTATATAGTTTGTGACTTTAGATTAAACAATCTTCATTTTTACTAAAAACTCATCTCATCTACCTTCTCAAGCACAGTTATAATAGCAGTTACAGCTTTCACAAAAAATTTTGGTTGAATATTTTCAAAATCGTCGGTTGGTTTGTGGTAATCTTTATGGTCTTCTACACCAAAATATAAAAACGGGATTTTTTGTTTGTGAAATGGTCCATGATCAGATGAGAACGTCCAGTTTTGTTTGCCATCTAATCCATCATGGCCAGTTAATAGTTTGAAATTTTCCGGTAATTTTAAGTTATCAATTGCTGGTTGCAGTTGTTTGTAAAGATTGGTTCCAACCACATACAATTCATTATCATCGTTACGGCTAATCATATCCAAATTAATGTTCATAACAATTTGATCTTTTGGTAAGGTATTGGCTGTTAAAAAGTGAGAAGCTCCTTGTAAACCTATTTCTTCGGCATCAAATGCTGCGATTACAATAGAGTGTTTTGGAGGTTTGTTTTTAAAATATTCAGCCAAAGCAAATAGTGCGCTAGTACCTGAAGCATCATCGTCAGCACCATTAAAAACTTTACCATTGTTAACACCAACATGATCGTAATGTGCTGAAATTACAATGCATTTTTTAGTGTGTTCAGAGCCTTTAATGATACCCAAAACATTGGCGCCTTTATAGGCTTTTTTATCTCGATGACCTTCAAAACTAAAAGGTTGTTCATAATTATCCAATAAAGGAGCTATACCATGTTTTTTGAACTGGCTTATTAAATATTCTCTTGCTATTAACCCTCCTTTTGAACCAGTTTTTCTTCCTTCTAATGAGTCTAAGGACAGAAACCTAACACGTTCTAAAAGTGCATTCGAGTCAAATAATTGAACTGTTTTCTCTAGTGTTTCAGTTTCTTTTGTTGTTTGGTTAGGTTGACCTTTGCAAGAAAAAGCGAGTAAAGTAATTAATACAAGGCAATAAAGTTTTAATCTCATTCGGTTTTTTGGAAACCAAAGCTAATAAAAAAAGGCTGTTTAAAAAGTAATTTTCAATGTTATATTAAGCGCAATCGAAATATCTAATTTACTTAAATTTAAGATTCTTCGACTGTACTCAAAATTACAAATTAGAGTTCTTTATTACTTTTTAGACAACCTCTATGTTAATTATATAAAATTGTTTTAACCTATTTTAAATGGGCTTTCATTAGCTCTCTATTCATGCGTGCAATGTTTTCTAATGAAATGCCTTTAGGACATTCTATTTCGCAAGCTCCAGTATTGGTACAGTTACCAAAACCTTCGGCATCCATTTGAGCAACCATGTTTTTAACACGGTCTACAGCTTCAATTTGCCCTTGTGGCAATAAAGCGTATTGAGATACTTTAGCGCCAACAAACAACATTGCCGATGAGTTTTTACAAGTAGCCACACAAGCACCACAACCAATACAAGTGGCTGCATCCATAGCTTCATCGGCTGCATGCTTTGAAATTGGAATTCCATTAGCGTCTTGCGTATTTCCAGAAGTATTTACCGATATATAACCACCAGCTTGTTGAATACGCTCAAAAGCCATTCTATCTACAACCAAATCTTTTATAACCGGAAATGCTTTTGCCCTAAATGGTTCTATAGTAATGGTATCTCCATCTTTAAACATACGCATGTGTAATTGGCAGGTGGTAATACCTCGATCTGGACCATGAGCTTCTCCATTAATGTACATTGAGCACATGCCACATATACCTTCACGGCAATCATGATCGAAGGCTACTGGCTCGTCACCAGAATTTACCAATTGCTCATTCAAAACATCCATCATTTCTAGAAAAGACATGTGCTCCGAAATATCAGTAACTTTATAATCGACCATTTGACCCTTTGCATTTGAGTCTTTTTGTCTCCAAATTTTAAGTGTTAGATTCATTCTTTTATTATTAGCCAAAAGCCAACAGGCAAAAGTTTATTTGTCTATTGATTTAATAAAGGCGTTTAACATTTTACTTTCTTCGGTTATTAAATCTTGAATTATATTAAATTTTTCTGTTGAAATAAAGTTTAATTCTTTAGCTATTATTATTTGAGTTTCTAATTCTAACAAAGAGCCTCTTGAGTATTTTAAAAATTGAAGATAATTTTTTGTGTAATTTCTTCCCCAACCTTCTGCTATATTTGAAGGTATTGATATTGAAGATCGTTTAATTTGACTTTGCAACCCAAACAATTCATCTTTAGGAAAATCTTTGCATATTATATAAATCTCTTTGACAATTTGTACCCCCTTTTGCCAAATCAATAAATCCTTATATGTGCTTATTTTACTCATTGGATTTTTGCCTATTGCCTAAATTACTTATAACTACGTTGCTTCAATTCAATATCTTTAAATTCTAACTCTTCTTTATGTAAAACCGCATCTGCTGGTTCTCCTTTGTATTCCCAAGCAGCCACAAAAGCGTAATCTTTATCGTTACGTTTCGCTTCGCCTTTTTGTTCGCCATCAAGTTCTACAGATTCTTCCCTAAAGTGTCCACCGCAAGATTCTTCACGCATTAGAGCATCTTTAGCAAATAACTCTCCAAGTTCAAGGAAATCTGCAACACGACCAGCTTTTTCTAATTCAGGGTTCATCTCGTTAGCATCGCCTGGGACTTTTACGTCTTTCCAGAATTCTTCTCGAATTTGCTTAATCTCGGCCATGGCTTCTTTTAAACCTTTTTCATTACGTGCCATCCCTACTTTGTCCCACATTACTTTTCCAAGCCTTTTGTGAAAGTGATCAACCGATTTTGTTCCGTTGTTGTTCATAAAGAAGTTAATTCTATCGGTTACTTCTTTTTCAGCGTATTCAAATTCTTTTGTATCGGTAGAAATTTCCCCAGTTCTAATATCATCGGCTAAATAATCTCCTATAGTATAAGGTAACACAAAGTAACCATCTGCTAAGCCTTGCATTAAAGCCGACGCTCCTAAACGGTTTGCACCATGATCTGAGAAGTTAGCTTCTCCAATACAATACAAACCATCAACGGTTGTCATTAAGTTATAATCTACCCAAACACCTCCCATGGTGTAATGGGTTGCTGGATAAATCATCATTGGTGTTTTGTATGGGTTCTCATCAACAATTTTCTCATACATTTGGAATAAATTGCCGTATTTAGCTTCAACTATAGCTTGACCTAGTTTATATATTTTTTCTTCGGAAGGATTTGAAATCCCATGAATTTTAGCTTGTTCTTTCCCATAACGCTCTATAGCCGATGCAAAATCTAAATATACAGCTTCACCTGTTGCGTTTACGCCATAGCCAGCATCACAGCGCTCTTTAGCAGCTCTTGAGGCCACATCACGAGGCACTAAGTTGCCAAAGGCTGGATAACGACGCTCTAAATAATAGTCTCTTTCATCTTCCGATAATTCGGTAGGTTTTTTACGACCTTCTCGAATTGCCAATACATCGTCCATGTTTTTTGGCACCCAAATACGTCCATCGTTACGAAGTGATTCAGACATCAATGTTAATTTAGACTGATAATCTCCAGAACGCGGAATACATGTTGGGTGAATTTGTGTATAGCAAGGATTTGCAAAAAACGCTCCTTTTTTATGAATTTTCCATGCAGCAGTAGCATTACTTCCCATTGCATTGGTTGATAGGAAATACACATTTCCATAACCTCCAGAAGCAATTACAACTGCGTGAGCTGAATGGCGTTCAATTTTTCCAGTAATCAAATCGCGTGCTATAATTCCTCTTGCTTTTCCATCAACTTTTACAACGTCTAACATTTCGTGACGGTTGTACATTTGAATTTTTCCACGAGCAATTTGTCTATTCATTGCCGAGTATGCACCAAGCAATAATTGTTGCCCTGTTTGTCCTTTGGCGTAAAAAGTTCTTGAAACCAATACACCGCCAAACGAACGGTTGTCAAGTAATCCACCATAATCACGAGCAAAAGGTACGCCTTGTGCCACACATTGGTCTATAATATTTCCAGACACTTCTGCCAAACGATACACATTAGCTTCACGTGAACGGTAATCGCCACCTTTTACTGTATCGTAAAACAATCTATAGGTTGAATCGCCATCACCTTGGTAGTTTTTGGCAGCATTTATACCTCCTTGCGCAGCAATTGAGTGTGCGCGTCTTGGAGAGTCTTGATAGCAAAATGCTTTTACGTTATATCCTAATTCTGCTAAGGTTGCAGCAGCAGAACCTCCAGCTAAACCTGTGCCAACCACAATAATGTCTATATGACGTTTGTTGGCAGGGTTTACTAAATCGATTTTATCTTTATAAGTTGTCCATTTGTCTTTAATTGGACCCTTAGGTACTTTTGAATTTAAAACACTCATAGTTTAAAATATTACAGGTGATTAAAATGATGCCAAACAGCAATTATTATAAATCCTAATGGTATTACATAAGCATATATTTTACCAAAGGTTTGTAATGCTTTTTTACGCCCTGCGGTAGAACCCATTGATTGAAATGCCGAAGTAAACCCATGCAATAAGTGCAATGCCAGAAATACAAATGCTATTACATAAGCTCCTACTCTCCAAGGTTCAAGAAACTTGTGCTGTAACTCATCAAAATATCTAAATTCTTGTGTGCCAGCAATCATTCCTGTCATGTCTCCTTCAATATATTTTAGTTTCATTTCTGGAAACCAAAAATCTATAAAGTGCAATACCAAAAAAGCTAAAATAACAAGTCCGCTGTAAATCATATTTCTACTCATCCAAGTGGAATTGGCGGCACCATTGTTTTTAGCATAAGCAACACCTATGGCCTTTCGGTTTTTTAACTCTAAAATAAAGCCCATTACAAAATGAAATATCACACCAAAAATTAAAACAGGTTGTAATGCCAGTTGCACTAAAGGATTGGTTCCCATAAAGTGGGATAGTTGATTAAAAAGTTCTACACTAAATAAGGAAGTAATATTAACAGCCAAATGTATAATTAAGAAAAACATTAGGAAGAAAGCAGAAAGTGCCATGGCTACCTTTCTTCCAATCGAAGATTTAAAAAATCCACTCATAATGTATTTTGATTTATAAGTTGTAACAAAAATACTTCAGGGTGGAGTTTCTAGCAAAAAACAGGTGTGTTGTTTTTGCTATTTAGAATGGTTTTAATTTAGAAATTAAACCTTGGATTTACAATAGAGTTGTAAATAGATCCAAAAGAGTAATTAAAGCCAACATTAAAAGAATAATTATAGCCAGATTCCAGCTGTTGTTGTTCTAGTAATAAATCCTCTAACGATATATCCCCAACAGGTATATTAATTTGGTTTCTTGTAATGCTGTAGCTGCCTCCAATGTTAAAATAAAAACCTTCAAAAAGCCTCACATTTGTTCTAAAATTAAAGTTTAAAGCATTAAGGCTTGTATCATGCAAATATTGATCGAAAGACACTTCGCCATTTACATCGCCCCATTCTTGCCTTATACTGCCTCCAAGCAAAATAGAATGTTCCCAGAGGTACTCACTGTCTTTAGCATATACCGATCGTTCTATGTAATCGTTATATCTAATGCCGTTGCTATAGCTAAGTATTAATTGCTTCTTTGCAGAATCGTCGTATTCAAAAAAGTTATATTCTAGGGCAGGTTTAAAGTTCCAATACAGTGAGTAATTACTATATGTAGAAGTCCCTAAGCCTCCAAAAAAACCGTAGGACCAATGGTCGTTGATGCTTAATACATCATTAATATTTATAGATTTATTACTGTTTATATATATTTTATCATCACCTTCATATTTATATGTTTGTTTCCGTTCGTTAAATCCAACACGCATAAAAAATTTATTTTTTTCGGTAATACGTCTTGCCGACATGTTAAAATTCATACTACTGGATTTTTGAGTTTCTTGACCGTTAAACCACCCACCAGCACCAACTCTAAAAAACCAATAATTCCAAGGGTCTTTTACTACAGTTTTTTTAAGCTCATCTTCGGTTTTAGGCGTTGGAGCAGAGACTGAAATACCTTCTAAAGTTCCTTTTTCTATCCAGAAACGTACTAAACCTAATTTAATATATTCAAGAATACGTTTCCTAACATCATCGCGAGTCATATTTGAATCGGTTGAAAATGACAATTTATAATTAATAGATTCAAAGCTATTTTTACCAATAAAATCAACATCGTAACGCCTACCTCCACTTCCAGTACCTTGTGCAAGGAAAAACAAATGAACATCACCTTGAGCTTGGTCACGAACAAATTGTACATTCCCCAAGTTTTGTTTTAAAAATGTATTATCACAAAATCTGCAATCAAGGTATATTTTTAGCTCTTCGGTTGTTACTTCTTGTGAATGTGATTGGTTAAAGAAAGTTAAGCACATTAAAATAAGTACTAAAAATGATTTTGACATTGATTGATGTTTTGGTTAGTTTGCTCTATGACACAAAGATTATTCCAAAATAGACTTTGACTTATCCAGTTTTATTTTAAAATGATTTGTTTCTATGGTAAAACTAAACTGATTTTAGGAAGGAACTGTTAAAAAAGTGCCAAAGAAGTGTCAATCACTGTTAAAAAAAGATAGAGAGAAACTAATAAATAGAATTAAACAAAAAGAGTTAGACATCAAAATTGGTTTAAAAATCCTACTCTTTTTGTTATCCACAGGTAAGCTATTTAATCTCTAAAGTTGTTTTTTGGCTTCCAATTTCTATAGTATAGATGCCTTTAGGTAAATAATATTTACCATTTTGAGCTTTGTTTATATTGAGTTTGCTGTTTTCTTTCATTAAATCTTTTCTTCCACCACTGGTTATGGTTAAATCATAATCTGCATAATTAAAGCCAATATCAGTATTGACTTTTATGGCGTTGAGCAACGCACCTCCTTTAGATAATATATTGATACCTTGGGTTGCTTTTGCGCTAGAGTAAAATGTTATTGTTGTAGATGGCTCAAACGTTTGTGAAAATTGTCTAAATGAATTTCCCCAGCGCCTAGAAGATTGTACAGGAGCTGTTTCAAAAACGGTTATAGCTTTTGTACCTATCGTGCTGTATTTTTGCAAAGCAGAAATATCTGCTTTATAAATAGAACGTCCATGTGTGCCGACCACTAGGTCATTTGCTTCAGGATGTACTACTAAATCATGTACTGCAACTTTGGTTAAACCATTTGAAAAAGCATGCCAATTATTCCCTTTGTTAAATGACACATATACACCATTATCTGTTCCTAGGTATAAAATGTTTTCGTCTTTAGTATCTTCTTTTATAACGTTTACAGGTGCATCTAAAATTCCGTTGGTAATAGATGTCCATGTTTTTCCTAAATCTTCGCTTACAAAAACATATACTTTAAAATCATCATTTCTATAACCGTTAAGTGTTGCATAGACTCGTTCTTGCTGGTGTTGCGATGCAATTACCCTAGATACCCAAAGGCCTTGAGGTAAATTATTGGATATTCTTGTCCAATTGCCTCCTCCATTAGTGGTTAGGTTAATATAACCATCGTCGCTTCCTGTGTAAATCATACCAAATTTAAAAGGGCTTTCGGAAATGGTTGTTAGTGTTCCGTAAGGGACATTTCCTTTTTTTCCGCCTGTGGTCAAATCGCTAGAAATGACCTCAAATGTTTCGCCTTTATCCAAAGAGCGCAATAATTTATTTGAACCCATGTACAAAATATCTTGATTGTGAGGAGATAATAAAATTGGAGTTTGCCAATTGTAACGATATGGAGAATCCCCTAGTTCATGCTTAGGATTGATGCTTATGCGTTCACCAGTTTCTAAATTTTGACGTGAGTAAAATCCAAATTGAGAACCAGAATACACAATATTGTTATTTCTGCTGTCTATTTGCACTTGCATACCATCACCTCCACCAATGCCTTTATATGGATAGTTGCCATTGCTTTCCCAACGTTTTGAAGCGCTATATGTGCTAGGACCAAACCATACACCATTATCCTGCAAGCCACCATATACGTTATATGGTTTTTGATTATCTACATTTATATAATAGAATTGACCAACTGCTGGAGAGTTGTTTTTTGTCCAGTTATCGCCATCATCATAGGTAATATTTACGCCACCATCGTTACCATTGATTAAGTGTCCTTCCTTGTTAGGGTTTACCCAAATAGCTTGATGGTCGCTGTGTACGTTTTCTTTGCCAATTGAAGCAAATGTTTTTCCGCCATCGTCCGATTTTAATAAAGGCACACCTAAAATATATATCTTGCTTTGGTTTGAGGGGTTTACAGCTATAACTCCAAAATAATACCCATAAGAACTATACACACCATCTAAATAACCTTCGTGTGTTTTTTTCCAGGTTTTTCCACCATCTGTAGATTTATACACTTCGGCACCAATTACTGGTGAATTAAACAATGCTGAATTAGCATTTTCTAAGTATAACGCTAAATCACTTGGTTTTACTTTTCCGTTTCTTACTGATGCTTTTACATTTTTCGCATCATATTTACTAGGAAACCTGTTGTTGCGTAAATAATTATTTAAACTTTTATCTTCCAATTTTAAAAATGCATCACTACTCATGGTTTTAAAATCATCTTTTTGTAATCCTTGAGTGGTTCTGGCTTTTTCTGCAGGACGTCTAAATTGATTATCCAAAAGCGCATAAATAATGTTGTCGTTAAAAACAGAAACACCAATACGACCAACACCAGTACCTGTTGGGAAACCACTACCTTTAGGAGTCATGTTTGTCCATGTAAGTCCACCATCGGTACTTTTATAGATTCCTGAATTTTCGCCATCACCATCAAAATTCCATGCTTTCCTTTCGCGTTCCCACATGGCAGCAAACATCACATTAGGGTTTGTTGGTGATACACTTATGTCAATAGCTCCAGTACCATCGTTTATGTATAATACATTTTTCCAAGTTTTCCCACCATCAGTAGTTTTGTAAATGCCTCTATTAGAGCTAGAGGTGTACAAATTACCTACAACAGCCACAGTGACATCATCAGGATTGTTTGGGTTGATAACTATTCTACCTATATGTTGCGAATTTGGTAAGCCAACATTTGTCCATGTTTTACCTTTATCGGTACTTTTTAAAATACCAATTCCAGAATATGATGAACGTGATGAATTGCTTTCTCCAGTTCCAATCCAAATAGCGCCATTAATCCAGTCAACAGCAATATCTCCCATGTTTTGTGTAGGAGCATTTTCGGTAACTGAAGTAAAAGAGGTTCCATTATTGTTTGTGTACCACAAACCTCCAGAGGCATAAGCTACATAAAATTCGGTTGGGTTATTTGGATTAACAGCGAAGTCCACCACACGACCGCTCATTATAGTTGGGCCAATATTTGTAAAAGGGACATTTTTTACAATGGATTCCTGAGCAATTACATTAAAAAGAACAAAAAGGTTTAGGAGTAGAGCTATCTTAATATTTTTCATTTTGGTTGGTTGTTTAAAGAAGTTATGAAATTACTTAAAACTTCATAAACGGTCAAATACTGTTTACGAAAAAAAGTATTTTTAACATTAAGCAGTATTTATTTACTAATTTTAAACTCAAACGAACCAAAATGAAAAAACCAGCAATTCTTTTTATTATCCTCTTTGCCATTTCATGTGCTTCTGAAAAAACATACGACATAGGTCAAATAAAAACACCAAAAGGCGAGATACTGCTTTGGCTGTACAACGAAACACCAAACCATAAAAAAAGCTTTATAGAGTTGGCAAACAGTGGGTATTGGGATTCACTATCTTTTAATAGAGTGATTCCAAATTTTGTAGCACAAGGAGGCTGTCCAGACACTCCTGAAGGCTTTAACGATCCAGAGTATTTATTAGAACCAGAATTTGTTGATTCGTTAACCCATACCTATGGTGCTTTAGGAGCTGGACGCGATGGGAATGCCAAAAAATTATCTGCTAGATGCCAGTTTTATATCGTTCAAAATAAAGATGGTTTACATCGTTTGGATGGCGATTATACGGTTTTTGGGAAAGTGATTAAAGGAATGAATGTGATTGATGCTATTGTTAAAGTGGAAAGAGATTCGATTGATGAACCTCTTTCAAAAATTACTTTGGACGTAAATATGATTTCAATAAAGGAAACCGAACTTAAAAAGTTATACCCTGAATTTCAGAAACTATTAAAATAAGAAGTTTTTTCTTCTTTAAGCTAATGTTTACATTTGTTTTCTGTATTAAAATATAACTCATAAACCATCTATAATAAAAATTCTAGTCAGTAATAGAATGACTACAAACGAGTTACATGTGACCATTGAAAACAATAAATTAAAAACTCATGAAATATAACCCAATACCCAATCAACTTTTTATAAAAAACAGAACGAAATTTGTAGCTCAATTGAAATCAAAATCTATTGCAGTATTTAACTCTAATGATATTTTTACAACCGGAGCAGATAGTACAATGCCTTTTGAACAGCACAGTGATATTTTTTACTTAAGTGGTGTTGACCAAGAAGAAAGCATTTTATTGCTGTTTCCAGATGCCTTGGATTCTAGTTGCAGAGAAGTTTTGTTTGTAAAAGAAACAAATGACCATATAGCCATTTGGGAAGGTGCTAAACTTACCAAGGAACAAGCAACAAAAGCATCAGGAATTAAAACAGTATTTTGGTTAAGTGATTTTGACAAGGTGTTTTTTGATTTAATGACCGAAGCAGAGACTATTTATTTTAATACCAACGAGCATTATCGTCAAGCAGTGGAGTTGGAATCTCGCGAAACACGATTTATTAAAAGTGTGAAAGATAAATTTCCAGCCCATAATTGGGCAAAAAGCTTCCCTATTATGCAACATATTCGTGGCATAAAAGAACCAGAAGAAATAGAACTTTTACAAACCGCTTGTAATATTACCGAAAAAGGGTTTAGGCGTATTCTTGGCTTTGTAAAACCAAGTATTATGGAATATGAAATAGAAGCTGAATTTATGCACGAATTTTTGCGAAATAGATCCAAAGGCTTTGCTTACACACCAATAATTGGTTCAGGCTTTAATGCATGTGTATTACATTATATTGAGAACAATCAAGCATGTAAAGATGGCGATATGTTACTAATGGATGTAGGCGCAGAGTATGCCAACTATTCAAGTGATATGACACGAACAATTCCTGTAAACGGTCGATTTACTGACAGGCAAAGAGCGGTGTATAATGCAGTGCATAGAGTAAAAGATGAAGCGACCAAAATGCTTGTTCCGGGAACTATTTGGGCAGAATACCATGTTGAGGTTGGAAAAATAATGACATCTGAGTTATTAGGCTTAGGCTTATTGGATAAAGCAGATGTACAAAATGAAGATGCCAAATGGCCAGCATACAAAAAATATTTTATGCATGGAACATCACACCATATAGGACTGGACACGCACGATTATGGAGAATTAAAAACTCCAATGAAAGCTAATATGGTATTTACCGTTGAGCCTGGAATTTATATTCAAGAAGAAAGTATGGGAATTAGATTGGAAGATGATGTTATAATTCAAGAAAAAGGTGCACCATTTAATCTTATGAAAAATATTCCAATTGATGCCGATGAAATTGAGGATTTAATGAATAAGTAGCAAAAGCTATTTTAATTTTTGCCCATAAAGCCATCGCAAAAATTTGACCTCATTCATTTTTTTCTTTTTTCGTATCAGAGAATTTCTTAACAATTTTCATTTCGCTTACTTTGTAAACATTAGCAGTTTTAGTAACAACATTTGCTAATAAACCATGATTTACCATAGTTTCATCATATTCAACCATTGCTAATTTGTTGTTAAAATCTACTTTAGCTAATTTTACACCGTTCATTTTATTAATGTTTTTCTCGATTAGTTTAGCACAACCAATTTCACAAGTCATCCCATCAATAGTGAATTCCGATTTTATAAAATTTGCATTAATATTTAATATTTTTTCCGTTTTAACAATATTAGAATCTACTGTTTTAACCTCAGGGTTTGTTTCTTTTTTGCATGAAAATAACAGGGTAATTACCATAGCTATTCCTAAAATATGTTTTTTCACTGCCTTCATAGATTTTTAATATTAATACACCAGCTAATTTACTAACAATAGCTGTTATTTGCACTTAAATGGTATTTTATAATTAATGCATTCAGGAAATAAAAAGTGGATTTACCTTATAATTTTATCTCTAATTTGGGGAAGCTCTTTTATACTCATTAAAAAAAGTTTAATTGGCCTAACGCCTTTGCAATTAGGAGCGTTAAGAATAATTATCTCTGGATGTTTCATATTTATTTTTGGTTTTTACACTATTAAGGATATTACTAAAACTCAATGGAAATGGCTAATTATTTCTGGGTTTTTAGGCACATTTTTCCCTGTGTTTTTATTTGCTTATGCCGAAACCGAAATTGATAGTGCTGTGGCATCGATTTTAAATTCGTTAACGCCATTAAACACTATTTTGCTTGGCTTTGCCATTTTTAAAATAGGATCTTCAAAAAGACAAATATTAGGTGTAATTATAGGTTTTATTGGCACAGCTTTGTTGATTGTAAAAGGAGCAGATTTAAACCCAGACCAGAATTATTTATACGCTGGACTAGTAGTAATTTCTTCAGTAATGTACGGCATTAATGTCAACATTATTAAGAAACACTTGCAAGATGTAAAGGCAATTACGATTGCTGTTGGGAATTTTGCTGCAATAGTTATTCCAGCAATTATCGTTTTATTAGCTACAAATTTTTTTAAAAAAGCAGATTTTAGTAATCATGAATTTGCAATGTCTATGTTTTACATAGTCATTCTTTCGGCTTTTGGAACAGCTCTTGCCAAAGTATTATTTAACAAATTAGTACAAATGGCAACGCCAGTTTTTGCATCATCAGTAACCTATTCAATGCCTTTGGTTGCTTTAATGTGGGGAATTTTAGATGGCGAAAACTTTAGTGTTTTACAAGGCTTAGCAACTATTTTAATTTTATTAGGGATTTATCTGGCGAATAAGCGAAATTAAAGGTTAAATCTTTGGCGCATTAAATGCTTTAAAACGTTTGTAGATTAAGGAAATAGCATTATATTTGCACTCATTTTTGAGTAAAAATTTTAATTAATAAATATTTAAACGTTACGCTATGTACGCAATTGTAGAGATAGCAGGGCATCAATTTAAAGTTGAAAAAGACCAAAAAGTCTTTGTAAACCGTTTACAAACTGAAGAAGGTAAGAAAGTTTCTTTCGATAACGTACTTTTGTTAAGTGATGGTGACAAAGTTACTGTAGGCGCCCCAGCTATAGGCGGAGCACAAGTAAGTGCAAAAGTCTTAAAACACCTTAAAGGTGATAAAGTAATAGTTTTCAAAAAGAAAAGACGTAAAGGTTACCGTGTAAAAAACGGACACAGACAATCTTTAACCGAAATTCAAATTGAAGGCATTGTTGCTTCAGGAGCAAAACCAGCTAAAGCTGAAAAAACTGCTCCAAAGAATGAAACTAAAAAAGCCGAACCAAAAGCAAAAGCTGCTGCACCAAAAGCAGAGGCAAAATCAACTGTAAAAAAAGAAGCTACTCAAGATTTAAGTAAAATGACTGTTGCTGAATTGAAAGAGATGGCTAAAGCAAAAGGCATTACAGGTATTTCTGGGATGAAGAAAGCCGATTTAATTGCTGCGTTAAGTTAATTTTTAAAAAATAAAATCGAAATAAAATGGCACATAAAAAAGGAGTCGGAAGTTCGAAGAATGGTAGAGAATCAGAATCGAAACGCTTAGGCGTAAAGATATTTGGTGGTCAAGCTGCAATAGCTGGAAACATTATCATTAGACAAAGAGGTAACACGCATTATCCAGGTGATAATGTATATCAAGGAAAAGATCATACTTTACATGCTAAAGTTGATGGACTTGTAAAATTCACAAAGAAAAAAGATAACAAATCGTATGTTTCTATTGAGCCTTTTGAGGCTTAAAATATAGTTTTCTTTAAATAATATTAGAACCCTTTCTAGAAATAGAGAGGGTTTTTTATTTTAAAATAGCTCTTATTATTTTTAAATGGTGAGTCGTGTGTAATTGTAAAAACCGGAGAGTCCGTTTTTTGTTTAGAACGCCAAACACAAAATGTGTGAAATGAGCATTGTTGTTAGCAAATTTAAGGCTCTCTATATTTTTATAAGCTAATTGAAATTGTGAATTTAAATCTTCAATTAAAATTATTTCAGGTGGTTTAACAATTTTAGGTGCTTTTGCCTTCCCTCTTGGGATGTAACCTAATGTAAACAATAGTAAACGCCATTTGTTGAAATTACTTTTGTATAATTCCGGATCGGAATTTATAAAGCTTTTAGAAACCAAATTTATAACTTTTAAAGAATGGTCTATTTGCCAAGCAATATCAGATTTTGAAACGGCATCGTTTCTTTTGTCTTTTAAAACTATATAGCTTTCTAATTCTTTAACTAATGGAATGAGAATTTCGGGATGTTTTTTTAGCATGCTCTAAGCTAATAAAAAATCCCAAACATGATTGCTTGGGATTTGGAATTTAGTTTTTGGAATTTGAAATTCCTTTTTTCAAAGGAGTTTAATATCTGTAATGCTCTGGCTTAAAAGGGCCTTCAACTTGCACACCAATATAATTTGCTTGATCTTCACGTAACTCAGTAAGTTCAACGCCAATTTTAGCTAAATGTAGTTTAGCAACTTTTTCATCAAGGGCTTTAGGTAGCATATACACTTCATTTTTATAAGCATCTTTGTTTGTCCATAATTCAATTTGTGCTAAGGTTTGGTTGGTGAACGAGTTACTCATTACAAAACTTGGATGACCCGTTGCGCAACCTAAGTTTACTAAACGACCTTCAGCAAGAATAATGATGTCATTTCCATTTACATTATATTTATCTACTTGAGGCTTTATAGTGTCTTTAGTATGTCCATGATTATCATTTAACCAAGCCATATCAATTTCATTGTCAAAGTGCCCAATATTACAAACTATGGCTTTATCTTTTAAAGCTTCAAAATGACGAGCTTGAACAATATCTTTATTTCCAGTAGTTGTAATTACAATATCTGTATTACCAATTACAGTTTCAAGTTTTTTCACTTCAAAACCATCCATTGCAGCTTGTAATGCACAAATAGGATCAATCTCTGTTACAGTAACAATACTTCCTGCACCTTTAAAAGAAGCAGCAGTACCTTTGCCAACATCACCATAGCCACAAACTGTAACACGTTTTCCAGCTAACATAATATCTGTTGCACGACGAATCGCATCTACGGCACTTTCTTTACAACCGTATTTGTTATCGAATTTCGATTTTGTAACCGAGTCGTTAACGTTAATTGCTGGCATTGGTAGAGTACCATTTTTTACACGTTCGTATAACCTATGAACTCCAGTTGTTGTTTCTTCGGATAAGCCATTAATTCCAGCAGCTAATTCAGGATATTTATCTAAAACCATGTTAGTTAAATCACCACCATCATCAAGAATCATATTTAATGGTTTACGATCTTCACCAAAGAAAAGCGTTTGCTCTATACACCAATCAAATTCTTCTTCAGTCATATCTTTCCATGCATAGACAGCTGTTCCAGCCTCAGCAATTGCAGCAGCAGCTTGATCTTGTGTTGAGAAAATATTACAAGAACTCCATGTAACTTCGGCTCCTAAAGCTTGTAAAGTTTCAATTAAAACAGCAGTTTGTATGGTCATGTGTAAACAGCCTGCAATACGAGCGCCTTTAAGTGGTTGAGAGTCTTTGTACTCTTCACGAAGGCTTATTAATCCTGGCATTTCAGCTTCAGCTAATTTTATTTCTTTTCTTCCCCAAGCTGCAAGCGAGATATTTTTAACTTTATTAGCTACGTAAGGAATTGTTTTTGTGTTCATATAAGTTTATTTTTTCTATGTGTTTTAATGCCTGCAACTTTGGGTTTGGAACTTAAAAATAGTTAAATTCGCTATGTTAATAATGCCAAATGTGTCTTAGGCGCTGCAAAGATAACCAATAACTTTCAGAAAATTAAATGCCTCTTTATAAAACCTTTAATCCGAACTCACAAACTACTGTTAAAATCTGGAAGATTACCGAGTCTTATGATGATTTGTTTGAACCTTTAAATTTGAAGCCAGACAGTTTAAAGCGTGTTTTAAGTATGAAAAGCGATTGGCACCAACGAGGTTTTTTATGCGCAAGACATATATTAAGGGATTCTGGATATACCGATCAAGATTTGTTTTATGATGGTTATGGGAAGCCACATTTAAAAGATGGTAAATGTATTTCAATCACACATTCTTTTTTATTTGTAGGTGTTATTATTAGTGATTTTGAGGTTGGAATTGATATAGAAATGCAGCGGGATAAAATAGCTAAAATAGCACCAAAGTTTATTGATTATGAGTTTAATTACTTAAAGCAAACATCCCAGACTTATATAAATGAGTTAACCATAATTTGGTGCATTAAAGAGTCTTTGTATAAATTGTTTGCAACACCTGGAATGGTCTTTAAAGATCATTTTTTAGTCATTCCATTTATGATTTATGACACAAAAACCATTGCTTGGATAGATTTTAAAAGCAAGAAATATCGCTATGGAGCTACCTTTTTGGAGTTTGAAGGGTTTACATGTGCTTATGTTATTGCATAAAATGAAAAACTTATACCAAGACATACTCGATTCAATTTCAAAGAACAAAAAATTATTGGCTGTTTTAATAGATCCCGATAAAATGACCGTTGAAATGGCAGCAAGTTTTATTGAAAAAGTAAACAAATCTGTAATTACACATATTTTTGTTGGAGGTAGTACTGTTAAAGAGCATGTGACAAATAGTTTAGTGTCTAAAATTAAAAGCCTTTCAAATTTACCTGTAATATTGTTTCCAGGAGATGTTTCGCAAATCACAAAAAACGCTGATGCATTATTGTTCTTATCATTAATTTCTGGAAGAAATCCTGAGTATTTAATAGGAAAACAAGTTGTGGCAGTTTCAAAATTGCGACAAATGAATCTTGAAATTTTTCCAACAGGATATATATTAATTGAGAACGGAAAGGAAACTTCTGTACAAAAAGTTACAAAAACAATTCCGATGTCAAGAAAAAGCATTCAAGCTATTGTAAATACAGCAAAAGCAGGTGAGCTACTTGGTATGAAACTTATATATTTGGAGGCTGGAAGTGGTGCGTTGTATCCAATTAATGATAGCATTATTTCTTCGGTAAAACAAGAATTAAGCATTCCGTTAATTGTTGGAGGCGGAATAAAAAGTAAAGTACAATTAGATGAAGCATATAATGCTGGAGCAGATATGGTGGTTGTTGGCACTGCTTTTGAAGAAGACGAATCTTTTTTTGATGAATTATGAATAACATAATCGACTTTTTTATAGATGCTTATCGTGAAAGTCCAACATACATTATTGTGTTGGAATTCATCGCATTTGTGTTTGGAATTTTGAGTGTATGGTTTGCTAAAAAAGCAAATATTTGGGTGTATCCTACAGGAATTATTTGTACTGTGATAACGGTTTATCTGCTTTATATTAATCAGTATTTTGGAGATATGATGATGAATTTTTATTATTCAATTATGAGTATTTATGGATGGTGGAATTGGTCACGTAAAAAAGGAGACAAATATATTGTACCAATATCAAAAACAAACAAAAGAGAAAAACAAATAGGTGTTATTATGTTTGTTGGTACAATGATTGTAACCTATTTTGTTTATAAAGGGTTTGGTTATACACTAGAGATTCCTAACTATATAGACATAGTTACATCAGGTATTTTCTTTACTGCCATGTGGTATATGGCTAATAAAAAATTAGAAAATTGGATTTTATGGATTATTGCAGATATTATTACTATTCCACTTTACGCCTATCGTGGCTTAGGCATGTTATCAGTGCAATACATTATATTCACCATTTTAGCAATTCAAGGATATATTGAATGGAAAAACAACTTAAACAAAAACCAGCAAACTGCATAAAAGTAGTATTGTTTGGCCCAGAATCTACAGGTAAAACAACGTTATCTAGACATTTGGCTAGATATTATAATTCTATTTGGGTACGAGAATATGCACGAGAATATTTGCAAGATGTATGGAATAATGAACGCCGAACTTGTGAGGCAAAAGATTTATTGCCAATTGCTATTGGGCAAATGACTTTGGAAAACACACTTGCTAAAAAAACTGATTCCGTTTTAATTTGCGATACCGATTTGTTGGAAACAAAAGTGTACTCCGAAGCATATTACTCAGGAACTTGCGACCCGATTTTAGATAAATATGCTATTGAAAACACCTACGATTTATACTTTTTAACTTATATTGACGTGCCTTGGGAAGCAGATGATTTACGCGATAAACCCAATGAACGTGAACGAATGTTTAAAGCTTTTGAAGACGCATTAATAAAATATAACAGACCCTATGTTTTACTTAAAGGAAGTAAAAAAGAACGACTTGACGAAGCAGTAAAGCATATTGACAAACTAATTAAAGAAAAACCTTGAATTTTACCAAAAGAGATATTAACCAAATAACCCAAAAAGGCTTAACAGTAGAAAAAGTAGCATCACAAATAGACCTTTTTAAAAAAGGTGTGCCATTTATTAATTTACAAAGTGCAGCAACCATTAAAAATGGAATTCAATCTTATAATGATGAAGACAAAAAGACCTTAATTAATTTATTCGATGCTAAAAGAGAAACAGTTTCTATTGTAAAATTTGTACCAGCCTCAGGTGCTGCAACTAGAATGTTTAAAACTCTTTTTACGTTTTTAAAAGCGTATAATCCTCAAAAAGAAACCATTAATTCTTATATAAACAAGAACAAAGTAAAAGCTCTTTCCGTTTTTTTTGTAGGATTGGAAAAACTGCCGTTTTTTGAAGAAGTGGTGACCAAGCTTCATAAAACATATTTAAACTATAACGATTTGTCTTACGATGAGCAACGATTATTGTTTGTTAAAACAATGCTGCATGAAAGCCAATTAAATTATTCGTTTTTTCCAAAGGGATTATTGCCTTTTCATCGTTATAAAGAACATGCCTCAACAGCGTTTGAAGAACATTTATTTGAAGCTGCCGAATATGCTTCATCTCAAAACCAAGCCAACTTACATTTTACAATTTCTGAAAAACATAAACATAAATTCGACGAAGAGTTTAAATACATTGAAGAAGATGTTGAAGAAAAAACCCAAACAACATTTAATATCTCTTTCTCATATCAAAAAAACAATACCGATACTATTGCGGTAACACTAAATAATGAACCATTTAGAGATGAAAATGGCGCATTGGTTTTTAGACCATCAGGCCATGGAGCCTTAATTGAAAATCTAAATGAAATTGATGCCGATATTATTTTTATTAAAAACATTGACAATGTCGTTGTTAATAAATACAGAAGCGAAGTTGCTAAGTATAAAAAAATGCTTGCAGGCATAATTCTAAAAACACAAGAAGAAGCTTTTAAATATGAAGAAGCTTTAAATTATGAAATTTCAAATGAAAAACTTGATGAAATAGCAAGATTTCTAGCAACAAAAATGAATGTTATAATCGCTTCTAATTATGAAAACTCAACCACTCATGAAAAGAAAGTATATTTAAAAAACAAACTAAATAGACCAATTAGGGTTTGCGGTATGGTTAAAAATGAAGGCGAACCAGGAGGAGGTCCATTTTGGGTTAAAGATACTTCTGGAAACATTTCTTTACAAATTGTTGAATCTGCTCAAATCGATAAAAAAAATAACGAACAGCATAATATTCTTAAAAATGCGACACATTTTAATCCTGTAGATTTAGTATGTAGTGTTAAAAATTATAAAGGAGAAAAGTTTGATTTATCAAAATTTATAGACCATAACACGGCATTCATTACTATGAAAACAAAAACAGGTAAAGACTTAAAAGCATTGGAGTTACCTGGATTATGGAATGGTAGTATGGCATTTTGGAATACCATTTTTGTAGAAGTACCATTAATAACCTTTAATCCTGTTAAAACGGTTAACGACCTTTTAAAGGCGCCTCACCAAATTAAATAAGTTGGAAAAAGAACAACTCATATCCGAACTTAGTTTTAAAGCAGTAAGAAGCTCAGGAAGTGGTGGGCAACACGTAAATAAAGTCGCTACCAAGGTCGAGTTATATTTTGATTTAGAAAATTCATCTGTTTTAACCGAAGAAAAAAAAGAAAAGCTCAAAGAGTTCCTACGTAAGAAGCTAAATAAAGATGGTATTTTAATTCTGCAATGTTCCCAAACCAGAAGTCAACTAAAAAATAAAGAACTGGTCATCAAGAAGTTTTTTGAGTTAATAGAAAAAGGACTTAAAGAGCAAAAAAAGCGCATTCCAACCAAGGTGCCCAAATCTGTTATTAAAAAACGCTTAGCTAAAAAACAGCAAATTGCTAAAAAAAAGGCCAATAGAAAAAAGCCAGAGATTGATTAATTTTTTCCAATACATAATACATAATTCCCAATACATAAGTATATTTGCAACGTTCTCATAAAGGGGTGCTTTTTTCAGTTAGCAGTTATTAGTGAACAGTTAACAGTCTTTTTAATATTGGCTTTTCACTTTTCACTTTTTACTTTTAACTGCCAAAGGGCTGAGATCATACCCATTGAACCTAGAACAGGTAATGCTGTTTAGGAAGGCGATAATCGCCAATTAGATAATTTTTTGACTCTGTCACCTTGAGCATCTCACTTCGAACTGAGTTGAGAAGCGAAGGTCTTTTTCAAAAAAGTAAATTTTATAACAACAAAAGAATAATCACCTCTTTTTATTCGATTTTAAAAAATCGTAATGAAAAACTTATTTCTTTTCTTAACACTATTCGTGTTATCAATTAGTACTAATGCCCAAGAACAAAAAAAAGTAAAAGACACTACCAAGATCCAAAAACTGGATGAGGTTTTAATAAAGGCAGTTCGTGTTGAAGCAACATCACCTATTACACATTCAAATGTTACAAAAAAGGAATTTGAAAAAAGAAATTTAGGGCAAGACCTTCCTATATTATTAAACTTTCTGCCTTCGGTAGTAACAACCAGTGATGCTGGTGCTGGTGTTGGTTATACAGGAATAAGGGTAAGAGGTGTAAGTCCACAATCTACCAATATTACTATTAACGGCATTCCCTACAACGATGCAGAATCTTTAGGGACATTTTGGGTTAATTTAGGCGATTTTTCGTCCTCTATAGAAAGTTTACAGTTACAACGAGGGGTTGGTACATCCACTAATGGTGCTGGAGCCTTTGGTGCAAGCGTCAATATTTTAACCGATGGGATTACTGAAAATTCAAGTGCAGAAATATCTAATTCATTTGGAAGTTATAATACTAAAAAACACACCTTAAAGTTTAGTACAGGAAAGTTAAATAACCATTTCGAAGTATCTGGACGATTGTCTCAAATTAAATCTGATGGTTATGTTGATAGAGCAAAATCTGACCTTAAATCGTATTTTTTTCAAGCTTCTTATGTTAAAAACAATACGTTAATTAAAGGCTTGATGTTTGGAGGCTACGAAATAACATACCAAGCGTGGAATGGCATTGATGCAGCAACTTTAGCAACAGACAGAACATTTAACCCTTCTGGAATGTATACAGATAATGAAGGAAATTTACGTTTTTATGATAATGAGGTAGATAATTACAAACAAGATCATTATCAATTGCATTGGAGCGAACGTTTTAACAATAATTGGTCCACGAGTTTAGGGTTAAATTATACTTATGGCAGAGGATATTTTGAGCAATATAAAGAAGATGAAAGTTTTGCTGATTATGGGTTAGATGATATTACAATTGGTAGTGAAACAGTAAATTCAACCGATTTAATTAGACGACGTTGGCTAGATAATGATTTTTATGTCGTTACAGCAAATGCAAATTATAAAAATAAAGTTATTAATGCCTCATTTGGTGGATCATATAGTACCTATTCAGGAGATCATTTTGGAGAAATAATTTGGGCAGAGTTTTCTGGTAATACCGAAATTAGAGACCGTTATTATGATGGAAATGGTAAAAAAACAGACTTTAATATTTACTCAAAAGGAACTTTTAAACTTGATGAAAACTGGAGTTTATACGCCGATTTGCAATTGCGAAGCGTTGGTTATAAAACCACTGGATTAACATCAGATAGGGTTAATTTGCTCATAGACAAAACCTATAATTTTTTCAATCCAAAAACAGGCATCACTTATAAACTAAATTCAAATAACACCTTCTATTTTTCTTATGCAAGAGCAAATAGAGAACCCAGTAGAAGCGATTTTGAGAGTAATTCTGCTATAAAACCTGAACAGTTAAACGATTTTGAATTAGGTTGGAGACACGACAATGATAAGTTTAGAATTTATGCAAATGCTTACTATATGTTATATAATGAGCAATTGGTATTAACTGGAGCTTTGGATGATGTTGGAACACCAATAAGAACCAATAGTGGAGATAGTTACCGCTTAGGATTAGAGGTTGATGCTGCAATACAATTATCAAATAAACTAGCCGTACAACCAAACGTAACGATAAGTTCAAATAAAAACAAAAACACATTCTCACAAATAGATGGTAATCTTGTTAGTTTAGGTAAAACCAATATTTCTTTTTCCCCAGAACTTGTAGCTGCTAACGCATTAATATTTCAACCAAGTTCACGATTTCAGGTATCTTTCTTAAGCAAATATGTTGGCAAACAATATATGGGTAATAACGACTCTGAAGTATCAAAATTAAAAAGTTACTTTGTAAACGATTTTAATATTTCTTATGAAATAGAAACTATTTCAGTATTTAAATCAATTATCTTATCAGGATTAATAAATAATATTTTTGGAGAAAAATATGTATCCAATGGGTATTATTATACATATGACGATATTTGGTCTAATCCTGGAGTAACGACCACTATTGAAGGTGCTGGATATTATCCGCAAGCTACAACTAACTTCTTAATTGGAGTCACATTAAAATTTTAGACTAAGTATTTTTAAAATTTCATAAAAACCTTTATCGTAATTCTCGGCAGAGGTTTTTTTTAATTAGTAATAATTAAATTATTGCCACTTTGCTCAACTCTGTATGCCTTTAAGCCACAGCTTAAATTTGAGTCGCTTAATGGTTGCCCTGTTATAAGGCTATATACATTTGCATCACTACAACCACATGTACCTTCAATACCATTAATTTCTAACCGCGAACATGTGCTAGGCGTATGGTTAGGGTCACTAGCATCCCAAGCTAAAAAACCAATACCAGAGTTAGTGACAATAATGCCAGCATTACCAACATTTGGAACATAGACCGAGTTACTTTCAAATAGTAAAGAACTGTATGGGAAAATATTCATATTTATACTAGTATTAACACCAACGTCCAGTAAAAATCTACAGTTAATATTGTTAATATTACTCTTGCTGCAAGAAACTAATAGTAAAGTAAATAAAAGACTGTATAGAGATTTTTTCATAGAGGTTTAAATTCGTGTGCAATTTACAATAATAACGCTATTAATGCATAATTTTGTATATTTGTATTACAATCTTATAAAGATGAGATGTATTGTGTTTGTAGATAATCTATGAGCACTTTTTTAATTAAAAGAGGAATTATGAGCAAGGTATCTTATTACACGGCTGAGGGATTAAAAAGTTTAAGAGAAGAGCTAAAACAATTAAAAGATATTGAGCGCCCAAAAGCATCTAACGCTATTGCTGAAGCAAGAGATAAAGGCGATTTAAGCGAAAATGCCGAGTACGATGCTGCCAAAGAAGCCCAAGGAATGCTTGAGATGAAAATTGCTAAACTCGAAGAGGCTTTGGCTGGAGCAAGACTTATTGACGAATCTCAATTGGATCTATCAAAAGTATTGGCACTGTCTATTGTAAAAATTAAAAACCAAGCCAATGGTATGGAAATGACTTATACCTTAGTTGCTGATGGAGAAGCAGATTTAGCTTCAGGAAAAATATCTATAAACTCACCTATTGGTAAAGGATTACTGGGGAAATCTGTGGGTGATGTTGCAGAAATTCAAGTACCAAATGGGATAATAAACTTTGAAATTTTAGAAATATCAAGATCCTAATGGCTTCTATTTTTACAAAAATTGTAAATGGCGAAATTCCTTGTTATAAGGTAGCCGAAACTGATGATTTTTTGGCGTTTTTGGATGTAAACCCAAATGCTAAAGGACATACCTTATGTATCCCAAAAAAAGAAATAGATAAAATTTTCGATTTAGACGAAACCACCTATAATGGCCTTATGAGTTTCTCAAGGAAAGTAGCTCTTGCTATTGAAAAAACAATCGATTGTAAACGTGTTGGAGTTTCTGTAATTGGATTAGAAGTACCACATGTGCATGTGCATTTAATTCCATTAAACTCAATGGAAGATGCTCGTTTCATTAATAAAGTATCTTTAACTCAAAGCGAATTTGAAGAATTAGCAAAAGCTATTAATAGTAATCTTTAAACCTTAATTACACCAACAGCAAATAAAATTACTAATACTATTAAAACATCCAAAATTATTAAAAGCATCCAAGTAATTCGTTTTAATTTAAAAGATTTTGGTTTTAGTTTTAGTGCTTTTTTCTTGTAATTAACCACTTGTTCAATAGCATCTGTCCAACGTACTGGAAAGATTTCAGTATCACATATGTTACATTTTAACTTGCAAACAATGTCACTGGTCAATGATTTGTAAAAACGTGTTTCACTAAACTTTTGTTTAAACGAGAGTTGTAACCCTTCAGTAGAAAAGCACTCTGGACAATTATTATTAAGCGATTCGGTTTTTATATGAATGTAATTATATTTCATGACACTATGCCGAAATTATTTTTAAAGAAACCTGTATCGTTGACCCTTTTCCAATTTCGGAAGAGATGACTTTTATTTTACCATCATGGTAATCTTCTACAATACGTTTAGCTAACGATAAACCTAAACCCCAACCACGTTTTTTACTCGTAAATCCGGGTTCAAATATTTTTTTAAACCTCGTTTTAGGAATGCCTTTTCCTGTATCCAACACCCTAACGTGAACGTATTTGTCGTTAGGAACAACCTCAATTTTTAACTGTCCTTTGCCTTTCATGGCGTCAATGGCATTCTTTACAAGATTTTCTATAGTCCAACTATAAAGCTGTCTGTTAAGTTTAACATTAATAATTTCATTTGGCGCTACAAACTCAAAATCGACGAGTTTTGACGAACGCCTTTTTAAATAATTGAAGGATTCTTTGGTTTCGTTAATAATATCGGAGATTTCTAGCGTTGGAATTGAACCAATTTTACTAAACCTATCTGTAATGGTTTGAAGGCGGTTAATATCTTTTTCAATCTCTGAAATATGATCTGGATCTACGTTTTCCATTTTTAATATTTCGGTCCAACCAATTAAAGAAGACAGAGGTGTGCCAATTTGGTGGGCAGTTTCTTTTGCCATTCCTGACCAAAGCTTATTTTGGGTTGCCACTTTAGAGCTTCGGTAAAAGAAGAATACCACTGCAGCAAATAAAACGATGATTAAAATTAGTGCTAATGGATAGTACTTCAACTTGGTTAACAATGGTGAATTTCCATAATAAAGAGTTCCAGAATCAGAATCTCCAAAACTTATTTCAATGGGAACATTTTCTTTTTTAAGTTGAAGAATAAGCTTGCTCAATTTAAGGGAATCAGAAATTTTCAAGCTATCAATATTACGAAAACTCATAATGTTCCTGCTACTATCTAAAAGCAACATTGGAGTTGTTAAGGTAGAGTCCAGAACAAAATATTCAGCTACTTTATTAATTTCAGCATCAGGATTATATAAATCTTTTGAAAATTCACTGTATGAAAAAGTCCATCCACTCATTTTTGCACGCTCTTCAGCTTTAAAATGTTGGAAAAACGTGTAAGTATTCCATAAGATTAACGAAATAATAGCAAAAGATGCCACTATAATTACCCAACGTAAAATGTTTCTGTTACTCAAAAAAGACAAGTTTGATTTTCAATTCTAAATATAATGTAAATATGTTAATATTATTGTGCTAGTTGTTAGTAAAATGGTTTTTAGTTACTACTTAGATTGTTAACTTTGTGTCTTAAAATTTTAGAGATGCTTTCGCTTGAACCTAAAGACATATCAGTTGGTAAATTACATAGCTATTTATTAAGTGCTGTAGCACCAAGACCTATTGCATTTGCTAGTACAATTAATGTCGATGGAAACCCAAACTTATCGCCATTTAGTTTTTTTAATGTCTTTAGTGCAAATCCACCAATTATGGTGTTTTCGCCTGCAAGACGTGTTAGGGATAATACAACAAAACATACCTTAGATAATATAGAACAAGTAAAAGAAGTTGTTATTAATGTTGTTAATTTCGACATCGTTCAACAAATGTCGTTGAGTAGTACAGAATATCCTGATAATGTGAACGAATTTGAAAAAGCAGGATTAACGATGCTTGAGTCAGATGTAGTAAGGCCGTTTCGAGTAGCCGAGTCACCTATTCAATTTGAATGTAAAGTCAACGATATTATTAAATTGGGAGCCGAAGGAGGCGCAGGAAATTTAATTATTTGTGAAGTTGTAAAGTTTCATATTTCAAGTGAAGTATTAAACAAGGACAATTCAATAAATCAAGAACAATTAGATTTAGTAGCCAGAGCTGGCGGAAGTTATTATAGTAGAGCAAATAAAGGGTTTTTTGAAATCCCAAAACCTTTGTCAACTCTAGGGATTGGTGTAGATGCCATGCCAGAACATGTTAAAAATAGCATGATTTTAACAGGTAATGACCTTGGTGTACTAGGAAATGTAGAGGCTTTGCCAAGTAATAAAGATATAGAAGATTTTTTAATGGATGTAAGCGAACGTTATCCTAATGTTAGAGATATGTCGCACAGGGAAAAGCACAAAATTGCTCAAAACTATTTGAGTTATGGCGATGTAGAAAGTGCATGGAAACTATTGCTATCCGAAAAAGTAAAATAGAAATAAATAAATAGAAATAAATAATAAGTAAGAACAAATGGAAGTACAAGGAAAAATTAAAGTGATTGGAGAAACTCAAACGTTTGGAACAAATGGGTTTAGAAAGAGAGAAGTAGTGGTCACAACAGAAGAGCAATATCCACAACATATAATGATTGAGTTTGTTCAAGATAAAACAGATTTGTTAGACGCATATCAAGTTGGGCAACAAGTAAAAATAAACATTAACCTTAGAGGTAGAGAATGGGTAAATCCTCAAGGTGAAACGAAGTATTTTAATTCAATACAAGGTTGGAGAATAGAAAATGTACAGCAAGATGCTGCAAATGGAAATGTGCCCCCAGTACCACCAACAGAAGCTTTCGAGCCAGTAGATAATTTAAACAAGGATGAACATGACGATCTTCCTTTTTAAAGCATACTTTTAAATATAATAGCCTCAATCTAATACATTGAGGCTTTTTTGTTGAGGCAAATTGTATTAATTTTCATAAATATTAAAACCACTCCTGTTAATCATATTTTAATGTACTTTCTAACAAAAAACGATAGCTTTCCAGATGTTTCCAAAGCAAACAAAGATGGTTTGCTTGCCATAGGAGGTGACATAACAACCAAACGTTTATTAGAAGCTTACAAAAAAGGAATTTTCCCATGGTATGAAGAAGGAGACCCTATTTTATGGTGGTCGCCAGACCCTAGATTTGTACTTTTTCCTAGTAAATTAAAAGTCTCTAAAAGTATGAAGCAAATATTAAGAAACTGTAACTATACAGTAACGGTAAACAAAGATTTTAGAAGTGTTATTAAAAAATGTGCAATAATAAAAAGAGAAGGGCAATCCAGTACTTGGATTACCGACCAAATGATTAAAGCCTATTGTAATTTACACGATTTAGGATTTGCAAAATCTGTTGAGGTTTGGAAAGATGAAGCTCTAGTTGCTGGACTTTATGGTATTGATCTAAACGGAAAAGTATTTAGTGGAGAAAGTATGTTTACCAAAGAAAGTAATGCAAGTAAAGTGGGTTTTATCACTTTTATAAAAAACACAAACTATACTATTATAGATTGCCAAGTTTACACAAAGCATTTAGAAAGCTTAGGAGCTGAATACATTTCTAGAAATAAGTTTATAAAACTATTAAAATAACGTGAGTTCGATATAAAAGTCATTGACTATAAGCTGATTGAAATAAAAACACCCCTAATGAGCTTCGCTCGGTATCTTCAACAAAAGCTGTCGCTTTTATCTCGATAATCCTCAAGGGGACAATGTCATCTTTGGGAATTCCTCCCTTGAGGGAGGAGAAAGGAGGGTGTTTACAATAAATAAAAACATATCACAATAACAATCAAGTAATTAGATTTTGACTATATACTTTTAGTTATATCGAACTCACGTTAAAATAACAAAAATCATAGATTGAAAATTAAAAATTGTTGATATTAGCAAAATAGAATCAATTATATGCTTACAAGAAAGGATTTTAACCAGTATAAAGACAAAGATAAGTTTTTAGAAATTCTTAAAAATAAGATAGATAAAAAAGTTCTAGATGAAATTGTCGAAAAGGTTAAATATGAAAAAGAACTTTTACAACTTCAAGCTGAACTAGTAAATTTACAGCGCTGGGTTGCAAAACATAAAAAACGTGTTTGTGTGATTTTCGAAGGGCGTGATGCAGCAGGAAAAGGCAGTGCAATACGTAGGTTTACAGAGCACTTAAACCCACGATCTATGCGTGTGGTTGCACTAACAAAACCTACCGAAGTAGAGAAAGGGCAATGGTATTTTAGGCGTTATATAAAAGAGCTTCCAGAACCTGGAGAAATTGTGTTTTTTGATAGAAGTTGGTACAATCGTGCCGTTGTAGAACCTGTTATGGGCTTTTGTACAGACCAAGAGTACGAAAAATTTATGGTGCAAGTAACCGAGTTTGAACACATGCTTTATGAAGATGGTGTAGATATTATTAAGTTTTGGTTCTCAATTACCAAAGACGAACAAGCAAAACGTTTTGAGTCAAGATTAAAAAACCCATTAAAACGCTGGAAATTTAGCCCTGTAGACAAAGAAGGTCAAGTACGTTGGGACGATTATACATTTTACAAAGAACAAATGTTTAGTAAAACACATACTACCTTTAGCCCTTGGATTCTTATTATTACAAATAACAAAAAACAGGCACGATTAGAAAGTATGCGCTACTTATTGTCTAAGTTTGATTATGAGGGCAAAAGAAAATCTGGTTTAACTATGCTTAGAGACCCAAATGTTGTGCAACGTTATCATAGAGCAATAAAATAAGATATTAAAGATGACTGAAAATTTAACAAATAAAGATTTAAAGCTCTTAAATTCAAAAAAAGGGATATTACAATTCTTAAAAGAAGAAGATTTTACTATTCCAAAAATACTTCGTTATGTTAAATATGAAAACAAATTAAAAGAATTACAGGAGGAACTTATTAAACTTCAAAAATGGGTTGAAGAAAACAATGAAAAAGTAGTCATTCTTTTTGAAGGTCGTGATGCAGCTGGAAAAGGAGGAGCTATTAGGCGAACCACCCAACACTTAAACCCTAGAGAGTTTAAAGTTGTCGCTTTACCAAAACCAACTGAAGACGAAAAAAGTCAATGGTATTTTCAGCGTTATATAAATCATTTACCTAAAAAAGGGAAAATAGTATTTTTTGATAGAAGCTGGTACAATCGTGCTGTTGTAGAACCAGTTAATGGTTTTTGTACACAAGAAGAATACCAACGATTTATGAATCAAGTAAATGAATTTGAACGTATGTTAATTGAATCTGGAATTCGCCTTATTAAATTTTATTTTTCAATTACAAAAGAAGAACAAGCAGAGCGTTTTAAAGATATTAAAGCAAACCCATTAAAAAAATGGAAGTTTAGCTTAGTAGATGCCAAAGCATTAGAACTTTGGGATGATTATACAGAGTATAAAACAAAAATGTTTGAAAAAACAAATACCGAACTTTCTCCATGGATAATCATTAAAGCAAACAGAAAAAGTAAAGCAAGAATAGAAGTAATTCAAAAAATATTAGAGCATATTCCTTATGATGCAAAAGACCTAGAATTAATAAAACCTATTAATTTTTAAACCTCGTTATACCTAAAACAAGTAACTTCATGGTCGTTAACCATCCCTGTTGCTTGCATGTGGGCATAGACTACTGTGGTGCCCACAAACTTAAAACCACGTTTTTTCAGGTCTTTGCTAATCGTATCACTTAAGGTTGTATTTGCAGGAACTTGAGATAATGATTTGAATTTGTTTTTAATTGGCTTCCCATTAGTAAATTTCCAGATGTAATCACTAAAACTACCAAATTCATCTTGAATTTTCATAAAAGCTTGAGCATTGCTTATAGTAGCATTTATTTTCAATTTATTTCTAATTATTCCAGCATCTTGTAACAAGGTTTCTATTTTCCTCTCATTGTAGCTGGCTATTTTTTTATAGTCAAAATTATCAAAAGCTTTTCTAAAATTTTCACGTTTGCGTAAAATAGTAATCCAGCTTAACCCAGCTTGAAACGTTTCAAGAATTAAAAATTCAAACAAAGTGTCATCATCATATACAGGAACTCCCCATTCTTCATCGTGATATGCTTCGTATAAAGCATCTCCAACACACCAGCCACATCTATGCTTTTCCATATTTGTAAGGATATTAAATTAATACCACTAATGTAATAATTGTTACTAGAAACTAAGCAGTATAGTTTTAAATTTGCAAAGATTTACTAAAATAAGAATAATGAGCAACCATATAATTGAAGAGAGCTTAATTAAAGCAATATCATATACCAAATACAGGAACCTTGTAGATAGATTAGTAAGTGAAAACGCTACAACTGGAGCAACAAAAACCGAAACACTCATTGCGTACACAAAATTAAACGATAGACGAATGAAGCGATGGGATAAAACGTTTAAAATTCCATTAACTTTTAAAGAAAAAATTAAATCTGTTAATACTAAAATTACTTGGTTGGTCATTACCGAAAGTTGGTGTGGCGATGCGGCACATGTATTACCTGTAATGAACAAAATATCTGAAATGAATGAAAATATTAATTTTAAGGTGGTTTTGAGAGATGAAAATGAGGCTTTAATGAACCAATTTTTAACCAATGGCAACAAATCTATCCCTAAATTAATAATGATTGATAATAGGACAAATAATGTTGTTTCAACCTATGGACCAAGACCAAACAGTGTGACAAAATTGGTAAATGATTTTAAAAACGAACATGGCTCGTTAACACCTGAGTTTAAAGAAGGTTTACAACTTTGGTATAATAAAGATAAAGGACAAAGTACTTTAGAAGATCTTACACAATTACTATGCGAGTTACAACCTAGTTCTTGCCTCTAAACAAAAAAGTAATCGTTCCTAATTGAGAGGCTTTTTTAGGGTTTTTGTTAAATTTTGATTCTTTAGCATATTCCAAAGCGTGGTCAATTAAGCAACCATTTTCAGAGGAAGATGAAGCGTTAATGTAGGCATTAACAACGTTGCCTTCATGGTTAACTGTAATATTTACTACTATTCTACCACCTTGCTCGCATAAATAAATAGGTGTTGGTAAAAAGGTATGCATTCTATCTACTAACGAATAACTTACAGAGCTGTTTTTGTTTGAACTATTGTTGGCGTTTTTTTGGCTATCCAATCGCTTGTTTACAATCTCGTTAATATTGCTAAAAGTAGAAGACTTGTCTTTATCATTGCCGCTATTAGATGCCGTTAGCACATCATTATCTTGATTGGCAGCTTTTAAATCATCAACTGTAGTTCTATTTTTAATGGCTTCCATTTGCTCTTCAAAAGCCTCATCAATTGCTTTGTCATTTTCGTAAGTTTTGGTTTCATTATAAGCTTGGTTTGTTGCTGGAGTTGCCATTAAATTATCCAAACTTTTTAAAATGTCTTCTAACGCTTCTTTTTCTTCTTCTTCAATAGCTTCGGCATCCATTTCATAAAAAGTCTCGGCAACTAACTCAGTTTTCTTTTTTATATGAATTGTAAATCCAAGAAGAATTACTGCGGTAGATAAGAATGCAGTTATAATCAAGGCTTTATATGTGTTAGAAACAGACATTTTCTAGTAATAAATTACGCATTATTATATACGTATAGTCCTCGAAAATAGTTTAAAAGAACATAAATTCAAAAAAAACAGAGACACTTGATAGTTTATCCAGCTGTTTGTACCCAAACCGTTTTCTTGAAAAATCCAATCCAATTAGTAACGAATTTGTGTAATCCTCGTTAAAAATTTCGACTCCAGCTCCCACTTTATACATGGTTCCAGACTCAAAAGACTTTCCTAAATTTAGTAGGCGACCATAACCAGACCTAATAAAAACATTATCGTCATCTGCAATAATATTATACCTAAAACTTAAATGAGCAGGAAAAAAATGCAAACCACTCTCTGAATGCCAATTGTATTCTAAATTAAGCCCAATAACCGAGCGTTCGTCAAATCTATAGCCAAATGTATTATTAATAAAAAAAGCACTTGGAAGAATTAAAGAACCTGTATCATCATTTTGAGTAATCGTGTATTCTTCATTAATGGTCAAGGTCGTTGCTAAAGAAATTTTGTAATAGAATCCGTGGGTTTTTATGTCATCTTGAGAAAACATAACAAACGATATAAATAAAAAAATAACTGTAGATAATAGCTTCATAGATTGGTTTTTGTTAGAAGCAAAATGATTATCAAGAATTATTCCGAAGGTAAACTTTCTATAAAATTTTCGATTGAAAATGCATTGTCAACATGAAAATCACCAATTTTTGTACGTCTCAAAACAGTTAAATGTCCACCAGATTGCAGTGCTTTTCCAAAATCGTTAGCAAGTGAACGAATGTAAGTGCCTTTACTGCAAACCACCCTAAAACCGACTTCATTGTTTTCAAACCTTGTAATCTCAAATTCTAAAATATGTACGGTTCGTGGTTTTATCTCTACAGCTTCTCCAGCTCTGGCAAATTCATACAAACGCTTTCCATCTTTTTTAATGGCTGAAAATACTGGAGGATATTGCTCAATATCTCCAATGAATTGTTTTGTAGTATCTTTAATTAAATCTTCTGAAATATGCTCGGTTGGATACGTTTTATCTATTTGGGTTTCCAAATCAAACGATGGCGTAGTGCTTCCTAATGTAATAGTTCCAGTATATTCTTTTATTTGTGCTTGAAACGTATTAATCTGCTTGGTCATTTTTCCAGTACAAATAACTAACAAACCTGTTGCAAGAGGGTCCAAAGTTCCTGCATGACCAACCTTTATTTTTTTTATGTTGAAGGTTTTTCTAATATGCCAACGCAACTTGTTAACAACCTGAAAAGAGGTCCAATTTAATGGCTTGTCAATCAGTAAAACTTGACCGTTTTTAAAATCTTCTAACGTTGTCATACTAATTGTAAAAAGAAACGCCAATGGCAATTAAACCAATAATAACACAGTAATAGGCAAAGTACTTTAACTTACTTTTCTTAACCAAAGCAATCATCCAAGTACAAGCGAACAATCCTGAAACAAAAGCAGCAATAAAACCAATAGAGAGTATAGTAAAATTTTGACTATTGTAAGTCAGTTCACCACTCAAAATATCTTTGGCTATTTTTCCAAAAATTAATGGTACGACCATTAGAAAAGAAAAACGTGCAGCTTTTGTTTTATCGTTGCCTAAAAGCACAGAGGTTGAAATAGTAGCTCCAGAACGTGAAATCCCTGGTAACATAGCAATGGCTTGTGAAAAACCAATAACCAAGGCATTAGAGAACGATACTTTTTTATTGGTGTTTTTTGCTTTATCGGCTAAGTATAGTAATAAAGCAGTAATAATTAACATAAAACCAACTAATTTAATATTTCCTCCAAAAAGCGTTGATAGTTCACTTTCAAAAGTAAAGCCAATAATAGCTGCAGGTAGCATTGACACTGCAATTTTCACTACAAATTTTGTGTCTTCATTCCATTTAAAAGCAAAAACACCTTTAATAATATCGTAAATATCTTTTCTAAAAACAACAATGGTGCTTAAAGCAGTTGCAAAATGTAAAACAACTGTAAATAGAAGGCTTTCTTCTGGGACTAAATTGTCACCAAGAATGGCTTTGCCAATTTCTAAATGACCACTAGAAGATACTGGAAGAAACTCGGTTAACCCTTGAATAATTCCTAATAAAATGGCATCAATTACTTCCATGAGGCAAATGTATCAAAATAGGCTGACCTTAAAATAGGAATAAGAAATTTATTTATTGGAATCTGTTTTATCAGGATTTAAAAGAATGGCATACACCTGAATACCAAAACCAATAAGAACCAATGTTGGTGCTAACCTAATACGTCTCCAACTAAAAATACTTTCATCAAAAACATTTGGGTCATCACTACCACCACCAGACATTAAAATAAAACCTAAGGCAATAAAAGCAATGCCAATAAGCATAAATTTATAGTTCTTTTTTCCAAATAGGAAATTACTTTTCGTGTCTTGCTTTCGTTTTTGTTCTCCCATAATTAATTAAACTCGGTAAAAATAATCTCATCATCAATTGCTATTTGTGCAATATGTTCTGATGTGCCAAACAATAGTTTTGGTAAGTGCAAAGTAACTGTTTTATTTAAAACTTTAGCGTTAAGGGAATCTAAATTTAAACCTTGCTCTAAACCTCTATTGATATAATAGTAGTCTGTTCCTGTGTCATGAAACACGATATCATAGGTTGAACCTTCGGTTATTTTTTTAATGGTTACCTCAACCACTTCGCAATTGTCAGGTTGTGGATTGTTTATAACACACGATTTTAACATTAGAAATACAGAAAGAAAAAGGGCAAGGACAAAAAAAGGAGTTTTTCGTTTCATCTTTGATTATGTTCAGTTAAATATGCAACGATTCTTATTTAAATTTAGTTTTTGCCCAACACCCAACATTAATAATACAATTGGTCAGTCTTTAAATTCAAGAAACGTTGTGTGGCAATATAGGTGCTAATCCAAGTAATTACAATACCAAGAACAAACACGCTTAAAAACAAACTCCCTATCAATATTGGATTGCTTAACAATTGTAAATCGACAAATGTTTTATCAACGTAATATAAAACAACAGCCATTCCTATTAAGGCTAAAATAGCTCCAATAATCCCTAGCTTAATACTTTTCCAAATAAAAGGACGTCTTATAAACTGTTTTGTAGCACCTACCATTTGCATGGTTTTTATGGTGAATCGTTTTGAATAAACAGACAGCCTAATGGAACTATTAATAAGCAATACAGCAATTAATGTAAACAACGCACTAATAATTAACACCCAAAGGCTAATACGTTTTACATTGCTATTCATCATCGATACCAAATCTTTGTCATATCGAATATCATCCACAAATTTCTTGGTTAACGTAGCCTGCGAGATGCTATCCAATCGCTGTTCAGTTACATAATCAGCTTTTAAGTTAACATCAATAGAGTTTTGTAAAGGGTTGTGTCCAATATCATCTAAAAAGTCCTCGCCATACTCGCCTTTCATAAAATCGGCTGCATCTTCTTTAGAAACATATTTGGTTTCCTTTACATAACTGGCAAGGGTTAAACTCTTTTCAAGCTGATTAATTTCAACATCTTTAGCAGTGTCATTCAAGTAAATGGTCATGACGACTCGCTCCTTAAAATTATCAGAAATGGTTTTAGCATTCAAAACCAAGAGTCCTAATAAACCTAATAAAAACAATACCAAAGCAATACTAATCACTACTGAAAAATAAGAGGATATTAAACGACGTTTTTGATGTTTTTCAAATGCTGAACTCATAAACTTTTTCTTGTTAGCGTAAAAATATAAAAGTATCTTTAATCTATAATTATAATAACTAAAACATATGAACATTGTTGTAGTAGGTGCTGGAGGAGTTGGAGGATATTTTGGCGGAAAATTAGCACAAGCAGGTTTTAATGTCACTTTTGTTGCCAGAGGAAATACACTTAAAGCAATAAAAACTAATGGATTAAAAGTAAAAAGTATCAATGGTGATTTTACTGTGCATCCAAAAGCAACAGACAAGTTTAATGAGCTAAATAAAATAGACTTAGTAATCCTTGGTGTAAAATCTTGGCAAATTGAAGCTGTTGCTGTACAGCTTAAAGATATCATTACTAAAAACACTATAGTACTTCCTTTACAAAATGGTGCTGATAATGCAGATAGACTACGGAATATACTTCCGCATAAAAATGTATTGGATGGACTATGCAAAATTGTGAGTAAAATTGAAGCGCCTGGAGTGATTGACCATTTTGCATTTGAACCTGAAATCGTTTTTGGAGAGTATGACAAAGAAAACACAAAACGTGTTCAAAAAGTGTCAGCAATGTTTGAAAAAGCTGAAATAAAAAATAGGGTTTCAGATGATATTCATTTAGACATTTGGAAAAAATTTCTATTTATAGCAACCATTAGTGGTATTGGAGCTATGACACGCTCTGTTTTTGGTGTCATTAGAGCAGATGATGAGTTAAGGCAAATTATGTATCAAACAGCCAATGAAATTGTAGCAATAGCAAACGCAAAAAACATTGCATTGACTAATGATGATATTGAAATGGTACTTAAAGTGGTGGACAATTTAAACTACAAAACAACAGCGTCCATGCAGCGTGATATCATGGAAGGACGACCTAGTGAACTCGATAATTTTAACGGTTATATTGTAAGACAAGGTAAAGACTTGCACATTACAACTCCTGCAAATAGTTTTACCTATCACTGTTTACTACCTCAAGAAAGAAAAGCTCGAGAATTAAGCTAGTGTTGCTTTAGGTTTTCTACTTATTAAATACACACCTGAAACCACCAATAAAGTACTTAATATTTTAATCAAATTAATGTCTTGTGCATATTCGCTACTTCCAAATCCATAAGCATAGATACTTACCATAATAAAACTCACTGCTGGTTGTAAATATACATAACTTCCACTAACAGAAGGCGATACATAATTCAATGCGTAAATGTTAAATAAGTAGGCGAAAAATGTTGTAAAAACAACCACGTATGCAATTACTAAGTAGGTATTTAAATCAAACGAAGAAAAATCTGTAGATAGCAAGTCACCTATGCCAAAGGGGAACATAAAAATAAAACCATATAAAAAGACCCAACTTATTAAAGTGATTGAGTGGTATTTCTTCATTAATGGCTTTATAATAACTAAATATAACCCGTAACTACAAGCATTTAGAAACACTAACAAATTGCCCAGAAACGAACTTGTCCCTTGTGCAGTGTTTCCATACCATATTAAAAGTACAGCTCCAATCCCTCCAATGGAAATGCCTAACAGTTTATTAAAGGTTATTTTTTCCTTTAGAAGAAATACACTAAAAACAAGAACCATCACAGGAATGGAGGTAATAATAATGGACGCATCAATAGGAGATGTTAAGTTTAAGCCATTAAAAAATAACAACTGGTTTGCTGCTGCACCAAGTAAGCCACAAAGTGCCAATCGTAACATATCTTTTTTGGCAATCTGTTCTTTGATAAAAGATTTTATAATCCAAAATAATATAGCACCACAAAACAAACGAATAAACACAAAAGCCGAAGGCCCAATCTTGTTTGGCATTATGCCTTTTGCTATTAGGTAGTTAGCACCATAAATAACATTTGCTCCAAGAAGTGCTAAGTGTGCTTTATGAGTATTGGTTAGCAATAGAAATGTTGTTAAAATCGATGTGAAAATACAAATTGCATTTCAAAACCAATCTATTTATGATATAATTAAGTTTAATAGGATGATTATCTTAATTTATGTGAAGCAATCACTTTACTGTTTTCTTTATTAACCGTAAATTTGCGCTTTTAATTACCGAAAACATTACGATGAAATACCATTTCAACGAGATAGAGAAAAAGTGGCAAGACTATTGGGCAAAAAACCAAACGTTTAAAGCTGAAAACAATTCTGATAAACCTAAGTATTATGTGTTGGATATGTTCCCTTATCCTTCTGGAGCAGGATTGCATGTTGGGCATCCATTAGGTTACATTGCTAGTGATATTTATGCACGTTACAAGCGTCATAAAGGGTTTAATGTCTTGCATCCTCAAGGTTATGATAGCTTTGGGTTACCTGCTGAACAATATGCGATTCAAACTGGTCAGCATCCAGCAATTACAACCGAAGAAAACATCAAAACCTATCGTCGCCAGTTAGACCAAATTGGGTTTTCGTTCGATTGGTCTCGTGAAGTGCGTACGTCTGACCCAAAGTATTATAAATGGACACAGTGGATTTTCATTCAACTATTCAATTCGTGGTATAATAAGGATGCTGATAAAGCTGAAGATATTACTGAATTGATAAAACGATTTTCTTCGGAAGGAAATACAAACGTAAATGCAGTTTGTGATGATGATGTGGAAGCTTTTTCTGCTGAAGAATGGAATGCATTTTCTTCTGAAAAGCAACAAGAAATATTATTGCAATATAGATTAACCTATTTAGCTGAAACCGAAGTAAATTGGTGTCCATCTCTAGGAACGGTTTTGGCGAATGATGAAATTGTAAATGGTGTATCCGAACGTGGAGGACATCCTGTAATCCGTAAAAAGATGACACAATGGAGTATGCGAATTTCCGCTTATGCAGAGCGTTTACTTCAAGGACTAGAAACTATTGATTGGCCTGAGCCACTAAAAGAAATTCAACGCAATTGGATTGGAAAATCGGTTGGTGCGTCTGTATCCTTCAATGTCATTCCAAATGTCACCCTGAGCGCAGTCGAAGGGTCACATAAAATCGATGTATTCACCACACGTCCTGATACTATTTTCGGTGTGAGTTTTATGACGCTTGCGCCAGAACACGAACTAGTATCAAAAATCACCACACCAGAACAAAAAGCTGAGGTTGATGCTTATATTGAAGCAACTGCAAAACGTAGCGAACGCGATAGAATGACAGATGTAAAAACCATTTCAGGTGCGTTTACAGGCGCCTATGCAGAGCATCCTTTTTCTAAAGAACCAATTCCAATTTGGATTGGTGATTATGTGCTAGCTGGTTACGGAACAGGAGCAGTAATGTCTGTACCTTGTGGTGACCAACGTGATTACGATTTCGCGAAACATTTCAATATTCCTATTCCAAATATTTTTGAAGGTGTCGATATTTCTGAAGAGGCTTTTGCTGATAAGGAAAACACCATTATTGCTAATAGCGATTTCTTAAATGGATTAAGCTATAAAAAAGCTGTCAAAAGGGCTATTTACGAATTAGAAAAACTAGGTCAAGGTCAAGGAAAAACCAATTACAGATTGCGTGATGCAGTGTTTAGCAGACAGCGATATTGGGGCGAACCATTTCCAGTGTATTACGTAAATGGTATGCCTCAAATGATTGACGCAAAGCATTTGCCAATTGAACTCCCAGAAGTAGAAAAATATTTACCAACCGAAACAGGCGAACCTCCTCTAGGAAACGCCACTATTTGGGCTTGGGATACTGTAAATAATAAAGTGGTACCTAATGCGATGCTGAAACAAGTTCAGCATGACGAAACCGAACGTCATTCCGAACTCGTTTCGGAATCTCATCAAGATAATGGTGTGTATCCTCTAGAACTCAACACCATGCCTGGTTGGGCAGGAAGCTCACAGTATTTTAATCGTTACATGGATCCTCAAAATGACGAAGAAATTTTCTCACAAGAGGCGATTAACTATTGGCAACAAGTCGATTTATACATTGGAGGAAGCGAACATGCAACAGGACACTTATTGTACTCACGTTTCTGGCAAAAATTTATGTTTGATTTAGGATTAGTACCTCATGATGAATTTGCTAAAAAACTGATTAACCAAGGCATGATACTTGGGACGAGTGCTTTTGTTCATAGAATTAATTTGAATTTAAAAAGTGTTTTAGAAAGTCGCAAAAAAAATAAACAATTAGGTGTAAAACATTCTGATATTCCTGTAATCTTTATTTCTAATGACTTGATAAAAGAGGAAGTAGATATTAAAAATTTATTGGAAGACAATGTTTCTAATCCGAAATTTGATTTAAGTGATTTTAGTATTACTCCTATTCATACAGACGTTTCTTTTGTTAATTCATCAGATGAGTTAGATATTGAAGCCTTTAAAAATTGGAGGCCAGAATTTAAAGATGCCATTTTTATAGGAGAGAGTGGCAAAGTCCTCTCCTTTGGAGAGGATTTAGGAGAGGCTTTTAAAGTAAAACGCGACGTCGAAAAAATGTCCAAATCCAAATACAACGTAGTCAATCCAGACAACATCTGTGAGCAATATGGCGCAGACAGTTTAAGACTTTACGAAATGTTTTTGGGACCTTTAGAGCAATACAAACCTTGGAACACGGCTGGCATTACAGGTGTTCATAATTTTTTAAAAAAGCTTTGGAAGCTTTATCATCAGGGTGAAAACGGAAGTTTTTACGTAACGAGTTCCCCTCCTTCGGAGGGGTTAGGGGAGGCTCTTAAAATCCTACACAAAACTATCAAAAAAGTAGAAGAAGATATAGAGAACTTCTCATTTAATACATCAGTTTCAACTTTTATGATTGCAGTAAATGAATTGACAGCGCAAAAGTGTACAAGCAAAGACATTTTAGAACCATTATTGGTGTTAATTTCACCTTATGCACCTCATATTGCTGAAGAGTTGTGGAGCAAATTAGGCCACAACGAGTCTATTTCAACTGCAGACTTCCCAAAATTTGATGAAAGTCATTTGGTAGAAAGCACTAAAAATTATCCTATTTCGTTTAATGGTAAAATGCGCTTTACTCTGGAATTGTCTTTAGATTTAAGCAAAGAAGATATTGAAGCAGCTGTACTAGCAAACGACAAGACCAAAGAGCAATTACAAGGTCGCGAACCTAAAAAAGTGATAGTGGTTCCTGGAAAAATAGTCAACATAGTTGGCTAATTCCAAGACCTCACAGGTTTTGAAAACCCGTAAGGTCTTGTGAGGTAATTAAAAACCTTCTTTTGTTTTGTGACACTTTCAATTAAAAAGGGAAGGGTTTTTTTAAGTGTAACTGACAAAATTTCTTAACTTTTATTTGGCTCATTATTTGTTATAATAAAGTAACTTTACATTAATAAATTAGAAAAAAATGATTGGATATTATATATTAATTGGGGCTATTGCTCTAGTAAGTTGGTTAGTAAGTAACAAACTAAAACAAAAGTTTGCACAGTACTCAAAAGTGCAATTGCGAAATGGCATGACTGGAAAAGAAATTGCCGAAAAGATGCTTTCTGATAATGGTATTTTTGATGTAGAGGTCATTTCGGTTCCAGGACAATTAACAGATCATTACAACCCAAAGAACAAGACAGTAAATTTAAGTGAAGCAGTTTATAATCAACGCAATGCCGCAGCTGCAGCAGTGGCAGCCCATGAGTGTGGACATGCAGTACAACATGCCAAAGCGTATAGTGCTTTAGGAATGCGTTCTGCCCTAGTACCAATTGTTAGTATCACTTCAGGCATGTCGCAATGGCTGGTTATTGGAGGTATCATTTTTGGAGCTGCATCAGGAGCTGGTTTAGGTTTTTGGGTATCAGTAGCTGGCTTAATATTTATGGGTTTTGCAACCTTGTTTAGTTTTATTACGCTTCCAGTGGAGTATGATGCTAGCAATAGAGCATTAGCTTGGTTAAAGAACAAAAATATGGTATCCCAAGAAGAGTATAAAGGCTCTGAGGATGCTTTAAAGTGGGCAGCAAGAACTTATTTGGTGGCAGCAATTGGTGCATTGGCATCTTTGTTATATTGGGCACTTCAGGTTTTTGGAGGACGCGATTAATTTTCTTTTTAAATATATACACTAAGTTTGAGTATCGGTGTCACTTTAAGTGACACCGATACTCCTTTAAGTGACACCAATACTCCAGACATCGACACCAAGTACCTTAAAGGAAACATCAAATAATTTTGTTTGGGTTTTTTGTTCCATACTGGCAGGAAAAAGATCTTGAATTTTAGTAGTTATTTTATTAAAAACAGGCTTCACTGGTTTTAAAAACCTGAAACCTAAAAAGAAAATCTATATCTTAATCTGCCTATCAATTTGTTGTTGTAATGATATAAAGGTTTCCGTTCTTGAAACCCCTTGAATGGTTTGTATCTCCTTATTTAAAACATGCATTAAATGTTCATTATCTTTACAAAGAATCTTTATTAAAATACTCCAATTTCCAGTGGTATAGTGGCATTCCAGAACTTCAGGAATTTTTTGTAATTGTTTGACTGCATCTGGATTGTTCATGGCTTTATCTAAATAAATACCAACAAATGCCATGGTAGTATAGCCTAAAACTTTTGGGTTAATAATAAATTTCGAACCAGCTAATAAACCAGATTTCTCCAGTTTTCGTAGCCTTTGGTGAATGGCTGCTCCAGAAATCCCCACTTGTCTTGCAATTTCTAAAACAGGTGTTCTAGCATCGTTCATTAAGGCACTAAGTATCTTTTTGTCGATACCGTCAATGTGTAAGTTTTGATTTATAAACTTCATTCGTTTTTATATTTCATAATAAAACATAAAAATACTAAAAGCATATCAAACTGAAAGTTTAAACACTTAGAGGATTATAGCCTAAATAAGTCACTTCTTTTTCCTTAAATACAATTCCGAAGTCTTCCAATTCTTTCAAAATAGGCTCATATACTTCTTTAGAAATAGGGATCTGGACACCTGGAGTGGTTATTTTTCCATTTAAAATACCAAGTGTTGCTATGGCTACTGGTAATCCAACTGTTTTTGCCATGGCTGTGTAGGTTTGATCATCACCAATAGACACCATAGTAGCATCAATTTGATGTTTATTCCCTTTCAATTCATAGCCAAATTTATGGTACATCACAATCATATCTTTATCATCTTCATCAAGAGTCCAACTATCCATAAGTATTTTTTGAAGAATTTGAGCAGGAGTCGCTTTTTTGAGTTCTACCATTTTATTAGGGTTAAAAACATCCAATTCCTCTAGTTTACCCCAAACAATATCATCTTGATCAATTTTTAAAGCATGTCTAAATTTTAATTCCACAGAATCCGTAGGACTGTAAGGCAAAAAGGCATTTATGAAATCGCGGTAACTCATATTTTCACTATCGTCGATTGTATAACTATCATCAGTCATTCCAAGTAATACAAACATTTGCCATGCGCGACTAAAACCTACGCGCCTCATAGTACCTCTATACAATGTTTTAGCACTTTCTAAGCCATAAGCTTCTTGGTATTTTAAAGAATCACGATTAGCATAAGCTTCAAAACGACCATAACCATCAACATCTAAAAACTCAGTACGCCTAAATAAACGATGATAAGGAATGTATTTATAGGTGCCTTCCTGTAAAAATTTGGCAGCTCCACCTTGCCCAGCAACAACTACATTTCTAGGGTTCCAGGTAAACTTGTAATTCCACAAATTATTATCACTCTCAGGAGCAACAAGTCCACCTGTAAAAGATTCAAATAGAATAATTTCACCACCTTTATCGCGAATTTTATCTATCACTTGCATCGCACTCATGTGGTCAATGCCTGGATCAACACCTATTTCATTCATAAAAATAAGGTCTTTATTTTTGGCAGAAGCATCCAATGCTTTCATTTCTTCACTCACGTAAGAGGCAGTGACCATGTTTTTCCCAAATTTGATACAATCTTTTGCTACTTCAATATGGAACCTAGCAGGAAGCATAGATACTACAATATCTGCTGTACTTATGGCATTAGATCGTGAGGTCTTATCAAAAACATCCAATGTAATCGCATTAGCATTTTTATGATTGCCAATAAGTTTTTTTGCATTTTTAGATGAAATATCACCAATGGTAATATGTAAATTTTCAGATTCTGATTTATCTAAAAAATATTTTATTAAGTATGATGCCGATTTGCCAGAACCAATAACCAAAATCTTTCGCATAGTGAAATTAGTTGAGTAATTTTGTTTTTAAATGTTTCACGAATGTAATAAATGAAATTGTTTTTAAAACTTAAAACCAATAAATAATTATGAACAAAAAAATATTAATCGCAGCAAGTATTTTTGGGTTGTTGGCTGTAATGCTAGGTGCTTTTGCAGCTCATAGCTTGGAAAACAAAATTTCAATAGAAGCTATAGACACTTTTCAAACAGGAGTGAAGTATCAAATGTACCATGCATTGCTACTTATGTTTGTTGCACATACCCAATATTTAAAAACTAGCACAAAAAAAGCAATACTTTATCTAATAATTATAGGTGTGTTGATGTTTTCAGGCTCAATTTACGGTTTGGCAACTAACTCACTTTTATCATTTGATTTTAAAACAATTGCTTTTATAACGCCAATAGGAGGTTTCTTGCTTATACTGTCTTGGATAGTTATGCTTGTTGGATTTATTAAAATTAAGGAAGAATAATATCAAGTTTTTGAATAAGGAGTTTATAAAAATTTATATTTTTGTACTTTAAACAACACACAAAATTATGGTGGATAACACCCAAACTTCGAAATCGATTTCGTTAGAAAAATATGGAATCAAAAACGCCAAAGTAAATTATCAATTAACACCCAAACAATTACAGGCCATTACAGTTGAAAAAGGAATGGGAAAGGAAACCGCCAATGGTACCTTAGCCATTAATACTGGCAAATATACAGGCCGTTCTCCTCAAGACCGTTTTTTGGTAAAAGATAATTATACAAAAGATCGTGTATGGTGGGGAAAAACCAATAAAGGAATTTCCCCTGAAAATTTTGATTTCCTGCAATCTGAAATCGAAAAGTACCTTAGCGGAAAAGAAATCTATGCAAGAGATGGTTATGTTTGCGCTGACCCAAAATATAAAATGAACGTTAGAACCATTACTGAATATCCTTGGTCTAACATGTTTATCTATAATATGTTTCTAAGACCAAGCGCAGAAGAACTTGAAAATTTTAAAGAAGAATGGTTGGTGCTTTGTGCACCAGGTTATGAATGCCCAACACCAGAAAGCTATGGCTTAAGACAAGGCAATTTTTCTATTTTAAATTTTACAAAAAAAATAGCACTTGTTGGTGGTTCTGCTTACACAGGCGAAATGAAAAAAGGAATCTTTTCAGCGTTGAACATGATTTTACCAGTAGATAAAAATGTTTTGCCAATGCACTGTTCTGCTAATGTTGGTGAAGATGGTGATACGGCTATTTTCTTTGGTCTTTCTGGTACAGGAAAAACAACGCTTTCAGCCGATCCAAACAGAAAATTAATAGGCGATGATGAACACGGTTGGACAGCTGAAAATAGTATCTTTAATTTTGAAGGTGGATGTTATGCCAAAGTAATTGACTTAACTGAAGAAAAAGAACCAGACATATTTAGAGCTATTAAGCCAGGTGCAATCTTAGAGAATGTTATTTTCAAGGACAATGGAGAGGTGGATTATAAGGATAGTAGTATTACACAAAACACTCGTGTGAGTTACCCTATTTATCATATAGATAACATTCAACAACCATCCTATGCCAATAACCCAAAAAACATTTTCTTTTTAACAGCAGATGCCTTTGGTGTTTTACCTCCAATTTCAAAATTATCGCCAGGTCAAGCAGCGTACCATTTTATTTCAGGATATACTGCAAAAGTGGCAGGAACTGAAGCAGGAATAGATGAGCCTGTACCTTCATTTTCTGCATGTTTTGGAGAACCATTTATGCCATTGCACCCAACAAAATACGCCGAAATGCTTAGCAAAAAAATGCAAGATGCAGGAGTGAATGTTTGGTTGGTAAATACTGGATGGACAGGAGGGCCTTATGGTGTTGGAACAAGAATGAAACTTAAATATACTAGAGCTATGATTACAGCTGCTATGAATGGCCAATTAGAAGCTGCAAATAAGAGTAATTACCATACACATTCAGTATTTGGAGTACAACAACCTAGAACCTGTCCTAATGTGCCATCAAATGTGTTAAGCCCAAGAACAACATGGAATAATGATAAAGGTTATTATGATATGGCAGATAAACTTGCTAAATCGTTTAGAGAAAACTTTAAGAAATTTGAAGAATATGCCAATGACGAAATAATGGCTGGCGCACCAAATGTGAGATAGATATTTACAAATAAATTTCATAAAAAAAGCGTGATTTGAAAGAATCACGCTTTTTTTATGTCTAATAACGATTTAATTATTTTTTGTTAACCGTTTGAATATATTTTTCTAAAGCCATGGTCATGGATGGTGTTTCAGGAGTTGGAGCAGCAATATCCACTCTTAGCCCTTTATTTTTAACGGCTTCAATAGTTGTGTTTCCAAAAACAGCAATTCTTGTGTCTTTTTGTTGAAAATCAGGAAAATTATGGAATAAAGATTCAATTCCTGAAGGGCTAAAAAACACTAATACATCATAGTAAACATTTGCCAAATCTGATAAATCGCTAATCACGGTTTTATAAAAAGTGGCTTGTTTCCATTCAATACTTAAATTATTTAAAGTTTCAGGGACTTCGGGTTTTACTTTATCTGTTGTAGGGAGTAAAAAACATTCGTCTTTATATTTTTTAATCAATGGTGCCAAATCTGAAAAGTTACGTTTCCCAACATAAATTTTACGTTTTCTATACACCACATATTTCTGTAAATAGAAAGCAACCGCTTCCGATTGACAAAAATACTTCATCGTGTCCGGAACTTTAAAGCGCATTTCATCGGCTACCCTAAAAAAGTGATCCACTGCATTTCTACTGGTTAAAATAATTGCAGTGTAGTTACTAAGATCTACTTTTTGCAATCTAATCTCCTTGGCAGAGACACCTTCAACATGGATAAAAGGTCTAAAATCAATTTTTACACGTTGTTTTTCCTGTAGATCAAAATATGGGGAATTTTCTACTTTAGGCTCTGGTTGAGAAACCAAAATTGTTTTCACTTTCATAGGTCTACTTAACTTTTACACTCAATTAACTATTAATAAATAGCTTATATAAAATTACGTAAGGTGCAATTTCAAGAGCGCAAAGATACAAAATAAAATAGAAAATGTTATTTAATATTGTTTTTTGATGTGTTTTAATTGACGTAATAAACCCCATTAAGTTGATAATGAATAATAATCCAATTATTACATAAAACAGATTGATGCTTAAAGGAATTGTAAAGACTAACAATATATTAATGGGAAGCAATAACAATCCGGAGAAATTTTTATAACTGGTTTTTTGAAAAAGATATGAATCGATAAGCGTATCAATTCCAAAAAGGCTACCAATAAGGCGTTCTAATAAAACTTTAATAAGGATGATAGCTCCAATACCTAATAAAATTTTTATAAATAGACCTATGTTAAACGAAATACCACCCACAAATGTAGAATGGCCTAAAAAAAAGAAAATCGATAATGAAATAACTAAATTCAAAAACAAAAAAGCGTCAAACTGATCTATAAATTTTTGCTCTCTAGCATATATTTTTAAATATTTTGACTTGCCAACCAACCATAAAAAATCATTAAACCTACTGGAAAAGATATATTTTGCCATGGCTAGAATAGACAGGCATAAAACAAAGAGAATAGTGTACCACTCGGTTGAGATTATTTCACGTAACATAGTTGCTAAATTATGAAGAATATTTCTATAAAATTAATGCTTTAAAAAACTTACTTTTGCTAAAATTATTTTTTTAATGCAAGACGCAATTGTCATTATACCAACTTTTAACGAAATTGAGAATATTGAAGCCATTATTAGAGCCACATTTTCTTTAGAAAAACAATTTCACATATTAGTAGTTGATGATAATTCTCCAGATTTAACAGCACTAAAGGTTAAAGAACTACAAAAGGAGTTCAAGGAGCAGCTGTTTTTAGAAGTTCGTAAAGAAAAATCAGGATTGGGAACAGCTTATATTCATGGATTTAAATGGTGCCTAGAAAAAGGGTATAATTATATTTTTGAAATGGATGCCGATTTCTCCCATAACCCAAACGATCTCCCTAGGCTTTATAATGCTTGTCATGTTGATGGAGCGCACATGTCCATTGGCTCACGTTATGTAAAAGGCGTGAATGTTGTTAATTGGCCAATGTCTAGGGTACTATTATCATATTTGGCCTCAAAGTATGTTAGGGTTATTACTGGAATGAAAATTCATGATACCACAGCTGGTTTTGTATGTTACAAACGAGCAGTTCTCGAGAGCATTGATTTAGATAACGTAAAATTTGTTGGTTATGCGTTTCAAATTGAAATGAAGTTTAAAGCGTATTTTCAAAAATTTAAAATCATTGAAATTCCAGTTATTTTTACCGATAGAACAAAAGGCGAATCTAAACTAAGTGGTGGAATTATATCTGAAGCAATATTCGGAGTTATCACCATGAAGTTTAAAAGTTTATTTAGAAAAAGATAAAATGAGCAATAAGAGAGTACTTATTAAAAATGCTAGAATTGTCAATCAAGGCCACATTACCAAAGGGGATATTTTAATTGAAGGTGAGTTTATAGTACAAATTGGAAAATCTATAAATAATCCAGAAGCACAAATTATAGACGCTAAAAACAACTATGTATTACCTGGAGTTATTGACGATCAAGTACATTTTAGAGAGCCAGGATTAACACATAAAGCTACTATTAAAAGTGAATCTAGAGCTGCCGCTGCTGGAGGGATTACCTCGTTTATAGAAATGCCAAATACAAACCCTCAAACCACAACAATTAAAAAATTAGAGGATAAATTCCAGATAGCTTCAAAAACATCATTTGTAAACTACTCATTCATGTTTGGCGGTACCAATGATAATTTAGATGAAATTTTAAATGTCGATGCAAAGAATGTTGCAGGATTAAAGTTGTTTTTAGGCTCATCTACTGGAAATATGTTGGTTGACAATGCTGAGGTGTTAGAAAAAATATTTTCAAGCACAAGCCTATTAATTAGCGTGCATTGTGAAGACGAAGCAACAATTAAAAAAAACACAAAACTATATATTGAAAAATATGGCGACAATATTCCCATTAAGTATCACCCCATAATTAGAAGCGAGGAAGCCTGTTATTTATCATCTTCAAAAGCAATTGAACTTGCTAAGAAAACAGGAGCAAGATTGCATGTGTTCCATGTATCGACAGGAAAAGAAACAAAGTTATTCACGAATAAAATTCCGTTAAAAGATAAAAAAATCACAGCAGAGGTTTGTTTACACCATTTATGGTTTTCAGATCAAGATTATGAAGAAAAAGGAACTCTAATTAAATGGAATCCAGCGGTTAAAACCAAGGAGGATAGAGCCCAATTATGGGAAGCATTGTTAGACGATAGGTTGGACGTAATTGCTACCGATCATGCACCACATACTTTAGACGAAAAAAACAACGTTTATACTAAAGCACCTTCTGGAGGACCACTCGTTCAACATGCACTTGTAGCTATGTTTGAAGCACATCATCAAGGAAAAATTTCTATAGAGAAATTAGTCGAGAAAATGTGCCATAATCCAGCAATATTGTTTCAAGTTGAAAAAAGAGGCTATATAAAAGAAGGCTATTTTGCCGATATTGTTATTGTTAATGATAATGATCCATGGACAGTTAATAAAGACAATGTGTTATATAAATGTAAATGGTCGCCTTTTGAAGGCACGAATTTTAAATCGAAGGTAACACACACATTGGTAAATGGGCAATTAGTATATGAAAACGCTACTTTTCACGAAGTAAAGGCTGCAAAGCGATTAACATTTAATAGATAATGAAGCATTTTAAATTTTTTGTGATATTATGTGTTTTGGTAGGCGTTGGTTGTAATTCCAATCGTATTGAAAAACCAAAAAAACCAAAAAACTTGATTAAAAAACAAGACATGGTAAACATACTGTATGACATGTCCATATTATCAGCTTCAAAAGGAGTAAATAAAAAATTGCTTGAAGAAAATGGCATCTTGCCAGAAGATTTTGTGTACAAAAAATATGGAATAGATAGCACACAATTCGTTTTAAGCAATCAATATTATGCTTATAACATCGATACTTATGAAGATATTTACAATAGTGTTAAAGAACGATTGGTTAAAGAAAAAACACACTTAGATTCTCTCAATAAAATAGAGGCTAAAAAAAATACAGAAAAAGCTAATAAATTAAGAGCACAAAGGGATTCCCTTGGCAAAAACAAAAAAATTGAAGGTGCTACAATTCCTTTAAGAAAAATTGACACGTCTCAGCTAGAGAAACATCAATAGGCTTAAAATTATAGTTCAAAGCTTCTGTTATTTTTTTATTATTATAAAGTGCCTTTGTAGTAATTGTTTTTGTAATATGTTTAAAAAGTCTGCGTCTTTTGTTTAGTGCATGACTACGTAACCAATCCAGTCTCCAAGCAATGTTCAGTAAAAATTTTGAAGCCAATTTTTTGGGTGGCTGTACGTTTAAATAGGTTGCTGTTTTCGTGAAAAAATCTTGGTACGATAAATTTTCAGAAACAAGAATATATCGTTCATTGGTTATGTCACTTTCCATTAATTGGATCATCGGTTTAACAACATCCATCACACCTACATACCCAACAACACCATTGGTGTATCTAGACACACCTCTATAAACCATTTTAATTAAACTACCACTACCACCACCTCTCCAAAATCCAGGACCAATGATAACGCCAGGGTTTACAATAACAGCATCCAAACCTTCTTGAGTGCCACGCCATATCTCCATTTCTGCACCATATTTGGTAATCGCATACACATTTTGCTCTGCTTCAGGATTCCAATGAGTTTCTTCGGTAATTAACTTATTATTTTCTTCTGTACCAATTGTAGCAACAGAGCTAACGTAACAAAGTTTTTTAACATTATAAGAAATACAAAGGTTAACAATATTGGCAGTACCTTCAATATTTACACGTCTAAGGGTATGATAGTATTTTGTGTCAAAAGAAATAAACGCAGCGCAATGGTAAACATGTGTCACATTTTTAAATGCAATTTCTAAACTAGGAACGTCATTTAGTGTAGCCTCAACCCACTCTATTTCAGAAAAAAGAGCTTCATAATTTGATGAGTAATAAGAAAACACACGTTTTACCGCTTTAATTTTTTCTTTGTTTCTATAAATAGCCTTGACTTTTTTTCCGTTTTCAACCAATTTATAGAGTAAATGGCTCCCAACTAAACCTGTTCCACCTGTAACTAATATCATACAACTAAATTAGTGTTTTTTCTTTTCTCAGCATTTGTAAAAAATTATCTTTGTTCAAATTTTTAATACCAATGGCAAAAAATTTTATTGAAGAAATAACATGGAGAGGAATGGTACACGATACCACGCCTGGAATTGAAGAGTATTTATTGAAAAGCATGCGCAGTGCTTATGTTGGTTTTGATCCAACTGCCAATTCTTTGCACATTGGTAATTTAGTGCCAATTATGTTGTTGGCACATTACCAACGTTGTGGTCATAAACCTGTGGCTTTGGTTGGTGGTGCAACTGGAATGATTGGTGATCCATCAGGAAAATCCAGTGAGCGTAATTTATTGGACGAAAAAACACTGCGTCATAATCAAGAAGCTATTAAAAACCAGTTGGCATATTTTCTAGATTTTGAAAGCGATGCACCTAATGCAGCGGTTTTGGTAAACAATTACGATTGGATGAAAGAGTTTTCGTTTTTAGAATTTATTAGAGATGTTGGAAAGCATATTACTGTAAACTATATGATGTCCAAAGAGTCTGTAAAAACTAGAATTTCATCCGAAGCCTCCGAAGGCATAAGCTTCACAGAATTTACTTATCAATTGGTTCAAGGCTACGATTTCTTTCATTTATATAAAGCAAACAATTGTACTATACAAATGGGAGGAAGTGACCAATGGGGAAATATTACCACAGGAACTGAGCTTATTAGAAGAATTGGAAATGGTAAAGGCTATGCTATTACTTGCCCTTTAATAACAAAGTCCGATGGCTCGAAATTCGGAAAGTCTGAAGGGGAAAATGTATGGTTGGATGCTAAAAGAACATCACCATATAAGTTCTATCAATATTGGTTAAATTCTAGTGATGAAGATGCTGTTAAATACATTAAAATATTTACGTTTTTAACCAAAAAAGACATAGATGCTTTAGTAACAGAGCACCAAGAAGTACCACATTTGCGAATTTTACAAAAACGTTTAGCAAAAGAAATTACATCCATGGTACATTCGGTTGAGGATTTTGAAAATGCCAAAAAAGCATCAAATATTTTATTTAGTAAGAGTTTTAAAGAAGACATAAAAACACTTGATGAAACCACTTTTTTAGATGTGTTTGAAGGTGTGCCTCAAACTGAAATTGCAAAATCAGACATTAATAATGGTTTAGACATGATTGCAGCCTTAGCTGCGAAAACTAATTTTTTAGCATCAAATGGTGAAGCTAGACGTGCCCTAAAAGAAAACTCGGTATCTGTTAACAAAGAAAAAGTAACCGAAGATTATCAAATCACACCTGAAGATCTTATTAACGATACCTATGTAATTTTAAACAAAGGTAAACGAAATACCTACATTCTTAAAGCAATATAAAAGAAGAAGTCTGGTCATTTTCACAACCAGACTTCGAAAAACTAACCAACCTAATTTTTCTTTTTTGTAGCAAATTTTACAAAACTACTTTGGTATAGTCGTAATTACCAACCACACCTTACAGTATTTTATATAATTTCAAAATTAAATGACCATGAGGTTACAGCCTCTAATATCGGAGTTGTCAAATCTTCCCATAACTTCAAAAGAGCCATCTTTATATACCTTGCCTAAATCTTGAGTCGCAATAAAAGCACATGAATTTATATTTGCCAAATCTATAATATTAATACCACCAGTTTTTCCGTACGCTTGTATTGTTAAAGCATCCTCAGTATCGCGAGTTAATATTTGCATCCAAGGCGGTGTTTTAAATATGCTATTGCCTTTTGAATAAGCTTGCGATAGTAATTCGGTCATGCCATATTCGCTATGTATGGTATTTACGCCAAATCCTTGTTTTAAAGTTTTATGTAATTCGGCTCTAATAAGTTCTTTACGTTTGCCTTTCATACCACCAGTTTCCATAATTATGGTATTTTTAAGTTCGAGGCGATAGGTTTCCACAAAATCCAACAACGCAAAAGACACACCAATCAATAAGGTTTTTTTGTTTCGAGATTCCAAATCGATTAAAGTATTTTTTAGGGCATCTAAATTGTTAAGATAAAATCCGCTTTCTGGTTGTTTAGAATTTGCAATCATATCATTAACCATATAAATTAACGACGAACCATCACGTTCTAGATAGGAAGGCAATAAAGCTAAAACGACATAGTCTTCAATATTGCCATAAAAGTGCTGAAATCCCTTTCTAAAGCTTTGTTCATACAAATCAATATCAGTTACAAAATGTTTACTGCTAATTTTACCTGTAGTACCACTACTTGTAAAGGTTTCTTGAATGCCTTTTATAGAACTAATAACTCTGTGCGATTTAAAAAACTGTATAGGTAAAAAAGGAATTTCCTTAATTGTTTTTACTTCACTAGGATGCTTATACAATAAATCACAAAACGAACGATATACCTTATTATTCTCAAACTGATGTCTAAAAATTTTCAAGGCTATTTCCTCAAATTGACTTTGAGAATTGATATTAAATATATCGTTTTTGTTTACCATACTGTACTTGGCAAAAGTATATAAAATTAAAAAGCGTTGCCATTGGCAACGCTCTTTTTAGTTCTATTTAATTGTAATTAGTTAATTATTAATTTTCGTGTGGTAAAAGCATTGTCTTGCTCTGCTCTTAAAATATACACGCCAGTATTTAAGTTAGAAACGTTTAAACGGTTATTAGTAATGGTTTTTTGTATTACTTGTTTTCCAAGAATATCATATACTTTTACTTTTAGTGCAGTATTATTTTTGCTAGAAATAGTTACAAAATCTCTTGAAGCTGGGTTTGGGTATAAGCTAAAGCCTTCTATTTGATTTTCTTTGGTAGATAAAATATTGGAATAAGTCCCAATTGGGAATGGAGATGTAGAAACTCCATTTGTAGCTCCATCTAAATTACCTGTGCCGCTAAATGTCCAGTTTCCTAAAACAAAAGTAGAGCCATCTGGTCCTGAATTATTATTTCTGTAAGCCCAACCATCTGTATATTCCCAAGGTTCACCAGATCCATCAGTATCAACATCTCCAAAAACATCAATAACTTGTCCACTTTCAAATAACTCGATAGCATCATCTCCATTTATTCCCATAGATCCAGATTCATATTCTGTAATAGACAATCCAAAAAATGTATTAAAATCAGTTATTTGAGATGAGTTTACAATATAAATAAAATCACCTTTAGTTGCTCCTACAGCAGGAAATGTAAATTCCTGACTTCCTCCACCATTTCCGTTATTGGCACTGCCAACACCAAAAATACTTAAGTCTGATACGTCTTTAAGCACATATAGCTCTATTCCTTTTGGCGCAGAGCCTGTTGCATTATCAAAAACACCTGTTATTGTAAGTGCATTTGTTGGAGGATTAAACACCTCGCCAGATAAAGCAACTGTTTTAGGTGTTGCTCCTGTACTTGTAACATCTACATCACCTGAATAGCTAGCTACTAATAAGTCAGATTTTAACCTTACATAAATTGTTGTTGAAGTAACAGTTCCACCAGTTTGTGTTAATGATATAGAAGAAGTAAATCCAGATCCGGTAGTTTCTGAAACTTCAAAATCTGTTGGAGCAGTAATATCAATATTATTAGTAAGGTTTGTACCCGAAACAGAAAAAGTACCTTCTGAAGAAGGACCATTATCAAGAACATAATTTAATCCAGAAACAGCCGAACTAACAACAATTGTTGGTGTTGCTGTTTCGTTCATTAAATCAAACCATGAAGTTGCTATACGAAGTCCATCAATTGTTCCAGTAGGAACATCACTTGCTTGTCGAAATGCAATTGCTGCAATCTCAGTTGGGTCATCTGCATCAGCGACTGTTGCTTCAGGAGTTACAGGTTCAGAACCTACTACAGCCGAAAGCACATATATAGATGCCGTACCTGTTGCAAAATCATATTTTAATACTAATAAATAGGTTGTGTTCAAATCGTAAGGCGTTGTTCCATATATAACTGATGCTGTACCAAAAGAACCCTCTCTAATACCAAATAGAATTTTGCCAGTACCATCATCTTTGGCATATACGCGTCCATAAAATGCACCACCACTGTTTCTAAAATGATAAAAGTAATTTCCTGTCGTCGTCACAGCGCTCAAATTAACTAAAGCACTTGCATATACTGAACCTGAATTTTCAGCAGAAAAGGTACGATTTACATCTTGTGCTCCAGAACCAGAAATGGTAGCTGAGCCACCAACTCCAGATGAGGGGTAGCTTGCCATTGTCAAGCTTGTTGTTGCATAACCAACTTCAGGTGCTCCACCAGAATGTGCGGCCCAAACAGTACCACTTTGTGTAACTAAATCTCCAGCTGAACCACCATAATCGAAGTTTTCGGTAATTATTGTCTGCCCAAAGGACAATGAGGTTATAAAAAGGGCACTAAATAAAAAGTAAATTTTTTTCATAAAACGAGGATTTAATTAATTAAGGACAACTAATATACTAAGAATTTTACGTTTAAACACAAAAAAGCAACCATAAATGGCTGCTTTTTACATAAATATAATGTTTTACTAAACTATCGCACCACCAATTTACGTGTGGCAGATAATTTTCCTTCTTTAATTTTTAAAATATACACACCAGGATTTAGGTCTTGTATTTTAAGTTCTTTACCATAAAGCACTTGAGAAACCACTTTTTTTCCCAATACATCAAATATTTCAATGTTTTTTGCAAGGTTATACTTTGTGTTGATATATACTTTTCCATTATTCACAGGATTAGGAAAAATGGTTAAGCCTTCAATGTTTTCTGTAGCATTTTTAACCACAATCCCATCATTGGACTGCGCATAGGATGACACAGATATAAAAAGCATCATTAAAAAGAAAAGCTTAAAAATGTAGTTTTTTTTCATAAAAACGAGTTCTGCTGTTAATTATTACATGTAAAAATACTAAAGCAGTCGCAAAATTTATACCAAAACGATGTTAAAAAAAGCTGCCTTTTATCGAAAAAGTTAAAATAATGTAATATAGACGTTACCAAAACGTTATTAAACAGCCTTTTTGCCCTAATCTTTTTTTTAATTTTATCTTTGTAACATCTAATGTATGATACACTAAATTAATGGACAAAAAGGGTATTAAAATACTTCTTGTAGATGATGAACCAGACATATTGGAGATTGTTGGATACAATCTGTCATCAGAAGGATACAAGGTCATTACTGCCGAAAATGGTATGGAAGCAGTAAAAAAAGCAAAGAAAGAAAAACCACAACTCATTATTTTAGATGTAATGATGCCTGAAATGGATGGTATTGAAGCATGTGAACAAATTAGAAAGATCCCTGAACTAAAAAATGTGATTGTCACTTTTTTAACCGCAAGAGGAGAAGATTATTCTCAAGTTGCAGGTTTTGACGCTGGAGCCGACGACTATATTACCAAACCTATAAAACCTAAAGTATTAGTAAGTAAAGTTAAGGCATTGCTACGCCGTTATAAAGATCATGAAAAACAAGAAAATGTCCTTAAAATAGGGAACCTAACCATAGATAGAGACGCCTATAAAATTTTGCTAAAAGGCAAAGAAATCATACTGCCAAGAAAAGAGTTTGAATTATTATCTTTATTGACCTCTAAACCTGGAAAAGTATTTAAAAGGGAGGAAATTTTAGACAAAGTTTGGGGAAATGAGGTAATTGTTGGTGGCAGGACCATTGATGTTCATATTAGAAAACTTAGAGAAAAAATAGGAGACAATACATTTAAAACAGTTAAAGGAGTAGGGTATAAGTTTGTAAGTTAATGGCAAAAACCTTTAAAAGATCATATAAATTTGCGTTTAAATCGTCCATTTTTATAACTGCAATTTTAACACTCATGGTGAGTGTTTTTTTATATGCACTTTATTCGCTGGATGTGTTGGTTGTTGCAACCTTTGCTTTGGTGTGTTTTTTAACAGCGTTTTTAATAATTCAGTATCGCGTACAGCAATTTATTTACAAACGGGTTAAAAAGATTTACGACGACCTTACCTTATTAGAATCCAGTACATTCGATAGGAGTAAAATCACTACAGACATGGCAACACTTACGCAGGAAATTGATAAGTATGCCAAGAATAAAAAAATTGAAATAGAAGCACTTAAAATACGTGAACGATACCGAAAAGAGTTTATAGGCAATGTGTCACACGAGCTAAAAACACCTTTGTTTATGGTTCAGGGCTATATCTCGACCTTAATTGATGGAGCTGCAAATGATAAATCCTTACGAGAAAAATACTTAAAAAGGGCAGATAAAGGTGTGGAACGTTTAATTTACATTATCAAGGATTTGGACATGATTACCAAGTTTGAAGCCGGTGATTTAAGATTGGAGATTGAATCGTTTGATATTGTGGAATTGGTAGAAAACGTTTTCGAACTACTTGAAATGAAAGCAGCCAAGAAAAAAATAGCACTTACCTTCGATATGGATTATAAACATCCAATTTTAGTAAATGGCGATAGAGAACGCATACAACAAGTTATTTCAAACCTAATTGTGAACTCTATTAAATACGGAGAAAAAAATGGCACTACCGAAGTTAGTATTGAAAACCTTATTAAAAACAAAGTTATTGTAAGAATAACCGACAATGGAGAAGGGATTGAAAAAATTCATATTCCAAGGTTGTTCGAGCGTTTTTATAGAATAGATAAAAGTGGTTCTAGAAAAGAGGGAGGTTCTGGATTAGGGCTAGCAATTGTTAAGCATATTATTGAAGCGCACGATGAAAAATTATATGTAGAAAGCGAATATGGTATTGGAAGCGAGTTTTCATTTACCCTCGAAAAGACTAAATAATGACTTGTTGAATACTGTTGGTTTAACCAATTTGAATCCTGAATAATTTTCAACCAATTTTAGATGTTCCAACCTAAAATCTTTTTGCCTAACAAATGGAGCAATATTTTTTTCTTCTAGATAATTGGCTAAATATTCTTGCTCAAATTGCCCTGGTGTTGGAATAAAAAATGCTTTTTTCCCCAATTTAGCTAAGTCGATAATGGTTGAATAACCAGATCGCGACACAACTAGCTCACTTTCATTTATAGCTTTTTCTAGCTCAACCGAAGTCATGTAATTATAAATGGTCAAACTGTTTTGAATAGTTATTTTTTGTTCAGGTGCGATAACTCCTTTTATAAAAACAACCTTTCCTTTATAATCCATAAACTCCAAAAGAAGCTTTTCTTCTAATATTGAACGTTGTGGTTCAGGACCAGATAATAAAACCATAAGGTCATACTTTTTTGGCAAGTTCATTTTGTGTAACCTACTCAAAGCGCCAATGTATGTAGTTGCAATCGAAGTGTTTTTTTGATGCCCTAATACACCGCTTAAATTGTTATCATCTTTAAAATCTGGAATCCAGCATTCATCAAATTTTTTTATTGCCTTTTGATGTATTTTTGTGCTTAACCATGTAGTATTTCCACTTAATACATTAAGCTGGTGTGTTATAAAAACACATGGGATTAGTTTATTATAAACACCAAATCTATTATCCGAAATTATACCATCAACCTTATTATTGTCAACCAAATGTTTAACGATTTTATGTTCAGCTTTAATAGCTTTAACAATTTTTGGAGCATCTTTTAACAGGTTAAGCTTTAAATGACCCCCTTTTTTTGGGTATTTAATATTGTAAGATGGCAGCTCAATAAACCCAAGTTTAGGAAACTCTTTTTGTAAAATTGATAAAGCATTACCGTCGCTAGCAATAATTGGCTTAAAGCCATTAACAATTAAAGCATTGATAATAGGTATACAGCGTGTGGCATGACCTAAACCCCAATTTAAAGGCGCGACTAAAATTTGTTTACTCATAATTGTAAATCAAAGATAACTATAATAAACACTCTCGTTTATTTCATTATTTTTGCCCAAATATAATAGCTAAGTGGGAAGTAAAAATAAACTTAAAAGATTTAAAGAAAACGAAACCTTTAACAATGTGTTTCAGCCTTCTAGAGCAGATTTGGTTAAAGGCGAATATCAATTAAAAGGTAATTGGAGACAACAATTTTTTAAGAATGATCATCCGCTGATTCTAGAATTAGGCTGCGGAAAAGGAGAATATAGCATTGAATTGGCAAAAAAATATCCAAACAAAAATTTTATTGGTATCGATATTAAAGGTGCTCGTTTTTGGAGAGGAGCAAAAACAGCTATTGAAAATACTATTGAAAATGTTGCTTTTTTAAGAACGCAAATAGAACTTATTGAGTATGCATTTGCCGAAAATGAAGTGGATGAAATATGGATTACTTTTCCAGATCCTCAAATAAAATACAAACGCACAAAACACAGAATGACCAATTCTGAATTTTTAAAACGTTACAAAAAAGTATTAAAACCAGAAGGCGTTGTTAACTTAAAAACCGATAGCGAATTTATGCATGGTTACACACTTGGTTTGTTACATGGCGAAGGTCACGAAGTTATTTATGCCAACCATAATGTGTATAATCAAGAGGGTAGTCCTAAGGAAGTTACAAGTATTCAGACCTTTTATGAAAGTCAATATTTAGAGCAAAACAAACCAATTACGTATATTAGATTTAAAATTAAGTAAACGTTGGATATTACTTTTATCTTCTTTTTAGGTTTAGTACTTGCATTTGTTGGTGTAATTCCACCAGGTTTACTTAATATGACAGCTGCAAAAATCAGCTTAAAAGAAGATTCAAATCGAGGCATTTTGTTCTCTATAGGTGTTTGTATCGTTGTGAGTTTACAAACGTATCTCGCAGCAATATTTGCAAAGTACTTGAGTAACCATCCTGAAGTAATTAACATTCTGCAACGTGTTGCTTTTGTGATTTTTGTTTTATTAACCATCTATTTTTTGTTATTGGCCAGAAAGCAACCCAAACCCGATATTGAAGCTAATGTACGAAGCAAGCATAGACGGTTTTTTCAAGGGATGCTATTGTCTGCTTTAAATGTATTCCCAATTCCGTATCAAGCTTATATGACCTTAACCTTGGCGTCATTTGGTTGGTTAACCTTTGAAACTTATAGCATTATAGCTTATGTGGCTGGAGCTACTTCAGGAACATTTGTAATGCTTTACATATATATATTCTTTTTTGACAAGATTAAAAATAAAAAATTGACCTCTCAAAAAAGCATGAATTACATAATAGGTGCCATAACAGGTATTATTGCTGTTTTTACCTTGATCACTATTATTAAAGAAATGTAATTGATGAAACAAGAAACATTAATTTTCTTCGATAAAGTTTATGAAGTTGCGAAACTGGTTCCTTACGGAAGAGTGACAAGCTATGGAGCTATTGCTACATACTTAGGAGCGGCAAGAAGCGCACGTATGGTTGGTTATGCCATGAATGGCTCTAGCGGAAAAGATGTCCCTGCGCATCGTGTAGTAAATAGAAAGGGTTTATTAACTGGGAAGCATCATTTTGATGGCACAAATTTAATGCAACAACTGTTGGAAAGTGAAGGAATAGTAGTAATTGATAATCAAATTCAAGATTTAGATAAGGTTTATTGGGATCCTTCAAAGGAATTGTAATTATTTCCTAATTTTTCTAATCCCGAAGCTTCGGGATACAAATAATCACAAAAAATTATTTTATAGAATTCACTAATGATATCATAAAAAACTTCAACCCTCTGTGTTCATACTTCAAGCATTAATAGTTATATTTGTACCTTAGAATAAATCTAAATAAGATATAGTGAAGTTAAATAAACAAGATATATTAAAGGCGTTAGAATCAATTACAGTTCCTGGTGAAGGACAAAATATGGTTGAAAGTGGCGCAGTAAAAAACGTAGTGACTTTTGCAGATGAAGTAATCGTTGATATCACTATTAAAAACCCAAGCTTACAGGCCAAAAAACGTACTGAGGTTGACATCATGAAAACCATTCACGATTTGGTGTATGAAAAGGCAAAAGTAAAAGTGAATGTAAAGGTAGAGGCTCCACCTACATCTGTAAATCAAATTAAAGGGAACCCAATTCCAGGAATTAAAAACATTATCGCAGTTGCTTCTGGAAAAGGAGGCGTAGGGAAATCTACAGTAACGTCAAATATGGCAGCAACTTTATCAAAAATGGGATTCAAGGTTGGGATCCTGGATGCAGATATTTATGGACCTTCTATTCCAATAATGTATGATGTTGCCGAAGCTCGACCTTTAGCGGTTAATATAGATGGAAAATCTAAAATGAAACCTGTAGAAAATTATGGTGTAAAGATTTTATCTATAGGCTTTTTCACGCAGCCAAATCAAGCAGTAATATGGCGTGGACCAATGGCAGCAAAAGCTTTAAACCAAATGATTTTTGATGCAGCCTGGGGAGAATTAGATTTCCTTTTGATAGATTTACCACCTGGAACTGGCGATATACATTTAAGTATTATGCAATCACTACCTATTACTGGAGCAGTTATTGTGAGCACGCCACAAAATGTGGCTTTGGCTGATGCAAAAAAAGGGGTTGCGATGTTTCAACAAGAAAACATCAATGTACCTGTGTTAGGCATTATAGAAAATATGGCATATTTCACACCTCAAGAACTGCCTAAGAATAAATATTATATTTTTGGAAAAGAAGGTGCTAAAAATTTAGCTGAAGATTTAAATGTATCCTTTCTTGGAGAGATTCCATTAGTGCAAAGTGTGCGGGAAGCTGGAGATATTGGCAGACCTGCCGCATTACAAACTGCAACACCAATTGAGGAAGCTTTTGAAAGTTTAACAAGAAACGTGGTGCAAGAAGTTGTAAATAGAAACAAAGACTTGCCTCCAACAGAGATAATTAAAATAACCACAATGGCAGGTTGTTCAGCAGTAAATAAGTAATTATGATGACACCAGAAGAACTAAGATTGAATATAGAAAAAGCATTAGATGAAATTCGTCCGTTTTTACAAAGTGATGGAGGTGATATTTCTTTGTTGTCAATTGAAGATGATAAATTTGTAAAAGTGCAACTTCAAGGTGCTTGTACAAGTTGTAGTGTAAACCAAATGACATTAAAATCTGGAGTTGAGATGACCATAAAAAAATACGCACCTCAAATTGAAAGCGTTATAAATATTGAAGTCTAGTTACTGTGAAAGCAACAATCACCTCTAAATTCTCATACATTTTTCACGATAATTAACACTAAACATAAAATGACTAAAATCATAAACAGTTTAATATAATTATCTGTATTTTGTGATTAAAACCAATGTTAAATTTAAAAGATTCCCACTTTCGTGAGCATTCATATGATTTCTACAGACATACTAATTATAGGAGCAGGACCTACTGGATTATTTGCTGTTTTTGAAGCAGGATTACTAAAACTAAAGTGCCACCTTATTGATGCACTTCCGCAAATTGGAGGACAATGCTCTGAAATTTACCCCAAAAAACCAATCTATGATATTCCTGGTTTTCCAGAAATTTTAGCAGGAGAACTCACAGACAATTTAATGGAACAATGCAAGCAATTTCAACCAGGATTTACGTTGGGAGAGAGAGCTGAAACTATTGAAAAACAAGAGGACGGAACCTTTATTGTTACAACTAATAAAGGCACTAAACATCAAGCTCCTGTAGTTGCAATAGCAGGAGGTTTGGGGAGTTTTGAACCACGCAAACCATTAATAGATAACATTGTATCTTTCGAAGAAAAAGGAGTTGAGTATTTTATTAAAGACCCTGAGATTTATAGAAACAAAAGAGTTGTTATAGCAGGAGGAGGAGATTCAGCTTTAGATTGGAGTATCTTTTTAAGTAATGTTGCATCAGAAGTAACTTTGGTTCATAGACGTAATGAATTTAGAGGTGCTTTAGACTCCGTTGAAAAAGTCCAAGAACTTAAAAATAAAGGAAAGATAAACTTAGTCACACCTGCTGAAATTATTAATATAGTTGGTGATGATAAAGTAGAAGCTGTCGTAGTTTCTCAGTCAAAACATATTGAAAAGGAATTTGAAATTGAGTGCGATCATTTTATTCCACTTTTTGGATTATCACCTAAGCTTGGACCTATAGCAAATTGGGGACTTGAGATAGAAAAAAATGCCATTAAAGTAAATAACGCTTTAGATTACCAAACTAATATTCCAGGTATTTTTGCCATTGGAGACGTTAATACCTATCCTGGAAAATTAAAATTGATTCTATGTGGTTTTCATGAAGCAACGCTAATGTGTCAAGCTGCCTATCAAATTATTAATCCTGGTAAGAAATATGTTTTAAAATATACGACGGTAAGTGGCGTTCATGGGTTTGATGGAACTAGTAAAACAGCGCCAAAAGCAGTGGTAAAGAAAATAGATTAAAGCCCCTTTGTCCTGTGGACATTTCCCCAAAGGGGAAAATAAGGTTACTCAATCTATGAAGAACTTATCTAAATAATAATATATGTAATTGTCCCCTAGAGGATTATCGAGATAAATGCGACAGCTATTGTTGAAGATATCGAACGAAGCTCATTAGTGGTGTTAAAAAATTATTTTTTCTATGTTTAGCGTATAATTTTATGGAAAATCAGGATATAAAAATAACCATAATTGATAGAGATGGTGTATCTCATAATATTGATGCACCAACTGATATGGCCATGAACCTCATGGAAGTTGTTCGTGCTTATGAACTTGCTCCCGAAGGAACCATTGGTATTTGTGGAGGTATGGCAATGTGTGCATCTTGCCAATGTTATGTGCTGTCCAATCATGAGTTACCAGAAATGCAAGATGATGAAGAGGCTATGTTAAGTGAAGCGTTTTATGTAAAAGATAACTCTCGTTTAAGCTGCCAAATTGAAATTACTCCTCAAATTGAAGGCTTGGAAGTAGAGCTGGCGCCTGAGAGTTAATTACTCATTTTTATAGTCAATCAATTTTTGAGGCCCTTCTAATAGTACTCTTACAATTTTAAGAGTGCCATCATCAGTCGTTGCAATTTGCCATTTGATGAGTGATATTTCACCATTTTCAATTTCAATTCCTGTAATACTTCTAGGGTGTACACAGCTACCATCATTAAAAAATGCAATGTCTCCAGGTGCAGGGAAACGTGGTCTATGTGTATGCCCAACTATGGTTACTAGATTATTATTTTCGGCAATCCATTTTTTTGTTCTACGCTCAACTTTTATGAGTTCTTTGTAATTTTTTGCTGGACTTGTTGGGTCTGCAATTCCCATAACATTTAGCGGTTTCCAAAGAATACGAACCATAAATCGACTTACACGCCAAAACAAATAATTCCACCAATCGGCTTGATGGCCATGTGTTAAAAATAACTCTTGATTAGTTTCAGTATGCTTTAAAACGATACCTTCATGATATTGAATATTACAAAACAATTCAACGTATTCTCCAATTTTAGGGTCAAAAAAGGTAGATAGATGTTTTTTAACATAATCAGGATTTCTATATACCATATCATGGTTTCCCCAAATCATGTGCAGTCGTTCTTGCTCATGAAATTGTTTCATCAACAGATACACATTTTTATGAGCATTTAAGATAGAATCAAAAGAAAGGTTTTCCCAGAGTTCGTCACCATCACCAAGTTCGCAGTATTGAAATCCTTCAGCATAATAATGCTTTAAGGCATGAAAGTAGATATTTCTATTATTGGCAAAGTCATCTGCAAAACTATTATCACCTCTATGGCAATCACTAAATAAAATAAATTTGCTTGAGTTATCAAAAGCTATGACTTTTGCATTTTTGTAAGCATTATCTAATCGTTTTTTTGATGACATGGAATAAAAGTAAATAAAAAATGTCATTTTGAACGAAGTAAAAACCTCATTTTAGAGATTCTTCATTTCATTCAGAATGACATTAAAATATTATTACTCAAGAGTGAGTTGCCAAATGTGGCTTAGCCACTATTAAACGTGAGTTCGATATAAAAGTCAATGACTATAAGCTGATTGAAATAAAAACACCCCTAAAGTCCCCTCAAGGGGACAATGTCATCTTTGGGAATTCCTCCCTTGAGGGAGGAGCAAGGAGGGTGTTTACGATAAATAAACACATATTACACTAACAATCAAGTAATTATATTTTGACTATATATTTTTAGTTATATCGAACTCACGTTATTTAAAAGCATTTAAACCAGTGATATCTAAACCGGTTATTAGTAAATGAATATCATGTGTGCCTTCATAAGTAATCACACTTTCTAGATTCATGGAGTGACGCATAATACTATACTCTCCTGTAATTCCCATGCCTCCTAACATTTGTCTTGCTTCTCTAGCTATGTTTATTGCCATATCTACGTTGTTACGTTTTGCCATAGAGATTTGAGCAGAAGTCGCTTTACCTTCATTACGTAATACACCAAGTCTCCATGTTAATAATTGCGCTTTGGTGATTTCGGTAATCATTTCGGCCAATTTTTTTTGCTGTAATTGAAACTGACCAATAGGTTTGCCAAACTGGATACGTTCTTTACTATAACGCAAAGCTGTATCATAGCAATCCATGGCAGCACCAATGGCTCCCCAAGCAATGCCATAACGAGCAGAATCTAAACAACCTAATGGAGCTCCTAAACCTGATTTGTTAGGCAATAAATTTTCTTTTGGCACTTTTACATTGTCAAAAATAAGTTCTCCAGTTGCAGAAGCACGAAGTGACCATTTGTTATGAGTTTCTGGAGTTGAAAAGCCTTCCATACCACGTTCAACAATCAATCCATGAATACGTCCGCTTTCGTCTTTTGCCCAAACCACTGCTACTTGCGCAAAAGGCGCATTGCTTATCCACATTTTTGCTCCATTCAGTAAATAATGATCGCCTTTATCTTTAAAATTGGTTACCATGCCTGCAGGATTGCTTCCATGGTCTGGTTCGGTCAATCCGAAACAACCTATCCATTCGCCACTCGCCAATTTCGGCAAGTATTTTTGGCGTTGTGCTTCATTTCCATATTTCCAAATAGGATACATCACTAATGAAGATTGTACTGATGCTGTACTTCGTACACCAGAATCACCACGTTCAATTTCTTGCATAATTAAACCATACGAAATTTGATCCAGTCCAGCACCTCCATATTCCATTGGAATGTAAGGTCCAAAGGCACCAATTTCTGCTAAACCATTTATAATTTGATTTGGGAATTCTGCCTTTTGAGCATATTCTTCTATGATAGGAGATACGTCACGTTTCACCCATTCTCTGGCTGCATCACGTACTAATTTATGTTCTTCGGATAATAGCTCGTCTATGTTGTAATAATCGGGAGCTTCAAATAAATCTGGTTTCATCTACTTTAATTTTGAGCTTCAAATTTAACTAAAGCAAAACGAACCATTAAGGATTTTAAGAAGAATTTTAAGCGTTCAAAAATCTGGCGAGCAAACTATGAAAATGATGCACACCTTGTTCTCGTGTTGGAGAAAAACGTCCTGCTTTATAAAATGATGACCGCACGCCTTTCTGAACCTGTTCAACCACAAACTCATCTTCACGCTGTACTTTGTCTATATCTTGAGCTGCACCTTTATTTAACTTTGTTGGATCTAGTACATAAGATAAAAAGGCAACTTTGGTTCGGTTCATATCTAATGGTTTCACAATATTTACCGATAATCCCCAAGGATAGAAATTAAACATCATATTTGGAAACACCCAATAATAGTAAGCGCCAACATTTTTGCCATAATCTATATGGTCTTTTGGCAAGTCAAAAACTTCTACGGCATCATCAGTATAACCAATTTGGAGGTTGCAATATTCATAAACTTCAGTGGTATAACTTCCATAATCCAAAACAGCATTCAAATCTGGATGCACAAAAGGCACGTGAAACCCTTCTAGATAATTATCGCAATATAAAGCCCAATTGGCATGCACTAGATAGTCTTGTGAGATGGAAGCATCAAAAGTAAAATCGTCAAGAGGTAAAAATCCAATGCGTTCATTCATTTTGTTAATCACTTGTTGGAAATCAAAAGATGGATTCAAACCTGCAAATAACAATGGGCCAAATTTTCGTAATGGAAATTGATGTAAGTTGTCACAGGGTCTTGGAAAATCTTCTGTATCATTAAATTCAGGCATGTATTCAAATTCACCTTTTAAATTGAAACGTCTACCATGATACATACAAGTTAATTTTTTAGATTTACCAGAATGTAAAGCCACCAAATTTCCACGATGTGTACATACATTGGTTAGGCAACTAATTTCTTCATCTTTGTTTTTTGTTAACACCATAGGTTCGGTTAAATACCCATCAAGCAGAACAAAAGGATGTATAGATTGTGGATGAGGAACTTGATGCTCATCACCAACCCATTGCCAAGAACTTAAAAAAACCTTTTCTTTTAAAGCTTCGAAAGTGCCAGCATCTTTATAAAAGCTTGCAGGTAGAGTTTCGGCTTTTTTAATTTCTGGATTGATATTGAATTTATATGCCATTGATATTTAAGTTGTATATTTAAAACTTGACTTCTAATTTACATAATAAAATCACATCAACTTTAAACTTTTTTAAATGAATTTAAAACCAAAAAAAGTCGGGTTAGTTGTATCAACATCTTTAGTTGTAGGAAATATGATTGGTGCAGGTGTTTTTGTGTTGCCAGCTACATTAGCTAAATTTGGAAGCATAAGTATATTAGGGTGGGTTTTTACAGCTGCTGGCGCAATGGTTTTGGCTAAAATATTTAGTAATATGAGTAAGCTTTTTCCCAGTATAAGTGGCGGCCCTTACACCTACTCTAAAGCAGGTTTTGGCGATTTTATAGGGTTTTTAGTCGCTTGGGGTTATTGGATATCTATTTGGGTAAGTAATGCAGCTTTGGTTACAGCAATTATAAGTGCCTTGAGTGTATTTTTCCCTGAACTAAAAACCAATTCTATTTTAGCAGTGTCTATTGGATTAGGAACAATTTGGGTATTAACCTGGATTAATAGCAGAGGTGTTAGTGCTTCAGGAAAATTTCAGGTGGTTACTACAATTTTAAAGCTTACGCCTTTAGTATTTGTTATTTTATTGGGTGTATTTTACTTTAACATCAATAACTTTCCTTCATTTAACTTAACAGAAAGTCCTGATTTAGTGGCTCTAGCAGGTGCTGCATCTTTTGCGCTTTATGCTTTTTTAGGGATTGAATCAGCATCGATTCCAGCTGGAAGCATTAAAAATCCAGAGAAGACAATACCAAGAGCAACGATGCTAGGAACTATCATTGCTACACTTGTTTATATTTTAGGAACTGTTGTATTGTTTGGTATGTTACCTATTGATGTTTTACAGAATTCACCGGCTCCATTTGCCGATGCAGGCAAAATAATTGGAGGCGAATATGCTGGATATTTTGTGGCAGCTGGTGCAGCTGTTTCTGCTTTAGGTTGTTTAAATGGTTGGATATTAATGTCTGGTCAATTACCCATGGCAACAGCAAAAGATAATATGTTCCCTAGAATTTTTAAGAGAGAAAATATAAATGGAGCACCTTATTTAGGCTTGATAATTGGTAGTATTTTAACTTCTGTTGTTATGTTAATGAATTATACCAAAGGATTGGTAGATCAATTTTCAGATATAGCTAATTTAGTCGTATTTACTGCACTTATTCCTTATTTATTTATCATTGAAAAACCACCGTCTTTGACGGTGGTTATGTTTTAAAGGCT
>CAXBFU010000013.1:0-84312 GCA_963975205.1 uncultured Flavobacteriaceae bacterium | reverse complement strand
GACTGTGATGGTGATGGCGTACCGAACGACGATGAATATACCGATGGCACCGATGGACAAGATCCATGTTCATATTTACAAACAAGTATAAGTTTACCAGTTACTACTACAGCAAATTGTACAGGATCTCTTAATGTTACAAAAACAGCCGAATTTTTTGGCAAAGAGGTAGGAGATACTATTAACTATACAATAACGGTTGAAAATACAGGTAATGTTGTAATTACCAGTATTTCTTTAGTCGATGTGTTTACAAATAATAATGGTGTAGAGTTAACGTTGACACAAAATCCAACATTTAATGGTGCTAATATGGGAAGTTTAGAAGGGACATTGTTACTTGGTGAGACAGCAACTTACACGGCAAGTTTTACAATTACTCAAACTGCATATAACTCAGGTGGTGTGGTAAATATAGCTCAAGTTTTTGGTACTGCACCAAATGGTGACAGTGTTGAAGATACCAGTGATGATGGTGATGATTTTGATGGTAATACCGAAGATGATGCCACAGAAACAGACCTTGGTTGCTTAACGATATTCAATGAGTTTTCACCAAATGGCGATAATGTTAATGATACCTTTGTTATCAACTGCATTCAAAACTATCCAAATAATAAATTAGAAATTTATAACCGTTGGGGTAATATAGTTTATAAGAAAAATGGATATAATAATGACTGGAATGGTACATCTAATGGAAGAGCTGTTTATAACGGATCTGATAAGTTACCAACAGGTACATATTATTATGTTTTAAACCTAGGTGATGGCTCAAAACCAAAAACAGGTTGGTTATACATTAATAGATAATAAAAGAAATTTAAAATTTAATATAATGATATATAAATCATCAATTTATAAAAGTGCAGTCATAGTAGTGTTTTCTCTATTAATGATTAATAAAAGTTTAGCACAACAAGACCCACAATATTCTCAGTATATGTATAATACTATAAGTGTTAACCCTGGATATACAGGACAACGAGATGTTTTAAGTATTACTGGTTTGTATCGTACTCAATGGGTAGGTTTTGACGGTGCACCTAAAACACAAACTTTTAGTTTACATTCTCCACTTAATAATGAAAAGATAGGGTTAGGACTCTCGGTAGTTAATGATAAGTTGGGACCTTCTAGCGAAACATATTTCGATGCAAATTTTTCATATACAATTGCACTAGATGCTTTAAAAGAACACAAGCTGTCTTTTGGTTTGAAGGCTGGTTTTCAAGTATTATCATTAGACTGGAGTAAAGGGAGATATCAAAATCCAGATGCAGCATTTGAAAATAACTTAAGTTTGTTTTCACCTACAGTAGGTGCAGGTATGTATTGGCATTCAAATAAAGCATATTTAGGATTTTCAATACCTAATATAATCACAACAAACTACTATGATGATTTCCAAGAATCTGTAGCTGCTGAAAAACTTCATTATTATATTATTGGAGGTTATGTATTTAATTTAAACCAAAACACTAAATTTAAACCAGCATTTCTTGTAAAAGCGGTTTCCGGAGCTCCTATTATAGCAGATTTATCAGCAAATTTCTTATTCAACGAAAAAATTACTTTAGGGTTGGCCTATCGATGGGATGACGCTATTAGTGGTTTGGCAGGATTTCAAATAAGTGATAGTTTGTTTATTGGCTATGCCTATGACTTAACAACCACTAATTTGAACAATTATAATAGTGGTTCACATGAGATTGTGTTACGTTTTGAACCAAGACAATTAGGTAAAATATTATCTCCAAGATTCTTTTAAAAAAAAAGCAGATTATGACAAAAAGAAATATAATATCACTATTTGTTATTGTAATAACCTTTAGTGGATTTGCCCAAGAAAGTCCTTTAAAAAAGGCAACCAAAAACTATGAAAAATTTTCATTTGTAAAAACTAGCGAAGTACTATTAGAAGTAGCTGAAAATGGTTATCAATCTAAAGACCTATTTCAAAAGCTAGCTGATTCTTTTTATTTCAATAATAAAATGGAAGAAGCATCACAATGGTATAAAAAATTATTCAGTACATATGCGGAAGTAGATGTAGAATATTATTACAGATATGCACAAGCTTTAAAAACTTTAAAAAAATATAAGGAAGCAGATAAAGCAATGCAGCAATTTGCTCTTAAAAAGCCAGAAGATTCAAGAGCAAAGACATTTATTAATTCTGAAGAATATTTAGAAGTTATAGAGAAATTATCTGATGATTTTGAAATTAAAAATTTAAGTATCAATACAAAATATTCAGATTTTGGAGCTTCATTTTATACGTCAGGAATTTACTTTGCATCTTCTAGAGGAGAGGGGAAGATATATAACTGGAATGAGCAACCTTTTTTAAATATTTATAACATAAATGGCACTCTAAGCGTAAATGAAATTAAAGGAGACATTAATACAAAATATCATGAGTCTTCTACAACATTTTCTAAAGATGGAATGACCATGTACTTTACAAGAAATAATTATTTTAAAGGGAGGTTTAATAAAAACAGTAAAGACGAGCATAGCCTAAAAGTGTATAAAGCGACACTAGTAGATGGAAAATGGACTAATGTTACACCATTGCCATTTAATAGCGATGAGTATAATGTAGCACATCCAGCTCTAAATAATGATGAAACAAAGCTTTACTTTGCTTCAGATATGCCAGGAACTTTAGGAGGATCAGATATCTTTGTTGTCGATATTAATAAAGATGGGACTTATGGAACTCCACAAAACTTAGGCAATAAAATAAATACCGAAGGCAGAGAAAACTTTCCTTTTGTAAGTGAAAACGGAACATTATATTTTTCATCAGATGCACATTTAGGACTTGGTGGATTAGATGTTTTTGAGTTCAAAAATATTGACAATATTTCCAGTTCTAACGAAATGCCTTATAATGTTGGAAAGCCAATTAATAGTCCAAATGATGATTTTGGTTATATTATTAATGAAAAAACTAGGAAAGGATATTTTTCTTCAAATAGAGAAGGTGGTGAAGGAGATGACGATATTTATAGTTTTACAAAAAACATTTGTAAGCAAGAGGTAAATGGAACTGTAGTTGATGATGATACTAATGAAGTAATTGCAAATGCCAATATTGTTATTTTTGATGAGAGCAATAATGCCGTAAAAACCATAAGTTCTGATGCTTATGGAAAATTCTCAACAAACTTAGATTGTGAAGAGAAAGTGTATAGAATCACGGCATCTAAACCGGAGTATAGTAGAGATGAAGAACAATTCACAGTACATTCGAAGCTTAGAGAACTTGTTGACTTAAATTTGAGCCTAAAGGCTGAGCCAAAAGCAGCTGAAGTAGGTACTGATTTATTTAAATTACTTAAATTAAATCCTATTTATTTCGATTACGATAAGTCTGAAATTAGACCAGAGGCCGAAATTGAATTAACTAAAATTATCAATTACATGAATGAATTCCCAACTGTAAAAGTTGATGTAAGATCTCATACAGATTCAAGAGGGAAAGATGCCTATAATTTTGCACTTTCTGACAAAAGAAACACATCTACCATTAATTATATTATTAATACAGGAGGTATATCTAAAGGCCGTTTAACTGGGAAAGGGTATGGAGAAACTCAATTAGTAAATAAATGTTCAAATGGCGTTAAGTGTAGTGATGATGAGCATCAGGTAAATAGAAGAAGTGAATTTATAATTGTGGAAAATTAGTCTTCAATAAATACAATTTTTTAAGAGCATTCAAAATTGAATGCTCTTTTTTTTATTTTATGAAATCATTTATGTAATTTATATTATATCTTGGTATTTTTACACTATGAAAGAAGAACTCGTCATTTTAGTTAATGAAAACGATGAACAAATTGGACTCATGCCAAAAATGGAAGCCCATGAAAAAGCTGTTTTACATCGTGCGTTTTCAGTGTTTATTTTTAATGATAAGAATGAATTAATGCTCCAACAACGTGCAATGAGCAAATATCATTCTCCAGGACTTTGGACTAACACATGCTGTAGCCACCAACGTGATGGCGAAAGTAATATCGAAGCAGGAAAGCGTCGTTTACAGGAAGAAATGGGTTTTGTAACCGATTTAAAAGAGACGACTTCATTTATTTACAAAGCACCATTCGATAACGGATTGACAGAACATGAACTAGACCATATCATGGTTGGTCATTATAGTGAAGAACCTAACATAAACAAGGTTGAAGTAGAGGATTGGAAATGGATGGACATGGAAGATGTAAAGGTTGATATGGCTTTGCATCCGCAAAACTATACGGAGTGGTTTAAAATTATTTTTGATAAATTTTATGAACATATTGAAAAGACCTGAAAGGTTAAAAAAACACCCCTAAAGTTCCCTCAAGGCGGCAATTCATCCAGTTGAATAAAAGGTTTGTCCCCTTGAGGGGACTTTAGGGGTGTAATCGTAATAACACTAAAACTATTATATCATGAAAGTAACAATCAATAGAAAAGCACATTTTAACGCAGCGCACAGATTGTACAGAAAAGATTGGAGTGATGAAAAGAACGACGCAGTTTTTGGCAAATGCAATAATCCAAACTTTCATGGACATAACTATGAATTAATAGTTAGTGTTACAGGTGAAATTGATGAAAAAACAGGTTATGTTATTGATATAAAAGTGTTAAAAGATATTATTAAGGAAGAAGTAGAAGATGCTTTCGACCATAAAAACTTAAATATTGAAGTTCCAGAATTTGCAGAATTAAACCCAACAGCCGAAAATATCGCAGTGGTTATTTATAATAAAATAAAACCAAGACTCAATCCAACTTTTGATTTAGAAATAACACTCTATGAAACACCTCGCAATTTCGTAACCTACTCTGGAGAATAAATTATAACTTAGAAACCTCACAGGTTTATAAAACCTGTGAGGTATAGAAATTACACTATGAAACTCAATTTGTATCCACTAAAATTTCAACCCATTCTAAAGAGTAAGATTTGGGGAGGACAAAAGTTAAAAAACCTTTTAAATAAGCAAAGTAATCTAAAAAATATTGGAGAAAGTTGGGAAATTAGCGATTTAGAAGGCGATACCTCAATAGTATCTAATGGTGAATTAAAAGGATCAACTCTCAAACAATTACTATCAACTTACCAAGAAGCGCTTATTGGGAACAAAAATTTTAAGCAATTTGGAGAGAAATTTCCCTTACTTATAAAGTTTATCGATGCCAAAGAAGATTTGTCCATACAATTGCATCCAAATGACGAATTAGCTGCAAAACGCCATAACTCTTTTGGGAAAACCGAAATGTGGTATGTAATGCAAGCCGACGATGAGGCTAATTTAATTGTGGGTTTTAACCAAAAAGTCACTCCAAAATTATATTTAAAACATTTAGAAAACAAAACCCTTCCTAAGATTTTAAATTTTGATAAAGTAAATAAGGGTGATACCTATTTTATTCAAGTTGGGCGCGTACACGCTATTGGAGCAGGAGTAATGCTGGCCGAAATACAACAAACAAGCGATATAACCTATCGTGTTTACGATTGGGATAGAGTAGATGACAAAGGCAATGAACGAGAACTACATAACAACTTAGCGATTGATGCTATAGATTTTGAAATGGAAGATGATTTTAGGGTTTCTTATTCAAAGGAAGAAAATCAATCTAACAAAATGGTCACATGTCCTTATTTTACTACGAATTTTATACATCTTACAAAAACAATTCAAAAAGAAAATGTTTATGACTCTTTTATAATATATATGTGTGTTGAAGGAGAAGCAAACGTCACTGTTGAAGGCTTTTCAGAAACAATAAAAAAAGGGGAAACAATTTTGCTTCCATCAGCTTTAAAACGATTTGGATTAGTTTCAAACAATGCAAAACTTTTGGAAGTTTATGTGTAAAATTGTGTAATTTTGCAGAAATTAATTTAATAATAAAATGGCAAACGTTAGAAATTTAAAAAAAGATATAAATTACGTTTTAGGAGACATAATTGAAGCCGTATATGTATGGGAATATACCAATACAGATAAAGACACAAAAAAGAGCGAAGCAATTATTGATGAGGCTATTGACACTTTTGACGATTTAATTGCAAAAGTAAACGATAAAAGTGTAGAAAATAAAAAGGCACACTTTAAAGCTATTAACCAAGAGCTCGAAACTAGAGGACGAGCTTTAATTGAAAAAATCAATAAACTATAAAAAGAGGCTTTCTAAAAAGTAATTTTTAGTGTCATATTGAGCGCAGTCGAAATATCTAACATACTTATATTTCGACTGCGCTCAGAAAGGCAAATTATAGTTCTTTACTACTTTTTTGACAGCTTTTTTATTGATTGTCTTCTTGCTTTCGCTGTTTAATAAAGGTATCTAGCTCCAATCCATATTTTGAATTTGCAATATGTTTAGGCAATGCTTTGTAAATAGTATCTAAAAATTTAGTATTGGCATCGTAAATTTCCGATAAAGCAACATAAGGTGCCACCTCACTATCTTTATTATTGATAGCGAAATTTATGGCATACAAGTATTTACGCTTAAGTAAGTTATTTGCTTCATTGGTTTTTGCATTTGCTTCAGCAGTATCTCCGCTTACCTGTGCTTCTATTTGTGCTTTAATAATGTCTAAATTCTTATTATTGAATTGAGCTATCATCTTTTTAAACTCTGTATATTTTTCTTGTTGTGAAGATCCTTTAATAGAATGTTTAAAAGGAAAATCTTTTAATGTCGTACTAATCTCTGTAATTCCTTTATCTGCAAAAAAAGCAATTCTCGATTCTTTTGAGCTGTTCTTGTCTAACATTAACAATAAAACTTCTGGTTCTTCAAGGTCGCTTTTTAAGGTAAAAGCTTGTTCACCATTTATCACCATGGAATCTAAGACCACCAATGATGAATCTTTAAGTTGTTGAAGATAAACAGTGCCTTTTTTTAGCCCTTTAATAGTACCAGTAACAGTTAAATCGGCTTCTTTTTTTGAGCAAGAAAAAATAAGGAGTATAACTAAAACGATGGATGCATTTTTCATCTATAAAAATTTATGAAAGCAAATATCATATAATTAAATGGCTTATAAAAATTTATAATAGGCACAAATTATATTTTTAGCTCACAGCAGCTAATTCCATTAAAATGGTGCTAACAATCGCTGCCAAAGTGCCAACCGCATAACCAAAAACAGCCAATAATACACCAACTGTCGCTAGTGATGGATGAAAAGCCGAAGCCACAATAGGCGCCGAAGCGGCACCACCAACATTGGCTTGACTGCCTACTGCCAAAAAGAAATAAGGCGCTTTTATAAGTTTAGCAACTAATATTAATAAACCAGCATGAATAGACATCCAAACAATTCCTATGGCAATTAAGCCAATATTATCAAAAATTAACATTAAATCCATTTTCATACCTATGGAGGCAACAAGAATATAAATAAATACACTGCCAAATTTACTGGCGCCTGCACCTTCATAATATTTAGCCTTGGTGAAAGATAATAGTATAGCAATAATAGTTGCTATACTAATCATCCAAAAGAATTTAGATTCTAAAAAAGTAAACATATTTCTAGTTGTAGGCGAATCTATATTCGATACCATATCATTAAATAATGGTGCTAATAATCCAGATGCTAAATGTGCAAAACTTACTGTGCCAAATGCAATGGCAGCAATAATCATTAAATCTGTAAGTGAAGGATTTCGTTTTACTTTAGCTGAGAATTTAGAAACTTTTTCTTTCAACCCTTCAATAGAAGAAGTATCTGCCTTTAACCATTTGTTAATTCGGTCTCGTTTACCAATTCCTATTAATAAAATGGCCATCCAAATATTGGCAACTACAATATCCACAAATACCATTCCGCCATATAGTTTTTGATTGTACCCATAAATTTCCAACATGGCAGTTTGGTTAGCACCTCCACCAATCCAACTTCCAGCAAGTGTAGATAAGCCTCTCCATACCGCATCAGGACCAACACCTCCAACGGTTTCAGGAGACACCATAGAAATTAATAAAATAGCTATTGGACCACCAATTACTATGCCAATGGTACCTGTAAAAAACATGATTAATGCACGCCAACCTAAATTAAAAACGGCCTTTAGATCGATGCTTAGGGTCATTAAAACCAAAGCCGCAGGTAATAAATATCTGCTGGAAACATAGTATAAATTTGTACTGTGTTTTATTGTTTTTCCAGTTTCGTTAACGGTTTCCCATTCTGGCGCAATAAGTCCTAATGTTGTAAAAACAGCAGGAAGCATATAAGCCACAAAAAGTCCAGGTACAATTTTGTAGAATTTATGCCAAAAGCCAGATGGTCTAGATTCTGTATAAAAAATAAGGCCTAAAGCCAACATTAATAAACCAAAGACGATGGTATCATCGGTAAAAAAAGGTGCATTTCCCATAATTAAATATTGAGCCAATAAGTTAGTTTTACGTTTAATGCGCGTACTCTTGGAGCAAATACATTCTCCGTAAAATAATTATCGTTGTACACTACAAATAAATCTGATAATGGAGCAAAACGCCATTGTAACCTTGAGTTGATACTAAAGTCGTTGCTTTGGCTACTGTATTGTACAAAAGTTGCCCAAAATAAATCTTTGTTAAATGTAATATCGAATTTTGGGCCAATGAGCCATATATTGGCACTTGCATAAGGTTTAGGCAAATTAATCTTGTCGTAATTTATTTGAATAGAACCCGAAAAATGAGGTTGAATTCGCCAGGTCATTTGGGAGCCTATAGAATACTTTTCACCATTATAAAATTTTCCTATAGAAGGGCTTATATTATATGAAAAGGTATTTCTTTGGTCAGATCTATAACTAACACCATAGCTTGTATAATAATAATTTTTATTGGCAGGAAGAGGCACAGCACCATCTGTTCCTGTTGGGTCAAACTCGTTATACAAACGAGTGAATCTATTAAACATTTCAAAATTTAAGCGAGCTGTATTTTGAAAATTGGCTTCATATCTTGTAATAATTGTATAATCTGAACTTTCAAAATCAAGAGTAGGTTTCCAAATAAAAATAGGCGTAACGGAAAGACTGTGTTTTTGTACATTTTTTTCTTTAGGCCAAATGGAGTATTGAACTTGCGGGTTGATTTTAAAAATATCGGTCCTTCTAATAAAACCTAAATCCGATCTAAAATTATCACCAATAAAAACACCGCTTAATCGCACATTCAAGTTTTTACTGGAATATTCGGTTGATGCGCCTGCCGAAATATCTTTACTGTTCACATTTGGTGAATATGATTTATGGAGAAAATATTTTCCAACCCAAGTATTATCAGCCGAGGCTAAATTATAATCTATTCCAAATACTCGGTTATAAGTATCTTCATTTGCTATAAAATCATTATTCCCTGTTGGTTGTTTATTAATTAACATAAAGCTAATGTTAGAGCGACTAAACATTTTGTATTGCGCAGTAACCACTGTATTGTTGGTTGTAGGGATTTCGTTTACCTTGTCTTCGGCTGTTTGCATATTTAAAATGCCTATGCGTAAGTTGTTGTTCACTTTTCCGCTTAACCTAACACCAGCAATAATATCGTTTTCAATAGTGTTTCCGTCAAGATCGGTTCCTAAACCAATACGTCTTGAAAAAAACGGGTTGGCATCCCTTCTGTTTCCAAAATCGGAAAATAAATCACTGTTATCAATAAAAAACTGTCTAAGTTCTGGAAGAAATACTTCAAACCTCGTAAGGTTGGTCACCAATTGGTCGGCTTCTACCTGAGAGAAATCAGGGTTTACCGTTAAATCCAGATTTAAGCTATTGTTAATGGTAAACTTTACATCACCACCAAATTTAAAATCGGTTGCAGTTTCATTGTTTTCATAATCTTTAGAGGTAATACCGTTTATAAAAGGTATTAAGGATACAGGCGATTTTGAGTTCCCTAATGGTTTTTCAAAAATCATTTCGCCTGTATAAGCAAGATTAAAGAAAAACTGGTTTTGAGGCACATTAATCCAAGTATTCTGTTCGTTATCCTGAGTGTCAAAATGGTAACTGTTAAAACGCCATTTGGTTTCGCCTTCACGATATTTGAATGCAGAAAGCGGGATTTCCCATTCGGCTATATAATACGTGTCATAAATCTTGGTTTTCGATTTCCATTTGGTATCCCAAGCCATATTAAAGTTTCTTATGTCTGAACCACCACCAGATAATAGCATTTCGCGTTGTACACCCTCAGGGTTTGTGCCAAAAATGAAAGCGTTTGTGCCATCATTAAAAGTATCAAAAATTAAGGATATATTATCACTTCCTCCAGCTCTAAAATCACGACGTAACGAAGGAACTATAAAATCGTTGTCAGGTGCATTTACTTTTATACCAACGTAAAGATTGTTGTCGTCAAACAACATTTTAATTTCGGCTTGTTGCTGTGCTTGTACAGAATCTACAGGAAAATATTGCCAAAAATTTGTAGCTGATTGAGCATCTTCCCAAACGGACTCATTTAAGCTTCCATCTAGTACAATTGGTGTGTTAATATATTTTACAACAAACGATTTGCTTTGGCTAAATCCAATAAAAAATGAAAACAAAGCGAATAATATTAAAGTATTTTTCAAAGGGTCTTTTAGGTTAGTACGCATAAAAATAGAATAATAATTTCTAATGCTAATACTATTGAAAAAAATTAAGTTTTTTTTAAGATTTTTTTGGGTTGCGTTTGGCTTTTTTTAAACTTTCCATAAGCATCCATTCTATTTGGCCATTGGTGCTTCTAAACTCATCTGAAGCCCATTTTTCAATAGCTTTTAACATGTCTTCATTTACTCGCAACGCGAAAGCTTTTTTCTTTGCCATTTATTCTTTTACAATTTCTAAGATTAAGGTAACTAATTCTGATGGTAATGGATAATCTGCAGAATAGTACGATTTTAAATTATCTTCGTCTTTGGTTATGGTTTTTAAAACATGGTTCATGTTATTAATAAGGGCTAATTTATATTTTGGGTTGGCTTTATGCAATGCTTTAGCATCATCAATTGGAGCTTGGATGTTTTTTGTACCGTTAAGAATTAAAATTGGAATATCGCTTTTTTTTATTTCTTTGGAAGGATTAAATTTTAAGGTATTAGGAAGTTGAATATTGTTATTCTCCACAAGATTTTCTTCTGAAACAAATACAGATTGAGCTACAATAACGTTTGTTATAATATATGCTATTATTTGAGCTATGGTTTTCATTTTGGGTTATGAATTGATTTTTTTCTGGTGATTAAAAACAAAAATGATGCCTATTAATGGCACTACCAAAGTGAATATTAAAAACGGAATGCCTAAAATACTAAAACTATTCCCTTTTGAAGTTTCAATAATTTCATAGGAGATTAAAGCAAAAATGATTAAACAGAAAAGATTGGTAAAACGCACCAATCTTGAACTCAATCTATAGTTCTTTAGAGCATTCTCTTCAGTTATGTTTACCATATAATTGTGTAAATGCGGAACTCTGTTAATAACGAGCATCATTAAATAAATAAACAGTGCAATTCCTGGCAATAACCAAATGGTCAATTTGCCTCCAAAACCATCAGCTTCGCCATTAGTATTAAAGTGAGTCGCTATGGTTTCTGGCAAGTCCATATAATTAATTGCAGTATATCCAATTATTAATATCAGTAAAGTGATATTAATAAGTTCAACAATAATATCTAGAGTTTCCCAAGGCGCTTTTATTTTTGGTCTCGCACTATTCATTTTATCTATTTTTATCGCGTTCAAAAACGACACTTGACCAGCTTTGGCCAACATGTTTAACGATCCAGCCTTCACGAGCATATTGATTTAGTAGGTCTTCAAAATTTTGAAACCGACTTCTAAACCCTAGTTTAGGCTGTATAACTTTATATTCTTTCATTTTTATTATTGATTTAAAGTCCCTGTGTTTATAACAGGCGATGCATCTTTATCACCAGAAAGTATTACCATTAGGTTACTAACCATGGCTGCTTTACGTTCGTCGTCTAATTCAATAATGTTTCTTTTACCTAATTCATCCAGTGCCATTTCCACCATGCCCACAGCGCCTTCAACAATTTTATGTCGTGCAGCAACAATAGCAGTAGCTTGTTGGCGTTTTAACATGGCATTGGCAATTTCTTGAGCGTAAGCAAGATATCCAATTCTGGCTTCAAGCACTTCTATGCCAGCAATGGATAAGCGTTCGTCAATTTCTTTTTCAAGAGCTTCGCTTACTTCATTTACACTAGAGCGTAGTGTAATGTCTTCTTTATGGCCTTCGTCTGCAAAATTGTCATAAGGATACATGCTTGCCAGTTTACGTACAGCAGCATCAGTTTGCACACGAACGAAATTTTCAAAATTATCTACATCAAAAGCTGCTTTGTAAGTGTTTTGAACCCTCCAAACTAAGATGGTACTAATCATAACTGGATTGCCAAGTTTATCGTTTACTTTTAAGCGTTCACTGTCAAAGTTGCTAGCGCGTAATGATATTTTCTTTTTGGTATAAAACGGGTTCACCCAATAAAAACCGTTTCTTTTTACGGTTCCAACATATTTCCCAAAAAGCAACAATACCCTTGAATTGTTTGGTTGCACCATAATAAAACCTGGTGCAATAAAAATGGCTGTTAATACTGCAAAAATAGGCCAAGGACTTCGCATAGCAATTAATGATGCAATGCCTCCAAAAAACAGCAATAAAAATATAAACAGCATTAAGTAGCCGTTTGCAGGAACAATAATTCTCTCTTCTTTCATGATATTAAATATTATATGATATTAAAATGATATCATAAAGATATATAAATAAATTATATTTGCAAAATATTTTTGATTTTTATTTTTTTTGGCACGATGATTGACTATATGTTAGTGTTACTACATCAAAGTTTTTAAAAGTGTGGTTACTTAATAAAAACGTAGTAACAATTTTTGGTTGGTTAGTAGAAAAGCCTCGTCTCTATATAGAGCGAGGCTTTTTCATTTTTGTAAAATAATAGAAGTTTATCCAGTGTGCACTTTATCGATAAAACAATCAATTTAATCGTTAAATGTTAAAATTTAATGCATTTCATCGAATAAATAATGTTGTTTAGCGATATTTTAAATATTAATTTTACATTTGGTGTGTACTAAAATTTAGTTTTTAGTTCAATGGATTAATTAATTAATATTTGCATTATGTAATAGAATTAGAGACCCTAAATCTATCTTCGTAATAATTAGCAAATTAAGAAAGCCGAGGTTGAGGGACCTCGGCTTTTGTTTTATATTATTTTTTAACTTAGTAGTTTTAATAATGTAAAATGAGACGATTAGTATTTATTTTTTTAGTTTGTTGTATCTGGTCTTGCAACTCACAAGACAATCTTCCTAAAGGCTTTGACTATATCCATAACACAATTCCAGATATACAGCTAGAATTACGCTATTTTGGAAACGATAATTTTATTGGAAAACCAATTGATGGCTATAACAATAATGTTGCAATTATGTCCACCGAAGCCATAAAGGCTTTAAAAAAAGTTCAGGACGAATTAAAACAATACAACTTATCTATTAAAATTTTTGATGGCTATAGACCGCAGCAATCTGTTAATCATTTTGTGCGTTGGGCAAAGCAATTGGGAGATACCCTTAATAAAAAGAAGTTTTATCCTAAGGTAAAAAAGCAACATTTGTTTCAAGAAGGGTACATATCTTCAAAATCTGGTCATAGTCGTGGTAGTACACTTGATATGACCCTAGTTGATTTAAATACTGGCGAAGAATTGGATATGGGAAGTCCTTGGGACTTTTTTGGATCTGAATCGTGGGTTGCAAATTTACAACTTACGTCACAGCAACGAGCCAATAGAATGTTATTGCAAACCATTATGCGTAAGCATGGTTTTAAATATTATGCTAAAGAATGGTGGCACTTTACTTTGGCGAACGAGCCTTTTCCAGATACCTATTTTAGTTTTCCAATCGAATAATTATATAGGAACCCAAGTAATCATAATTACTTGTATAGCAAAAAATAGTACAAAAGGGATCAGTAAATATCCCATAATATCTCTTGCCTGTAAATTAGTTTCAGCTCCCATAACAGGCATAATTAATAATAGGTAAAAAGGTTGCATCAAATTACTTAAACTTTCGCCATAGGCAACAGAAAGTGACGCTCTAGAGATCATTTCTGTAATTTGTTCTGGTGGTAAACCAGCACCTATTTCTTTTACAGCATTAATGATACTAGGTCCTACTACCGCAAATTCTCCACCAGCTGAAGGAATAGCAAAATTTACGACACTTCCTGTTAAATACGCAAAGAAAGGGTAAGTTTCCATAGTTGCAGCAGATGCCATAAGTTCACCTAATTTATTCCCTAACCCTGTATAAAGCATAATTCCCATAATTCCTGCGTAAAATGGATATTGAAACAAAATACCTGAAACATTTGTGCTTGATCGTTTCATAGCAATTACATAGCGCATAGGTGTTTTATGCAAAGCCAAACCAACAATAATGAAAATGAATATCATTATATTAAAATTTAAATCAAACCCTCTACTATAAAAATGGTTAACTATAAAAGTTAGTCCCATTAATACGATAATCGCTTGTAAATACTTGTTATTATTCAAAAAGTCACTAACTGAATGAAAAGGTAATTTTAAACTATTTGCTTCTTCCTTTATAGTTATTTGATTAGTTTCCTCATTGGAAAGTAGTAAGTCAATTAATTCTTTTTGGTTATTCTTTTTTGGTCTTAAAGCCCACATAATTATTGGGATAATGACTATGCTAAAGATAATCATAACCATATTTAATGTTGAACCGAGTGTGCTTGATGTTGGAATTAATTCTGATAATACATTTGCCTCTAATAAATAATTATTTTCAGTATTTAATAGTAATGGTATTGAACTAGATAAACCTAATACCCAACTACCCAATGACACATATACACAAGCTACTAGATAAGGATAATTAATACCCTTTACTCGTTTTGCTAACTCTCTTGCAAAAACAGCCGTAATTATTGCCCAACCAAAACTAACGAGGCATAACAACCCACCAACGACAAGAACAACAATATAAACTTGATTTGGACTATTAATTTTTCTTGCTAGTTTATCTATTCCTTTTTTTATTATTGGTGATAGCGCAATACTAAAACCAGTAATAATTATTAAAACTATTTGCATTGCAAATCCTAGCAAATCGAAAAAACCATCATACCAAGATTGAATAACCTTAAGTGGTGTCGCCTCTAGCCAAATTAAAGCACCCAAGCCAGTAATTAATGTTAATAAAATAGCAAAAACAAAGGCGTTAGGCATGTATTTTAAAAATAAGTGCGTCGCTTTTTCTCCAAGTTTGTAATCATATAATTAATTTTTAGTTTTCTTATTTCATGGTAAATTAAAGCTCTATCACGCCTTCTAAATACTTAATAGCCGAACCTTTTATAAAAACGCGATCATTTTCTAAACGACAAAAAAGATTTCCTTTTCTTTCAGATATCTGAATAGCGTGCAATTCGTTTTTGCCCAATCTGTCTGCCCAAAAAGGTACTAAGGTACAATGTGCAGATCCCGTAACTGGATCTTCAAAAACAACAGCTCCAGGAGTAAAAAAACGTGATACAAAGTCGGATCGATTTCCTTTTGCAGTTACAATGATGCCTCCAGGATCTAAATTAATGCCTTCTAAAATAGAAGCACTTACTTTTAAATTCTTGATGTCATTTTCAGAATCATATAATAACACATAATCTCTTGATTTGTAAATCTCACAGGGTTGTTTGCTTAATGATGCTTTTATAATCTCAGGTAATTCTGAAGGTTTTGGTGGACGCGATGGAAAATCCAATTCTAAAAATTTATCACGTCTTGACACTTTTAGTTCGCCACTCATAGTTTTAAAAATGACTGTTTCAAAATCATAATCAAGACAATTTAATATGACATAAGCTGAAGCCAACGTTGCGTGACCACAAAGGTCCATTTCAATTTCTGGAGTAAACCAACGCAAATGAAAGACATTATCTTGTTTATGAATAAAGTAGGCTGTTTCAGCTAAGTTATTCTCCTTAGCTATGTTTAATAATATCTCATCTTTAAGCCATTTTTTTAAAGGGCAAACGGCAGCTGGATTACCTCCAAACAACTTGTTTGTAAAGGCATCAATTTGATAAATATCTATTTGCATTTCAACTAATCTTCTTTATAACCAGGACCTCTCACTACTTGTCCAGGAGTTGCTCCAGTATGTTCACCATCTTTAAGAACTTGCTTACCATTAACAAATACATGAACCATTCCAGTTGCGTATTGATGCGGTTTAGCAAAGGTTGCGTGATCCTGTATGGTCTCAGGATTAAAAATTGCTAAATCGGCAAAATAGCCTTCTTTTAGGCTACCTCGTTTTTTAATTTTTAGGTTGGAAGCTGGTAATGATGTTAACTTTCTAACGGCTTCTTCTAAAGAAATTACCTTTTCATCACGAACATATTTACCAAGTAATCTAGAAAAGTTACCATAAGCGCGAGGATGCGGATTTGAGTTTAAGAATATCCCTTCGGGTGCTAATGAACCAGAATCGGAGTTGAAGCTCATATATGGCAAAGCAATTTGCTTTTTAACATTATCTTCACTCATTAAAAAATAAACCGTACCAACACGACTTCCATCAGCTATCACTAAATCCATGGCAGTTTCCTCTGGCGATTTTCCATGAATTTTTGCCACTTCAGCCAATGTTTTTCCTGTGTAATGGCGCAAACTATCATTTTCAAAACCTACTAGAAGTAAATTGTCTGCTGTGCCTGCTGCATACATAAGGTTTTCCCATTCATCAGTTGGAGTGGTCATTTCTTTTAAAACTCTTTTTCTAATATCAGGATTTTGAAGCCTTTCAGACCACGCATCGTATCCACCTTCCTGTACCCAAGGAGGCATAGAAGCGTCTAATCCTGTGGCTCCAGCTGTATAATTATACATATCTGTAGTAATTTGCAGGCCTGCTGCTCTGGCGGAGTCTATTTTCTTTACCACATCATCATACTTGCTCCAATTTTCCTTTCCACTCATTTTTAAATGATAGATTTCTGCTCTAATATCTGCTTCATTAGCAATGCGCATTAATTCATCTATACTTTCTAGAATTCTATTTCCTTCACTTCGCATGTGAGAAATATACATGCCATCATATTCTGAAGCGGCTTTGGACAACTCAATCAATTCTTCTGTTGAAGAATAAAATGCAGGCGCATAAATAAGAGACGAGCCAACACCAAGTGCACCATCTTCCATGGCTTTACGCACCATGTTTTTCATAGATGCCATTTCCTCATCTGTTGGCGCACGATCTTCATAACCAATATGATTGATGCGTACTGTTGTTGCTCCAATAAACGACGCTACATTAGGTGAAATACCACGTTTTACTAAAGACTGTAAATATTCATCTAGAGTAGTCCAATCAATATCGTATTTAATATCACCTTGACTTGTTGGCATTTCTTGTTTCATTTTTTCAGACAATGGTCCCATAGACCAACCTTCGCCAAAGACTTCTAAGGTGACACCTTGCTTAATATCGCTCATTGAGCGTCCATCTTCAATTAAGGACTCTGTTGCCCAAGAGAGCATATTAATAAATCCAGGAGCCACAACTAAATCTGTGGCATCAATTTCCAGATTGCCTTTGGCATTTTTTAGCTCACCAATAGCTGCTATAGTATCAGCATTTATACCAACACTGCCAACATAGCTTGGATTACCAGAACCATCAGCAATGGAGCCATTTTTTATTAAAATATCGTACGTAGTAGGAGCAGAGCAACTGGTTGCTATGATTGCACATAGCAAAAGAAATTTAATTGGTTTCATATTCTTTAGGTTGTTGTTATAATTAATAAATAAGAATCATACTTATTTTAGTTTATTTTCAATTAATGAAATTATTGAGGAACATTCTTTTCTTGTTCCTTCAATTTGTGGAATTACGAACTGTAAGTTAAACTCTAACAAATTAAGAAAACTCTTAAAATGACGATTATTCACAAAATATTCAGCATCTTTTCTGTAAACTTCTGCATCTTTGCTTTTCGAAAAAGATTCTTCTCTTTTTTTTATGACATCAAAACCAGAATCAGCAATAAATAAACCATTAAATTCAATATGATTTAATGTAAGGTCGCTGTATAAATAGACAGCTCTGTCTTCATATACATGTTCTTCATTTAATTGAATACTTTTATAAGCGCTTCTTAAATTCAATAATCTATTTTTAATGTTTTCGTTTTTAATGAATCTTAAATGTGAAGAGTTTAATACTTCCTCCAGAGTGTTTGAATTGGGTATAAACCTGTAAAAGGGAAACAGAAAGTAGTAGTGATTGTAAAATTCATCTAAATCATATTCCTTAGATTCTATCATGCCTAATAAAACTTTTGCACTCGCACTTTGTTTTTTTCTAACATTAATCAAGGTGTCTAATAGGGTTTTGTCTTTTTCCAAATCACTTATAAAGCCTTCATAGTATTTCTGAGTAATAGCATCCTCTTGCTTAGATTCGTTCCAATTATTTATTTGTAACGCTATTAGTATGCCAACAACTACAAGAAATATTTCACCAATAGCATATAAGGTGTACTTGCTTGATCTGTTTTCTGAAAGTAGTTTACGGCGAATGTTTCTAAATATTTTTAGCATACTTTAGTTGGATGGATTTTTAGAAAAGTTTACTTGATAGCAATTACTGCACTTGAAGGACCTGTTAAAGGCATAACCTTTGTGCTTTTAAAACCAACTTGTTTTGCCCATCCATCAAAATCGGAGGCTGTAAAATCAAAACCTTCTTCGGTTTCAATTGCCATATTTAAAGACATCATTAATCCAAATGCATTTTGCCTACGATCGTCATCAATAATGTTTTCAATAACAATTAAAGCACCACCTTTTGGTAAGGCATTGAAGGCTTTTGTAATGAGCATTAGCTTGTCTTCTGTTCCCCAATCGTGTAGAATATTTCCCATAGTTATGACATCGGCTTTTGGGAAATCATTCACAAAGAAATCGCCTGAAACAGCAGTGACGCGATCACTTAATCCTAAATGATCAATATTTTCGGTAGCTACTGGAGTTACAGGAGGTAAGTCGAATGAAGTGCACTTTAGATGATGATGGCGTTTTGCCAAATGAATAGAAAGATTTGCGCCAGAGCCTCCTATATCACAAATGGTATTGTAATTTGAAAAATCGAAAGCCTCGGCAAGCATCATAAAATTTCCCATTTGTACACCACCCATGGCATGTAAAAACTCTCTTAATTTTTTTTCATCTGCATATATGGCTTCAAATATTGGAGCGCCTCCGTTTTTTGTTTCGTTTTGTGGTTTTCCAGTTTTTAACCCTGTTTCCAAATCATTCCAAAATGGGTATAATCTATTGTTGGACATTTCTAAAATGCCTCCAATATAGCTAAGCTTATTTTTGTCTAGAAATAAATCGGTTTCGGCCGCATTACTGTAAATGGCACTTTCTTTTAATCCTTTTCTGTTTAAAAACCCTAAGGCAACCAAGGTATCTAAAAAATCATAAAGTGATCTTTTATTAAGGCCTAATTCTTTTTTAATCTCATTTCCAGACATTGGGTTGTTAGCTAAATGGGTAAATAAACTCATATTAACTGCAGTTAATAAAGTTTTTGAGGCCCAAAAGCCCATGCCTATTTGCATTATTTTGTTAGGTGTAATTTGGTTGGTTTTTGTTGGTTCCATTGTTAAATGTTTTAATATTAGTTATAATTAAAAACATAAATAGAAATTGGTCTTAAGTAGTTTTGGAAAATGAGTGTTAGGTTTTTGATGTACTAAAATTACATAAAATTGGCTTAATTAATTAATTAATTAATTTTATTTTTTTCCAATAATTTTTAACCAATTACTTTTTGTACACCATGAGCTAATTGATGTTTTGCATCTAGTTGAATGGATTTATTAATGTTTGTTATTGAAAGGGTTAAATGTTGGCGATAAGCCATAATGTATTACTACCTTTGTAATAGTAAAACAACACTGAGTCGTTTTCTGTACCGAAGTTAAAATAGGTTAATACTTTGTTTTACTGACAGTAAAAAGTAATTAAAGCGCTAAAGATACTAAACAAAAAAACCGCATCGAAATATCCGACACGGTTTAAATATTTGATTGGTAGTTTGTTTTTTAATCTACTTCTTTTCTTGTTTGTGTAAAACCTACAAATAAACCAACACCAGCCATAAAAAATATAAGTGCAGGATATACAGCATCAGAGTCTAAACTAGAGTACGTATCCAATAGGTTGGCAATAAATACACCTAATCCAATTCCCATTAAAAGAAAGGCTAAATTAATTATAATAACTTTCCATGACGATCCTGTACGTTTTCCTAGGTTAAAAATACTTGCGTCTGCTCCTTTTTCTATTAAGGCTAATCGTTCTTTATTTCTTGAAGAAATAAATAAATAAAATACTCCGAAAATCGACCCAAAGATAATTGCCATTATTGCTACTTCCATAATTGTTTGTTTTTAATTGATTATTTTTAATGTGTTCATAGCTTATGACGACAGCTTTTTAATATTGGTTACAAAAAAAGGTAAAATTTATTTTTTTGTCAGGTTGAGCCTTTCGATTGCGCTCAAGGTGACAAGTTTTTAATTTTTTTACTAAAAAGTGTAACCAAAACAACTTTTATATAGTCATAGTTAGAAATGACCACCAACGATCAAGTTTATATAGAGGCTATTTTAAATGGCGATGCGAATGCTTTTGCGGTATTAGTAGATCGTTATAAGGATTTGGTATTTACTTTAGCCTTGCGAATGATGAAGCATAGAGAAGAAGCCGAAGAAGCAGCACAAGACACCTTTATTAAGGCATTTAAGTCGCTTAATAAGTTTAAAGGCGACTCAAAGTTTTCAACATGGATTTATAGAGTGGCATATAATACGTGTTTGGACAGACTTAAAAAAAATAAACGACAACAATATACTGTTGAAATTAATGAATATACCGAGCATCAAGTTAAAACCTTAGATAATGCTCTTGACCAAATAGAAGCAAAAGAAAAAGCACAAACCATACAAGATTGTTTAGCGCTTTTGCCTAGTGAAGATAGTTTTTTATTAACTTTATATTACTTTGAAGAACTATCGTTAGAAGAGGTTGCAAAAATTGTAGGTTTAAAACCTAACAACGTAAAAGTGAAGCTTTTTAGAAGTCGTAAAAAATTAGCGACCATATTAAAAAGTAAATTAGATAACGACATTATTGAAAGTTATGAAAAAACATACAGAGCAGCATTTAGATAAGTTAGCAAAAAAGGCGATAACATCGTCTGGATTGAAATCACCATCAATAGATTTTACAGCTAATGTGATGAAGCAAGTTGAAACAATTTCAATTGGTTCTTCGGTAGTTTATAGACCATTAATTACAAAGTATGGTTGGTTTGCTATTATAGCAATTCTTATTGGCGTTTCAATATATGTTATGTTTAATAATACTGGTAACTCAACCTTATTAGATGCAGTAGATTATAGTGTGATTTCTAATAACAAAGTGACTAATGCCCTTTCTGGAATTACCTTTTCTAAAACATTGATGTATGCTATTGGTTTCTTTGGATTGGTATTTTTTATTCAAATACCTTTAATGAAGTACTATTTAAACAAACAATTAAATTTCTAGTTTTTGAAGTGCCAAAACGGAATTTTTAAAGACTTAACTTTTCAAACCTTAAAAATAATCACTTTTTTAATTATGAAGCTACAATACGTTTTGGCATACGAATTTTAATAACTAAAGACGATAAAATAGTTATAAAGCCTATAAGTAGAATAGCATATTCAATACCAAAAATATCGGCTGTAACTCCTGAAACAATAGCACCTATGGCATAGCCTAAATCGCGCCACAATCTAAACGACCCAATACTCTCAGCACGTTGGTTTGGTGAAGTAGCATCTGCGATAGCAGCTAAAAATGTTGGATAGACAATGGCTGTTCCTAAACCTAATAAAGCCGAAATAGTTGCTAACTCATAAAAACCTTCACTATATGGAATTAAAAGAATAGCAATACCTTGCAATAACATTCCCCAAAACAACATGGATTTTTTAGAATAATGATCTGCCATTTTTCCTGTAAATAATTGTCCCAATCCCCAAACAGTTGGGTATATGGCTGCAATAATACCTATATTTTCGGTAGAATAATTTAAGGACAACAAAATCATTGGTAACAAGCCCCAAATCATGCCATCGTTTAAGTTGTTTACCAATCCAGCTTGAGTAATGGAACTCAATGTTTTATTCTTAAAAGATGTTTCAATAAATACATTTGACAACTGTTTGGTTTTTACAGTTTTACTTTCTATATGCATAAACATTCTTGTGTCTTTCACTAATAAAATCGAGGTTAATAAGCCAATAACAGCAATACCAATTCCCAAATAAAAGGGATAAGGTGTAATGCCATAATTATCGGCAATGTAACCAGTTAAAAACGCTACAATACCTACTGCAAAATAGCCAGCAAACTCGTTAAGTCCCATTGCTAAACCTCGATTTTTTTCGCCAACCAAATCTATTTTCATGACGATGGTACTGCTCCAAGTAAAACCTTGACTTATTCCTAATAAAACATTAGCAAAAACTACCCAATTCCAATGGTTAGCATAAATTAGTATAAAAGGGATGGGAAGAGCAATAATCCATCCAAAAATCAAGAGATTTTTACGGCCAAACTTATTTGCTAATCGACCTGTAAAATAATTGGCTATGGCTTTAGTGATACCAAAAGCAATAATAAAAGATAAAATAGCTGATGTTGTAGCTACTCCAAACTCAATTTCAGCAAACTGAGGAAATATACTTCGCTCCAAACCAACCATACCACCAACAAAAGCATTGACGATAACAAGAATGGTAAATTGCTGCCAGTTTTCTTTGAGACCAAGTTTTATGTTGTTTGCCATGTTATTTTAAAAAGCGTTTTAATTTTTTACGCTTCTTTTCAGGGATTGCTTCGTTATTTACTATTAATTGCAAATGCTTTTGATTTTTTTCTCTTTCAAAAAGCAGTTTAAAAAAATCAGTAATAGAAATACTATTCTTTGCTTTTTCAACTAGTTTAAACGTATCACCAAAACTAACGTTTCCTTCTTTTAGGACTTTTGTGTACGTTCCTGGTCTGCCATGAGCAATAAATTGTTGCATGATATCTGCTGTTCCCATTTTAGCAGCAAATGTGGTACAAGGTTCACGTGGTTGAGTGATTTGTATAAGCGCATTACCGACTTTATAAATATCACCAACATAAATTTTGGTTTCATCAAAGTCTTCAACAGTTAAGTTTTCACCAAGCATCCCATAATGCCAATCTAAATGTGGATATAAGTTTTGCCAATAAGTATAATGGTCTGCCGAAAATAAATAACAAGCTTTAAACTCACCACCATGAACTTTTCGGTTTGAAATTTCGTCGCCTTTTACCTCCTCTTTATCTAAGTAAATGGGTTGGTTAGTTGGTTTTTTGAAAATTCCAGTGCGTTGTTGTTTGCCATTAATGGTTACAAAAGCTGGTTTAGCTAGGTTGGTAGAGACTATTTTCAAAATCGATTAATTTTTACGTAATATTTTTTCCATTTTACGTCCTCTTGCTAACTCATCAATCAATTTTTCCATCTGCCTGCATTGTTTATACAATTCGAATTCATCTTCTATGTCTTCAATTCGATAACCACAAACAACTCCTTTTATCATGTGTGCATTGGGATGCATTTTTGCTTTTTGAAAAAATGTTCTAAAAGTAGCCTTTTCATCTATAAGTGCTTGTAAAGCATCGTCATCAAAACCAGTTAACCATTTAATTACTTGATCAAGTTCTTCTTTTGTTCTACCATTTTTCTCCAATCTATTGAGGTAAAGTGGATAAATAGAGGCAAATATCATATTGGCAACTTGTTCATTTTTTTTAGCTGTTACTTTCATTTTTATTTAATTTAATGGTTGTTAAAGTTACTATAAATTCAATTTCAATTGAAGTTTTTATACTGTTACTGAAACCAATTCAACCCCAGAAAACTAAATTAACTGTTTTTTAGAACAAAGTCAATATTAATACCAACGCTTCTTTTTCTTTTTAGACGCTTCACTTTTTCGCCCTTTCTTGTATTTGCTTTTTGGTGTTTTAGATTTGTGCACAATAGGTCTTGCTTTTGGGTCTAAAGGATAAGGATGGTCTTCAATAACATCTAACTGTAAATTAATGAGTTGTTGAATACTTTTTACATACGCTTTTTCATCTGCACTACAAAACGAATATGCAACACCTTTATTTCCTGCTCTCGCAGTTCTGCCAATGCGATGCACATAGGTTTCTGGTACGTTTGGTAAATCGAAATTAATAACAGCATCCAACTCGTCAATATCAATTCCTCTTGCAGCCACGTCTGTTGCTATGAGGATATTTACGTAACCGTTTTTAAATTTTTTTAAAGCATCCTGTCTTAAATTTTGTGTTTTATCACCATGTATCGTTTCAACTTTATAACCGTTTTTAAGTAGTGTTTGCTCTAATTTATCGACACCAAATTTTGTACGCCTAAAGATGAGTATTTGACCCTTAATGTTATTTCGCAAAAGATGTAAACACAATTCAATTTTATTGCGTTTTGGCACATAATACAACACCTGATTTACATTTTTTGATGTTGATGCATTTGGAGAGACTTCAATGCGCTCGGAATCTTTTAAAATGGAGTTTGCCAATTGCTCTACTTTGTAAGGGATGGTTGCAGAAAACAAAAGGGTTTGTTTAGCTTCGGGACATAAACGCTCAATTTTTTTTACATCATCAATAAATCCTAAATCCAACATTAAATCGGCTTCATCTAACACTAATATTTGAACATAATCAAGATTGACTAAATCCTGCTTGTGTAAGTCTAGCAAACGTCCAGGAGTAGCAATTAAAATATCAACACCTTTATTTAAAATATCTTTTTGTGGCTCAATGGAAGTGCCACCATAAATAACTGCCGAACGCAAATTGGTATATTTACCATAGTTTTTAAAATTTGACTCAATTTGTATGGCCAACTCTCTTGTAGGACTTATAATTAATGCTTTTATTTTTTTACCTTTTTTGGGAGCATCTTGATAATCAAACAATAATTGCAAAATTGGTAATGCAAAAGCAGCAGTTTTTCCTGTACCTGTTTGCGCTGATGTAACCACGTCCTTTTTGTCAAGTACTAACGGAATAGTTTTTTCTTGCACTAACGTAGGATTATCATATCCAGATTCGGCAATAGCTCTAAGTAAAGGTTTGTTGAGTTTTAAGTCTTTAAAGGACATATATGGTTATAATTTTAGTATGATGTTAAAAACTGTAAAGATAGGGAATGGTTTTTAAGCGTTAACCTTTCGGTAAGCTAGATGCTTAAACAAATACAAAGAGGCTGCCTAAAAAATTAATGAAAAATTATAACTTGTTATTCTGAGCGTAGTCGAAGAATCATAAATATCTATATGTTAGGTATGTCGACTGCGCTCAATATGACACTAAAAATTACTTATTAGACAGCCTCTTTTTTATACATTTCCACTCGCTTTTGCGTAATATTTTTTCCGTAACCAAAAAGACACTCGAACCAATAAAATCAATGCAGGAACTTCAACCAGAGGGCCAATAACACCTGCAAATGCCTGACCTGAATTCAGTCCGAAAACCGCAATGGCAACTGCAATTGCCAATTCAAAATTATTGCCTGCTGCTGTAAAAGCCACTGATGCTGTTTTGTCATATTCTGCTCCTGTTGCTTTGGTAACGAAAAATCCAATAATAAACATTAACGTAAAATAAATAAGTAAAGGAACTGCTATAATTAGCACATCCATTGGGATTTCCACAATCAATTCTCCTTTTAGCGAGAACATAACCACAATCGTAAATAGCAATGCAATGAGGGTTAATGGTGAAATGGTCGGGATAAATTTATTTGTGTACCAATCTTCGCCTTTTAGTTTTACTAAAATTAATCTGCTTAATATTCCCATAACGAAGGGAATACCTAAATAAATGGCCACGCTTTCTGCAATGGTACCTATTGAAATATCCACAATAGCACCTTCAAACCCAAAATAGGGCGGAAGTATGGTTATGAAAATCCAAGCATAAAAACTGTAAGCAAAGACTTGAAATATACTGTTTAGAGCTACGAGACCTGCACCATATTCGCTGCTTCCTTCGGCAAGGTCATTCCATACCAAAACCATAGCGATACAGCGAGCCAAACCAATTAATATAAGACCAACCATATATTCGGGATAATCTTGCAAAAATGAAATTGCCAAGACAAACATTAAAATGGGGCCAATTATCCAGTTTAAAATAAGTGAAATGGACAGGATTTTTGTGTTTCTGAATACTTTGGGCAAGAGCGAATAATTAACTTTTGCCAAAGGTGGATACATCATTAATATTAAACCGATTGCAATAGGTATATTGGTTGTTCCGCTACTAAACGAATTTATAATATCCGGAAATGTTGGGATAAAATATCCAATTCCAACACCTATTGCCATTGCGACAAAAATCCAGAGCGTTAGATTTCTATCGAGAAAACTTAATTTTTTTATTGCCATTTTTTAGGAGTTGATTTGTGAGAAAACGTAAAATAATTCGGTTGCTATTTGCAGACTTCTTTCTTTGTATTTTTCTTCTTGTTGTGGTGTGCCATCAAACGCTTTTGGGTCTTCAAAAGTTATTGGAATACGTTTTTCTGCACCTGGAACAAATGGACAAGCTTCATTTGCCGAATCACAAGTCATAATAGCTGCAAATTCAGATTTTGGGTTGAAATCGTCATCTAATTTTTTTGAAAACCCGATTATGGGATGCTCGTTGTGAGCATATTTAATGCTATAAACAGGGTTCTGGTTTTCTGAAATTTTATTAATCTGAAAACCGGAAGTTTTCAAAGTTTCAACAACCATTGGAAAAAGTGCTGTAGCTTCTGTTCCACCTGAATAACAAAACACGTTTTTAATGTTAAAGTAATTTGCCATGGTTTGTGCCCAAACTTGTGATAAATGACTTCTTCGTGAATTGTGCGTACAGATAAAGTTGATACGAATGTCTTGACCTTTCGAAACTTTTGACTGAATGAATTCGGTTAGCGGTTGTAAAATTGCTTTACGTTCGTTTGAAATAGTTTGAGGATGTAATGCCTTAATTGATTTTTCTATTTCTTGAAATACCATTGTTTTGGTTGTTATCATATTTATTTATTGCGATTATTCGATTAATGAATTTATTTTTTTAGCAACAATCTTCTTTTTGAGTTAAATCTTGATTAAGAAATTCCGTCATTACCGTTTTCATCGCTGTCCAGTTTTCTTTATGGATGCAGTAACAAACGCTTGTTCCTTCTACATTTCCTTTTATTAAACCTAAATGTTTCAGTTCTTTTAAGTGTTGTGAAATTGTAGGTTGAGCTAATCCAATTTCGTTGACTAAATCTCCGCAAACGCAAGAGTCAATTTTAAAAAGGTGCTGTAAAATAGCCACTCTTGCTGGATGTCCAAAAACTTTTGAAAAAAGGGCAATTTCATTTTGTTTGTCGGTAAATATTTCTGTTTTGGTTAATCCCATTTCAATCTATATTAATCTATTGCAATATTACGATTAATATTTAAATGGTCAAAGGTTTTTTTTAATTTTGCAAAAAGCAAAATGTGCTATTTTTAGTACTGGTTTTCAGTTTTGGGTTACTAAATATGTTGGAATTTGGGTTTTTTTTATGATAAAGGCAATAAAAAAACCACTCCATTTTGAAGTGGCTTTATTCATAAAAAAGATTGTCGCGTTACTAGCCTCTCGCTATGACATTTTTTTCGTCTTTGTTCTAACAGCGAAGCGGTCTAGCTTCTATTTTATCATATCGTAACTGCGTTTAATAAAGTTTGTTAACTCTTCACCTTTTAACAAGCCTTGAGATAATCTAGCTAAATCTAAACTCTGGTTAATCAAGCGTTCTTGCTTTTTACGTGTTTTTGTATTTAATATATCACCTACAAGTTCAGAGTTTGTATTCACCACAAGGTTATACATTTCTGGCATATTACCCATGCCAAACATACCACCTCCACCAGTTTGCTGCATCTCTTTCATACGACGCATAAACTCAGGTTGTGTAATTATAAAAGGCGATGCATTGCTATCCATAGCTTCTAATTGTACCATAAATTTTTCTGAAGAAATTACTTCTTTTAATAAAGCATCCAACGTTTTCTTTTGATCTTCGTCTAGCTTAGAAATAGTGGTGTCATCTTTCTTGATTAAATTGTCAATATGATCACCATCTACACGAGCAAAAGATATATTTTCTTTAGTTGTTTCTAATTTCTGAATTAAATGAGATACAATTGGAGAATCCAATAACAAAACCTCAAAGTTTTTAGCTTTAGCGGCTTCAATATAACTATGTTGTGCATCTGTATCAGATGCATATAAAATTACCAGCTTATCATCTTTATCTGTTTGGTTGGCTTTAATTTTGTTGTAAAGCTCATCATAAGTGTAATACTTACCATCAACTGTTGGGTACAATGCAAAGGCGTCTGCTTTTTCAAAGAATTTTTCTTCGGAAAGCATGCCATATTCAATTACGATTTTAATATCATTCCACTTCGCTTCAAAATCTTCACGATTATTATTGAATAACGATTTTAATTTATCGGCTACTTTACGTGTTATGTAAGACGATATCTTTTTAACAGCACCATCAGCTTGCAAATAACTACGAGAAACATTCAATGGGATATCTGGAGAGTCAATAACACCACGAAGCATTGTTAAAAATTCTGGCACAATGCCTTCAACATTATCAGTTACGAACACTTGGTTTTGGTATAACTGAATTTTGTCTTTTTGAATGTTCAAATCGTTTGTCATCTTAGGGAAATACAAGATTCCAGTAAGATTGAATGGATAATCGACATTTAAATGAATATTGAATAAAGGCTCTTCAAATTGCATTGGATACAATTCGCGATAGAAATCTTTATAATCTTGGTCTTCTAAATCTGCTGGCTGTTTTGTCCAAGCAGGATTAGGATTGTTGATAATGTTGTCAACTGTTATTTGCTTGTGAGGCTCAGTTGTTTCTTTGCCTTCCTTGTCCTTAGTTGTTTTAGGTGTAAAATCTGGGTCGTTTATTTCTTTAGTTCCAAATTTGATTGGAATTGGCATAAACTTGTTGTACTTGGTTAACAGTTCACGAATGCGAGATTCTTCTAAAAATTCTTTTTCGTCGTCTGCAATATGAAGAATTATTTCTGTACCTCTTTCAGTTCTATCAGAGGGTTCAAGAGTAAATTCTGGAGAACCATCACAGGCCCAATGTGCTGCTGGCTGGTCTTTGTATGACTTTGTGATGATTTCAACCTTATTAGCTACCATAAACGCCGAATAGAAACCAAGACCAAAATGTCCAATGATTCCTGCATCATCAACTTTATCTTTGTATTTGTCTAAAAACTCTTCAGCACCAGAAAATGCCACTTCGTTAATGTATTTTTCAACTTCCTCAGCTGTCATCCCTAAACCTTGATCGATGATATGAAGCTTTTGGGTTTCCTTATCAATTTTAACTTCAATTTGTGGATTGCCATACTCAACCTTAGCTTCACCAATATTGGTGAGGTGCTTCAATTTCATTGTCGCATCGGTTGCATTACTTATAAGCTCACGTAAAAATATTTCGTGATCACTGTATAGAAACTTTTTAATTAACGGAAAGATATTCTCAACCGAAACATTAATATTTCCTTTTGCCATAATTTAATTTATTTATCATTCCTGCCTTTCGACTATCCCTCAAGATAAACTACAGCAGGAATCTTATTAGTTATTGTTTTATTTTACTTTAAACAGATAGACAAAAAAAATACCATTTTCGATATTGTGACAAGTTGGCATAAAAAAGCCATTCAATTTTGAATGGCTTTAAAAAAATTAATTTTTTAATGTTTTGTCAGGAGTTGTTACTGTAGGTTTATTTTTTACATGCTCTTCCAACCATTGGTCTTGTTCCCATAGCAAATGCATGACAGATTCTCTAGCTCTATAGCCATGACTTTCTTTTGGAAGCATAACCAACCTAACTGGAGCACCAAGTCCTTTGAGTGCATTAAAGTAACGTTCACTTTGTAAAGGATATGTTCCTGAGTTATTATCGGCTTCACCATGTATTAAAAGCAATGGTGTTTTCATTTTGTCTGCATGCATAAAAGGTGACATGGTGTAATATACCTCTGGAGCTTCCCAATAACTCCGTTCTTCACTTTGAAATCCAAAAGGAGTTAATGTTCTGTTATAGGCACCACTTCGTGCTATTCCAGCTGCAAATAAATTGGAATGAGATAATAGATTTGCTACCATAAATGCGCCATATGAATGTCCTCCAACTGCAACTCTGCTTCTGTCTATGTAACCTAACTTGTCAACAGCATCAATAGCAGCTTTTCCGTTAGCAACCAATTGTGACCTAAAACTATCGTTTGGTTCTTTATCGCCTTCACCTACAATTGGGAAAGAAGCATTGTTAAGTACTACATAGCCACGAGTTACCCAAAAAATTGGTGATCCATAGGATGGATACGTAAAACGGTTTGGATTGGATGTACTTTGTGAGGCACTACTTTTATCTTTATACTCTCTGGGGTAAGCCCAAACAATCATTGGATACTTTTTGCCTTTTTCGTAATTGGTTGGTAAATACAATTCTCCTGAGAGATCCAATCCATCATCACGTTTATAATTAATAACTTCTTTATGTACATTTTGAATGCTTTTAAATGGATTTTCAAATCGAGTTAATGGTATTGCTCCTTTTTTACGTTTTATGTTTTTAACGTAATAGTTTGGAAACTCATTTTTAGATTCTACACGTACTAAAATTTCTCCTTTTTTTACATCGAGGATGTCATTGATACTTTCTAGTTTATTTGTTTCAGTAGATTGGTATAAACGTTTTGTTTGTTTATCACTAAGATTGATCTTGTCTATAAAAGGAAATTTTCCTTCTTTGCTGTAACCTGCACCAATAAGGTAAGCATCATTGCCATCCAACTCTAGAGTATATCTGCCATATTCGTTTCTTTTTGTGGCAAAATTTCCTGGGTCGCTATAACGATCTTGATAGTTTCTATCCCAAAGTATTGTAGGTGCTTCACTATTGTTTGAAGGGTTGAATCCATAAGTTTTTGAGTTTCTGGTATTCCACCAACGATCATAGGCGATTGCAGTATTGTTATTTCCCCAAATAATACCAGCATATCTTTGCTTAAGTTTTATAAGAGATTTTGCAGTTCCATTAAAAGGAGCGTCCAATTCAAAAATCTCGTCGCGAAAAGCCACATCAATTGCTGGATCGCCACCATCCAAAGCTTCAGCCCAATAAAGGGTTGATGGTTTGTCCGTTCTCCACGACACATTTCGTTTTCCTGTTCTGGTTGCCATAAAACCTTTAGGCAAATCCTCAATAAGAGGCACTTTTAAAAAGGCACTTACTAGATTTCCATTGGTATCATATATATTGGTGTTAGATGGAAAGCGACCATAGGTTACGATATAAGAAAAAGGTTTTTGAATGGTATTTATCATAATATATTTTCCATCAGGTGAGAATGACATTCCTGTGTACATGTCATCATCCTTCCATTTGGTTTTTGAGCCATTCAATGAAACTTTATACAATTGAGATAAGGCCAATTGCTCAAAATTGTGCTCATCGTTTCTGTTTTTTAATAAATCTTGATAGGTTCTGTTTTGTGCTTTTACACCTTCTTCACTTACAGAAATAGTTGGCCCATTTGGTACCGCAGTTTTTGTGTCAATAAGCGGTTTTCTATTGTTTGATAGCATTTTTACAAGAAGTGAGTTGTTGTCTTTAAACCAAGCAAACGGACTTCTCATATTAGCATTTATGGTTGCATTTGTTAATTTTGAAGCGGTTGCAGTATCAAAATTTAAAACCCAAAGTTCAACACCTGTTTCGGTGGTATTGGTAAATGCAACTTTGGTTTCATCTGGAGAAAAGCTAAAATAGGCATAACGACCATTTTCAGGTAAGCCTTTTACAGCAACATTGTCGTTATTTCTTCCATTTCTAATTTTAATATCTGTGTAGTAGTTTTGGCGACTTCCAATATTTGTTACTGGATTTATTCTAAGTCCACCTAGGCGCATTTCGGTTTCAGATAGTTCTGCAATGCTTTTAAAGTTACTTCTGTATAGAAACAGCATTTTATCACTTTTGCTATCCATTCTTAAGGAAGGCGCAAGAGGAGCATCAGCAAGTTCTAAAATATTATCGTGAGGCAATTGATAACTAACATTTTCTTGTGCGTACAAAAAACTTGCAAAGAAAATAAGCAAATAAACAATTGATTTTTTCATATTTAATGGTTTAAAATTATAAGGTATTAGAAATGAGCTTAAAGTTACATAATTTGCACTTTTAAAGATCTACTCGTCGCGTTAAAGTTTTTAACATTTCCATTAAATTTAAGCTGTTTTTACAGCTTAATTGTAATAATTCATTACATTTAAAATTCATTTTAATTAAAGAAAAGAAAAGAGTTACTTATGTATAGTTCAAAAATAACAGGACTTGGAAAATATTTACCAGAAACTGTAGTTACCAATAACGATTTAAAGCAGTGGATGGATACTACTGATGAATGGATTCAAGAACGTACAGGAATTAAAGAGCGTCGTTGGATTGACCCAAAAACTAGTGAAGACACCACATCTATTATGGGAGCAAAAGCTGCCAAAATTGCCATAGAACGTGCAGGTCTAACAAAAGATGATATAGATTTTATCGTATTTGCAACATTGAGTCCAGATATGTATTTCCCAGGTGGAGGTGTGAGAGTGCAAGATTTATTGGATATGCCAACAATTGGTGCATTGGATGTTAGAAATCAATGTTCTGGGTTTGTATATGCCCTATCCATAGCCGATCAATTTGTTAAAACAGGCATGTATAAAAACGTGTTGGTTATTGGTAGTGAGAACCATTCGGGAGGATTGGAGCGCTCGACAAGAGGTAGAGGCGTAACCGTTATTTTTGGTGATGGTGCAGGAGCAGCAGTTTTGTCTAGATGTGAGGATAGCTCTAAAGGCATTTTGTCGTCCCACTTGCATTCCGAAGGGAAACACATGAAAGAATTATCGTTGGAAGGTCCAAGTACAGGACGTTGGGTTGATGCCATTATGGAAGAGAACGACCCAGACGACGTGTCGTATTATCCATATATGAACGGACAATTTGTGTTTAAGCATGCTGTAGTGCGCTTTAGCGAAGCCATTTACGAAGGCTTACAAGCCAATAATTTAACCAAAGAGGATATTGATATGCTTATTCCACACCAAGCCAATTTACGTATTGCACAATTTATACAACGAAAATTTGGGCTAAGCGATGACCAAGTGTACAACAACATTATGCGTTATGGAAACACGACTGCGGCATCCATACCAATTGCCTTGACCGAAGCTTGGGAAGAAGGTAAAATTAAAGAAGGCGATATTGTGGTGTTAGCTGCTTTTGGCAGTGGATTTACTTGGGGAAGTGTAATTATGAAGTGGTAACAAATCCCTTTGAAAAAAGGGATCTCATCAAATAGTTATATTAAATTAAAACAACAAGATTCCCATTTTTATGAGACTACATAAAAAAACCCAGAACAAAGACGCTCTGGGTTTTTTAGCTATTAACCAACATTAACATTTAAAACTAAATGCTCTGTTTATATAGACGTTGATTTTTGCTTTTTATTTCATTGCAAGTAAAAATTTAACCAACTTTAACATATTTTTCCACAAAAGAGAAATATTTTAAAATTTCGAAGAAAATACGATTGTTTTCAAGTTGGTAATGATCAAAAATTCTCACATCAAAAAACCCAGACAAAAATAGTGTCTGGGCTTTTTATTAATAACCCAACATTAACACTAACCATCAACTATTTATGTAGGCTATTAATGAGATTAGTAAATTTATAGAATTCCGCCTCCTTGCTTTTCGTCATTATCTCTGCGTTTACGAGATTTTGCTCTGTATTTTCCGCCGCCAAATCTATATGACAATCCTGCAAAAACGGTATTAAACTCTGGCATGAAGTTTACAGTTTGTCTAAATGGTCGTTCACTTAAAATATTTATTTCTTGAGTATCAAAAACATTATTAAAGTTTAAACTAAAGGTAGCTCTGTTATCTTCAAGAAAATTGTAGCGCATTCCTAAATTGGCAAAATACATTGCCTCCATTTCAAAGTTTAGTCCTGTGTCTTTTCCTCTATACATGGCAAATGCTGTAAAAGTTAGTTTTTTATTAACTCTAAAATTGTTAAACATTCTAAAATTATATATTACGTTTTTTACCTCAACATTGTTAATCATAACATCACTATCAACAGGATTTTCTATTGTAGGATCTAAAGATTCGGCAAAACCAGTTTGTTTTCTAGCATATAAATCAAAACTTGCATTAATACTCCACCATTTTGTTGGTCTATAGTTGCTTGAAACTTCAACTCCATATGCTGTTGTGTTATCAAAATTATCATTAGTTAAAATTACACGACCAGAAGCTAAATCTGAGCGATCTACAAATACACCTTGATTAATTTCGTCTTCAATTAATCTATAAAATACACCACCTGTAATACTTCCTTTTTTTAAGTTTCTAGTGTAGTTTGCCTCAATAGAGTTTGTAAACTGTGGCTTTAATTCTGGGTTTCCAAATTGAGAAATTAATGGCGTATTAAACTCTGGAATTGGATTTACTTGTCCAACTCCTGGACGATCTACACGTCTGGAAAAACTAAATTGATATGAATTTTTTTCTGAAGGATTAAAGGTTACAAAAGCCGATGGATAAACTTGAATATAATCATTCTCAAAAGGAAAATTTGTTGTGGTATTATTTATTAAATCGGTATCTAAAGCTAGTGCATCAACTTGTACAGATTCGACACGTAAACCTAATTGATAGGTCCATTTATTTATTTTTTTACTGTAGCTAGCATATGCTGAATAGATATTTCTTTCGTAATCAAAAAGTGTTTGAGTAGGAATATATGTGCCAAATTCGTTTCTAACTCTAGCGTCTGAGTTGTATGCAATGCTATTATTAAATAAACGAGCTTGTAAACCTAATTCTAACTTAGTTGTTTCAGATATTGGGTTTACATAATCTAAATTTATGGTAGTTCTATTTCGCTCTGTATTTGTTAGCTCATCAAAATTTGGTCGAGCATTACCACCTGTAAATGTATTATAAGTTGTTAAGTCACTATCAAAAGCATTGTAATCGGCTTCTAGCTCTATGTTATGACCTTCTTTATCAAAGTCTAACTTATAGTTTACATTGTACTGCTCACTATTATTATCATTAAAATTATCGAAAGTTTGTAACTGGTTGTTAGATAGGTTGTTGTTGTAAATTAATTGAGTTTCGCCTAAGGTTCCTCCATCAAAAAGGTTTTGGTTGGTAAATACAGAAAATGTGTTCTTATCGTCAATATAAAAATCTACTCCTACTTTAAATAAATGCGAATTACGTTCATCTAAAAAATTAAAAGTTTGAGAAATATCAGCTTCAGTTTGGTTTAATAACCCTGTATTTCTATTATCAGAAATATTTGTGCTATAACTTCCATAAAAATTTAGTTTACCGTTGCGATAGTTCATGTCTATTGAACTGTTAAATTTTGGTTCTAATTCATAACTTAAGCCAACATTTGCACTACCATTAAACCCTATATTTAAGTTTTTGTGTAGCACAATATTAATAATACCACTCATACCTTCAGGATTGTATTTTGCCGAAGGATTTGTAATAAGCTCAATTTGTTTAATTGATGTAGAAGGTATTTGTTTTAATAGTTGCGCTGTTGGAATGTTAGATAGTTTTCCATCTACTAGCACCTGTACATTTTGATTTCCTCTTAAAGAAATGTCTCCAGTTTGAGCATCAACATTTACTGATGGCACACCTACCATTAACTCTGATGCTGTACCAGAAGCTGCTAAATCTTTACCAATATTAATAACTTTTCTATCTACTTTTTGTTGAATAGTAGATACTTCGGCAACCACAGTTATTTCATCTAAACTCGAAGCTTCTTCTTCTAATCTAATATCTCCAAGATCAAATTTTCTATTTTTTCGGCTTATAGTTAATTCTTTAACTACAGATTTGTACCCTATATATTGTGCAGTTACTGTAATTTTACCTTCAGGAATTTTAGTGATTTTAAAGGTGCCATCGTCTAATGTAATAGCACCAGTTATGATATCGCCTTTGTCATTTTTAATAATAATATTTACATAAGGTAAGGGTTCGTTAAGTGTAGCATCCAGTACCTTTCCAGTTATTGAGCCATCGATTAACTCTGTTGAACTGTTGTTTGTTGCTTGTGTGGTTTGTACAATAAAGAGCATTGCCAAACACAATGTGATTAGTTTTTTCATTCGTTTTTTGATTGATTGATGTTGTATATAATAAATGTATTTTTATTACATTTATACTTAACAGACGACCTTATTTACATCCTGTTACTTTTTTTAACAGGTCTTAACAGTTTTTTAACATTTATATGAAAAAAACCCTTGTTTTTGGAGCATCATTAAACCCTAATAGATACTCAAATTATGCCATACAGCGCTTGGTAGCTAATAACTTTGAAACTGTTGCATTTGGATTGAATACTGGAGAGGTTGAGGGTGTTAACATTGATAATGAACTTAAGGATTATAAAAATGTAGATACAGTGACACTATATTTAAATGCAAAACGCCAAAAGGAATATTACAATTATATCATTGCATTAAACCCAAATAGAGTCATCTTTAACCCTGGAACCGAAAACCCTGAATTTTTTGAGTTATTAAAAGCACATAATATTAATTTTGAAATGTCATGTACTTTAGTCTTGCTTTCTACGAATCAATATTAAACCAATAAAGGTTAGTAGGCCATTTATAGGTAGTAATTCGTAGCCTAAAACATAGCCTCCTAGTTTTTCTGGTGGAATACTTCCAATAATTGCTATTATTATGGCTGAACATAACGCTACAACCCAAACGTATTTGTCTTTTACTTTGTACTTGGTAAATATTCCAAAAGCAAATAAACCAAGTAATGGACCATAGGTATAACCAGCAACCGTTAGCAAGCTATCAATAACATTACTTGTTAATACATATTTAAAAATAATAATAACAATTACGAGCATGATACTCATAGCAATATGAGCCTTTTTACGAACCCTTTTTTGGTGGTTTTTTGGCTTTTTTTCAATGTCTAGAAAATCAACACAAAAAGATGTGGTTAAAGAAGTTAAGGCACTATCTGCACTACTATACGCTGCAGCAATTAAACCTAACATAAAGGTGACGGCTAGTGTGATGCCTAAACCACTATTTAATGCTATTTCTGGAAACAATAAATCAGTTCTAGGTTCCCCATCCATTAATGGCATTGAAATGTTATTTTTATTAGCATAAATGTATAATAAAGCTCCTAACAGCATAAACAAAAAGGTAACAGCTACAAGTACGATGCTAAAAGAAATCATATTTTTTTGGGCATCTTTAAGCGTTTTACAGGTTAAATTTTTTTGCATCATATCTTGATCTAACCCTGTCATGCTAATGGTAATAAACATACCTCCAAGAAACGATTTGATAAAATGACTGCGTTCTAAAAGACTATCAGTGACAAAAACATCACTGTATTGTTTAAGTTCACTGGATGCAAGAAATTCTCCAAAAGTCCAACCCAAGTTGTCGTTTATAAAATAGATGGATAAAATAACAGCCAATATCATAAATAGCGTTTGTAATGTATCTGTCCAAACAATGGTTTTTATACCTCCTTTATTGGTGTAGATCCAAATCAATAAAATAGAAATAACAACCGTAATTTCAAAAGGGACATTCCATGCATTAAATACAAATTGCTGTAACACTATTGCGACTAAAAACAAACGGAATGCTGCACCAATAACTCTAGAGACAAAGAAGAAAAAAGCACCAGTTTTATGACTTACAACACCAAACCGTTGCAATAAATACTCATAAATAGATGTAACATTGAGTCTATAGTAAATTGGCATTAACACAAAAGCCACTACAAAATATCCAACCATATAACCTAAAACAACCTGAAAGTAACTAAACTGCGATCCCTCGACCCAACCAGGAACCGAAATAAAGGTAACACCTGAGAGTGATGCACCAACCATTCCAAAAGCTACAACATACCAAGGCGATGTTTTTCCAGCTTTAAAAAAATCGGTATTGCTATCGTTTTTTCCAGTGAAGTAAGATATTATTATTAGCACTCCAAAGTAAGCTGCAATTAGTAGAAGGATTTGTGTTGGATTCATTTGTTTTAGTATTGGGTTTCAAAGTACAAATTAAAATTTTCAAATTCCAAATAATTCAAATTCTTTCCTATGTAGCTTCTTTGATTGCAGGATAAAAATTGTAAATTCGCAACTATGGAATTCTCTTCAAAATTACTTGAAAAAGCCGTTAACGAGATGTCGCAATTACCAGGAATTGGTAAACGAACAGCATTGCGTTTGGTGTTGCATTTATTGCGACAACCCAATGAGCAAACCAATGATTTATCTATAGCATTGACAAAAATGCGTGAAGATATTAAGTTTTGTAAAAGTTGCCACAATATTAGTGATGTTACCGTTTGTGAAATATGTGCTAATCCGTATAGAAAAAGAGATGTTATTTGCGTAGTTGAAGATATTCGAGATGTCATGGCAATAGAAAACACGAGTACCTTTAGAGGTTTGTATCATGTTTTAGGAGGTAAAATTTCACCTATGGATGGTGTTGGGCCACACGATCTAAACATCGTTTCTTTAGTTGAAAAAGTAAAAGAAGGCGAGATAAAAGAATTGATTTTTGCATTAAGTTCTACAATGGAAGGCGATACCACAAACTTCTATATTTATAAACAAATTCAAGAGCTTGATGTGATTACATCTACCATTTCTAGAGGAATTTCGGTTGGTGATGAGTTGGAATATGCCGATGAGGTGACTTTAGGGAGAAGTATTGTTAACAGAGTGCCTTTTGAAGCGTCCTTAAAAATGTAATAGTATTTGAATCTCTCTGTCGTCATACTAAACTATAACGTTCGCTATTTTCTAGAACTGTGTTTGCATAGTATAAAAGCAGCTACATCTAAAATAGATGCTGAAATTATTGTGGTTGATAATAACTCTTCTGATAATAGCTGTGAGATGGTTAAGCAACTATTCCCAGATGTTATTTTAATAGAAAACAAAGAAAACTTAGGTTTTTCAAAAGGAAATAACCAAGGTGTAGCATTAGCCAAAGGAGAGTATATATGTATTTTAAATCCTGATACTGTTGTTCCTGAAGATTCGTTTTTGCAATTACTCGAATTTTCAAAATCCAAAAAAAACCTAGGAATTGTTGGTTGTAAATTGGTAGATGGCTCAGGTGAATTTTTACCAGAAAGCAAACGTAATATTCCTGTGGTTAAAGTGGCATTGCAGAAAATAAGAGGAAATTCAAGTAATTATTATGCAAATCATGTTCAAGAAAATGATATTGCAAAAGTGGACATTCTGGTTGGTGCTTTTATGTTTATGAAGCGAGCTATATTTAATGAGTTAAACGGTTTTGACGAAGATTATTTTATGTATGGCGAAGATATCGACTTATCGTATAAATCAATAAAAAAAGGATTTAATAATTACTATGTAGGCACCACAACATGTGTACATTATAAAGGGGAAAGTACATTAAAAGACACATCGTATGCGAAACGTTTTTATGGAGCGATGCAAGTGTTTTATAAAAAGCACTTTAAATCTAATTCGATTTTCGATATGTTTGTTTGGTTCGGGATAAAATTAGCATTTATGTTACGTAAAGAACCAAAGAAAGACATAATAATTTCAGAATGTATCTATACATTTTCAAATAAAAAAGCACAGTATTTAGAAAAAAAACTAAAAAAACCTGTCAAGCTAATTGATACCATAGAGAAGATAGAAGAAAATAACACAGTTATTTTTGATGTTTCATCGATGGCTTATAAAGAAATCATTTCTAATATGATAAATTTGAATAAAAAGAAGAGAATTTTATTCAGAATATTAGTAGATCAATCTAACTTTATAATAGGTAGCGATAACTCAAATAATAAAGGGGAAGTCATTATATTTTAAATAGAATTTATTAAAAAAACTGCAACAGAATTAATCATTTTTCTCTAATTTTGCAGTCAATAACCTTAAAACTGCTTTTATATTATCGATATGGCAAAATTTGAACTTAAGTTACCTAAAATGGGAGAGAGTGTTGCTGAGGCAACCATAACCTCTTGGTTAAAAGATGTTGGAGACACAATTGAAGCAGACGAAGCTGTGCTTGAAATAGCCACAGATAAGGTAGATAGCGAAGTGCCAAGTGAAGTTGATGGTGTCCTAGTTGAAAAACTTTTTGAGGTAGATGATGTTGTACAAGTAGGCCAAACCATAGCTGTAATAGAAATTGAAGGTAGCGCTAGCGAAGCACCTGCTGTTACAAAACAAGAAACAGTAGAGACTAAAGAAGACACAGCTGCAAAAGCAGTAGCCGATGTTGCTCAAACTATAGTGGCTGCAAAAGCTGCTGTAGAAACAACAGTAACCTCTAGTGAAAACAGGTTCTATTCGCCATTAGTTAAAAATATTGCCAAAAAAGAAGGCCTTTCTCAACCAGAACTAGACGGTATTTCTGGAACTGGAAAAGAAGGTCGTGTTACAAAAAACGATATTTTAGAATATATAAATAATAAAGGTAGCCAACCAGCTCCCCAACCAGTTGTTGCTCAACAAGACGTAGCACCAGAACCAGCAAAGACTCAAAGTACACCTGTAGCTCCTAAAACTGAAGTTAAAGAAGCTCCTGTTGAAGTGAGTGGAGGTGATGAGATTATCGAAATGACCAGAATGGGTAAATTGGTAGCGAAGCACATGGTCGATTCTGTACAAACTTCAGCTCATGTGCAATCATTTATTGAAGCAGATGTGACTAATATTTGGAACTGGAGAAATAAAGTTAAAAACGACTTTAAAAAACGTGAAGGTGAAAACCTGACATTTACACCAATTTTTCTAGAAGCTATTGCAAAAGCATTGCGCGATTACCCAATGATGAACATTTCAGTTCAAGGAGATAGCATCATAAAAAAGAAACATATCAACTTAGGTATGGCTGCAGCTTTACCAGATGGAAACTTGATTGTACCAGTAATAAAAAATGCAGACCAATTAAACTTAATTGGTATGACTAAACAAGTGAACGATTTGGCAAATAGAGCTAGATTGAATCAATTAAAACCAGACGATATACAAGGTGGAACATACACAGTTACCAATGTTGGAACCTTTGGTAGCATTATGGGAACTCCTATTATTAATCAGCCTCAAGTTGGTATTTTAGCCCTAGGCGCTATTCGTAAAGTACCAGCTGTTATCGAAACCTCAGAAGGCGATTTTATTGGTATCCGATATAAAATGTTTTTATCGCACTCTTACGACCATCGAGTGGTAAATGGTGCTCTTGGAGGCCAGTTTGTAAAAGCCGTAAAAGAGTATTTGGAGGCTTGGGATTTAGATAGGGAAATATAACATATCCCTTTGAAAAAAGGGATCTCATCATAGAAAATACACAGTTAAAAGAAGTAGTGGTATAGTTATTTTAGGTTTTTGCTGTTGGGAAACAGTATCAAGACTTAGTAGGCGAGAACCAAGCGATAATTTATAGCCATCTTTGTTGTGCTTTCGTTATTTCGTTGTAAAGAGTTTAATTATTGGTTATTTTCTTTAAACGAATTGTAATTAATCTAGCTTCTTAAAATCAATTTTTCTATCTCTACTTACACTAAGGCTAGTTATTTTACCATTTTCACTCTTAAATTCTATTTGTGCAAAAAAATCTTTAACAAAAAATTTGCCTTCTTCATAAGGGAAAATTTTAGTATTAGGAAAATTATTAACTTCTACAAAAAGGGATGTGCCTTCTAGAATGATATTCATTGAATCTTTTGATTTTGACAGGTATTTACCTATATAAGTTTTTAACAGTTCTTTTGATACTTCAATTTCTTTAAAATCAATTTCTGTTGGAAGCAATGGTAAAGGTTCAATTTTTGGGTTCTGTATTTTTAATTCATTATAGATGGATTTTAAAAATTTCACGGATTGTTCCTGCATCCGGTTCAATACTCCTAAAGAGTATCTTTTACCATCTAAATCTCCTAAAATTAGATTTCTCCCTTTAATTGAGGTTATAAATTTTATTCTATTTATTCTATTGACACTATCTAGCTCTTCTTTTGTTTGACTATAGAGAGAGGGAAACTCATAATCTATAGATGTAAAATCGATTACCTCTTGTTCATAATTTAAATAGTGTGAATATTCATCAAAATTCTCAAAAATGAAGTTCATGGCTCTTTTAAAAAAGGCTAAATCATTATTGTAATAGGTATTTATTTGTAAGTTTAAACTTTCGTTATTGGACAACGAGACCAGTCCCAGATTTTTCATTCTACTAAAAGTTAATTCGCTTATATTTAAATCAAGATTTTGTTGGTCCATTATCATTAAAACACTGTCAAGAGGCAGTGTAACTTAAAGCCGCTTCTTGATTTGTAATGCTTATTTCCAAACCCCTTATATGAGTATCTAACATAAATATATCGCCTTGAACCTCTAACTTCATTTCGGTTAAATATTTATAGCCTAAATCAGATTTCTCCTTATTTTCTTTACTAGTATTGAGTTGCAACGCAATTAAAATTCCAATAACTACAAGTGCAATTTCTCCAACAGCATATTTAAGGTACTTTCCGGTTTTGCCTTCTAAAATAAGATTTTGGCGTATATGTTTAAAGAATTTTATCATTGGTTATTGGGTGGTCAATTAAAGCACAATTTTATATGTTTAAAATCGTTTTAATACTTCGGCTGCGCTCAGCACAAGTTAATTATACAAGACGCAAACGAAGGTAGCTCAATTTTCTTACAAAATCAAGCGAGGTTTTTAAAATGCAACCCTTATTTTTTGTTTATTCTATTTACCTTTGCATATCAAAAAACAGTTGATTAATGCAATTAAACTTAACAAAGCCCATTTGTTTCTTCGATCTGGAAACAACAGGAGTTAATATTTCTAAAGATCGTGTTGTGGAGATTTCAATTCTTAAAGTGTTTCCAAATGGCACCGAAGAAAGTAAAACATGGTTGGTAAACCCAGAAATGGTTATACCTAATGAGGTAATTGCTATTCATGGTATTACCAATGAGAAAGTAGCCAACGAACCTACCTTTAAAGAAATTGCCAAAGAGGTTCATAATATGATTAAAGATTCCGATTTAGGAGGCTTTAACTCCAATAGATTTGATATTCCCTTATTAGCCGAGGAAATGCTGAGGGCAGATTTAGATTTTGATATGAAAAATCGTGTGGCTGTAGATGTACAAACTATTTTTCATAAAATGGAGCAGCGTACACTAAGTGCAGCTTATAAGTTTTATTGTAATGAAAGTTTAGATGATGCACATAGTGCCGAAGCTGATACCAAAGCGACTTATGAAGTTTTGAAAGCACAAATACACAAATACGATTTACTTGAAAATGACACCAAATTTTTAGCGGAGTTCAGTTCTAGAAAAAAGTTAGCCGATTTTGCTGGATTTATTAATTACAATAAAAAAGGAGAAGAATGTTTTTCTTTTGGAAAACATAAAGGCAAATTAGTAACCGAAGTTTTAGAGAAAGAACCTGGGTATTTTGGGTGGTTGTTAGATGCCGATTTTCCATTATATACAAAAAAAGTATTGACTGCTATTAAATTACGTAGTTTTAATAATAAATTGTTTTAAAAATAATTGGTTTGTCATTCCTGCGAAGGCAGGAATCCACAATTAAAAAATTAGTTAACTAATAAATAAGATTCCTGCCTTCGCAGGAATGACAGAATATGAAACTTATTTGCATAGGTAGAAATTACACCAAACATATTGAAGAGTTGGAAAATGAAAAACCAAAAGATCCAGTAGTTTTTTTAAAGCCTGATACCGCTATACTTCTTAAAAAGCAACCCTTTTTTATTCCAGACTTTTCTAACGACGTACACCACGAAGTTGAAATATTGGTTAAAATCAATAAAGTAGGCAAGCATATTAATCGAAAATTCGCACACAAATATTACGATGAAATTGGTTTAGGTATAGACTTTACAGCACGCGATTTGCAAAGTGAATTAAAAACAAAAGGCTTACCTTGGGAAAAAGCCAAAGCCTTTGATGGTGCAGCAGTAATAGGTAAGTGGATTGCTAAAAGTGCATTTAAAGATATAAATAATATTAACTTCAGTTTATACAAAAATGACGCAATTGTACAAGATGGAAATACCAACCTAATGCTTTGGAAAATAGATGAGTTGGTCGAATATGTGTCAAAATATTTTACTTTAAAGATTGGAGATATTATCTTTACAGGCACGCCAGCAGGTGTTGGCAAGGTAGTTGCAAACGATAAATTAAAAGGATTTATAGAAAAAGAAGAACTATTTTCAATAACAGTTAAATAAATGGAACAATATTATAAATTGGATAAGCTTCGTGAACTTTCTGGTGATGATCAGGAATTTATTGAAACTTTGGCAATGACTTTTTTAGAAGAAGTCCCAGAAGACGCAAAGCTTCTAGAAACAGCTGTGGTAAGTAAAGACTATTTGGCTGCTTACAAATCTGCCCACAAAATGAAACCTACTATAGACTTATTTGAACTTGGTGTTCTAGATGACCTTATTGAGGTTCAGGACTGGGGAAAATTTGAGCAACGCGATAAGGATATTTCTAATAAATTAGACATTGTGCTTAACGCAGTTGAAAGAGCAGTAGAGGAGATTAGGTCAGACTTCAACTTATAATGCAAGCAGAGATAATTACTATTGGTGATGAGATTCTCATTGGTCAAGTAGTTGATACCAATTCGGCATATATTTCAAAAGAGCTGAATAAAATTGGTGTGTCTGTGTACCAAATCACTTCAGTTCAAGACGATAAAATACATATTTTAAAATCTTTAAAAGAAGCTGAAGAAAATGCAGATATCATTATAATTACAGGAGGATTAGGGCCAACAAAAGACGATATTACCAAAGCCACAATTGCTGAATATTTTAATGATACTTTAGTACAAAGTCAAGCTGTTTTAGATAACATTAAAGATCTTTGGAAAAAATATATCAAACAACCATTATCGCAAGTTAACATCAATCAAGCCTTAGTGCCTTCAAAAGCAACAATTTTAATGAACCATTTTGGAAGTGCTCCTGGAATGTGGTTGGAAAAAGATGCTAAAGTGTTTGTCTCGCTCCCTGGAGTCCCTTTTGAAATGAAAGCTTTAATGAATCATGAAGTATTACCTCGACTTCAAAAGCAATTTGAACTTCCTTTTATTCTACACAAAACATTGCTTACCTATGGTCTAGGCGAAAGCAAACTCGCTGAAAAAATTGAAACTTGGGAAGATAACCTTCCAGATTTTATTAAACTTGCATATCTACCCAATTTAGGAATGGTAAGACTCCGTTTATCTGCAAAAGGAACTAACGAGCAGCTTATAATTTCAGAAATGAACAAGCAAATAAAACTGTTACTTCCTCAAATAGAAAAAGAATTTGCAGGTTTTGAAGAGAATGGTAATCTCGAAATGTTAATAGGAAAAAAACTAACAAGCTTAGGTAAAACTCTAGCTACAGCAGAGAGTTGTACAGGAGGAAAAATTGCAGAAAGAATCACAGCAAATCCAGGAGCATCAATCTATTTTAAAGGAAGCGTGGTAAGTTATGCTACCCAAGCTAAAATTGATATATTACATATCAGTGAAGATTTAATCGATAAATATTCTGTAGTAAGCACTCAAGTAGCTGAAGCTATGGCAATAAATGTGCAAAAATTATTTAAAACAGATTATACTATTGCCACAACAGGAAATGCAGGTCCAACTAAAGGCGATGCCAATGTAGAGGTAGGTACTGTATGTATTGCCATTGCTACACCTAAAGGCGTTTTTTCAAAAACGTTTAACCTAGGAAATCATCGAACAAAAGTGATAAATAAAGCAACAAATAAAGCATTTGAAATGCTTCAGAAAGAAATTTTTAAAAATTGATAAAATAAAATTTGTCAAACACTAAAGAATTCGTAAATTTGCACCTCGTTTTAAAATAACAATTTTTAAAGTTATATATCATGTCAAGAGTTTGTGAGCTTACTGGAAAAAAAGCGATGGTTGGGAACAACGTTTCGCATGCAATGAATAGAACTAAGCGTAAGTTTAATGCTAACTTGCTTAAAAAGCGTTTTTATATTCCTGAAGAAGATAAGTGGGTAACTTTAAAAGTTTCTGCAGCAGCATTAAAAACAATTAACAGAGTTGGTATATCTGCAGCTATCAAAGATGCAAAATCTAAAGGATTTTTAAAATAATAGCCTAATAGTTAAAGATTAGTACAATGGCAAAAAAAGGAAATAGAGTTCAAGTAATATTAGAGTGCACAGAGCATAAGGCTTCTGGACAAGCAGGAACTTCTAGATATATTACAACAAAAAACAAAAAGAACACACCTGATAGAATGGAGATAAAGAAATTTAATCCGATCTTAAAGCGTATGACAGTTCATAAAGAAATTAAATAATATAATAGTAGTTAGTTGCCAGTATACAGTAAGCAGTCAAAAGCTGTTAACTGAAAACTGAAAACTGAAACTGAAGACTAAAAAATCATGGCAAAGAAATCAGTAGCATCATTACAAACAGGATCTAAGCGTTTAACAAAAGCTATTAAAATGGTTAAGTCTCCAAAATCTGGAGCTTATATGTTTGTTGAATCAATTATGGCACCAGAACAAGTAAACGACTTTTTGAATAAAAAATAAATTCTATTTTTTATTAGCAAGATATTTAAAGCTGCTTTCTATTAGAGAGCAGCTTTTATTTTATATTTACATGAGTTTTTTATGACATTTCTTCATACTTTTTAAAAAGGCAGGAATTTTGTTAGTTTAAAAGACGAATAAGTGTTAATTAAAGCACTTAAAATAAAGTAATATACATGAGTTTTTTTAAAAATATATTTTCTTCTGAAAAGAAAGAAACACTAGATAAAGGTTTAGAGAAATCTAAAACATCCTTTTTCAATAAACTTAATAAAGCAGTAGCTGGAAAGTCTAAAGTAGATGATGATGTTCTTGATAATTTAGAAGAAATACTAGTAACGAGCGATGTTGGTGTAAATACCACTTTAAAAGTTATTGATAGGATAGAAGCGAGAGTAGCCAAAGATAAATATTTAGGAACCTCAGAATTAAACCAGATATTACGAGAAGAAATCGCTGGATTACTATCAGAAACCAACTCTGGAGAAGCCACAGAGTTCACCATTCCTAACACCCAAAAACCACATGTTATTATGGTGGTTGGTGTAAATGGGGTTGGAAAAACAACCACTATTGGTAAATTAGCATATCAATTTAAAAAGCAAGGTTTAAATGTGGTGTTAGGTGCTGCTGATACCTTTAGAGCAGCAGCCATCGACCAATTACAAGTTTGGGCAGACCGTGTGGATATCCCAATTGTAAAGCAATCTATGGGAAGTGATCCTGCATCTGTAGCTTTTGATGCGTTACAGTCTGGAGTTTCTCAAAATGCCGATGTCGTTATTATTGATACAGCAGGACGTTTGCATAATAAAGTCAACTTAATGAACGAGCTCACCAAAGTAAAACGTGTCATGCAAAAAGTAGTTGACGACGCACCTCATGATGTGTTATTGGTGTTGGATGGTTCAACAGGACAAAATGCTTTTGAACAAGCAAAACAGTTTACAGCAGCAACCGAAGTAACATCGCTGGCAGTGACTAAACTGGATGGCACAGCCAAAGGTGGTGTGGTTATTGGTATAAGTGACGAGTTTCAAATTCCAGTGAAGTATATTGGAGTTGGTGAAGGCATTGAAGATTTACAAGTATTTAACAAATACGAGTTTGTTGATTCGTTCTTCAAATAGTTTTGTCACATTGAGCGCAGTCGAAATGTCTTAATATGAGTTATAACATCTACCATAATCTAACAATAAACACATCTTCAAAAGAGGTGTTTGATGCGGTTTCTTTGCCACAGCATTTAGATAATTGGTGGACGTTAAAAAGTTCTGGAATACCTGAATTACAAGCAGAATACAACTTAAACTTTACTGACCAATATAATTGGTTTTGTAAAGTATCCAAAGTAAATCCAAATGAGTCCTTTCATTTAAAAATGATAAAATCTAATGATGATTGGAATCCAACGACGTTTGGTTTTGATTTAGAGGAAGTAAAAAATGGAACGTTGTTGAAGTTTAGCCATGTAAATTGGCTAAAGGAGAATCATCATTTTAAACATTCTTCGTTTTGTTGGGCTTTGCTGCTTAATGGCTTAAAAAACTATTTGGAAAAAGGAGGCATTATTCCTTTCGCTGAAAGGAATTAGTAATTAAAATAATTAGTATTTTTATTCAAAACACTAATTATGCGTCATATTCTATATTTTCTTTTTGTTGCCCTTATTTTTTCTTGTAAAAACGATACACCTTCAAACATTATTCCCAAAAGGGAAGTCGCTCCAGTTGTTAGGGATTCAACCGATTTTAGAGAGTTTAGAGTATTGGATTCAAGATACATTAGTAAAGATGAATTATGGAAGCCATTCAACAAAGATTTAAAAAATTTTACCGAAGAAGTTTATAATACCCTAAAGCCGCTTGTTTTAGAGCAAGATATTCCAACACTTCAAAAGCATATCACCAATGGCGATTTATCTTATGAGAAACTAACCAAGTTTTATTTATACCGCATACGAAAATTTGATAGGGAAAATGACTTATCGTTAAATTCTGTGATAGCTTTAAATCTAAAAGTAATCAAGCAGGCTAAGCAAAAAGATAAAGAATTTAAAAAAAACAAAAAGGTTAAACATCCAATTTTTGGGATGCCAATTTTATTAAAGGACAACATCAATGCATTTGGAATACCAACTACGGCAGGTGCAGTAGCTTTACAAGAAAATATTGCTGATGATGCCTTTATCTCAGCACGCTTAAAAAATAATGGTGCACTCATTTTAGGAAAAGCCAATTTAAGTGAATGGGCATATTTCTTTTGTGGTGATTGTCCAAGTGGTTATAGCGCCATTGGAGGGCAAACCTTAAATCCTTATGGCAGAAGAATAATGGATACAGGAGGTTCAAGCTCTGGTAGTGGAGTGTCTGTTGCTGCAAATTTTAGTGTAGGAGCTGTTGGTAGCGAAACGTCTGGCTCTATTTTATCGCCTTCCAGTTCTAATTCCATTGTAGGATTAAAACCTACTATTGGTTTGTTAAGCAGAAGTGGTATTGTGCCAATTTCTTCCACGTTGGATACACCTGGACCAATGACTAAAAACGTGATTGATAATGCCATACTTTTGGATGCTATGAGCGGTTTTGACGATACTGATTCCAAATCAATTAAAAGTCAAGTTGTAAGCTATTCAAATGCTTTACAAGAAAGCAGTATTGAAGGAAAACGATTTGGAGCTTTTAAACGATTTATGGAAGATTCTTTATATGTCGCGGCAATTAATGTTTTACGTAATAAAGGTGCTGAGGTGGTTGAAGTTGATGAGGTAGAAATAGAACGTTCAGGATTTATTAGCTTATTAAATCTTGAAATGAAAAAAGATTTGCCAGAATATCTAGCTAATCATGCTTCAAACGTAGTTGAAATCAATTCGGTTAAAGATGTGATAGATTATAATAATCTAGATTCTTTAAATCGTGCACCTTATGGTCAAAGATTATTCAAAGGTATTGTTGATGATCCTGGAAGTTTACAATATTTGGATTCTATTAAAACGGATTTAAAAACCAAGAGCAAATTGTATTTTGATACACCTTTTGAAAAACAAAACCTTGATGGGTTTTTATCAATAAATAATTTCCACGCAGGTTGGGCAGCCACTGCTGAATATCCTGCAATAACAGTGCCAATGGGTTATCAAGATAATGGTCGCCCAAGAGGCTTAACTTTTATTTCTAAACCCTTAAACGAAAGAGATTTGTTAGAATGGGCTTATGTGTACGAACAAGCATCCAAAAAGCGTGAGATTCCTGTCAATTATAATTAATTAATCACAGCATTTATTTTTTCCCAAAGCTGGTTGTCAAATCCTGATGGCCCAAATGTCGAGTCGTTAGCATTGTCTCCCATACGTACAATAACCAAATCTTCACTTGGAACGACGTACAATTTTTGATCGTTTTTACCCAAACCAGCTATTAAATCACTTGGTGCATTTGGGATAAGAGTACCTTGATATTCTGTTTCACTTCCTGGTAATCTGTAGTTACTTTTACCATTTAGCCACCATAAATAGCCATAAGCTTTGTTTAAATTTTGTGAAGTGTTGGTCATATCATTAAAATAATCAGTATCACTTAAAATGACCTCATTTTCCCATGTTCCTTGATTTAAGCTCAAAAGCCCAAATCTTGCCATACTTCTAGCAGTACTCAAATAGAGTTTATAACATCCAAAAGGAACCCAAAGTCCTTGCATGCCTATTTTATCGCGTATTTTGTTATTAAAATAATTGCTAAAAGTTTGATTGGTAGCACCTTCAACAATACTGTGTGTTAAAGTATATGGCGCATTATGGTAGTACCAAAAAGTAAAAGGGTCTTGTTTGTAAACTAAATCTTCAGGTTCAGTACAATCGGCATTTGGTACATTATAATCTAACCCAGTGGTCATGGTTAAATGATTTTTGACTGTAACAGCGTCTTCTTGTGTACTGGTCATACTAGACCAATTGGCACCTAAATAGTTTTGTGACGAATTGTTAATATTAAGCAAACCTTCTTGTTGTGCAATGCCAATGGTAAAAGCAGAAAGTGTTTTTGCAGCCGAATTCCAAGTATGATTCATAGTTGCGTCAAAACCATTTCCATACCATTCTATAACAATTTTACCTTTTTTAAGAATAATAAAAGCTTTGGATTGTTTTACATTTAAAAAATCGTAAAGATCTTGTTCTGCTGTAGTATCCCAATTAAGGGTTTCCATAGATATGGTTTCCCAATCATTAGAATTTAAAGGAGGAAAATATAATATGTCTTCGTTGTTTTTTGGGTTATCAATAGTATTTGTAGAACAAGAATAAACTATAGAGCATCCAATAAAAAGATAAAATAGATGTTTGTAGGCTAATTTCATATTCATGTATTTAAGACCATTAAATATACTAAAGGTTTAATTAAGATTGTATCTTTGCAAACCAAAATTAAGGCATGAGAACAAGATCACTAAAAAAAAACAAAATTAATGTAGTCACTTTGGGATGCTCCAAAAATGTGTACGATAGTGAGATATTGATGGGACAACTTAAAGCAAATAATAAAGAAGTTGTACATGAAGAAGAAGGTAACATTGTAGTGATTAATACTTGTGGTTTTATTAATAATGCCAAAGAAGAAAGTGTCAATACAATTTTGGAATACCTTCAAAAAAAAGAAGAAGGAGAGGTTGATAAAGTATTTGTCACAGGCTGTTTGAGCGAACGCTACAAACCAGATTTGGAAAAAGAAATTCCTGATGTAGACCAATACTTTGGAACTACTGAATTGCCAAATTTATTAAAAGCTCTTGGTGCCGATTACAAACATGAGTTAATAGGCGAACGTTTAACAACCACACCAAAAAATTATGCCTATTTAAAAATTGCCGAAGGCTGTGATAGACCTTGCAGTTTTTGTGCCATACCATTAATGAGAGGGAAGCATAAATCCACGCCTATTGAAGATATTGTAATTGAAGCTGAAAAACTAGCAGAAAATGGCGTAAAAGAACTTATTTTAATAGCACAAGATTTAACCTATTATGGTCTTGACCTTTATAAAAAACGCAATTTAGCCGAACTTCTTGAAGCTTTGGTAAAAGTTGAAGGCATCGAGTGGATTCGACTGCATTATGCGTATCCAACAGGATTTCCTATGGATGTTTTAGATGTAATGAACCGTGAGCCTAAAATTTGCAATTATTTAGATATTCCGCTTCAACATATTTCCGATAGCATTTTAAAAAGTATGCGCCGAGGTACAACTCAAGATAAAACAACCAAGCTACTTAAAGAGTTTAGGGCTAAAGTACCAAATATGACCATTAGAACGACACTCATTGTTGGTTATCCTGGGGAAACCGAAGAAGATTACCAAAAACTTAAAGATTGGGTGATAGATATGCGTTTTGAACGATTGGGTTGTTTTACGTATTCCCACGAAGAAAACACACATGCTTATAATTTAGAAGATGATGTCCCACAAGCGATCAAGCAAGAACGCGCCAATGAAATTATGGAAATTCAATCACAGATTTCTTGGGAACTAAACCAAGAAAAAATAGGGAAGGAGTTTAAGGTGGTTATTGATAGAAAAGAAGGCGATTACTTTGTAGGACGTACAGAGTTTGATTCACCAGATGTGGACAACGAAGTGCTTATTGACGCTACAAAAACATACCTAAAAACAGGAGAATTTGCCAATGTAAAAATTACAGAAGCTGCCGACTTTGACCTTTATGGAGAAATTATTTAACTACTTATTTAGCTTTAATTTTACTAAGCTGTCTTGATATTTTTTTAATTGCAGATTCAATAGATTTTTCTGGCTCTATAATATTGTATTCTCCCCAAAATTCTGGATCAGAAAACCCTGAAGCTTCATCGCTTAAAATAACAGTTGGTTTTAATTTATTATCCTTAATAAGCGATGTCGTAAAGTTGTTAGTCCAATCTGTCACAGCCATTTCAATATTTAATGTATAAATACTACTAAATAGTTTTTTTCGCCATTTTACCCTAAATGCTAACTGCACATTACTATAGCTATAATACCATTTTCCATCTGGAGTGCTTTTATAATCGACACGATAAGAAGCTTCTTCTGGTTCTACCCTTACCATTCTAGGTTTTTTACGAAGAAATAATTTTACGGCTTCATCTTTGTTTTCAACATTTAAGCTATAGTTGGCACTCACTAGCGCAAATGTCTCGGCATCAATATATAGTTTACCTCTGTACAAAGGCGTTACTATATTTGCTTGTTGCTCGAAGTTGACCACATATACCTGACGGTCGTTTATTTGTGTTGAATTACCAAAACTAAAATTGTAGTATTCAAAAAATTCGTTATAAAAAAGATAGTCTTGATACTTGACAATATCTGAATACAAGGTACTAAAAGGGCCTCCTTGCAGCTTTACCGCTAAAGTATCTAGCCTAGAATAATTAGTATTTTTTCTGGACTTTACTAACTCTATTGCATCACTTTTAGAAGTTGCATAAGGTTCTTTGTAAATCTTAACAACAGCCTCAGCCAAGGAAGCATTTTTATTGCGTTTTTTTATGGTTTCTCTGTAAAAGGCTGTCATTAATGTTTTGTCATTTATATACTTTTCCCTGCGATTTTCTAAGGAAGCTTTTACTAAAGCACGAGCATCTTTAGGGACGTTAATGTTAACTTGGGAAAGTTGTGTGCTAATAACATTTAGCGCAATGGTGTTGTTTTTTCCTTTAAGTCTTTCCTGGGAAATCTCTTGGGTTTCATATCCAAGAAAAGAGATCTTAATGCGATTACTTGATAATGATTTAGGGACTTTTAAAGTAAATTCACCTTCTTTATTTGTTATTGTACTAATATTTGAGCTTACAACAGAAATATCTGCAAATACCAACGGTTTTCTTGTATCATTACCAATAACGTATCCTTTGTATTCATTAAAAGATTGTGAGGTGTCTTGAAAAGCCAATGCATAAGAATGTTGATAAAAAACCAAAAAAACAAATAACATTAGTAATGAAGTTGTGTTTGTTTTGCCGAGTTTTAAGTATCCTTTTTTCATGATAACTTTATTTTAATTTGTGGTAAGAGATATTAACTGATAAGTTACTGATTTTTTAGATTTTAACCTAATACATTTTAAAAATTAACACACTCAATATCTTAAAATTTAAAGGCCAATCCAATTTGTAAGGTATTAAACTTTCTATAGCCAGAATCGTCCTCTAGAAATTTTGATAAAGCAAAGTATGGTCTGCCTTCAATATAGAAATTTGGTGTAATTTGATACCTTGCTCCAAACGTAAAACCAAACATAAACGAATTATATAAATTGCTGTTTTCTGCTTCACCTAAATCGATTAACACCTGACCTTCTGGACCAAAAAAACCAGTAAAACCATTCCCAAGTTCAAAATTCAATAGCACAGGGATATGTAATAAGTTTACGTTGTTTCTACCCTGAAATTCGGTGGATGAATAAATAATCTCTGTTTGTACACTAAAAACATCAGAAGTTGGGATCTTTACAAATGCACCAATATAGACACCAGTTTTTTTTTGAACATTATCACTAGATGCATTAACTGTTCTATTATGCATAGAGTTTAAACCAGCTTTTAATCCAAAACCTATTTCAGGAATAATAATGTCGTCTTCTTGAGCAAAGATATTGCCAACAAAAAGTGTTAGAATCACTAAAAGTATTAATTTTTTCATATTCTAATTTTTTTAGATTAAGTAAAGTTATACCTTTAATTATTCTCAACAATGGTTCTAAAAGTTAAATTAATTCGTGCTTCTTTAATTTTTTTGCTTGGAGGTAAACGATGTAACCAATGTTCTTGAGTTGTTCCTGTCATGACCAACAGGCTTCCATGTTCTAAAAAAAAATCACATTTTTCTTTAGTTTGTTTATGCTTAAAGGCAAATTTACGTTTGGCACCAAAACTTAATGAGGCTATGGCACCATGTTTTTTTAAGTCTTTTTCGTCATCACTATGCCAACCCATAGTTTCTTCGCCATTATGGTAAAGATTGCAAAGGCAAGAGTTAAAGGTTTCTCCTGTTTTTAGTTCTATTAACTGTTTTAGTTTTAATAACCCTGGAGTAAACTGTGAAGCTTTTTTTGTTTTGCCTGAATAGGTATATTTAAAAGCCTTTTCGCCGTACCAAGCCACTTTGCGTTTGGTAACATAATGTTTACCGTAAACTGTTGCTTCATCATGTTTCCAGTCAAGATGTTCTAAAAGGTTATAAAAAATGGTGTTAGCCAATTCTTCAGGAACAATTTTCCCATAATAATTAACCACACCATCTTTTGGTAATAGGTTATTTGATTCGTCAACGATGTCGCTAAATAATTTCACAATTAAAGAATAGGCTACTGCTCAATATTAACCTTATCTTCAACTTCATTTAAAAGCACTGGTTTCCCAAAACCTAATGCTTCCAGTTTTTTAATTTGGGTTTTGGCATCTCCAATAACCAAATAATTCATTTTATTAACATCTAAATATTTTTTAGCCAGTTGTTTAATATCATCAACGGTCATTGATTTTACAATAGCTTCACGTTGTTTTGCATAATTGTCTGGTAGGTTATAGTTGCTAATATTACTTAGCATACCAAGTTTAGAGCCTAGAGTTTCAAATGCCCTAGCATTACTTTTAATCATGAATCCTTTGGTAATTTCTAGGTCTTTTTCTGTATAATTTTTGCCATAATTTTCTATAATGTCTTTTACTAAACTAGCCGATTCAAAAGTGACATTGGTTCTAACGCCACTTCCTATTGTAAAAGGGCCTTTAATTGTTGTACCCGAAAAACCAGACCTTATTCCATAGGTATAACCTTTACCTTCTCGGAGTTGTTGTGTAAGTTGAGAAGCAAAACCACCACCTCCAAGGCGATAGTTTAATACAGTTGCAGGATAATAATCGGTATCGGTTGCAGCAAGAGCAGGATATCCAAATCTAATAACAGACTGTTTAGCATTTGGGATATCGTAAAAATATACTTTGGAAACCTTTGGAGCTTTAGGTGATGCAACCTTAGGAATAGTTACCGCTTTGGTTTCCCAATTTTTATCTAGGGTTTTTAAAGATTTAACCACTTCTTTTTGTGTGATATCTCCAACTATATGAAAATTACTAACTGTTGGCGAGATATTATTACTGTAGTAGTCTTGAAGATCTTCAATGGTAATGGCGTTTACAGAAGTTTCAGTGCCAATATTGTTTTTGGATAATATATGGTCATCTCCATAAGTTAACTTGGCATATTCTATAGAAGCAATACCATTTGGATTTCCTTTTTGACGTTGAATTTGACTTAGCGTACTTTGTTTAACCAGTGCAAATTCATCAATATCCCAACGAGGCTCTAACAAAATTTCCTCAACCAAAGCCATAGTAGCTTTGTAGTTTTTTGCTAAAGAATTACCAGAAATTGTGATGGCTTCATTGGAAGCAAATACATTTATGGAAGCACCTAAGCTTTCAATGGCATTTTCCAGCTCTTCAGGTGTTTTGGTTTTAGTGCCTTTTGTAAGCATATCAGCAAGTAAATTAGAGACACCAACTTTGTTGATATCTTCTAGTAACATACCACCTTTAATTTGCATTCTAAATTGCACTAATGGCACTTCATTGTTTTTAATACCAAACACATTTATTCCAGATGATAAGGACTCTTTCCATACCTCAGGGACTTTAAGGTCTGGACTTTCGCCATAAGGAGGCTCTATGGATCTATCAAAACTAGATGGTGTTTTTTTGTAAGTGGCCGCAATACTTGCATCGAAAGTTTCTTCAGCACCTTCAACTATTTTCTCTTCAACAACTTCGGCTAATTTTGAATCTGCTAATGCTAAATCTGCTTGACCTTTTGGTACAAAACTAGTCGCTACATAGTTTTGGTTTTTAATGTATGCATTGTAAACACGCATCACATCATTAGCTGTTACTGCTAGTATTTTTTTAACGTCTTCATTAATATAAGCAGGATCTTCAGCAAATATTTTATACTGAGCTAATTGAAACCCTTTTCCTAAAACACTCGATAAACTATTGTAAAAATCTGTCTCTTGTCCTGCTTTAATTCGATCAAGATCTTTTTGAGGAATACCTTCGGCTTCAAATTTAGAGAATGCTTCGTTAATGGCACTTTGTACGTTATCTAATTTTGTACCATTAAAGGCAGTTACACGTAACATGAATTGACCAGCTATTTCAGAATTATATTGATACATACTAACATTGTCAGTTAATTGATGTTCTTCAACTAACAACTTGTAAAAAGGTGCCGATTTACCTTCTGAAAGGTAGCTCGCCAAAACGCTCAACGCATAAGAATCATCATGGTATTGATATACTGCAGGCCAAGTTAGGGTTAGCTGAGGTAAACGTGCAAAATTATCTTCGTAGTACAGCTTTTTGGTTTCGGACAACTCTACAGGCTGCTTTGCCATTTTAGGAATATCCTCACCTGGTTTTATTTCGCTAAAATATTTTTTAACCCATTGTTTAGCTTGTGCTGTATCAAAATCGCCAGCAATTGTTAAAGTGACATTATTTGGTACATACCAACGATTGTAAAAATTTTTTACATCTTGAAGTGTGGCGTTTTGAAGGTCTTCAAGTGAACCAATAACTTGCCAACTGTAAGGATGGCCTTCTGGATATAAATTTTTATCAATCACGTATTGTGTGTGACCATAAGGACGATTATCAACACCTTGTCGTTTTTCGTTTTTAACAACTTGTTTTTCTTTGGCGAGTACAGGTTCAGTAACTGTGTTAATAAAGAACCCTAATTTATCGGCTTCTGCCCAAATCATTTTTTCAAGGGCATCTTTAGGTACTGTTTGAAAATAATTGGTTTGATCTCTACTGGTAGAACCATTTGCACCAGAACCACCAATACGAGCACTCATTTTATCAAGTCCACCTTTACCTAAGTTTTCAGATTCTAAAAATAACAAATGCTCAAATAAATGAGCAAATCCTGTTCGGCCTTCTATTTCTCTAGCTGAACCAACGTGGCTTGTAAGTGCTACTGCAACCACAGGATCCGAACGGTCTATATGAAAAATAACAGACAAGCCATTGTCTAGAGTAAATTGCTCAAATTCTACTTTAAACTCTTTGGCGCCTAAGCCATTGTTTGTTTCGTTAGCACAAGACGCAATGATTAATGTTAAAGCAATTAATAGTGTTTTAATTTGTTTCATTTCGATTGATTTATTAGTTATTTACGAAGAAAATAGCGTTTACAAAAAATAGTTTACCATTCTCCCAGAAGCTTCTAAAAAGTGCGTTATCTACCATATACACTATGCTTCCTCTTCCTTGTCGTTCTTCACCAAAAACTAGTGAGTTTTTAAGTCCTTTTAAAGCTTCGCTTCCTGCAAACCCTGACACCTTTATTACATTATCACCAATATGAGCTATATTGGACCCTCTATCTAATAACTTATAAGAAGTGCCTCCTAGTTTTAGTGTAAAGTAATCATTAGAATACCCATAAGCCATTGGATGTGTGTTATCTACTTTGGTTTTAAAAATGGCACCTGTAATCATTTGTTTTGCAGATTCACGTTGCCTATCTGCATAAGGAATTAAGTTGTTTGATTTATCTTCATCAACATTTTCGTTGTATTTTAAACCAAAGCCTTTTTTACCAGCAAATGTGCTTAAAGCTCTATCGATTGCAATTACTTTTCCACCAGCTCTCATCCAGTCTTGTAATTTGCTCATGCCATTTTCATTAAGCATATTTCTATAGTTACCACTTGGTAGTATCAATACATCATACGCTTCAAGATTTGTTCTTCCAAAATTTTCAGAATTAATTGAAGTTACGGGATATTTTAATTGCTGCTCAAAGAAATGCCATGTAGCACCATAGCTTAATGAAGAGGTTCCTTTACCAGAAATCATGGCAACTCTTGTTTTATTAATTAATCTAATAGATGATGATCCCATATCTGGAAACATATCGGAAAAACCTGTTTGAATAGTTGTTAAAGATTGCTCTTTACTTTGCGCTATATCATTTAAAACAGAGGTAAAGTTTTCAATGTGATCATTATCTCTTTGTAGAATAATTAGAGACCCTCTTTTAAATGTACTTCCATTTTGTGCAAAAGGTTCATGGTTAAACCGTACTTTAATATTCTTATTTAATAATGTTGCTAAGAATTTAGCGTCCTTCATCGAATTCCAATCACTTACATAGCCATAAGCATTTGATAATGGTTGAATTGCTGGTGTGTTGGTATTAGTGATGTTACTTACCAAACTCGTACTAGCTATAGTTTCTAAACCGTAGGCATATGGTAAGCTCCAAGCAGTAATATCATAAGTAAGAGAATCACTTAATTTGGCGTTAGGCTCAAACAAGGCTTTTATCATTTTACCCTTTGGTTGATTGGTGCTTACTACTAAATCATTTAAAGTTGTATTCATGCTACCATTTGTATTGGTAGAATATTTATGACCTGTTACTTTTTTACTCGTTGCATATCCATAAGTAATTTCATGTCTATCTAATAAATTTGTTAGGGCGTTTATTTTATCTCGATTTCCAGACATAACATAGCTCTTGTATTTTAATCCAGAATTGTTAAAGAATTTTTTAAATTCTTCAATTAATTTTAAAGCATTTTTTGATGAAATTTCTACGGTCGATAAACCTGTAGTTGTGTGGTGTGCAATTCTGTCTTTTAAAGTGAGTACAGAACCTTCAGATGTTTTTACGCCCAATGCACCACGACCACCACCAGCTTGCTCATAAGTCATACCTATAGCTCCCATATAGGTTGGATATGTATCTCCATAACTTGGGTATAATAAATCAAAGTTTTCACGTGTAAAATATAACCACCCTTTTGGGTCGAAATATTTAGCATGATTTCTTCCTATCTGGAATTGAAAATCTCTTTGCCAATCGGTTATTAATTCATGGTAAGGCTCTGCAGCTGGTGCAAAATAATAAGGGTTATTAATACCTTGTTCATGAAAATCGACATGAATTTGCGGCATCCACTTATTGTACACTTTTATTCTGGCTTGCGATTCTTTTTGAGAAGTCCAAGCCCAATCTCGATTTAAATCAAATAAATAATGATTTGCTCTACCTCCAGGCCAAGGTTCGGAGTGTTCGGTAGCTTGTGGGTCGATGTCAAAAGGTGTGCTCTTAGTTTCGTTGTACCAATTAGCATATCGATCGCGACCATCTGGATTGATACATGGGTCTATAATAACAACCGTATTTTTTAACCATTCTTGTTTCTGCGTTAATAGTTTGTATATAGTTTTCATAGAAGCTTCTGTGCTAGACGCTTCGTTACCATGCACATTATAACTTAACCAAACTATTGCTATATCATTTGATGTAGAAGTTCCAGGTAATATACCTGCGTTTTTTAAATTATCTTGCCTAATGGTTTCAAGGTTTTTCATGTTCTCTTCTGAAGAAATATACGCAAGTATCAATGGCCTACGTTCATAAGTTTCACCATATTGCACTAGCTTTACCTGATTTGGCATTGTTGAGGCGACGTGTTTAAAATAATCTACAACTTGATGGTTTCTTGAAAATTGAGTACCTAATTCGTAGCCTAAAAACTCACTTGGCGTTTTAATTTGTTGTGCCATTGTAAAGGAAACAGAACATAAAACGACTAATACGATTCTATAAAATTTTTGCATTGTTGGTTGATTTAAAAAAAGTAGCTATAAAGATATAAACCCAAAGCGAACATTAGTAATTATTTTACAAAACTTTAGTGTTTTGTAGTGACACATAAATTTTTAGTTTTTTTTTAACCAATTGAAAATTTCAAATAGATGAAAGAGCAGTATATTTACAACTGAATTCAAAGCTAATTATGCCAACTGACTGTATTTCGTTTAGAGACACTAACTATTTTTCTACTTTAATTTGTGATTACCTTGATAAACATCGAGAATTACAACCCTTTTATAACCGTTTTCCAAAAATTGAAAACTTCGAGGCACAGATTAACGAAAAATTATTATCTGTTCAAGCCACGTCAAGGACTATTTTAGTTGATGCCTTAAAAGCTCAATACAAAAATATTGATACTTCTAAATTGACCCAACAAAATATTGAGCTTCTAGAAAAAGAGAACACGTTCACCATCACCACTGGACACCAATTAAACTTATTTACAGGGCCATTGTATTTCTTATATAAAATTATTTCAGCAATAAATCTTGCAAAAGAATTAAAAGCTAAATATCCAAAATATAATTTTGTTCCTGTGTATTGGATGGCGAGCGAAGATCATGATTTCGATGAGATTAATTACTTTAATTTTAAAAGGAAAAAAGTTAAATGGGATAGAGAAGCTAGTGGTGGTGTTGGTGAGTTAGATACCAATGGATTGGATAAAGTTTTTGAAACTTTTTCAAAAGAATTAGGGCAAGGGAAAAACGCTAAATTTTTAAAAGACCTTTTTAAAAACGGCTATTTAAACCATGATAATTTAGCTGATGCTACGAGACACATTGCTAATGAATTATTTAAAGAACTTGGCTTAGTAATTATTGATGCCAATAATAGAGAGCTAAAGCGCTTGTTTACGCCATATGTTAAAGAAGAGCTTATAAACAATACCTCTCATAAACTGGTATCCCAAACGAACCATCAAATTAATGAATTATCAAGCAATTATAAAATTCAAGTAAACCCTCGGGAAATAAATCTCTTTTATTTAAAGAATGGTTTAAGGGAGCGTATAGTTGAGCAAAATGGAAATTATGTTGTAAATGATACTGATGTTTCATTTTCTGAACCTGAAATTTTAGCAGAATTAGATAATTACCCAGAACGATTTAGCCCTAACGTAATTATGCGTCCTTTATATCAAGAAGTAATCCTACCAAATCTTTGTTATATTGGTGGTGGAGGCGAACTCGCATATTGGTTTCAATTAAAAGCTTATTTTGAAGAGGTTAAGGTGACTTTCCCAATGCTGTTACTACGTAATTCAGTGTTGATTAAAACCAAAAAGCAAACCAAAAAACTAGAAAAATTAGGAGTTTCCTTAAATGAGCTATTTGCCAAACAAAATAATTTAATCAATCAACAAGTAAAACGACTATCTACTGTTGATATTGATTTTTCATTACAGAAAGAACATCTTCAAAATCAGTTTAAAGTACTTTACAAATTAGCCGAAGAAACAGACAAATCATTTTTAGGAGCCGTAACAGCACAAGAAAAAAAGCAAATCAAAGGCTTGTCAAATCTAGAGAAACGTTTATTAAAAGCACAAAAGCGAAAATTAAACGAGCAAATATCCCGAATTATTGACATGCAAAACCAGCTATTTCCAGGTCAAAGCCTACAAGAAAGAAATTTGAATTTTTCTGAACTTTATCTTGAGTTTGGAGACCAATTAATCCAACAGTTAGTATTAAATTTGCAACCTCTAAGAGGCGAGTTTTTAATATTAGAATTGTAACACATGCACAAAATAGATATTGAGCTTATTGAGATGACCATGGACGTCATGAAATATGCCATTGATAGAATTTCACACACAAAACAAAAAGTTGGTAAACCCCAAAAAGCTGAAGAACTTAAGGCTTTGGTTGGGGAAACTGTAACACCAAAAGGAATTGGAGGAGAATATGCATTTAATTTATGGAAACAACATTTAGCCAAGGCAAATGTCCCAGTTGATCATCCACGTAATTTAGCTTTTGTTCCTGCAGCGCCTACACGAGCAGCTATTATGTTCGATTTGGTGACTTCTGCTTCGAGTATTCATGGAGCGTATTGGATGGAAGGAGCTGGAGGCATTTTTTGTGAAAATGAAGCTATGGAATGGATTGTATCGTTAACAGGATTGCCTAAAGGTGCATTTGGTGTTTTTACAAGTGGTGGAACTGCAGCCAACTTATCGGCAATTGTTACTGCTCGTGAACATTGGCGAGAAGACGACACTTATAAGAGGGAAAAAGGGTTAATCATTACCTCAATTGGCGCACATTCGTCTATCAAGGCTATGGCAAAAGTAGCTGATGTGGATATTTTATTGGTAGATTCAGAAGAAAAACTAACTGGAAAAGATTTACGCGAAACCATCGATAATTTAAATTTCCACCAACGTAAACGTCTCTTTGCGGTTGTAGCGACAGGAGGAACAACCAACGCTGGAATTATTGATGATTTAGCAGGCATCGCAGAGGTTTGTGATGCAGAGAAAATCTGGTTTCATGTTGATGCTGCTTATGGAGGAGGCGCTTTGGTTGCCGATTCTGTTCGTCACTTATTCAACGGCATTGAAAGAGCTGATAGTATTACCATCGATCCTCATAAATGGATGTTCTCACCTTATGATTGTGGAGCAGTTATTTACAGACGTCCTGAATTTGCTAAAAAAGCACATTCACAACAAGGGTCATATTTAGATATTTTTAAGGACGAAGGAGCGCATGGTTTTAACCCAACCGATTATCAAATACAATTAACACGACGTGTTAGAGGATTGCCTTTATGGTTTTCGTTAGCAACACATGGAACAGATAGGTATAAAGAAGCTGTTGAAAGAGGGATAGAATTAGCTCAAATAGCTGGTAAAATGATAGAAGACAACCCAAATGTAGAGTTGGTTAGAGAACCAAGCTTATCATGTGTACTATTCAGAAGAAAAGGATGGCAACCAGAAGATTATACTAATTGGACTTACGAAAACCACGATAAAGGATTTGCGTTAGTCACGCCTACCAAATGGAAAAAAGGAGATGTATTTGAAACCGTTTCACGTTTTTGTTTTATTAATCCTGACACTACAGAAGAAGACATCAAGATGATTCTTGACACCATGATTTAAGGGTTCGTTTTGGTTTTTAAAAACTTGTCGAAAAGAAGTGAAAATTTCTAATTTAAAAGTTGTTAAAAAATAGCAAATGATTACTTTTGCACATGCAACACGACAAGGTATTAATTTTAGACTTCGGATCGCAATACACACAACTTATTGCACGTCGAGTTAGAGAACTCAACATTTATTCCGAGATTCATCCATTTAACAAAATTCCAACAAATATAGGCGATTATAAGGCTGTAATCTTGTCTGGAAGCCCTTTTTCTGTAAGAGGAGACGAAGCTTTACATCCAGATCTTTCTGAAATAAGAGAAAAAAAACCACTACTTGGTATTTGTTATGGTGCACAATATTTGGCGCATTTTTCTGGCGGAAATGTGGCACTTTCAAACACAAGGGAGTATGGTCGAGCAAATCTATCTTTTATAAAAGAAGGCGAAGCTTTTTTTAAAGGAATCTCTGAAGGTTCACAAGTTTGGATGAGTCATGGTGATACCATTAAGGAATTGCCAACCAATGGTGAATTATTGGCAAGCACACATGATGTGCAGAATGCTGCCTATAAAATTAATGGAGAAATAACGTACGCTATTCAATTTCATCCTGAAGTCTATCATACAACAGATGGGAAACAATTACTAGAGAATTTTTTAGTATCTATTGCAAACGTCACTCCAGATTGGACACCAAATGCCTTTGTTGAAGAAACGGTTGATGAGCTTAAAGAGAAACTTGGGAATGACAGAGTAGTTCTTGGTTTATCAGGTGGAGTAGATTCCACTGTGGCTGCTGTTTTGTTGAACAAAGCCATTGGAAAGAACTTGTATTGTGTATTCGTAAACAATGGTCTGCTTCGTAAAAATGAGTTTGAAAACGTTCTCAATCAGTACGAAGGTATGGGACTTAATGTAAAAGGTGTTGATGCTTCGGCACGCTTTTTGGAAGCCTTAGCTGGAGAAAGCGATCCTGAAAAAAAGCGTAAAGCTATTGGTCGCGTGTTCATTGAAGTATTTGATGATGAAGCACATTTAATTGAAGATGTAAAGTGGTTGGCACAAGGTACTATTTATCCTGATGTGATCGAAAGTGTTTCGGTAACAGGAGGGCCAAGTGCAACCATAAAAAGCCATCATAATGTTGGAGGGTTACCAGATTTTATGAAACTAAAAGTAGTAGAACCTTTAAAAGCATTGTTTAAAGATGAGGTTAGACGTGTTGGTGCTTCCATGGGAATTGACCCAGAATTATTGGGTCGTCATCCATTTCCAGGTCCTGGATTAGCTATTAGGATTTTAGGTGATATTACAGCCGAAAAAGTTCGTATATTACAAGAGGTTGACGCTATCTTTATTAATGGATTAAAAGAATGGGATTTGTACAACAAAGTATGGCAAGCAGGAGCAATGTTGCTTCCTGTAAATAGCGTTGGTGTAATGGGAGACGAACGTACCTATGAAAAATGTGTAGCACTTCGAGCTGTGGAAAGTACTGATGGTATGACAGCAGATTGGGTAAATTTACCTTATGAGTTTTTGCAAAAAACATCAAACGATATAATAAATAAGGTGAAAGGCGTTAATAGAGTAGTGTACGATATTAGCTCAAAACCACCAGCAACCATTGAGTGGGAATAAAATTCCTTCGAATAACGATAGTTATCGGGAAGGAATCTCAAAATTAATTAAGTGACGTTGTGGTGTCTAATCTATGTAAGCAATAGTTTACGTATATATATTTAAAAATAATACATGAAGAAGTTTTTAGTTAGCTTAAGTTTTTTAGTTCTTTTTAGCATCTCTGCTAATGCACAAAATTATAAAACACATAAAGTAAAAGTTGGTGAAACCATTGAGAGTATTGCCAAAATATATATGGTAACACCTTTTGATATTTATGCTTTAAACCCTGATGCCAAAAATAGCTTACATCCTAATATGGTAATCATTGTTCCAAAATCCAAAGTTTTGGAAAACCCTGTGGAAAGTCAAGTTACTAAATTGACAGGTTATAAATCTCATAAAGTAAAGCGTAAAGAAACCTTATATAGTATTGGTAAAATTTATAATGTAACAGTAGATGATTTAAAAAAACATAACAACCGTTTATATTCTGAAAACTTAAGAAAAGGAGATAGGATAAATATTCCAAAGTATGATACAGTAAGTACAACCACTAGCTTAGAAAACACAATTAAGAGTTATCAAGTAGAGCCTAAAGAGGGTAAATGGCGTATAGCTTATAAATTTGGAATTACTGTTGATGAGCTAGAAAAACTTAATCCAAAAATGGCTGATACTTTACAAGTTGGTCAAAAAATTAACGTACCAAATATTGCCAATAACGAAGAAAAAGTGATCGATGAAGAATATGGTTATTACACAGTCGTACCACGTGAAGGATTTTTTGCTTTAAAACGTAAGCTTGGATTGACTCAAGAAGAAATAGAAACATTAAATCCTGAGTTGAAGGAAAGCGGCTTAAAATCGGGCATGATTATTAAAGTGCCCAAAGATGTTAGTGATAATAGTAGTTCTGGAGATGTCACTCGTTCAGTGTTAATTGATAAAATCATTAATTACGAAACAAAAAAGCTAGCAGTCATGCTGCCATTTATGCTGGATCGTGTAGATATGGATTCCATTCAAGAAGTCAAAGAAATGCTACGTGGCGATGATATTACAAACATTTCGTTAGATTTCTATACTGGTGTTTTAATGGCTTTAGATTCTGCCAAACAATTAGGTATATCTACGAAATTGGATGTATATGATACCAAAGCTAGAGCGAGTGTGGTAACCGATCTTATAAACCGTAAAGATTTTTCAGAATACGACGCTGTAATTGGACCTTTTATCTCTGACGAATTCGATCGTGCAGCAGCTATGCTACGTCGCGACAATGTACCAATGCTATCGCCAGTAAATGAAACTAATAACTTGTACGATAATGTGTTTCAAACCATGCCATCTAATGAATTAAAACGTAAACGTATTGTAGAGTTTGTGAAGCAATTAGACTCAATTCCAAGCAGTATTTTAATTATTTCCGACCAAAAACATCGCAACGAGAACAATCTTTTAAAGCAGGAATTTCCAGAAGCTAAACAAATTTTTTCTCGTATTGATGAAGAAACAGGAAAAGACATGTTTTACATTTTAACTGACGATATTGAAAAAGAATTTAAAGAAGGCATAAACATGGTGTTTTTAGAGTCTAATAATGAAGGGTTTGTCTCTAATGTCACTAGCATGTTGTCGGGATTTATTGGTTTTGATGAAGAGCTGGAAATTGAACGTGAAGTAGTTTTATTAACAAGCGATAAAAGTAGAGCCTTTGATGGTGAAAATGTGTCCAATATTACCTTGTCTAAACTAAATTTTCACTATCCATCACCTAACAGACCAATAAACGATGAACAACCAGATACTTTTATAAAAGCCTATCAAAACAAATATTATATAACACCAAATCGCTATGCTATTAGAGGGTTTGACCTTACCATGGATGTGTTGTTACGTTTAGCTTCAGCCAACGATCTATACGATGCATCCTCCAACGATATTGAAACCGAATATGTCGAGAACAAGTTTCGTTATGGCAAAAAAATGTTTGGAGGTTACTACAACGAAGCGATGTATATTGTAAAATTCGATAACCTTAGAATTGTTGAAGTAAAACAATAATGGCTATTAATCCAGCGTTTTTTTGGTAATTAATGCTATCCGTTATGCATAAATTTTTAATAGCTTGCTTGTTTTCTGGATTGTTATTTCAAGACAGTCATACAATTCGTTGGAATTTAGATAACCGTTTGGAATGGAGTGATTTTAAAGCCGAACCAAAACCTTCCAATAATTCGGTATCTGTTACAGCTTCAGGGATTACTTTCAGTTATTCCTCAAAAAAGTCTGAGACCCGATTAATAGATTATAATTATACAGTTAGAGCCCATTTCTACCCAAACAAATCTTGGTATTTAAAAGAGAAAGTAGATAACAATATTTTAAACCATGAACGATTACATTTCGACATTACCGAGCTACATGCACGTATGTTTAGACAGCGTATAGAAACAACAAGGTTTACAATGAATATCGATAACCAGATGAATGGTTTGCACGATGCGATTAATAAAGAGTTGGAAACATTGCAAAAAAAATATGATGCTGAAACTAGACATTCTCAAGATTTAGAAAAACAACAAGAGTGGCAAACTAAAATAGTTGAAGCACTAAATAAACTCTCTCATTACAGTTCATAATGCTCAACCAAGACCAAAGCAAGCAATTTCTTATAAAATTGGCTAATACCAAGATGCCTTATGGTAAGTACAAAGGCAGATACATGATAGACTTACCTGAATATTATGTGGTTTGGTATAGAAACAAAGGCTTCCCTAAAGGTCAAATAGGAGAGATGCTTTCAACGGTTTATGAGCTTAAGGTAAATGGCTTGGAGGAGTTGGTGAGGACGATACAACGTGCTAAATAGTCACATGCCAACAATATATTTTTAAGGTATTACAAATAGTTTTATTTATAAATGAAAAAACAGTTATTGTTTTTAGTTGTCAATATTTTTAATAATTAGACCATTCTCATCAAGCCAATTTCCATTTATATAAGTAATTACACCTAATTTTGAGTGATAAAAAATATTGCCAAGATCTAAATTTTGTTTTATTCCTGGAGTATAAAAAGGAATACAAGTGCCATCATTATTTTGCATATATCTTTCATCACAAGGATCATCCTTGCCACAACTTATTATAAAAATGTTTAGTGCTAAAATTATTAGTAATGAATTTCTTTTTTTCATTTCTTCAAATATTTTTCAGTATTAGTTTTAACACAGAAGTTGGGCGTAGTTCTATTTTGTGAATGAAAAGATAATAAATCTTTTTCAATTGTTTATACAGTAGCTAAGCGAAGATGTTGGTTTTTAGTAAGAAAATCAATACATACTTAAACATATACAAGCCACTTACAAAGGTTATCAACAACAACTCATAAATAACCCAAAACAATACCAAAATAAGTGCAGAAATTTTGTAAATTTGCCTGCGTTTAAAAGCGCAACATGACAAGCAATACTAAATATATTTTTGTAACAGGAGGTGTGACCTCATCACTCGGTAAAGGTATTATCGCTGCATCGTTGGCCAAACTACTTCAGGCTCAAGGTTACAGAACAACCATACAAAAATTAGATCCATACATAAACGTCGATCCAGGAACATTAAACCCATACGAACATGGTGAGTGTTATGTAACCGACGATGGTGCCGAAACTGATTTAGATTTAGGCCATTATGAACGCTTTTTAAACGTACCGACCTCACAAGCCAATAACGTTACTACAGGACGTATTTACCAAAGCGTGATAGAAAAAGAACGTCGTGGAGAGTTTTTAGGAAAAACAGTACAAGTCATTCCTCATATTACCGACGAAATAAAAAATAGAGTTCAAATTTTAGGAAACTCTGGTGATTACGATATCGTTATTACCGAAATTGGTGGAACTGTTGGTGATATCGAGTCGTTACCTTATATAGAAGCAGTAAGGCAGTTAAAATGGGATTTGGGTGAGCACAATGCCATTGTTATTCATTTAACCTTAGTGCCATTTTTATCGGCAGCTGGAGAATTAAAAACTAAGCCAACACAACACAGTGTTAAAACTTTAATGGAAAGTGGAGTGATGGCAGATATTTTAGTATGTAGAACCGAACATGAATTACCAGAAGAATTACGCCGTAAACTCGCCTTATTTTGTAATGTTCGCGAAGAAGCAGTGATACAATCTATCGATGCATCCACAATATACGATGTGCCAAATTTAATGCTTGAGCAAGGTTTGGACAAAGTGGTGCTTAAAAAATTGGGCTTAAAAAGTGCTACACCAGATTTAACCCAATGGAACGCATTTTTATCACGTCATAAAAACCCAAAAGGAGAAGTTACTATTGGATTAATTGGTAAATATGTAGAGTTACAAGATTCGTATAAATCTATATTAGAAGCTTTTATTCATGCAGGTGCAGCTAACGAAGTAAAGGTAAATGTGGAATCTGTACATAGCGAGTATTTAAACCAAGACAATATTAAATTTAAGTTATCACATTTAGATGGCATACTAGTAGCACCAGGTTTTGGTGAACGTGGAATTGAAGGAAAAATTGATGCAGTAAAATATGTTCGTGAACATAATATACCTTTTTTAGGTATTTGTTTAGGCATGCAAATGGCGGTAATAGAGTACTCCAGAAATGTTTTAGGTTTAGCAGACGCTAACTCAACCGAAATGGATGAAGCTACAAGTAACCCTGTAATTGACCTTATGGAAGAACAAAAAAGCGTGACTCATAAAGGAGGTACCATGCGTTTGGGTTCTTGGGATTGTCAATTGCAAAAAGGAAGCATAACTGCAAAAGTATATGGTAAAGAGTTAGTTAAAGAACGTCATAGACATCGATACGAATTTAATAACGATTACCGCGAACAAATTGAAGTTGCTGGCATGAAAGCAACAGGAATAAACCCTGAAACAGGTTTAGTAGAAATTGTTGAAATCCCAACACACCCTTGGTTTGTTGGTGTACAGTACCATCCAGAATATAAAAGTACTGTGGCAAATCCGCACCCTTTATTTGTGGCATTCGTAAAAGCAGCACTTAAATATTCTAAATCTAAAAACAATGTCAGTATGGCATAAAGCAGACATTGGTTAGCTTTTTGTTAGGTAAAAGCTATATTTGTCAATCCTTAAACAATAGGAACTTTTTTATAAGTCAATAGTAATACATGGAAGAAAAAAAATTAGACATTAATTCAATCATTGGCTTTGTGCTTATTGCATTGATATTAATATACATGCTCTATCAAAACCAACCAACACCCGAAGAGTTACAAGCGCAGGAAGAGGCAAAACAAGAGCAGGTTGAAGCTGAGAAAAAAACTGAAGAAGCCAAAGATGAATTTAAAGCAACACCTTCAGATTTTAAGGCAACCCAAACAACCGATTCAACACAACTAGTAGCTTTGCAAAATAGAATTGGTGCTTTTGCCTATTCGGCATCTTTGCCTTCTGCAAAAGAAGCAACTACTGTTTTAGAAAATGACGTATTAAAAATCACAGTTAATAATAAAGGTGGTTATTTTGAAGAGGTAAAACTTAAACAATTTACAAACTACGATTCTGTTCCAGTATATTTAATCAAGGATCAAAATGCATTATTCAATCTTAATTTTGGAACAACCGATAGCCGAATTTTAAACACCCAAGACCTATATTTTCAACCAACGTTAACTAAAAGTGGCGACAATCAAATACTATCAATGAAATTGAAAGTATCCGAGACGCAATTTTTAGAATATCGATACGAGTTAAAACCTAACGATTATATGTTAGGATTCACAGTGAAATCCCAAGGATTAGCTAATGTAATTAACAGTTCGCAAGATGTACGCTTGGAGTGGAAGTTAAAAGGAAGGCGTCAAGCAAAAAGTATTTCTTACGAAAATCGTTACACACGTTTAACTTACGAACATGAAAATGGCGACAAGGTAAGTAAATTATCACAAGCTGGAAATGATGAAGAAGTTGAAACAAATGTAAACTGGCTATCGTACAGACAGCACTTTTTTAGCTCTATTTTATTGGCAGATAAACCTTTTAAAACGGCATCATTAGTTTCAGAGACTTTGGTATTGGACGAGGAAGTCGACACATTATACACTAAAGGCTACACAGCATCAATACCACTTCAGTTAAGCGCAGGAGAACTAAATGAGTCCATGAGTATGTATTATGGACCAACAGACGGAAGTATTTTAAAGAAATACGATAAAAACCTTGAAGAAAGCATCCCTTATGGATGGGGAATTTTTGGATGGATTAATAAAAGCTTATTTATTCCATTATTCGGATTTTTAAGTGGCCTTTTCCCTTATGGAATAGCCATAATTATCATGACAATTGTTGTAAGGTTGGTATTGTCGCCTGTACTTTATAAATCGTACCTGTCACAAGCTAAAATGAAAATTTTAAAGCCTGAAATTACCGAAATAAGCAAAAAGTATAAAGACAACCCAATGAAAAAGCAAAAGGAAACCATGGCACTTTACAGTAAAGCTGGAGCAAGTCCAATGAGTGGTTGTTTGCCTGCTTTATTGCAATTGCCAGTGTTTTATGCTTTATTTATGTTTTTTCCAACAGCTATCGAATTGCGCCAAAAAAGCTTTCTTTGGGCCGAAGATTTATCATCGTATGATATCATTGCAGAATTACCATTCAGGATTCCTTTATATGGCGACCACGTTAGTTTGTTTCCAATATTTGCAGCAATAGCTATTTTCTTTTATATGAAAATGACTACTGGACAACAAGTGGCATCGCAGCCAACCCAAGAGGGTATGCCTGATATGCAAAAAATGATGAAGTACATGATTTATTTTTCACCAATTTTAATGCTAGTTTTCTTTAACCAATATGCGGCAGGATTAAGTTTATACTACTTTATATCAAACTTAATTACCATTGGAATCATGTTGGTTATTAAAAACTACATATTGGATGAAGACAAAATCCATGCACAAATACAGGTAAATAAACAAAAGCCAAAAAAGCAAGGCAAATTCCAAAAGCGAATGGCAGAAATGATGGAAAAAGCGGAAGAGCAAAAGAGACAACAACAACAACGAAAAAAATAATTTAAGAGCTGCCATTATTGGCAGCTTTTTTTGTTATACAATTATTGTAAGTCGAAAGCGTTTATTATTTAATTAAATTTGTAATTGTTATTCCGAATATCACACTAAGCAAGCCTGTACTGAGCGCAGTCGAAGTATCAAAGTGAAGCAGGAATCCATAAAATTTGTTCTTGATAAAATGAAAAAAATAGTTTTACTACTCACATTTGTTTCTTCAATTGTTGCGTATGCACAAGACACCAATCAGTTTGATGCAAATGGCAAGCGTCATGGTATTTGGAAGAAAAATTTTGAAGGTACAGACCAGATTCGCTATCAAGGTACTTTTGAGCATGGAAAGGAAGTAGGAGAGTTTAAGTTTTATAAGCTTGTAAAAAAGAAAAGTATCCTAACAGCTACTAAAATGTTTAGTAATAATAGTGCTGAGGTAAAATTTTTAGCCTCCAATGGTAAAGTAATTAGCGAAGGCATAATGAATGGCAAGCTGTATGTTGGAAAATGGGTGTATTATCACAATAAGTCTGATAATATAATGACTTTAGAAAATTATAATGATAAAGGAGAACTAGAAGGAGAAAAGTTAGTGTATTATAAAGATGGTGAAGTTGCAGAACGCGTTAATTTTGTTGCAGGAAAACAGCAGGGAAAATCACTTTGGTATTCTGTTAAAGGTGTTGTTTTAAAAGAGTTTATGTACGATAACGGTGAGCTTCATGGTATTGCTAAATATTACAACCCTAAAGCAGAATTACTTGCAGAAGGAAAATATGAACGAGGGAAAAAAGTTGGAATATGGAAGTATTTTGAAGATGGTAAACTCACTAAAGAAACCAATTTTAGTGATCCAAAAAAGAATAAAGTAAAACAATAAAAAAAACTTATTAAGCTTATAGGTATTTATAATGGCAGCAAATTTATGTTGCCTTTTTTTATTTGTAAATTTGCCAAATGAAAAGAGTAATTGTAGGACTTTCAGGAGGCGTGGACTCCAGCGTAGCAGCTTATTTATTAAAAGAACAAGGCTACGAGGTTATTGGCTTGTTTATGAAAAATTGGCATGACGATTCAGTTACTATTTCCGATGAATGCCCTTGGTTGGATGATAGTAACGATGCTATGTTGGTTGCTGAAAAACTTGGTATTCCCTTTCAAACAGTAGATTTAAGTGAGCAGTATAAAGAGCGTATAGTTGATTATATGTTTAATGAGTACGAACGAGGTCGTACACCAAATCCAGATGTATTATGTAATAGAGAAATAAAGTTTGATGTCTTTATGAAAATTGCAATGGATTTAGGTGCAGATTATGTTGCCACTGGACATTATTGTAGAAAAGGAACAATAACCAAAGAGGGTAAAGAAATGTATCGATTACTCGCTGGAAAAGACAGTAATAAGGATCAATCTTATTTTTTATGTCAATTATCTCAAGAGCAATTATCTAAAACATTGTTCCCAATAGGTGAGCTTACCAAACCTGAAGTGAGACATATTGCTGCTGAGCAAAACTTAATTACTGCTGAAAAAAAAGATTCTCAAGGCTTATGTTTTATTGGTAAAGTTAGATTGCCTGATTTTTTGCAGCAACAATTAAAACCTAAGGAAGGCGTGATTATTGAAATTCCAGAGTCACAAAGCAAGTATCATCAACTAGCACCTCAATTTGATAATAAAGAAGATGAACTTGCCTATTTATCGCGCAAAATTGAATATTCAATTTCCGACGGAAAAGTAGTTGGAAAGCACCAAGGCGCACATTACTTCACTAAAGGGCAACGAAAAGGATTAGCAGTTGGCGGAACAATAGAACCACTTTATGTAATTGAAACCAATGTTGTGGATAATGTGATTTATACAGGACAAGGCAAGTCACATCCAGGTCTTTACAAAAACGCATTGTTTGTTACTAATGAGGAATTGCATTGGGTTAGAGAAGACCTTATGCTTCAAGAAGGAGAAACTATGCAAGTCATGGCTCGTATTCGTTACAGACAATCATTAGAGAAAGCAACATTATACAAAGTTGAAAGTGGTTTATATGTGGTTTTCCAAAAGCCTCAATTTGCAATTACCGAAGGACAATTCTTGGCTTGGTATCTAGAAGATGAATTAGTAGGTTCTGGAGTTATTTCTTAAATTGCAGAAGCCAAATCTCTAATTATGAAAAAGAGAATACTAATTTTTACTTTATTATGCTTACCTTTTTTTTCTTCGGCGCAAATTGAAGATGCTTGGGTATTTTTAGAAGATAAGGTTGATGTCGCCAACAAAATTGCAAATCCGCTTACCATTCTTACCCAAAAAGCCATAGATAGAAAAAACAAACATGCCATTATAATAGATGCTAGAGATGTACCTGTAAACGAAAATTATATTACCAATTTAAAAAACGCAACAGGAATAACCGTATATGCTAAATCTAAATGGTTTAATGCAGTTCATGTTCGTGGAACAGAGATAGATATTAATAACCTAGAGACTACTTTTAGTTTTGTAAATCATATTGAATTTGCTGATAGAAGTTTAAACACAGCAAGAACAGGATTAATAAAAGCTTCTAAAGATAAATTTACTATAGAAAACACAAGAGTAGTATTTAACTATGGGAATTCACAAAATCAAGTAGAAATGATTAATGCCAACGATTTGCACTTGGCCAATTATACAGGCGAAGGTGTAACAATTGGAGTAATTGATGCAGGATTTCCAAACGTAAATACCATGGGAGCTTTTCAGCGCTTAAGAGATAATGGCGATTTGCTTAATGGTTACGATTTTGTAAACAGGACAAGTAATGTATATGCATCTACAGTGAGCGACCATGGTACAAAAGTATTGAGTACCATGGCTGGTTATATTGAAAACCAATATGTAGGCACAGCACCAGATGCGGCGTATTATTTGTTTTTAACCGAAGATGGTCTTGATGAAAACCCTGTGGAAGAAAGTTATTGGGTTGAAGCAGCCGAAAGAGCCGATAGTTTGGGTGTCGATATCATAAATACATCATTAGGTTATAAAGATTTTCCGAGTTACCCAAGATATAATTACACATCAACCGATATGGATGGTAATACAGCTTTTATAACCAGAGGTGCCAATATGGCTTTTGAAAAAGGAATGCTATTGGTAAATTCAGCGGGAAATTCAGGCAATAGTGGTGTCAACGCACCAGCTGATGCACCAGGAGTATTTACCGTTGCTGCTGTAGATTTAAACGAAAACTATGTATCGTTTAGTTCAAAAGGAAGTGCCATACAACCAACCCATAAGCCAGATGTGGCTGCTAGAGGCGGTTTAGCCTATGTAATTAATAGCAGTAATAGTATAGTCCTAAATAATGGAACGTCTTTTAGTTCTCCAATAATGGCAGGAGGCTTAGCATGCTTAATGCAAGCCCTACCAAGTTTAACCAATGCACAGATGATGCAGTTAGTACGAGAGTCAAGCTCGCAATTTGCAACACCAGATTACGAAATAGGCTATGGTATTCCAAACTTACAACAAGCACTTGGTGCTATGCTTAATGACGATGAATTTATAGAAGGTGAATTTAAAATATTTCCCAATCCTACAAAATCGTTATTATTTGTTAATTTTCCAGAAAATGTCACTTCTACTAATATTAAAGTATTTGATGTTTTAGGTAAGTTGGTTATTAATACAACTATTTATCAAAATAATAAAATCCTTGATTTAGAGACTTTGTCTAAAGGTATCTATATAGCCAGATTAAAAGGCAATAATAAAAAAACCAATACATTTAAGCTCATAAAAGAGTAAATGAATAAAATAAAACAACTTTTCAATATTCAATATCCAATTGTTCAGGCTGGAATGATTTGGAACAGTGGTTGGCGATTGGCGTCTGCCGCTAGTAATTCAGGAATTTTAGGATTAATTGGAGCAGGAAGTATGTATCCTGATGTATTAAGAGAGCACATTCAAAAATGCAAAAAAGCTACCAAAAAACCTTTTGGTGTGAATGTACCAATGTTATATCCAAACATTGAAAATATCATGAATATTATTGTTGACGAAGAAGTAAAGATAGTATTCACTTCAGCAGGAAACCCAAAAACTTGGACCAAATGGTTACAAGACAAAGGGATTATAGTCGTACATGTGGTAAGCAGTGTAAAGTTTGCTCTAAAAGCCCAAGAAGCTGGAGTAGATGCTATTGTTGCCGAAGGTTTTGAAGCGGGAGGACATAATGGAAGAGACGAAACCACAACACTAACATTAATTCCAATGGTCAAGGAGCAAATTAAAATCCCATTGATTGCTGCTGGAGGTATTGCCACAGGAAGAGCCATGTTGGCCACCATGATTTTGGGAGCAGATGGCGTGCAAATTGGAAGTCGTTTTGTGGCAAGCCAAGAAAGCTCAGCACATCAATCATTTAAAGACCTTGTAGTAAATGCTAAAGAAGGTGATACACAATTAACACTTAAAGAACTTGCTCCAGTTAGATTGATTAAGAATAAATTCTTTAACGAAATTCAAGAGCTTTATAAAACATCACCAACACCAGAACAGCTAAAAGAATTATTAGGTAGAGCAAGAGCTAAACGTGGTATGTTTGAAGGCGATTTAGATAATGGTGAACTTGAAATAGGTCAAATTGCAGGATTAATACATGATATAAAACCTGTTGCCCAAATTGTAGCAGATATTATGACTGAATTTGAGGAAGCTAAACAACAAAGTCCAAGTTTATAAAATTAGTATTAGTTAACTTTTGGGCAACATTCACGCTAGCTCGTATAAAACTTATGCTTATTAGGAAAAAGTGAAGAGGATTTAAAGAAATGCCTAAAAAGTAATTGTAATTATTTAAGCATATAATCGGAATTATTCCGATTATATGCTTGTTTTTTTACGTATAATTGCTATATTTATATTAGTTAATCGGAAATTATCCGATTATTACACACAATAATCACAATATGGATTTTAGAAAGATGGTAAAGGAATATGCTGAAGCTCCTATATCTAGACATTTGATTTTAGAATTACTAAGTAAATATCAGAGACCAAATGATAAAATTAGCGAGCTACTTAAAAGTAAAGCGCTTATTTCTATTAGAAGAGGATTATATATAACAGGACCAAAACTGGATCTGCCAACACCAGAACCTTTTCTAATAGCGAATCACCTTAGAGGACCGAGTTATGTGTCATTAGAGTCCGCATTATCTTATTGGAACATGATACCAGAAAGAGCTTATGAAATAAGTTCAGTAACCATAAAAACTTCAAAGTTATATAAAACTTCTGTTGGACGATTTAGTTACCAACAATTAAAAACTCCTTATTATTCTTATGGAATAAAAAACATAGCATATTCACCTAAGCAAACAATGTTAGTTGCCTCACCTGAAAAAGCTTTATGTGACAAAGTTGTACTAACACCCAAAATTTATCTTAGAAGCATCAAACAAACGCGAGAATTTTTATTGGAAGATCTTCGTATGGATACTGAAGTATTAAAAACATTAGATACGAAAGCTATGAAATCATGGATTAAAAATGCTCCTAAAAAAAGTAGCCTAAAAATGCTTATTAAAACGCTCATAGAATTATGATAAAAGAGTGGATAGAGGAATATAATCCTCAAAATGAAGAAGAAATATTATCTGCATTACGAGAAATAATGCAAGAAATTACTTTAGCAGGTTTATCAAGAACAGATTTTTTTGAGAAAGCAGCTTTTTATGGTGGAACCGCTCTCAGGATTTTTTATGGATTGGATAGATATTCAGAAGATTTAGATTTTTCTTTACTTAAACCTGATTCGAATTTTTCAATTGAGCCATATTTCAAAGCCGTTTTAGATGAATTTATGTCATTGGGACTAACCGTTAGTATTAAGGAAAAGAAAAAAACTAAACAAACAGCTATTGATTCTGCTTTTCTAAAAACTGAAACAATATGGCAAGAAATTGTACTCGAAGACATCATCAAAGAAACAGGAGTGCGTTCTAACAAAACTTTGAAGATTAAAATAGAAGTTGATCGACAGCCTCCATTAAATTTCAAAACCGAAGAAAAATTATTACTCCGTCCATTTTCTTTTTACGTGAAGTGTTTTGCTAAACCAAGTTTATTTGCGGGTAAAATGCATGCCCTGTTATTTAGAAAGTGGAAAAATAGAGTCAAAGGAAGGGATTGGTATGACTTAGAATGGTATATCAAACAAGGAATCCCTTTGGATGTAACTCATTTCCTAACTCGAGCAAAAGATACAAATAACTGGCAAGATGATAGTATTTCTAATGAACAGATTATCGAGCTATTAGACACCAAAATCAAATCAGTTTCTTTTAGCAGGATTAAAGAGGATGTTGTTAGGTTTATTCAAAATGATGATGGTTTAAATATTTGGAGCCCTAAATATTTCAAAGATATAATAGGGAAAATTAAATTTGAGAATACTTAATCTTATTCTTCTCTTTTGTTCTTTCTGATTATTACTTAAATTTAATGATTGTAAACTTAAGTCGCTTATCGTATGATATTGAAAATTAAATAATCCATATCAAAACATTATGCTTCATCATAACAAACCACTAACCAATGATAAAATTCTTTCGGAACATTCGTCAAAACTTACTAATGGAAAATAAAACTGGAAAATATTTCAAATACGCAGTCGGAGAAATTGTGCTTGTTGTGATTGGAATTTTAATTGCTTTACAAATAAATAACTGGAACACCCATAGAATTGAGCGCTTAAAAGAAGATAGTTACTTGGTTAATTTAAAACGAGATTTAAATAATCAATTAGAGATGATAGAAAGAAACCTTAGTGGTGAGGAATTTACATATAACAGTCTAACCAAAGCTAAAAGCAATTTTGAAAAACATAAAAAATTCAGAGCTGTAAAAGAAGATATCGTCTTGATGTCGTCAATGAACGATAGATATACATTTACAATTACCAGTCCTACTTATACGGAACTTATATCCACAGGAAATTTAGATTTAATTACCAACAAAACTTTTAAAACTCAAATGGTCAAATATTACGAGGATTTAGAATTGACAAGTCAGGTAATACAGAACAATAATAACCACAAGGATAATGTTGTTAATCCCATGGCACTTTCTATTCTTGAAATTATAGGTGGCAACGATCCAGAGTCAGTTTACAAAGGATTAACCTCGACATTTGACAATTATGAAACACCAGTAGAAGTTATGGCCATTATTAAGACCACTATTTCCAAACCAGAAAACCAATTAATTCTATTAAATATGATGCGATTTAGAAGATTGGTTGCTGATACTCATATTCTCGGACTGAAACTTGCGAAAGCTCAAACCGAAAAATTATTAAATCTTTTAGCCTCAAACAATAAAAAACGAAAGCACAACTATAGCTATAAGTAATTGCTTGGTACAGGTCTATTCGGAATTTCCTTCGGAAATTCCTCTGGTTCGTCCACTTTTGCTAAATTAGTTGCTTAAACACGCAGCTAACCATACACAATACCTAAAAGCGTAATTCTAATCCTCTTTGAATTTTCCTGTTAATAACAAATCTTCAATAGCTGTTATAAAACCCTTATTTTTGATGTTTAATATTTCCGTTTTATGAATTCCAGAGAAAACCAACTAAAAGCATTTGATAGATTATTAACCATAATGGACGAGTTACGTGCACAATGCCCTTGGGATAAAAAACAAACCATGCAAACCTTACGTCACTTAACGATTGAAGAAACTTACGAGTTAGGCGATGCGATTCTAGATAACGACTTACAAGAAATTAAAGGCGAATTAGGAGATTTATTATTGCATATTGTATTCTATGCCAAAATTGGCAGTGAAACCAAAGATTTTGATATTGCCGATGTGACCAACGCTATTTGTGAAAAGTTGATTAATAGACATCCACATATTTATGGCGATGTTAAAGTGAAAGATGAAGATGAGGTTAAACAAAACTGGGAGAATTTAAAACTTAAAGAAGGCAAGAAAAGTGTGTTGGAAGGCGTGCCAAAAAGCTTACCTGCTTTAGTAAAGGCAAGTAGAATTCAAGATAAAGTAGCTGGCGTTGGGTTTGATTGGGAAAAACCCAACCAAGTTTGGGAAAAAGTAGAAGAAGAACTTAAAGAGTTTAAATATGAGGTAAAAAAAGGCAACCAAGACGCTATTGAAAACGAATTTGGCGATGTACTTTTCTCCATGATAAACTACGCACGATTTTTAAAGATTAATCCTGAAAATGCTTTAGAAAAAACCAATAAAAAATTCTCTAAACGATTTCAGTATCTTGAAGAAAAAGCAAAAACACTAAACAAACCACTAAAAGACATGACCTTGGCCGAAATGGATGTGTTTTGGGAAGAAGCTAAAACTTTATAACCATATTAATATTTGAAAGAAACAGCAATAATAATTGGCGCAGGACCAGCAGGATTAACAGCAGCCTATGAACTGGTTACCAGAACCAATATTAAACCTATAGTCCTAGAGCAATCCAATAAAATTGGAGGCATTTCCAGAACCGAAGTTTATAAAGGTAATAGAATCGATATTGGAGGACACCGCTTCTTTTCAAAGTCTAAAGTGGTTATGGATTGGTGGCAACGTATTTTACCAATTCAAGGCCACCCTTCAAAAGATGAACTACATATTCAAAACACCAACTTACAAAAGCAAATTTTCCAAAAACTAAGCAAATCTGGACCAAATCCTGAAAAAACCGATCGTGTAATGCTTATTAGAAGTAGGTTGTCCAGAATTTTTTTTATGAGAAAATTCTTTAACTATCCTATTAATCTAAATTGGGAAACCATTGCATCATTAGGTTTTTTAAAGATTTTAAAAATAGGGTGGACCTATACGTTAATTCAGGTATTTCCGCCAAAAAAGATAGATTCATTGGAAGATTTCCTGATTAGTCGATTTGGAAAGGAATTATACGAAACTTTTTTTAAAGATTATACCGAGAAAGTTTGGGGAGTTCCATGCTCAAAAATATCCTCAGAATGGGGAGCGCAACGCATAAAAGGCTTATCGGTTACCAAAACCATAATACATGCTATCAAAGCCATATTTGTAAAAGATCAATCAATCAATCAAGAACGTACTGAAACAAGTTTGATTGAGCAGTTTATGTATCCAAAACTTGGCCCTGGACAATTATGGGAAGCAGTCACTAAAATTATTGAAGACAAAGGAGGAGCCATTGTTTTTAACGCCAAAGTTACGAACCTTAAAAGCTTTGACAAACAAATTACTGAGGTAGGTTATGTCAACCAAAACACAAACGCTATTGAAGCTTTAAAAGGAGATTTCGTGTTTTCTAGCATGCCTGTAAAGCATCTAGTTAGAGCGTTTGGGGATCATGCTCCAGATAATGTAAAAAAAGTTGGCAATGGCTTACTGTACAGGGATTTTATTACTGTGGGTTTATTGCTCAACGAGCTAAAAATAACAAATGCGAACAATAAGTTAATTTCAGATAATTGGATCTATATTCAAGAAAATGATGTAAAACTAGGAAGATTACAAATTTTTAATAATTGGTCGCCATATCTTGTGAAAGACCATAAAAAAGTTTGGATAGGGTTAGAATATTTTTGCAATAAAGGGGACGATTTATGGAACATGGAAGACAGCCAATTTATTAAGTTTGCCATTGATGAACTACATAAAATTGATATTATTGATAAAAATGATGTAATCGATAGTACAATTATTAAAGTACCTAAGGCATATCCAGCTTATTTTGGAACCTATGAGAGGTTTGACGAGATAAAAGCATTTACCAATGCATTTGAAAATTTGTTTTTAATAGGGAGGAATGGTATGCACAAGTATAATAACCAAGACCATTCTATGTTAACAGCCATTACTTCGGTTAATAATATTCTATTGGGAATTACTACTAAAGATAATATTTGGAACATTAATGTAGAAAAAGATTATCATGAAGAGAAATAAGGTTTTACATATAGTATTAAACCCTGTTTTTGCAGCGATTTTTCTTTTTGTATTATTTGTTGTAACTGCTTTTCATTTATACATTGTTTATGATGAATCATTGTGGATGTATATTGGAAACCTATGGAACAATAAAGGTATTCCACCTTATGTTGGCGCAGTAGAAAACAAAACCCCAGGAATTTTTATACTTTTTGCTATTTCAGATTATTTGACTTCTGGCAATGTGTTTTTTGTTAGAGGCCTTGGTGTTGTAGCAACTATGTTCACAGCACTTTTTTTGTATGGCATTTGCGCCAAAATCTATAATAAAACTGCAGCTGTTATTAGCTTGTATGTGTTTGGGTTTATTACTTGTTGGCAATTAATGGATGGTTTTGCATTTGCCCATACCGAAGTGTTTATGATACTTTTTTCTACCATGTCTTTTTATGCTTTAATGCAATCACAGTTTTCTAAAAAAAATATAATATGGTTGTTTTTGGTAGGTTTAAGCATGGGAATAGCTATTACATTTAAGCAAATTGCCATAACAACTGCATTTGCCCTGTTGGTTGTTTTTCTTGTTTTAAACAAAGAAAAACCGTTTTTATATTTATTAAATAGAGTGCTTATAATAGTTTTTGGTATTAGCTTCTCAACTTTTTTAAGCTTTTTAGTACTATACTTTTATGGTGTTTCTTTTTACGATTATCTAGAAGGCGCTTGGTTAATTTTATTCAATTCAGGTTCAAAAGTCACTAATATAAGTGAGCACTTCACCAATTTTATAAATGCTTTAGTGTTTTCAAGGTTGGTGTTTTTTTATCCCATTATTATTTGGTTTCTGTGGAAGAAAAATTTCTTAAATCATTCACATAAAATGCTATTGATACTATGGTTGTTGTTTGATTTTGTAGGTGTTAATGCTTCTGGGTATTATTATGGCCACCAACTAAAACAGATGCTTCCAGCGTTTTCAATAATAATGGCTATTAGTATTTCCTTTTTGATTGGTAAAAGGTACAATGATAACACTAATGGTTTTTATACTGTAGCTGCTCAAATAGTTTTATTAATTGGTATTGTTTGTTTTCCTTATAAGCAGATATATCAAAATTTCAAATTAATAACACAATATGATAATACTTCGCTGACACCACATGTGGAGATCGCCAATTGGATTAAAGAGAATTCGACTAGCGAGGACTATATTTATATTATTGGTGGTGAACCAAACCTTATAAGGACTCAAGCTATTGTCAACCGAACATCTGCGAGTAAATATTTTCAGTCATTATTTTTAACTAGTGATTACGAAAGAGGCATTTTAATGGAAGATTTAAAACAAAATCTACCAGTTTTTATATTAAGAGATCAATTTATTGATGAAAACATATTAAAAAAATATGGTAATAAATTTAAGACCTTCGTAGATGAAAATTATGTGTTAGTAAAAACTATGTATAATGTAGAAATTCTAAAACAACTCTAGCTTATAAAAATCTTTGTCTAATTAGACATCCAAACATATACTTTTACTCGTATATATGTTATCTATTAGTTATAGATAAAATAAAATTGCTCGGATTAATAGCACGAAATCTTATCTTTAATTAGAAAAGATTTAAAAAAAATCAATTTTATTTAGGCGCATTCAGAATTTAGCTAAGTTTTAGAATACACCACAAAAAAATCCAAGA
>CAXBFU010000012.1:0-89875 GCA_963975205.1 uncultured Flavobacteriaceae bacterium | reverse complement strand
CAATGGCATCAAAGAAATTAAAGGCTTCACGGTTTTGTACGATATGGTAATCCTTACCGACTACGCCCAATACTGCATTGTTATCGGTGCGTATGTTGGCGAAATAGTTAGGTACTTCTAATTCGCTACTGCCTATCTCTATGCCGTTGGTGGTTTCGATAATGCCCGAACCTTTGGTAAATAGTGGGGATTTTACGACTTCGTAATCTAACCCTGCGTATTTGATTGCTTCCTCACTTGTCGGGTATTGTTCTACGATTTGACCTAAACCGTGCCACGCTTTTTGTTGTACGCTAAAAAATGAATAACGTCCTGTTCTCTCGTTGAAATTGATATTATGTGCCATAATGCTTAAAATTTGATGTTTAAAAAATGATTGAATACTCGTTGTTAGAATGGGAGGTCGTCATCTGCTCCCTGTGCAGTAAAGCTGTTGTTCTCGGCTTGTGCAGTAGCCTGTATGGTTTCGGCTCTCTTACTACCTCCGTGCAGTTTGATTTGAGAGGTATGAAAGTTCAGCCCCGAATGTGCTTCGCCGTTTTTGCCTATCCACGCCCTTGTGCTTATTCTGCCTGTGAGTTCTACCAAAGTGCCTTTTGTGAGTAGGCTTGCCACGTTTGCAGAAATCCAATAGGCACAATCGAAATAGGTTGTTTGCTCTATTCGTTCACCTTGCTTGTTTTTGTAGCTTTCATTGGTCGCTACTGAAAAGTTTACTACCTGTTTTTCGTTCGACAATGTGCGTACTTCCGCATTTTTTGTCAGTCTTCCGATAATGTTCATAATCGTCCTGTTTTAAAAGTTTTACATTTTGTTACGTTCGCTTTTCTCGTTTCCTGCTTCCTGTTGTGGTTTGCTCCGCTTCGCTTCGCATAATTTTTTCCAAAAGAAAAACCGGAAAAAAGAAAGCAGATAATCCAAGCGGGCAATAGCGAAAACCAAGAAAAAAAATGATTTAATGGGGGTTCCTTTAGGGGGAAACCGTTCATTCATTTTTTTTATTGGTGGGTGTGTGCGGTGGCTGCCCGCTATAACTTAGCTGCCTTTTTACCGGTTGATTGTGGAAATATTCTGTTCTAATTTTTATGGAATAAATGACCAGGCTATGAGAGCCTGAAATAGAGGTTGGAATAATCGAAAAGTAAGGGCATAAAAAAAGCAGGATAGTTAAATCCTGCTTCAATCTGATAAGTAAAGAATGCACTAATTTTTAAACCATAATTTCTTCGGTATTGTAAATTTTATCTGCGTTTGTATGTTCATTCAATAATGCTATTTCTTCCCGTTCCATTTTAATAATAAACGCATCTTCCATTGCCTTAAATTTAGGCGAAACCAAATCCATATCCTTACTGATTTTTTGGCTGGTAATCTTAGCATAAATCTGTGTAGTGGAAATATTCTTATGACCCATCATTTTGCTAAGGCTTTCAAGCGGAACACCCTCGGTCAAAAACATTGTGGCGAATGTATGACGGGCGGTGTGGAATGTAACTTTCTGTTCTGTAACAATACCCGCTTCCTCAATAAGTTTACCTATATGCGTGTTGCAAGTCGCATTGGATGGCATTGGGAATACAAAATCATTTCTTGTAGCTCCACGATATTTCTCAATGATGCGTTTGGGGATTTCCAAAAGACGGACGTTGGAGGCAACATCTGATTTCTTTCTCCTGCTGATTATCCATTGGTGTCCATCAAAGAAAGACTGGATATTGCTCCATTTCAGTTTCTTAATGTCTATGTAAGAAAGCCCTGTGAAGCAACTGAAAATAAAAAGGTCTTTTACAAGTTCATATCGAGGCTTAGATGGTTTCAGGAGCATTAAGGTTTCTACATCCTCTTTTAAAAGGTAGCTGCGGTCGGTTTCTTCCATACTGATTTCATAATCCTCAAAAGGATTATCCCGTATCAAGCCTTTTTTAATAGCCAATTCTGCCAAAGCAATAACTGGCATTGTGTAAACCCAAACCGTATTATGGGTACATTCCTTATCAATGCGAAGAAAGAAATCAAACTCACGAATAAAATCAGAAGTGAGTTCCCGGAAAGCCATATCGTCCCGATGGTAACGCTCCCTTATAAATTCGCTAAGATGGTTGTAAACAGTGTTGTATTTGCTATACGTGCTTTGAGAGCGTTTTCCCTTAGCGACCATTTTTTCAAAGTCTTCATTTTGGTCTTTAAAGACTTTTAGTACGGCATCGTCCATTACACCAACACCCAAAAACGAGAGCTTTACTTTCTGTGCGGTCGCAAAACCCTCGTGCTTCAGCATATCTTCGTAAATCTTGTCGATACGACCCCGTACGTTATCCAGCTTTTGGTTAATGTTCAAAGCGGTGGCACTCTTGCCCTCAACTCTTCCGTATTTTAAATCCCAATTTTTCGGGTTAATTTCTAACTTTGTTCCCAAAGTTTTAGCTGTTCCATCAATGGTAATACGTGCCATAATCGGTGCATTACCGTTCTTTTTCAGTTCGTTCTTTTTCAGGTAGAAAAGCAGTTTGAACGTGGACTTTTTTGTCTGTTCCATAACTCAAATGTTTAATGTTTAAAATTAAATTACATTGAGTTACAAGGGAATGTAAAAAAGGGTGCAAAAGACTGAAATATAAACAGTTAAGCTATGTAGTTACCTTTATCAATCGGTAACGAATTAGTAACCTAACCTTGTGTTTTCAAGCCCAAAACCTATCAGACACCGAGTTCCAAACTAAGACTACTGTTTTATAAAGCATTGTATAGCAACGGGTTTAATCGTTTTGCTTATTTTTGCTTTTTACTAATCTTTTTATGTAAAAGTATGAGAAGTTATTAGACAGTCTGACGGTTTTGTAATCGAGTAGACAAGGGGAATTTCACCCCAAGCCTCTCACAGAACCGTGCTTGAAAGTCTCCCCTCACACGGCTCTTCAAACATAAACGACATTAAAAGGTTCATCCTTTTTCAAGTTGACCAAATGAAATTTACATTTGCTAACCCCTTCGCTCCATTTCCATTACAGAAACTTCATCGCTACTACGAGTTAGTCTGCCTCTGTATAACACTTCGATATTCTGCCTCTAAGTTGTTCTTATTGTGCATTTCTCTTAGCATTGTTATACAGTTTCCCAAGTTCCGTAAATAAGCCTAAATAAAGTTCTTGCCATCTGAATGACGCCAGCCTTACAGAAAATAAATAGGTTACTTCTGTAATTAATGTTTTCACAAACATTACTTTTCACTCCGTATCATACTTCGTAGCTTTTGACTGGAGGTAGCAACTTCTCGACACCTCTTCAATGGTTCACTTTCGTTCAACTCCTTTATTTGCACCTGCTAACCTCTTGGGTTAGATTCTCCTAAACGCTCAGTACCAAGATTATTAATCAAAGCACCTTTAGGTGGTTTGAAGCCATCGCCTATACAACGACTTCGATGGACCTTCCATCATCTTACTTACAGCATTCAGTCAGTTTTATTGCCGTGACTGATTCTTGGCACACTAAGATTAGTTGCGTGGTTTAAGCACTAAATTTAGCAAATAAATCACAGTTAGAAAGTCTGCGAGGACTTTCGTAAATAGGCTTTTACCAGCAATTAATTTTATACGGTGTTGGCAACTGGCTTTATTCATTCGTGTCTGGATATTCAAATTCACTAAATTTAATTTCATTTACATTCGTAAACCATTTTAAAGCTTTAATATTTTTCCTCGTTAACTCTTCATCTTCTTTACTAAAAGGTTCAATTTCGTCGTATCCAAATTTGAATTGTTTACAGTCGTTTGTTGCTGCAATTAATATTACTTTTTTATGTTTATAGTTAGTGTAAACAGCATAAGTGTCAATAACAATTGGCAAAAGAAAATTTACTTGCTCTTGAGTCATTTCAGTTGTATAGAATACGAAAATGACTGCTGTTCCATCTATTTCTCCATATCTTCTAGCTAAATATGAGCCTTTAGTATGATTGTAATCTTCTATAAAGCTAAATAAGTTTTTAGAAATAACTCTTCTGTCAAATCTATTAAATGACAAAATTTCTTTAGCAAACTTAATACTTTGCTCATTCGGATTAGGAAGAACTTCTCTTTTTACAAATTCGTCAATGAAATAGCTCACTTTGTCATCTTGTAGCTTTTTTTGAACTTTTTGTTTTTTTATAAACTCATCCCAATTTCCATCTATCTGAAATAACATTCCATCATATTTGTCAGAAGTTATTTGTTCGGAAAAACCTCTGTCATTTTCTATATAATGAGCAAGAATGTCACTTTCAGTTCCGGAAATAAGAATGTTTTTTTTAACCCATTCCTTTTGAGTTTGCATTTCCATAAACTGTTTATGAGTATTAAAATCAAACTCATCTTCTTCACTTGGTAAAATCAGAACTTCTTTATTTCCAAAAGCTTGTTCACGTTTATCTAAATATTCCTCAAAATCCTTAATTGTATCTAAAAAGTCAGTAAGATTAGTGAAAGAATTTTTATCAAATATGTGAACGAATTTTTCAGTTTTGGTATTTCTGTTGAAAGGGTAGAAGTGAACCTTTTCTCCTAAATGAACAATTACTCTATGTGTTTTATTAATATCTTCTTTTCTAATTATATGCTTTCTTCCATCTTTAGTTTTTATTTCGATATCATAATTGAAAGTTAGTATTTTCTTTTCAGCACCATATAATTGACGAACATCCTTTTCAATTGATTTTCGAAAGTATCTTGAATAAATTCCTTTAAGCTCATAGTTTTTTACACAAACTAAAATTAGAGTTCCATTGAAATGAATTAGTAAATCACAAATCTCTTTTTTATTTCCTAATTCGTCTTTTGGATTTGCATAACACCAATAACTTAAAAAAGAATTAGTCGCTAAATCATAAACTAATGATTCTCCTTCAACTCCTTTTTTTTGGTTATTCATTATTCTGCGGTTAGTTTTTCAGCTTGTTGCCAACTGGTTTTGGCAACTGACTTTAATTATTAAACTCTATACTTTTGGCAAATCCAAACGATTGCCATAAAATGTCAAAATTTGGTTTTATTAAACTGTAAATATCAGATTCATAAGTCGGAATTAAAATTAATGGAAATATTATTTCATTTTGTTTAAATGGTCTGCTGTAAAAACTAGCATCGTTATAAAGTAATTTTCCAAGAACATTATGAAAGCTAAATGAAACTAAAAAAGGTGGCTCAAACTGCATATGATTGAGAACTTTTAATCCTTCAGTAATTGTACGAAGTGTTTCTTTTATCATAGACATACCATTAAATGCTATATTTCCATTTCTATCTTCAAAAAACAATTCTGATGTATATGCTTCATAAATTCCATTTCTGAATATTTGGTTATATGAGGTTATCTGTTGTCTGTCAGATGAAGTTGTAAAAGTTGCGTAACCATCTATATTGTACATTTTGTCCCAACCCGTGGTTCCGATAGGTCGCATATCCAAAATATTATCTTTTTCAGCTTTGGAAAAATCAACAATATGATTGTCTAAAAAGCTAAATGGAATTATATGAACAAAAAATGAATTGTCAATTACTAAATTAGGTAAGCTCTCTTGATTTAAAACAGTTTTGATTCTGTTTTTTCTAAAATCACTTGCTTTTTCCTTTAAAACTTGATTTTGCATAAACATATTATTAAGTTCATATACATCAACTGCGAACTTTCCACTATTTCTACGTTTGTAAAACTTGTTTGTTTGATTGTATGTTACCATTGCAGGTAATCCCAAACCTTTTGGGATTCCTAAAATTAAAACTGTTTGACCATCAACTTCCAATTCGTTAATTATTAATTGGCTTATACTGGGTTCAGTACAGTTTTTTACAATGTCTTCTATTTGTTGAATTAATTTATCAGAATTTTCTATTTCAATTCCAGTAATTTTTTTTGGCTTTCCAGTATTCTGATTGTTTATGTCTTTCTCTTCTTCAATTCCAAAAACTAAACAACCTCCATCTGTATTATACATTGCAGAAACATCAAATAAAAACTCCTTTTTGTCTTTATCTTTTGAAATTGATAATTCTTTTTTATAATCCAAATTAGAATTCTCTTGAATTTGGTTTTCAACTAGACGTTTTATATCAGCTACTTGTAATTTGTCTGCTCGGATTCCTAAAATATACATTCAGTTATTCTATTTATTATTACATATCGTTTGTAACTAGCTTTTATTGGTCATAATATCCGCCTTCTCCCATATTCGACCAAAAGCTATATTTTACAAACTTATTCCTTCTTTTATCTTCTGGGATTTCTTTTACTGCTTGTTGCATAATTGTAGGAACGAAATTGCGTCCAGATAAATGTACAATCGTAAACTCGCAGATATATATAAAATTTGGTATTAGAAGTTTAAGAAATTCCGATAATGATTGTCTTTCTAATTTACTGCCTTTAAAATCAAGTTCAATACTTGGGGCAAGAACGTCAGAGTTCGGTTCTAACTCAAAGTCATACACTTCAACGCCTTTCAGTTGATGATCTAAAGCATTTCTTAAATTTCTAATTATTTTCATAAAATCTAAAATTTGATTTAAAAACTCTGTAAAACTGTCCTTTTCGCCATATTTATCTTTTATAATATCATATAATTTGGGAAAATGCGATTGTTGCGTTAAACCATCATTTGGGTAAAATATCGTAATGATTTTCATTAAAGTTTGCTCAATATGGTCAGCCTTTTGAAAAATTGTAGTACATCTGTTTTTCGCATTTCCAATCGATGGAATGGAATAACTGACAGGCTGATTTCTTTTTGATTCGTAATCTTCGCTAACTTCTTTTTCTTTGTCTAAATAACTTTGAATTTCAGTTTCTAAAATTGATAATTCTTGGATAAGATCTAAAGTTAGAGTCAAAGCTTTTTCTGTATCTATTTCAGTTTCAAATTTGCCTTTATTGAATAGAATATTTGCAGTTAAAAAAACACGAGAAACCATTTCCGATTCAGAACCTTCGTCAATTATAAGTTTATGAATATTGTTTGGAAGTTTGATGTTCGTTCTTTCTGGGTCAACATCATCTGCCATTATGAATTCATATATTGACTTTTCTTTGAGGATTATAAGTCTATCTCCAATTTTTATCATTTGTTGAATTGCTCCATCTTCTTTTGTTCCGATGTCCGCCATTCCAGCTGATTCTCTTTTTCTATCTATTGGTCTTTTTTCCTTCATTCGAATTTTAGTTCCGATGTTTCTTTAGCTTGTTGCCAACGTATGTATATAGGTAATGGTGATTATATATCTATTATATCTATACCTACAAATCTAAGCGATTTTTTGCAGATTAAAAACTACCTTGAGTACGGTATACGGATGCTTTCAACATTTTAGCCAAATTATAAGTGTTAAAAAAAATTCCAATTAAATGCAATTACTAGTATTTGATATAAACGAGATTTAATACTTTCATAAAATAGTTTCTGGACAATCCGACAAGATTTGTTTTTTTACTATTGTATTTATTAACTTTAAACCATGCCAAAATCAAAACTCCCAAGATGGATTAGAATCATACGCTATTATCTAAATTGCTTATGGTATTATGTGCTGTTTCCATTAGGAGTAGAAGAAGATGAGTTCACAAAACAATGGCGAAAAAAGAAGTAATTAGAATAGTTTTAAATTCTTTAACTGGCATTTTTTTAAAGTATTGAAAAAGTTAACCTACATGCAATCGTCATTGTCCAATATAAAATCGAATAATTCCTTAGGATGTATTTCTAACCCTTTTGATAGCTCCATAACACTAGATAACATAATGTTTACACGTCCTTTAGCTATTTTACTAATATCACTGGCATCTAAAGTACAGCCTTGTGAAATTCTTTCATAGCTAAATCCTTTTTCCTCTCTGATATTGTCAATTTGTTTCCCAACTAGTAACAAAAAATCTTTTTTCTTAAACTCCGAATCCATTCTTTATAAGGTCTCTGGACAATCTCTATAGATTCTCACAAAAAAACATGGGTCTTTAAGCCCATGAGTAAACTTTTTTTATATATTTGTATTAGATATCATACATTTGCGATTCTTCGTATTAGAAAATATTTGAAGCCATCGCTTTGAATCTCACGTTAGAAAACTGGTAATTTTTGCAACGAGATGATAAGTAGATAGGCTCACGTCCCGGGCGTGAGCTCTCTTATCGTTGCACGGTATACCAGTACCTCTGACGTGGTAAGTTGAGTATCACGCCCAATTATTTAGCATATCCTGAAATCAGAAAACATTGGGGAGTTTTTAGTCATTAACGCTTGATGCTCGAAGTTTATAAGGAAATCATTAAATGATTTCCTTTAAAACCAATGGAATATGTCCAAGGATAAGTTACACTTGCTAAGTAATGAATCATATAAGGCACTCTTTGATGACTTATACCCTTCCCTATGTCTATTTGCCAATAGGTATTTAAAAGATTTAGACACCTCTAAGGATGTGGTTCAAGACGTGTTTATTAAAACTTGGGAGCGTAAAGTTTCCCACCCAAACTACAATGCCATTAAATCGTTTCTGTACACTTCTGTTAAAAATAAATCTCTGGATTATTTACGTAGTAAATACCATAAAAACACGATAATAACTCCAGATACTGACTTTTATAAAATCCAGACCAAAGAACATTTTTTAAGTGAAATGGTAATTGTTGATGTTTATGCAAATTTGGAAAGTGCAATGAAATCGCTACCCAATAAATGTGAACAGATCCTGAGGTTTAGTTTAAATGAATATACCAATAATGAAATAGCTGAAGAACTATCTATAACGATCAATACCGTTAAGACACAAAAGCGTATTGCCTATAAAAAACTAAGAAATGCTCTAAGCCATTTAAATAGTTTTTTTACTTTTTTTTAAAATTTCTTTCACTCCCTTTTTAACTTTTTACGTTTTGGCATTATAAAGAAGCATGTCATGACCATTTTTGATAGAATATATAAGCTTAGTAAAAAAACGTCTCAAGCTTTGTTGAAAGACAAAAGTCTAACAGAGCTGGAAGACACAGATTTGTTTAGTGAGGAAGCTAAAATTCATATTCAGCAAAACTTATCCCATGAAGAAATAAGAAAGAATATAGAAATTCTCAACCAAATTGATAAAGAAAAGGATTGGAAGAAAGTATCAAGTAATATAAAACCTAATAAAAAAGCATCAAAGATTCAAGCTTATAAAATAGCAGCTTCCATTATTCTGTTGGTCTCGTTAGTTTATGCAATTAGCATCCAGCACTCCCAAAAGGTTTTGGATTCTAAAGTGGCTGATACTAAAATTGAGATTGGAATAAATAAGGCAACCTTAACCTTAAACGATGGTTCTGACATTTTTTTGGAAAAAGGAAGCTCTTACAAAACTAAAACCGTGCATAGTAACGGCGAACAATTGATATATGCTAACGAACATAAAGCAGTTTCAGAAACCAGTTATAACTACCTCACGGTTCCAAGGGGAGGACAGTTTCAAATCAAACTATCCGATAACACAAAGGTGTGGCTAAACTCAGATTCTAAATTAAAATATCCAGTAACATTTAAAGAAGGAGAGCCTCGCAGTGTTGAATTAGTTTATGGCGAGGCTTACTTTGATGTGTCATCAAGTAAAGTCAATAATAAAATGCCATTTAAAGTAATCTCGCAAATGCAAGACGTGGAAGTTCTAGGTACAAAATTCAATATAAAGGCTTATGCGGATGAAAATTATGTTTATACCACATTGGTTGAAGGTGTGGTCACCGTTACAACAGGTAAAACAACCGAATACTTAAACCCAGGTATGCAATCTATTCTAAATAAAGAAGACAAAAATATAGTTACATCTCCAGTAGATGTGAGTTATTATATCTCATGGACTAAAGGACTGTTTAGTTTTAAGGATAAACCTTTAAAAGATATCATGCTTGTACTTTCTAGATGGTATGATGTAGAAGTGTCCTTCGAAAATACAGCACTCGAAAAAGTTAAGTTTAACGGTGTATTGAATAAAAATCAAACCATATCTGACATTTTAAATGGAATTAAGAATACAAAATTTATAAATACCTATGAGATAGAAAACAAGACAATTACAATTAAATAAGAAAAGGGAATAAAGCCACTACCTAGACAGTACAAAGCTAAATCCCCTTATATCATTAATCGGTGTTACACCAACTAATACGCAAATTTATGCAAATAAAATTAACAAACACGCTTTTCTTTCGATGGAAAGAAATTTCAAAGTTTATTGTGAAAACTTTACTACTCTTATGTTGTACTACTGTTTTTAGTCTTTCGTCAAGCACGATCTTTTCGCAAAATGAGAAAGTCGTCATTGATTCAGATAAAACCATGACCATTTACGAGGTTTTAGAACTGATAGGAAAACAAACAGAATGCACATTCATTTACCAATCTGATATTTTGCGAGACGTACCAGATGTAGCCATTAAAAAGGGCACCATCAAGGTTATAAAATTATTACAACAATGTCTTACCAAAACGGATTTTAAAATTACAACTACAAAAGATAACTATATAACCATTAGCCGTAAGGAGCCTAAACCATTAAAACAAGATCCTATCGAAATTAAAGGTATAATTACCGACATTAATGGTTTACCTATATCTGGTGTACTTATAATGGTTCAGAACACTAAAGAAGGAGCCATATCTCAAATAGATGGCTCATATACCATAAAAGCCAACCCAAACGACACACTTGTCTTTTCTTTTCTTGGTTTTGTTACACAAACAATACCCATTGATAGCAGACAAGAAATTAATGTGCAGTTACAAGAGGATGTTACCCAGTTAGATGTTGTGACGCTCAATGCTGGATATTATTCTGTAAAAGAAAAAGAAAGCACTGGAAGTATTGTAAAAGTAACAGAAAAAGAAATAGAACAGCAACCAATCTCAAATCCTTTGGCCGCACTCCAAGGTAGGGTGTCAGGAGTGGAAATCACTCAAACTTCAGGGGTGACTGGTGCAGGGTTTGATATTAAAATTAGAGGCCAGAATAGTATCCGTAATGGTGGAAACGATCCCCTATACGTGATTGATGGTGTACCCTATTCGTCGTCTAGTTTAGGAGAAGAACAAGCCTCCATTATTATTCCAGGTTCGATAAGCCCACTCAACAATATTAATCCCACAGATATAGAGAGCATTGAAATTCTAAAAGATGCAGATGCTACCGCAATTTATGGCTCTCGTGGTGCCAATGGAGTTGTATTGATAACCACAAAAAAAGGTAAATATGGAGACACGAAAGTGCAGTTTAATATTTTATCTGGTTTGGGAACAGTTTCCAATACCCTTGATTTACTCAATACGTCTGACTATTTAGCCATGAGGAGAGAAGCTTATGCCAATGATGGTATTGACCCGCTTCCTTTCAATGCTTACGATATTAATGGTACTTGGGATGACACTAGGGAAACTGACTGGCAAAAGGTATTATTTGGAAAAACCTCTTACCTCACGAATTTTCAAGGCTCTATATCAGGTGGCAATCAACAGACTCGCTTTTTGGTTAGCGGTACTGCCCATAAACAAACCAGTGTCTTTCCAGGGGATTTCAATAATAACAAAATATCGGCACTTGCCAATTTGAATCATAAATCAAAAAATGATAAACTTTCCCTTCAGTTTTCCTCTAGCTACACCTCCAACCAGAACAACTTACCAGGTGATGGTTTGCTAGTTTTACAAGCTTTAACCCTAGCTCCCAATGCCCCAGAATTATATAACGAGGACGGGAGTTTAAATTGGGAAAACTCAACATGGAGTAATCCTTTGAGTAGGTTCGAAGGCATGTATGATGCAAATGCTTCAACACTCATCAGCAATGTTAGCCTTGATTATAACATACTGAACACCTTAAGATTCACAACAAACTTTGGTTATACCGAAAACCATTTAAAAGAAATCAACATGGTTCCGTCAACCATTTATGACCCAGCTTATGGTGTAGGGCCTGAATCTTCTTATGCGGTGCACAATGCATCTCAAAGAACCTCTTGGATAATAGAACCACAATTACATTGGAGTTATCATTTGAAGGACACTAAAATTGAAGCATTAGCAGGGCTATCATTTCAAGACCAAAAGGACAGTCGTATATCGCAGTTTGCATTTGGGTTTTCAAACAACAATTTTATAGAAAACATTTCTGCAGCTTCAACTTTTTTTCCCATCGCTGATATTGAAGAACAATACCGCTATCAAGCTGTTTTTGGACGCATCAATCTAAATCATAAAGGAAAGTATATAGTAAATTTTACAGGGCGGAGAGACGGCTCTAGTCGTTTTGGAACAAATAAGCGGTTTTCTAATTTTGGAGCTATTGGAGCTGCTTGGATATTTTCTGAAGAAAACATAATTAAAAACAGTGTTCCTTTTATAAGTTTTGGAAAATTAAAAGCTAGTTACGGCACGTCGGGGAATGACCAAATAGGTGATTATCAATACTTAGACACCTATTCTTTTGGAAGCGCACAATACCAAAATACAATTGGCTTATTCCCTACGCGCCTGTTTAATCCAGACTATAGTTGGGAATCAAATAAAAAATTAGAGCTTTCATTAGAGCTCGGTATTTTAAAGGATCGCATTTTAGTGAGTAGTAATTTTTATCGAAATCGGTCATCCAATCAACTTGTGGGTATTCCTCTTCCTGCAACTACAGGTTTTAGTTCAATCAATGCGAATCTAAACGCAACCGTAGAAAATACGGGTTGGGAATTTGAACTGAACACCATCAATGTGAACAATGACAATTTCAAGTGGTCAACCTCATTTAATATTACTTTTCCTAAAAACAAATTACTTTCATTTCCAGATTTAGAAGGATCAACATACGTCAATCAGCTGGTCATTGGTGAGCCTCTAAACATTATAAAGGTGTATCAATTAAATGGAGTGAGTTCAGAAACTGGATTTTATGAATTCGAGGATTTTAATGGGGATGGCATCATATCCAGTCCAGATGATCGCCAAGTAATCAAAGACCTTAATCCAAAATACTTTGGTGGGATTAGCAATAGCTTGTCTTATAGAAAGTTCTCACTGGATATCTTATTTCAGTTTACTAAGCAACAGGGCTACAATTTCTGGTCTACTGGTGGTGTATTGCCCGGAGCAATGGCAAATCAACCCAATCTTGTATTGCAACGATGGCAGAATGAGGGAGACCAAACCGATATACAGCAATTTACAACTGGACTAAATCCTGAAGGTTTTCAAGCATTCCAAAATTATCAGCGAAGTGATGCTGGGATCACCGATGCGTCCTTTTTAAGATTAAAAACCTTGTCACTATCATATCAACTATCAAAACGAGAAGATCTGGGCTTTGGATGTGACTTATTTATAAGAGGCCAGAATCTTTGGACACTTACCAATTACATTGGTTTAGACCCAGAAACACGTAATAATCAAACCTTACCTCCATTGCGATTCATCTCCATAGGAACTCAATTAACCTTTTAAAACAATATTATGAAATTGATTTACATACCATTTAAAATTTCTAGAGTACTGCCTTTTAGTATTCTATTACTGATTGCCCTAATGCTCACTTCATGCGAAGATTTTGTAGACATTGAGCCACCCAATAATCAATTAATCGGAACAGAGGTTTTTGAAGATGTCACAACTGTTGATGCAGCATTTGCACACATATATAGCCAATTAAGAGAAAATGCTTTTACTGATGGTGGTCTTTCAGGTCTTTCTTATCGATTGGGACATTATACAGATGAACTGACACTTTATAGTGCCATTTTGCCAGAAGTTCAAAATTATTCGAATAATAATGTATTAGCATCCGACAGTTCTATAAAAAAGTGGTGGGACACAAGTTATAATCTCATTTACGCCACAAATAGAATCTTAGAGGGTGTTGAAAACTCCACCGAAATATCTCCAGATGATAAATCACGCTTGTTAGGAGAAGCTTACTTTTTAAGAGGATTTATTCATTTTTATTTAACAAATTTGTTTGGACCTATTCCTTATATCGACTCAACTGACTATAGAATCAATAGTGAAGTGAGCCGACTCAATGAGGGCGTAGTCTCTCAAAAGATTATTGAAGACCTGTTAAATGCCAAGGACTTACTTCCGGAAGCAGACCATAGTTTTGCAAATTTACGCCCCAACTATTGGGTAGCCTCTGCAATGTTATCTAGAGTATATCTCTATACTGAAAATTGGCAATTGGCTCTTACTGAGGCTTCCAGTGTAATTACTGATGGAAGCTACACCTTAAATACCGAATTATCTGAAGTATTCTTGAAAAGCAGTACCGAAACCCTATGGCAATTGGATGTTGGAATGGCGGGTAATAACACCAGAGAAGCTGGCACTTTTATTTTTGTTACTACGCCACCACCTAACTCTGCCATATCAAACTATTTAATAAACGACTTTGAATCAGGCGATGCCAGATTCAACAATTGGGTCGGTTCAGTAACTGATGGCGTAGAGACTTGGTATTATCCTTTTAAATACAAACTCAACATACCAACTGGAACTACTGAAGAATACTCCATCTTATTGAGACTTACGGAATTATATCTCATTGCTGCAGAAGCTCATGCACAACTAGGTAATTTACCCGAAGCTTTAGATTTTCTAAATGCCATTAGGAACAGAGCATCCTTAGCACCGATTACGTCTTTGAATCAAAATGATGTTTTAAATGCCATTCTTCAGGAAAGGAGAATAGAATTTTTCAGTGAGCAAGGACATCGTTTTTTTGATCTAAAACGAACAGGGAGGGCATCAAGTGTATTACCTCCCATTAAACCCAATTGGCAAAGTACGGATATACTATTTCCTATACCTGAATCAGAGTTAATATTAAATCCAAACCTGTTACCTCAAAATGAAGGTTACTAAAAAGCAAAAAGATATGTGTGAATCATTTATTGAAATAGCACTCCCATTAAAATTCAGATGTAAACTTTTGTTTTATTTGATTATTTTGTTAGTCACCTGCCCTGTATTGGGGCAGGTCAACAAAAGTATTGAAACCCAATTGGAAGGCGAAAGGCTTTTCTTTAAAATAGATGTCGAAGCATTGCAAAAACCAATGCTCTTTGTTAGACATGATGTGGGTTATCATCAGGTGATTTGGTCTAAACATCTTGACCATATCATTTTAACAATCCCTCAAATAGAATCCTTATCGGGAGTTGTCATTCCTTTAAATTATGATTACCATGATGAAGCTAATATTATTGGTCGATTCCCTATCCTAAAAGATAAAAGTTCAAATAAAAGCTTTTATATCGACGTAACTGACCTCTTTCTAAATACAGCTATTAAATGGAATTTGGAATCTCCAGAGCATGTGCTTTTAAATCAATCCTATATTGACCGTGTCCAATATTTGGAAAATGAAACTGTAATTTTGACCAAAAGAACGACGTCGTACAAGAACAATCAAAAAACCAGTGCTGTAAATTTTAGCTTCTATCTTCTGCCAGAACCTATGGTACCTCGATTATTTGATCACCGCATGGGGTTTAAGAATGAAGATGAGTTTGGAATCATAAGTGCTTATCCAAAAACAGCTAAAGCTAGTATAATGAGATGGCGTTTAGAAAAAAAAATTAAGGATGAGCACTTAAGCGAGCCCATCAAACCTATCGTATTTTATTTTGACCCAGATATGCCAAATAAATGGAAACCTTATATAAAAGCAGGAATAATGGAGTGGCTTCCCGCCTTTGAAGCTGCGGGATTTAAAAATGCCATTGAAGTGAAGGATCCTCCTGTACATGATTCCACTTGGTGTAGTAACAGTATTAACTATTCCATAATACGATGGGCAAACTATACGGACATACGTGGAAGTGAGAACAAAGGAGGTTCTACGGTCAACAATATTGTAGACTTTCGTTCAGGGGAGATTTTAAAATCAGATATAATCATAGGAAGTTCTTATCAAGCTTTATCGGACATCTATCTGATTAGATGTGCTCCATTAGATAAACGAGCGCAACAATACCCCTTTCCTGATGATCTTATGGGAGAACTGTTACAATCTTTGACAGCCCACGAAGCTGGACATGCCTTTGGTATTAAAGACGCAAATTATGGGGAATATGCTTACCCTTTTGAAAAAATGCGAGATAAAAAATGGTTGCAAAGTATGGGACACACTCCCAGTATCATGAGTTATGCCAGACACAACTATATAGTTCAGCCAGAAGATAGTATTCCACCATCCTTACTTATTCAAAAAGTAGGCCCCGCAGATGCATATCAAATAAAATGGGGTTATCAAATTTTTGATGATATTATAAACCAAAATGAAGCACTGTTAAAATTAGAAAAATTAGTGCAGTTGCAAGACAGCATTTCTTGGTATCGCTACAATAATGATTATTTTAAAACAATTGGTCCGGGCTGTACAAACGAGGTCGTTGAAAATAACGATCCTGTAAAAAGCACGGAACTTGGCCTAAAAAACATTAAAAGAGTTATAGGGCTTTTGCCAAAGATTAATCAAAACCAAAAAGACAATGCGTTTCTGGAAAGACTACATAACAAGACTTTGGAATTATGGTATCATCAGATGAAACAAGTCATATCATTGATTGGTGGTTATACTATTCAATATAAATCAGGTACTCAATCGGGAGCAGTATATACCCCTATACCCTATGACATTCAAGTTGAAGCTTTGGAGTTCTTGCTTGAGAATGCATTTGAAGTTCCAGAGTGGTTATCAAATCCGTCATATTCATCCAGAATACAATATTCAACAGACTCCAATAAATTGATGGAATATCAATTGAAACTATTATCAGAATTAATAGAACCTTACAGAATGAAGAGGCTTGAGGAAATGGAAAATAATTCGACATATAAAGGAATCATAAGAAGTTTACTAATAAAACTAAGAACTGGTCTCTTCAATAAATTGCAGCGTAATGAGATTTTCTTAATTAACCAGCGCAAACAGGAACTACAAAGAGCATATTTAGATATTTTTATTAGAGCAATCAACCAAGAAAAAAATTATACCAATATTAGATTAAGTGAAAGTAATGGCTTTTATAATGGCTTTTCTAAAAGCTTGCTAATATCTGAATTGTTGTTTCTTCAAGAAGATATCACTGTAAGTTTAGAATGGGTAGAAGACAAAATTACATTAGCTCATTTAACTTTCTGCTTAACAGAAATAAAAAGGCTGTCTAAAAAACAGTAGTCTATAAAAAAGACGAAACATCTGGTAATATTTAAATACCATAAATTCAATTTTTCCCAAAACCATAGATGCTTTGTAGACAGCCCAAAAATAAAAAGTGAAACTTATTTTAACTAAAGTCTAAATAGATGACTAACACAAGAAGTTCCATTCTTAATTTTATAAACTGGATCATTATTTGCACCGATGGTGCATATTTGAGTTCCTGAAGTTTTACAATCGACTGTAACTTCATCACATGGCAGCCCTGGAATAGCATTCGCAGTGTAACCTGTAATCATGGTAAAATTCTCATCTACTTCCGAATTATCGGTAGTAGTAAATGCACTTGCAGAAATGGCAAAGATTATTGCCAAAACTGGGACAAAAAATTTTAATTTTTGAGTTTTCATAATAAAATAAATTAAATTAAAAAATGTGATTTACTCTTTTTTACGGGTTTTCAATCTCAACCCCCGCTACTGGCCAGTAGAAATTATCTATTCTTAAATTCTTATAATCTAATTGTCTTTTGTTTTATTGATACTTGATTGAATTGCTTCTTTCCAATCTCATATACGGATAATTTGTCGTCAATCAATCCTATCAAATAATCATTAAATACTGCAAATTCCTTGACACTTTCCTTACCTATATGGTAGAAATAAAAACTAAATTCATAAGATTCTTTCTGCCAATTATACACATCGATTATTGAGGCTTCCTTTAACATATCTTCGTCTTCATACTTTCCCAATCTATCTGAGTTAATTAGAAGTAAATCATTATACATAAATGCCATTTTATTAACTATCATTGGAGGAGCTTTCATCTTTGATATTTGATTATCATTCAAGTTTGCTACTTTTATTTGCACCCTTTGAACGGTATCAATAGTATGCTGTCTTTCAATCAGTTTAAGGTTGGAATCCATCACCATGAATTGATTGCGGTAGAAATAGACGTATCCAAGTGTTCCTGTATTCGGAGAAATAGTCATGATTCCATCAACATCAAACACACCATCGATTTGTTTTTCAAGAATGTCTGTATTTAGGACAATATTTATATTTTCATTTTCTTGTCTTTCAATGAGCCCAAGAGTGGTCATTTGGGTTTTACTACTAATTGTATTTATATATATCTTATTACTGTCAACTGGCATAGCTTTGTTGAAGTAAGCTTTATCTTTCATCCAAAGATGAGCATTCCAATCACCAATTTTTCCACGAAATATACATGGAACACTTCCATCCATTATAAAAAAATACGGAGGCTGCATCTTGACCTTTAATGATTGAAAGGTCAAATCTTTACTTTTCATTCTAATCTGTATATGGTTGGTGTCCTTTGTTTTTAGATTTACTTCCAAGAGGTGTAATGGTGCAGTGTTATTCCCTAAATACAATATGTCATTATCAAATCCAGAAACATAATAGGAATTATACTTAATAGGTAGGTCATATTTTTTTGTAATTGGATGATGTGGATATCTTCTGACAAACGCATTATTACGATGTACTTCATGTTCGGATAGTAGAAATAAAACCACAACGACAGTGATACTGGATACTGCAAGTATTAATAATATAAATAGAGTTTTGATTTTCATAAATTTCCAAATTTTGAATTCAATTGATTCTCAGAAAACTTAACACCAACAACTGCAATAGCAATAAAAATAACATTGAATATTATGTGATCTGTCCAACTCAATTTCTCTAGTACACCTCCACAAGAGCATGGAATGAAATCGCTAAAATTCAAGATTACGATAATATAAGTCGTAAACATTATCATTAATGAATAGCTAGCATAAAAAGCTAAAAGCACATATTTGGAAAATAAAAATAGTCCAGCAATAGCCAATTCGAGTAAGGGAATCCCCCAAGACACCCAATCGGCATAAGCAGTAAGGACAGGTGACTGTCCAAGTTGAACTTTGAAATCATAAAAGTCAAGAAACTTACTTGTGGCAGCATACACAAATAATATTATATAAAGAACAATACATATATTTGGTATGTATTGGTATATCAATCTAGTTGCTTTCATATCTTTTAACTTGATATGATAAAGTTCCTAAGTAAATTTTGATTTAAAAGTTTAACCTCTTATCTAAAAAGGATTAAATGAAATGATTGGGAAATTCAACTATTGTTAGTTATAGAATTCTTTCGAAGAGCGCTTGGAGAATATCCATATCGTTTCTTGAATGATCTAGAGAAATGAGGCATGCTTTTGAACCCGACCATATATGCGATTAATTTAAGAGACACATCGCTATATTGAATCATCATTTGAGCTTTTCGCAGACGTTCCTGCATTAAAAAACGATGGACAGTAGTTCCATACAGTTCTTTAAAACCGTATTTCAATTTAAATTCATTTGTTCCTATTTGTAGAGCAAAATCCTTAAGGGAAGGAAAATCTCTTTCTAAATTATTGATGATAATATCGTGTCCTTCTCTTATTTTACGTATATCCTCAAAACTTAACCTCAACTTTGGTTTTGAAATTTTATTTGTGCTTTCCGAAGAGATTTCTTCATTCTTTTTAGCTTGTTTGACGACCCTGTTTTTCAAGTCAGAATCTAACTGATTTTGAAAATTAGAATGATGAATGATTGTTATCAGTGTCCATTTATCTTTAATATCACTATAATTAAATGTTGTGAGGTAAGCTATTTTAGGAATAATTAGATCCCCTTTGGATTTGAATTTTAAATTTATAGAAGTATCAAAAATTTCTTTTTCTTTAATTCTATTCCATTTAGCTTTCCACTTGGGTATGGACGCTTGGGACAAGAAACTTTCAAAAGATTTTCCAACAATATCATCATAGAGACTAGATAGTATATTGCAGGTTTTCTGGTTAACCATTCTAATACACCCTTTTGCATCAAGAACAAAGCTCATTTGTACAATATCAAGAATGGTTTTATTTGTATTTGCGTAACCCTGATGAATAATAGTATCCTGTATTTCCTCTGCCAACATATTTAATGTTACAACAAGGGCCTCAATATTATCGTTCTTTGGAGAGCGCTTTATACGATAAAAGAAATTTCCAGAAGCCATTTCCAATAGCATCTCATTAATAACCTGCATTCTTTGCTGTAACTCATCATCCATTTTGAATTAATTTTTATTCGTTTTAATCCATAAAAAACTAATGTCTTTATCACCTATAATGGAATAGATTATTTGAATTTATTTAAAAACTTTAATGCTTCTTCCATAGTATTAAAAGACTCTGTTGGGATTGGGGGTTTACTTGTTCGTAAGTAGAATTCTGATAACATTTCAGATACAGGAGAGTCTACAATAAAAGCGACCGCTTTAATCAAAATCGAGCCTTCAATAGATAAATATGCCCTAGCAGCTTTGTTTATTTCTTTTATTTGACGAATATCACATAATACTGGTAAAAAACGCCCTTCATGCATGGAAAGTCTATCCTTTACTATATAAACAGCTGCTGGTAAATCTAAAATCACGTCTTTACTATACACCACATATAATATTCCATTCTCTAGTTTGTAGGTCGCATATGCGTTTTCAAGAGGTATTGACATAATGATAAGAAAACTGGTTAATTACTATTAATAAATTTACAAAATAATCAACACAACAGTTACACTTATTTCAATTAACATTAGCCAATATGGATTATTCTTTGACTACAAAGGATTAACACTTGCTTCTAAGGGATTATAGATAAGTATAATTTTTTAATCTCCCTTGAAAGATATTAAATTAAAATTCACAAAACTCATTAGGATGGCAAAAATCAAACACAACAATTTTTTAGATACAGTAAATGATGTATTTACTGATGCAATAGATGAAGGCGTACTCCATCTATACGCTGAAGGGGAAAGTTTTTCTGGAAGAACTATTGGTGTAAAAAACAGAAACCTCTTTCATTTTGGCACTACTGGATATTTAGGTTTGGAACAGGACTCTCGATTAAAAGAAGCTGCCATAAGTGCCATTAAGAGATATGGTACTCAATTCCCGCTATCGAAATCGTACATTTCCAATCCTCTTTACAAGCAACTGGAGGAAAAGGTTTCTGAGATGTATCAAAACCCTGTTGTCATCACAAAGAATAGCACTTTAGGCCACTTGGGTGTCATTCCAAGCGCTGTGAAAGATCAAGATGCTATTATTCTGGATCATCAAGTGCATTGGAGTGTTCAAAGTGCCGCCAAAGTTTTAAAAACAAGAAGTGTTCCCATTGATATGATTCGACATAATGACTTAAATATGTTGGAAGACAAAATAAAGTCTTATACCAATACTAGAAATAGAATTTGGTATATGGCTGATGGTATCTATTCCATGTATGGTGATTTTGCTCCTATAAAGGATTTAAAAGCTCTAAGCCTAAAATATCCTCAACTACATCTATATTTTGACGATGTACACGGAATGAGTTGGATTGGCAAGAATGGTACTGGTTATGTGATGAATGAATTAGATGAACTGTCAGAAAACATGCTCTTGTTTGGAACTTTAAGTAAAACATTTGGAGCGAGTGGATCTGTACTAGTATGTTCTAATAAAAAAATGTATCAAGAAATAAAGACTTTTGGCGGACCCTTGACGTTCTCGGCACAACTTGAGCCTGCTTCCGTTGCAGCGGCAACAGCTTCTGCTAAAATTCATTTAACTCCAGAAATCTATGAACTTCAAAATGACTTGAAAGAACGAGTTCAGTATTTCAATGAATTGTTAGAGCAAACAGAGTTACCTCTAATTGATAAAAATATCTCACCAGTATTCTTCATAGGAACAGGAATGCCAAAAACCGGTTATAATTTTGTAAATCGTTTAATGAAAGAAGGGTTTTATGTAAATCTAGGACTTTTTCCAGCTGTGCCAGTAAAAAACACAGGGGTGAGAATTACGATATCCAGACATAATCAGCATCAAGAAATAAAAGCTCTAGTCGATGCCATGACCTATCACTTACCAAAAGCTATTGAAGAAACACATACAAACTTACGCCGTGTTTACCAAGCATTCAAATTGGAAACTAAATCGGAATCTGAAAAAACATCCAGTGAAAACCTTAGCATACAGTTAGAAAATACTATTTCAAAAATAGACAAGCACATTTGGAATGAGTTAGTTGGAAATTATGGTGTTCATGATTGGGATGGACTTAAATTTCTGGAACAAACATTCAGCAATAATGAGTTGAAAGAAAACAATTGGGAATTTTGGTATTTAATGATTTTCGATCAACAAAGCAATCCAGTTTTGGCGGCTTTAGTATCCTCATCCTTATGGAAAGATGATATGCTAGCAAATGTTACTGCTTCTAAAACTATTGAAGAAGAGCGAAAAGCAGACCCATATTATATGACATCGAAGGTATTAAGCTTAGGATGTCTATTTACCGAGGGAAATCATCTTTATGTAGATGATAAACATCCACTAAAGAATGATGCCTTAAATAAGCTTATGCAATCTTTGGAAAAGTTAGAACAAAGTTCAAATTCCAAAATGGTCGTATTACGTGATTTTAATGAAGATAATAAGCTGCATAGTTATTTTCAAGGGCAAGGGTTTGTTAGGATTCAAATGCCCAACTCTTGCAAAATCCATTTAAAAGACAACGAATCTATTCAACAATACACATCCAGACTTTCATCAAGAAGCAAAAAACATTTAAGAAAGGATATTTTGGCTCACGAACCCTCTTTAAATGTATCAATCCTTAAGAAACTTAACAAGACCCAATTAATCCAAGTTCAAGGATTGTACGAAAACGTGCGCCAAAATAATTTAGGATTGAACACCTTTTCATATCCAGTAAAGTTATTTAAAAATATGTCTCAACATCCAAATTGGGAATTCATAATCATTTGGAACCCTAAAGATCCTAAAAAAATTATTGGTGTCATGTTCTGCTATAAAAACAACAATCAGACCTATGTGCCTTCTTTAGTCGGAATTGACTATGACTATCTTAAAATCTACCATACCTACCGACAATTGTTATATCAAACCATCAAAAGAGCTATTCATTTGAAATTTCAACATATTGATTTGGGAATGACTGCATCTTTTGAAAAAAGAAAACTTGGTGCTATTGTCGAAGAAAAGTATGCGTACATTCAAACTTCTGATAATTACACCTTGGAACTTATGGGCATACTAGAATCTCGATAGTAAAATGAAACATATTGCTTTATATAGGCATGAGTTACCAAGAATTGATATCAGAATTTGAAACAAAGCTGGAATCTTTGGAATCCCGCACTGATGATATTCTATATAAAGCGGAACATGGTATTACTAATACCGAAAAATGCATTAAACAACTTCGAAAAAAAGTCATTGAAAAAGGGTTTGACTCAAAAAATGAAGAAATCAGCTTCTTCAAGCATATTAAACCACAAATTTTCAGTAAACTCATCTACTATGTAAGGCTATTTAATATTGAGAGTAAACGCCCTAGAAGCAGCTCTAAATTTCAAATAAAATACTTAAACAATCACATCAACAAGTTGCAGGTATTCTTCAATGATAATTTAGAATTCTATCATTACTACCGTAGAGGCGCAACTACATTAGATGAAGAATATTTTATTAGAGGTAAATCCGATTTACGATTGCCCACCGAATCCTTCCATTTTTATATAGACGAACAATTTTCTACATGTCAAGATACTACGGTTGCTACAATCATGGCTTACGACATGCTAATTGTTTATTTACAACAAGAGATAGAAAAATTACAGACCAACACAGATACTAAAATTAGAACCATGAAGCAATCATCTTCAAAGCTTTTCTGGACGGGAAGCAAAACAGAATTAACTGAATTGATCTATGCGCTGCACAGCAGTGGCGTAATTAATAGCGGTACTGCTGACATCAAGGAATTGGCTTCCATGTTTGAACAGATATTTAATATTGAACTTGGAAATTACTATCACACATTTATAGAAATTAGAGCACGAAAATGTAGTAAAACAAAATTCTTGGACAAGTTAACTGAAATGCTAATAAGACGTTTCAAAGATTCCGATGAATAATCCCAAGTTCAACCCAAGTTGGGAATTTGATTTTAAATCAATAGCGTCATAATATTTACTATAAAATGAAGCTCAACATCATTTAAACAGGTCCTTCTTCATAAAAAAACCAATCAAAATTTATGACCGTAAATAATTCCCACCTCTTGATTGACTATTGATGTTTAGCCAATAATAAGCAACAAATTTGTAGAACGAAAGTCAAATCAGGTCAGGGACTATCATTTTAAAGTTTAAACTAAATGGTAGTTCCTTTCTAAAAAACAGTTCTACTATGCCAACAAGCATTATCACAACAGACGATCTTCGAGAATTCAAATTAGAATTACTCGATGAGATCAAAAAACTATTAAGCAATCAAACCAAAGGAACTCTAAAAAAGTATCTAAAGTCTTCCGAAGTTATGGACTTCCTTCAAATTAGTCCAGGTACATTGCAAAATCTCCGAATCAATGGTACACTTCCCTACACCAAAGTTGGCGGTATCATCTTTTACGATTCCGAAGAAATACAAAAGGTCATGGATGATAATCGAGTGCATCATAAAATCGATTAATGATGTATGAATTATATAAAACATCTCAATACTGTATTTCAAAAATTCTATGCAGACAAAAAGTTGAATCCAACTCACATCAGCTTATATATGGCTTTGTTTCAATTTTGGAATATCAACCGATTTCCAAAGGAATTTTACATCGACAGACAAGAAATAATGCAGCTTTCAAAAATTGGTTCGAAAGCAACGTATCATCGCTGTTTAAAACAAATGAATACATGGAAATATCTAAAGTATATGCCGTCACACAATCCGTATAAAGGAAGTAAAATCAAGATGCTCATTTTCGGTACAACTTCTGAACAAGTTGTGAATGAGTTTGAAACAAGTGCTGAACAAGCATTAGTACCTAATACAAACAGTAATAAACAAATAGAAAACATTAATAAAACTAAGCTGCCAAAAAATGAAATTGAAGTCATTGACTTTTTTAAAAGCAAAAAATGGCCAGCTAATGAGGCCAAAAAATTCTTCAACCATTATCAAGGTATCGGTTGGAAGATTGGTGGCAAAATAAAAATTGAAGATTGGCAAGCTACTGCAAGCAATTGGATGTTAAAAGCAAATGAATTTGAAACTGTTGATGCAGTGTCTCAAAATAAGGACAACCTACGAACCACTAAACAAAAAGATTATGGTCAACCCTTGTAAAATTGCCGAAGAATATAAAACGTATTCCATCGGTACCTTTGATGGTAAAGAAGTGATTTACGATTTTGAAAAAATCTTAATATATCTCGATGCCAAAGGGAAAATGCTCTTTGGCAAGGATTTCAAAATATATGACGAAGACCATTCAATCATATTAAAACTCTGCCATTACTTCATAAAAGACAAAGAGAATTGCGAAAAAAATGACATAGACATCGACAAAGGTATTTTACTTTCTGGGCCTGTTGGCTGTGGTAAAACAAGCCTCATGTTATTGCTAAAACACATCGTCCCGTTGCAAAAACCATACATCCTCATTCCTTCCAGAAATATTGTATTTGGTTTTAATCATATTGGTTACAAAACCATTGAAGATTATGGCTCTAGGCAGTTTTTCTGTTTTGACGATTTGGGTGTGGAACCTATAGGAAGACACTATGGAAAAGATTGCAATGTCATGGGCGAAATCTTGCTCTCTCGTCACGAACTTTTTATAGACCACAAAATAAAAACACATGCAACAACAAACCTCAATGCCGAAGAATTAGAAGGTTTATATGGCAATAGAGTAAGAAGCAGAATGCGTCAATTATTCAACCTCGTAGCATTTGACAAAGACACCAACGATAAACGAAAATAAAAACCACCCATCATGAAAATAGCAACCTTTAACATCCAAAATCTCTTTCACAGGGACAAAAGCCTAATAGAAAAACCTATTGGTAAACAGATTACCGATTGGATATCAGAACTTGATATGTTAATGCTCCAACCTTCCAAATCCTTGAACCAACAAAATCGAATTCAGGAATTATCTTTTTTAATTGGCTTTGAAAAACCAAGTCCACGGCCTTATGCAGTTTTGCGAAGAAAAGCAGGTTTTTTGTATATGAAAGGCTTAAGTCATTCTATTGAAAACAAAGCTAGCAAACTCACAAATTGGAACGGATGGATAGAACTTCAAACCGTTCCAATACATCCTGATGCAACAAATCATAAAGCACAAGTCATTGCAGATGTAAATCCTGATATTTTATTACTTCAGGAAATAGAAGACAGAGCATCTTTTGAAGATTTCAATCAACTCATTTTACCAAAATTTGATTGCAAACCTTATACGCACTCTTTTGTGATTCAAGGTAATGATATGAATAGTTTAGAAATGGGAATTGCATTGCGACAAGGTTACAAACTTGAAGCTGTTAGAACCCATAACATTAATACCATAATTAACGATGATGGTAAAAACCTCATTGAATATGAAATTACCACACCATTAAAAGAAAAAATCTGGTTACTTAATGCTTACCTCCAAAAGCAAACAAAAGACAAAAAGCAAGCTGATAATATTAGAAAAAAACAAGTTTATAAAATTGCTGAAGTTTACAAAAAGTTGATAGCTGAAGGCAAAAACAATGTCATAATTGCTGGTACATTTAACGCACCATCTTATTGTAATTCCCTATCGCCTTTAATCCAAGATACAGACCTGAAAGATATTACAAAGCATCTCTCTTTTGAAGTGGATATTGATAAGGGAAACGATGGCACTTATTTTAGATTAGGTGCTTACAGAATGGGTGTAAATATTAAGCAGAAAGATTATATGTTGTTCTCGCCGGCTTTATTCAATAAAATGAAAGATAGTGGCTTAAATCGCAGAGCGATGTGGCCTGAAAAACGCCCACAGTGGTCTATTTATAAATCTGTTACTAGTAAAAATATTGCTGCTAGTGAGCATCCTTTGGTTTGGGGGAAGATATCTACTTAATCTTATTTATTTCCCTAAAAGAAAAGTCCTTTAATGCGTCATTTATGAAAACATGTAATCCATTTTTTACTTCTTCAACCTTGTCTTTTGACAAATGCTTTGTTATCGAAGGATGAAATATAATTCTTAATTGCTTATAAAATATAATAAGTCTATTTGAAGTATCTAAAATCGAATTATAATCTTCTTGAACAACAGTTTCTTTTGGTATTAGAATCTCGTTCTTGTAATCTACATAGAAACCCGAATTCTTTAAATCATTAAATTTTATAATTCCCTCGACTCTACTCATTGCTGTACTTACATTTGATAAAACAAAAGCAGCATCAGATAAAAATTGTAATGTATTATTAAGCCACTTTCTTGAAGTTTTTGGAGGCTGTTTTTTAAGCTTTCTACTTTCCCATTTGTCAACTGTTTCGAATAAAGACATTCCAGTTTCAATAAGCATTTGTAGTGAATGCCTTATTTCATGGTTTTTAAAAAATTCTTTTGCATCTTTAAGTAAATAAACCCTATATCCATGACTATGCAATAACACTAATATTGCTTTAATGACTTCTTCAGAACTTAATATTAATAATGAACTTGCACTACTGTAAGATGCATTCTTTTTAACTAATAATGAAGAATCTGATTTTAAGTTTTTAGCATTTTCAAAAATATCAAAGTGTAAATCTTTGGATTTTTCTTTTGATAGATTAATAAAGGTTATTTCTTGCATCTAATTTTTAATTGGCTTGAGGTTCTTAGAAGCTTCCAATAATTCGTAGTCTTCATCAATACTATCCAAATCTTTTATATTATTCAAGATTTGAAGTATGTAACTATTGTATTTTACTTTTAACCAATCATATTTTATTTTAACTCTTTCATCTGAAGAACCTAAACCAGCTTTAATTAGTTTTTCTAAATTAAACAAATATGGAAGTAAATCATAGTTTGGCTCATCAAGTTCAAAATTAGCTTTTTCAATAAAATCAATATAGTAATAGCCATCATCATCTTTGTTCAAACATTCTAGTATGCTTTCCTTCTCGAATTCAGTATCATGATGATCACTTTTAAATATCATTCCAGCTGCAATAACTTCTGGGTCTACTATAATTCTTGGATAGATTGCCTTTTTCGATTCCAAGATATAAGAATCAACCAAAGCTGGTCCTAAAATAAAATCATCTGTATGAATCATTTTACCAAGGCAAACTCCGCCTCTAGCCAAATATCCTTTATTGGAAAATTCAAAAGCAATATGTAATAAGTCAAGTAATGTATAGAAAACCTCACTTTTCTCTTCAATCTTGAATGAAATAACTATTGAATCAGAAAACTGTGTTACTTTTTTTGATTTCGAAACTCCGCTATCATAATCAATAACAATCATTCTGGCTATATCAATGATTTGCTTGATGCTTTTAATTTTTTTAACATTGTCTTCATCATCATTAATGGTTTCGTTTACATGCTCTTGAAAACCAAGAATATCAATAAAGCAACAAATTCTATTTTCGTAATTCATTTCATTAATTTATTAAGTCTGTGATCGATATGTGGGTGTTCCCATTTACCAGTTATGTTATATAGTTCAAAATAAATAAACCATTCTTGTGTCCAAGGAATTATTGTATCGTAAATGTTGTGATTTCGTGAGTTCCAAACTAAGTCATCTGATTCAGCATGGTAAAGACAAAGTGAATTATCTGATGGAAACATATGTATTTCGTCATTATACTCAATTTGTGGTTCATCAACTAAAACCTTTGGAGGTTTTACTGCATTATAAGTTATTGTATATCGATATTCAGGTGATTGATCTGTAGGCTTACAAATACCTTTTACAATAAGAGAGCCTTTACTTATTTTGCATTCCAAAAAATCAAAATGTGTTTCCAGTAATTTTTTTTCTCGGATTAAGATTGCTCTTTTGATTAAATCAGCTCTCAACGATTTTTGACTTCTCTTCTTATGAAATTTACTCCCCGCCATAATTAGTATGCGGTTTATTTTTTACACTACCAGAATCACTAACTGCTCCATCTCTCGTTGTATAGGCTTCGCCAGAAAGTATGCTAGTAGATTGTGCTCTTAAAGCACTTTCTTTAGCGTCAACATCTTCATCTGCTCCTAACGGAAACTTATCTCCAAAGTGTTTTCTCCATAACTTACTAGCTTTCATTTGATTAGGTTCATTTTCAATTGCTTTAGTAGCATCTTCAATAAAACTATCTAGATTAGAAAGAAAATTATTTTTTCTAGCATTGTCATAATCAGAAAACAAATCGTCATAAGGCGTTCCAGGAACAATACATTCGAAATTATAATTTAAGGACTCCTTTATAGCCTCTAACGTTTCTTTCATTGAAACATCGTCTCTATCGTTATATTTTATATTTTTTTCTACAAGTATACACATGGCTAGACCACTAGGCATTTTATTCCTTTTAAAATCTCCCCAACCTTTCAAAAACTTAACTATTCTAACTAATTGTCCATTACTATCTTTGGCTCCAGCAAACCAATCTACAACCTCTTTTGGGTCACTTTCTTGTAAACCCTCTTCTTTAACCGCTAGACGAGGATGACTCCAATCATCTTGAAAATAATAAACTGGAAAATCAATATGATAATCACCTGCATAAACAACACGGATACATTTTTTTCTATGTTGAGGATCGGTTGATGTAGAACCTGTGACAGCATCTTTAACCCATTTCTGTAGAGTTGTTCCTGTTACGCCAACCTCTCTTTTAAAGTAAATTCCGTCATCTAAATCACAATCATCATCTTTGGTTTCAATAGTAGTTTTCATCTTGTAACTACCTTGAATATAAAACTCAGGTACATATTCTAGATGATTATCTTTGAAGTATTTTCTGATTCTTTCTCTCAATACATTTTTTGATTCCTTAAGACGATTTTTCTTTGCTGTTTTGATAGTTAAATTATCGTTATAGTCTTTAAAAAGTTTGTTACAGTTAGCCATATTATATATTTTCTTCTTCGGTTTTTTATTATTTTCTTTGAGCAAAAGGTAACTACCTATTGCTAAAATAGGTATCCAATACATCTTTGCAATTTTTTTGGTATTCTCTAGTTGCTCGTTCTGCTAAAGCCTCTAATTTATTTGCGTCTTTTTCATCCATAGCCACTTTAAAATTGTCATCAAACTCTAAATCAATTCTGTGGTAATTAAAATCAGGGTTAAAATTATTAAGGACAGAAATAGAGTTATGTACAATTTGTGACTGACTTTGCATAAACAATTCTATAATTCTCTTTTTCCAGATCCAATAAAACACTTGCCATCGTTTTTTCTTCTTTGCATTAGAAAATATTTTTTGACCAGTCCCTAATGACAATAAATCGATATCAGAAAGCTCTGTTTCCAATCTGGTTTGCGCTTCAATTAAAGCAATCATACTTGGATTATTAGCATAAACACCTCCATCTACTTTATTTGTAAAACTCTCAATGGTTGTTGAATCTATTTTTTTGAAACTACTAGAATACGAATTAAAAAAAGTTGGAGCTGCAGATGTTGCCATTGCTGCCATATACATAGGTATATGTTTATCTAGAATCAAATCTGAAGCATGTGGTGTTTTAAGTACTTGTGTTGATCCATCCATTAAACTATAGATAGGGATTAACAGTTTAGTTTTTGCATGATCTATTCTAGGATGACCTTCCTCGACATGATATTCCTTAAAAATATCTTTAAGTAATTGTTCTAATGGCTTGTTACTATAAAAGGCTCGTCTAAAAATATTATATCTTATCTTTCCAAAAATAGTGTCTGCGTTGTCCTTATAAAGTTCAAGAATCCTTTTTGCTGGAACACCTAAGGAAAGAGCAAGTGCTATAATACCACCAGTAGATGTACCACTAATTACATCAAAGTGCTTATGTATTTGGCCTTCTCCAATTTCCTCTTCTATTAAGGCTAGAAACTTTGCAGGAAAAACACCTTTAATTCCTCCTCCATCAATGGATAATATTTTTAGTCTTGGTTGGTCTTGCATACAATTATTATAATTTCTTTAACATTTACATCAATAAGTTCTCCAACATATAATTGCTGACAATTTTAATTAGTTTTTTGCAATATTCTGACAAATTGTCAATAACCACAATCAAACTCTACGAAATTTGTAATGTGTTAATATTTTGTAACCTAAAACTCGTTTTCAAATTGATTAAAAATTAATTATCTTTAAAAACGATTAACCCAGATATAGATTTTTACAAAAGCTAATGGATTTTCATTGGCTTTTTTTGTTTGTATAAAACCTACTTTCATTCTTAAATTTTTGATGTATGAATAAGTCGTTTTCAGTATTAAACTCTGACCAAATAAACAAATACGGATATTTCTTTCCCATCTCCACAATGGAAGACATGATGTGGATGAAAGCGACAGAAGGTGTCCCAATGCATCTTGGTCACGACATGCATCGTCCTATTGGCTGTATGATTCCTTATGCATTATATTTTGAACCTTATTTAGTGAGAAATATAGGAATAACATTAATCCCAGAAACTGATGAAGAAAACAAACAGATACATAATTTTAAAAGATATAGTGCTTATAAAAATGTTACTGATGATGTCGATAAAAATAATGGTGCATTACTTGAACTATTAAAAGACAAAGTTTCAGAAAATTACAAATATTTATCAGCTAGTACACTTGCCATATTAGACAAAAACATATTGGCTACTGTTTTTCCAGAGCTTACTAAATTAAAAGATAAAGACGGATTAATAAAAATAGCAGATTTAAAAGAAAATTTTACTTATAAATTTCATGGTGTTTTTGTACACAATTCATTACCACTTTGTATATATTCTCATAGTTATTTTAGAAAATCATTGTCCAGACTCAATAACTTTCATTACTTGTTTTTAGACGAATTAATGTCTCATCAGGACAACGAAGAAGTTACTCTTAAAATAGGGCTTGATTGGGATATCATTGGGTATGCTCCTACCTTCCTACAAGCTATTGAGTTAGAGTTTTGGTTTGGCCCAAAATATGATGACGACATTGCAAACATAAGACCAGGACTTACTAAACACATCTGTAGTGATTTTGAAAAAAGTTATTACGAAGTATCAGCAACAGAGTTCTATTGGAAAAAAAACAAAGAACTAAAAGAATTTGAATTAGAAGAATTAAGAGAAGAAAATGCTCCAACTTTAGAAGATTTTTTTGGGTGCAGGTATGTTCATTCTATTTACGATACCACTAAAAATACGTTTGTTCATTTTGATGGAGCTATTCGAGGATATTCATCAGATTTATATTTTGACAGGATAGACCAAAATATGACTGAATTTGGAAGAAGAAGTGATTATACTAAACTGTTTAGAATAGATGGTAAACTTGAACTAAAAGATTGGAAAATTCTAATCACAAAGTACATGCAAGGCAACCCATTAATCTATGAGTATTTTGATATAGATAAACCAAAATCTCAATTTGGAAGTGAGCACACAAAAAAAACATTGCAACAAGAGTTGGTACCTCAAAGCATTGACGAGGGAGATGGTATTAGACTTTTAGTATCCTATCATCAAAAAAATGAAGGCTTTGAAGAATATAGCCACAGTGTATCTATATATGATGTTATGGAAAGTAATGGTGAAAGCCAATCAGTTCTTGAGTATGATATTTTAGAAATTAAAAAAGCATTAGATAGATTAAACAAAAATCTCTTTATTAAAGAAGATACTTTCTTTGGAGTCATAGAAGATGATTATTGGAATATTCCATGCATATTTCACAGTGATGATAATCCTCAAGAGGATGTAAAAATCACGCTACTTGCAATTAAAAAAATATTTGATAAAATAACTGAAAGAGGTTTAGATAAAGTGATTTCATTTACACTTTCATGGAACATGGAAGACAAGGAAGTTAGAGTAAGTTGCTTTGGCCACATTAAAGATTTGCAAAAGTGGTTATTAAGTTTTGATGAGATTCCAACAAATCGTGAAGCTTTTAAAATTTGGCTAGACAATCAAAAAAAATATTTAAATACAAATTATGAGAGGCAAGAGGAAAAACCAAAGTTTCAGGATATTTCTCAATTCGATGGTGTTATTTACATTAAGAGAAAAATTGTAGAAGATAAATTTGAACCCACTCCATCAATTGAAAACAAGCAAATAATATGCACTATCAAAATCCCAAATAACAAACATTATTCCGATATAAAAAATGGCTATATTACACCTGTGATGGCTTGCATTCCTACAAAATCCATATGTAGTAAGTCTAATCTTGATTATAAGATTAGCCCATATTCAAAATTTTTAGATGATGATGTTTACACTAAAATTGAGAAATTTGAAGGTCTATGCTATTATTGGTCTGATAAACCAATTAACAAATAACTCTAAAAAATCACGCTTTAATTAATGAATGAAAAAATAATTGAAATATTCGAAGTCCAAACAGATGCTATTGCAACCAATAGAGGTTTCTATTATCAATACCTTTGCGTATTAAAAAAATGGATTGACAATTTTATCAATGAGAAAGATATTGAAACACTTACTGAAGTTGAAGATGATATTAAAGAAGTAGGTCAAGAACTTATTTTTACTCAAGTAAAATCTTATGCATCTTCATTTAGCCTAAATTCTGTAGAGATTAAAAAATCTCTTTTCAATTTTTATATACTCTTCTTAAAATACAACTCGATAAATGAGAAAATTTCATTTTGTTTCTCAACAAATACCTCAATATCTACCAAAGAAAAATTACTTTCAAAATGGGTAAATGATATAGGACTTAAAGACAATGCATTATTATCAATCTGTTCTAAAAAAGTACAAGAAATCTTAATCAAAGAGATTAAATCAAGGAAAAACAAAAAGCTAGAAAAAAACATTATAGAGCAAGAAAGAGAAGAGATTAAAGCTGTTAGCCAAAACGCGATAACTCTAATAAATACAGAAGTATCAAAATTTATAAAAAACATCATTTGGGAGTTTGATAATAAATCTCCTGAAGATTCAATTATTGTTATTAAAGAGGAAATATTCACTATTTTAAAACACTCAAAATTTCAAAACAAACCTGTCTCACTACTCTTTAGTGTTTTTCTATCAGAAATCTATAAAAGTTCACAAAATAAGAAACAAGAAGACAGGTCACTAAACAAAAATATTATTTATAGCCTATTGAAGCACACTGATAATGAGCTTAAAGAATTTGTAAATGGCAAGCTAACCAAATTACTCAGACTTGAATTTGAAGCATTAAAATATGATGTAGAGCAAATCAAAACTCAACAAAAAACTCATGAATCGGAAATAAATTTACTCAAGAGTCTATCCAAAGAAAAATCAAAAACATATCCTAAAAACCTAAATCTATTACCTGATGTATATACTTCAGAAATGTTAGGCTGGAAGAAATTTTTAACTCAAATAAATAACGCATTAAAAGAAAAGAAAATGGTTTCAATATATTCCGAAGGTGGAATGGGTAAAACTGCATTTTCTAAAAAATATGTAAAAACCTTCGAAGAATATGACCACTTAATATGGGTTAATGTAGAAAATTCAATTCCAAACTCATTTTTACTGGATGATGTACTCATATCTAATTTAGGAATTGAATTCACTAATAGTGATAATATAAAGCAATCATTCAACTTAATATTAAACGAGTTAAATAAAATTGCAGGAACCAATCTTTTAATAATTGATATACAAAAGTGTGAAGATGAAATTTCAGATTTAAAGTCGCTTTCATCACTTTCAACTTGGCAAAAATTAATCCTTACGCGAAGTTGCCACAAAACTATTACTTCCATTAAATTACCAAGAATTAGTTTTGAAGAAGCAAAACAAATCTATTTATCAAATTCTGACAAAGAAAAGATTGAAGATAAATTATTTCATGATTTTTTTAACTACATTGATTTCAATGTTCTAGTTGTAGAATTGATATCTAAAACAATCGAAAACAGTTTTGATTTGACTTTAGACTCAATCTTTTCCTCATTAAAAGAACAACGTTTAGACAATGAGGATTTAGCTATTGATATAGATATAAGTAATGAGCCCAAACCGATTAGATTATTCAATTTTCTAATTGAAAAATTCAGTTTACCAAATCTTAAGAGTGGTGAAAAAAACTACTTAGATTTTCTTGTTTTACTCCCTTCAAATAATATTCTAGTAGAAGATTTAATTCTTATTAACGGAAAAGAATTCTACAATCAGAATAAAATTCACATAATGAACATTTTAAACTCATTAGAGAAAAAAGGTCTTATTGAATTTGGTGAGGATAGAAAGAGGATAAATATTCATAAAATAGTTCAAGAGGTTATAATATATAACCAAAGAGAACAATTTAATCCATTTATATCTAGTATGTTTTTTATTGGCTGGTTAACTGGTAGAATTGAAGAAGGCTACAACTCTCCAAAAAAATCTTTTAGATTTTTAAGGTATGCAGAGTCAATATTAGAATCTGTAAAAGAGCCTTACAGAAGAAGTGTATACCAACCGCTATTACTTTTAGAAAACGAGTTGTTATTTGCAAAGAGATTCTATTTTAAATCCTTAAATGAACTTCCAAAATTAATTGATTTAGCAAAAAGAGGAGAAAATTATCCTGGTCTTAATATAATAAGTTTAGGTGTTATGTATAATAATTTAGCGTTAGGTTATGCAGAAAATGAAAATCACAAAAGCGCATTAGTATACTTTAAAAAAGCACTAACTATTTTCAAAAAAAATGAAGAAAAGGCTACAAACAATATTATTGTCGCTTCAAATAATCTATCAAATATTTACTTGAAAGATAACAACCTAATTGAGGCTTTAAAATACTTTAAGCAAGTTCAAGATATCAGAAAAAAATATTCCCTTTACAACGATCAACAATTAAGTATTGAATACAGAATTCTTGCAAAATCATATGCTTTGGGAGAAGACTATGATAAAGCAATAGAATTAGTGAATTCCGGAATAACATTACATAAATCACTTTCGTCTCAAAATAGAAATGATTTTTATTTAGCAGCCTATTATAGTGAATTATCTGGTTTTCATATAAAAAATGGAGATGCCGTACAAGCAATTCATAATCAAGAGATAGGTATAAAAATTTTAGAAGACATGAACCTAAACAAAAGTGAGTATTTATATAACATGTATCAAATAGCCGCATTTCTATACAAGTTTGATAGCCAAAAAGACAAAGAGACAGAAATGAAAAAGAAAATTGAACTATTCGAAATAAATAAAAACTAATTAATAACGAAAAACCTCATTGAAAATGGCAATTAAAACATCTTTAATACTCTTTACAATGGCAATCAATAATTCCCTCATAATTCCAAAAATTTAATAATAGATTGTAATATCACGAGTGCAATAGCATATTGTGACTTTTCATTTGACAAGTAAATAGCTTCATCAGTTTGAGACAAAAAACCAAGCTCTAAAAGAATGCTTGTTGTATCATTATGATTCTCTCGTAACACTTGAAAATTGCCATATTTTATTCCTCGGTTTTTAATACCAAGTAGATCTGCTAATCCTTTTTGAACGGTAAATCCTAAATAAGCAGATTCTTCAGCTTGCACTTCGCTTTTAGGATGAATATACACTTCTGTTCCTGCAGCTGTTCTGTTTATTGCTTGATTGCAATGTATCGAAATAAATATATCCGCTTTTAGCTTTTTAGCTAGCTGTGTTCTATCTCCCAGAGATACCAAGGTATCAGTATAGCGTGTAATATATAGATTCAATGAGTTATTTAAAACAGTCTGATTAAGAACTAGCATTTTTGAAGCGATACGCAACACAATATCTTTCTCCTTTGTGTTATTAATAGCCACAGCTCCAGCATCTATTCCACCATGGCCTGGATCTATAATTACAATTGGATTTTTGTTTTCTACTAAAGGTTTCTGAGCATAGGAAGTATTGGAAAGTACAATACCAATTAATGTGATGATAACATAGTGTGTCGTTTTCATAATTCAAGTTTTAGTTTACACAAAATGCAATGATTTCATTCTTTTCATAAGAATCTTCCAAAGTTTAACACGAATTAGCGTTAAAGTTTAAAGATTTTCTTCCTTCCCCTTCATTTCATAATAGATTTCGCAAAGTATTAATCACTAATCGCCTAATCCCGATAGTTATCGGGAGGCTAAATCAAATCAATTATGAAAAAATCAATTCTTATGCTAATCGCAATGCTGTTTGTGTCAACATCAAGCTTTGCTCAAATTGGAGGCATTGAAGACTCCGTAAATGATGTTTCAGATACTATTAGAGCCATCTTCCCTATTATTCTTGGGGTAATCTTCCTCATCGGATTTCTATTTAATGCAGGTCATTTCTTTGGCGAAAACGCAGACCTTAAAAAGGGGATTACGCGTGTTCTTGTCTTTGTTCTGATTGCTGGAGCAGTAGTAGGCATCTTCACTTACTTAATAAGCATCGTAGTATAATGACTCTCATCGAGAGCTTTTTTAGAATAGCTGTATGAAAAAATACGAAGTATATAAAAACATAAGGAAACGGGCTATCATTTTTGGATTGCCTGTTTCACTATTTGCATTAATGATGATAGCCATAGTAGCTTCATTATTGGTTATCATCTTCTCGTTCAGCTTTGTTGTTGTAATTGGTGTCTTAATATTTAATGCAACGCTTTATATAGCTCTGACAAAATTTGCTCATAACCCACAATTATTACAATTCTCTAAAGTCTTTCCGAAGATCATCAGTAACAAAAAATCAACAGCATTGCATTATGAATAAGATAAACTTACAATCCTATTATCCAATAATAGACATTCACGAAAATGTTGTTTTTGCCAATAATGGCAATGTGGTATTGTGTTTTAAAGGTTCACTTCCAGAAATCTATTCGCTTTCCGAAAAAGATTTTGAAGACATGCATGGCGCATGGTTTCAAGCCATCAAATCCTTGCCTACTGGATGTGTCGTGCATAAACAAGACATCTATATTAAAAAGACTTATACATCTGAAGAATTACCAAATGAGACCTTTCTGGAGCAAGCGACAAACACACATTTTAAAGGTCGTGAGTATATGGAACATCAATGTTATTTGTTTTTCATATTGACAAAAAGCAATGCGCTTAATAACAGCAAATTTGTAAATCCTTTTAAAAAGGTATCCAAAAAAATTGTACAAGATATTGATGACCATATCAACACATTTATAGGTGCTGTTAGTGACTCTGTTTCCTTTATAAATAACAGTCGAAAAATGGAATTCTTTCCAATGAATGGAAAAGCCATACACGAGCTAACTAATAACTATTTCAACGGTTTCAATAATGGTCTTGACACAGATATTCTTCTTGAAAAGGCAAACACAAATATTGGCGAACACTATTTTGATGCTTTAGCTGTAAATAGCGAGCTCTGCTTTGGAGAAAGCGTACAGACGAGTAAAACCAATGAACGCTTTACCTCTGATGACTTTGTATTTCATCAAGGGTTTATAGATGGTTTTGGTCTTAATTTAAATGAAAACCATATCGTAAATCAAATCATCTATTTAGATGACAAACAGAAATGGCGTAAGCTTTTGGATAAGAAAGTTGAAGAACTTAACAAGAGTTCAAATTTTGGTTCTCAAAATAAAGTAGTTCTAAAAAAAATTCAACACATCCTAGATCAAATAAATGCTGATGATAAGGCTCGCGTTATTCGTGGTCATTTAAACATCATTTATTGGGCTCGGGAAGTCCGAGAGCTAGAACATATAGCATCCAAGATAAAGACGGAGTTTAAGGAAATAGACATCATTCCATATTACCCAAGAGGTGAAGAACGTAAAAACTATTTATTAAATAGCTATTTCTGCTTTTCATCAAACTTCTCAAACGAAGATTTGTACGTAACCGACTTAAAGCATGCCTTATGTTTACTCATCAATAACAGTAATTACAAAACAGATAAAACGGGCATTATCTTTAATGATAGAGAGCATAATATTCCTGTTCTAAAAGATGTTTGGGATGAGAAAAAGAAGCGTATAAAGGCAAGAAACTTTGCCATATTTGCTCCAACTGGAGAAGGCAAATCCTTTTTGGCCAATAACATCCTTCGCCAGTATTTTGAAAGTGGTGTTCGACTGGTTATTATTGATTTGGGTGGCTCATACACAAAGTTCGCAAAACTATACCCTGAACAATACACCGTTTTACGCTATGAAAGCGGAAAGAATCTTGGCATCAATCCTTTTTACATTAACAATCTCGATGACTTAACTCCTGAACGACTTGAAGATTTATCAGTCTTCTTATTTGAACTCTTTGCTTCAGATTTAAAGGTTACCAAAGCTGAATCAGTGTCAATTAAAAAAATACTTCGCTATTATTATACTGACACTTCTAAAGACTATTCACTCAACAGTTTTTATGAATTCATTGAAGCCAGAAAGGATAATCTTTTAGAGCAATTGAAAATTCATGAGGATTATTTCAATATCACAAACTTTCTGCACATCATGTCTGAATATGTTGGTGATGGACTTTATAGCTTTTTGTTTGAAGTCAGTGAAGATCAAACCTACAAGATTGAAGACAAACGTTTAATCGTTTTTGAACTGGATGAAGTCAAAGACAATAAAGAAATTTTGTCTGTGATGCTGAAACTTATCAAATCAGCCATCCAAAGAACCATTTGGAAAAATCGTGCTGAAAAAGGCATCATCCTTTTTGACGAGTTTGCCAAACAACTGAAGTTTGAAAATGTATTGGAAAGTGTTGAATTCTATTACCAAGCCATTAGAAAACAGAATGGTGCTATTGGAATCATTCTGCAATCTATAAATCAGCTACCAAACAATTCAACATCGGCAAGTATTCTTGAAAACACACAGGTCATTTATAGTCTTAATAATGAAAAAGGATACGATGAACTTCAGAAACGATTGAATCTTTCTAGCCATGACTTGAATCAATTAAAGTCTATTAAGAACAATCTTACTGGACCCAGAAAATACACAGAAATGTTTATCAAGATCGGAAAAGAAAGTAACATCTTCCGATTGGAAGTACCCAAAGAGGTTTACGCTGCTTACCTCACAGATGGTGAAGAGAACCAAGCTATTATGACTCTTTATGAAAAACACCAAGATATGGAAAAAGCAATCACTGAATATACATCTTAAAACAAAACAACATGAAAACAAAAATCAAAACATTAGTAATTGCACTCGCTTTGGCTTTTTTAATGCCTGAACGAGCTACATCCCAAGGTATGCCAGTTTATGACAACACCAATTTTATAAGTCTTGCGAAGTCACTTATAGAATCTGCTAAACAAACGTCTCAACTTTTAAAAACGGTTCAGTTTCTGAAAACGCAGAAAGATAACATTGAGAAAGTAAATAATGTGGTTCGTCAACTAAAAGCGGTGAGAGAGCTTGCTCGAAACAATCAAATTCTATTCAACGTCGTTCGAGATGATTTGCGTGAAATTTTAAACTCGCCTTATGTTAAACCTGAAGAGGTTACTCGTATTTCGGATTCATTTAATGCGATTATAGAAAATTCTCTGGAAGACTTGGACTTTATTGAGCAAATTCTATCTAGTGATTTTCTAAAAATGACTGATGCTGAACGAGCACAAATCCTTACCGAAAAAGAAACCAAATCCAAGGAAATGGTAGCGGAAATCAATAAGAAAACTGAGCGTTATCGCGACATTATTTCTTTCCGAAAAATGCAGGATAAAATTAATAACCGAGAAACGAGCTACTAATAATGACCGGAACATACTTTTTAGGGATTGGATTAGAGTACATCGATGCTGTTTTTCAAACTATTAAAAACAGTGATTTTTCACAATACACTATTGTTGGAATGAAAACACTCGCTGTGCTCTTTTTCTTAGTCAACATCCTTAAAAAATACAATGAAGGCGTTGCCGATAAAGATGGATATACTTGGGGATTGAGTCCTGGAGAACTCGCAAAGAATTTTACGGTTGTGCTCTTGGTTATTTTCTCAACTCAAATATTAGGCGTCTTTGACGGTATTCTAGTAGCTATAGAATCTCAATACAGAAACACGGCTCCTGCACTCCTCCCACTTCAAATGCAAGATATTTCAATTGAAGAGGATGTGGGTGCATTGGAAGCCGCCAAAAAAGCAATGGCATTGCTTTACGATGCTTTGGTAACACCATTATTTGGATGGAAAATCATTGCCTTTATTATCAGTCTTGGGCTTTGGATTTTAGATCTGTTCATCTATCCGTTGTTTTTAGCTGAACGTTACTTTCTATTGGGCATCATGCAGGCCTTTTTTCCTTTGGTATTGAGTCTTGCCGTATTTGAAAAGTTCCGTTCTATGGCCTATAGTTTCTTTAAATTGTATGCTGCTGTTTATATGCTTGTTCCAGCCTTCTTTTTAGTCAATGTATTCATTAACGCCATCTATACTGAGATAAATACCAATTTTTGGGTCAATCTTTTTGGGACTGATGTAGGTAGTCGCTTTTTTGCTCCAGTGGTTCAATTAGGATCTGTGGTCTTTATTGTATTCCTGAAATTCAAATTGTACAAACGAGCTGTAACATTCACTTTAAGACTATTTACTGCTTAAACCAAATTATAAACCATGAAAACATCATACAAAAACATATACACCGTTTTAAAAATCAATCGATTCATTGTGCTTGCAGTTGTTATTTGCGCCTTAGGTTCAAGCGCATTTTCTGGATGGATAGTTTACGACACCCATAAAAAAGCACTCAATAGCGCTTTTGCCATCAATACCGATGGAACCGTTATTCCATTAAAATGGGTCGTTCAAAAAGAAAATTTTCAAGTCGAAGCACTTGCGCATTTGGAGTTGTTTCATTCGTATTTCTATAATATAGATGCTAGCAATTATGAAAAGAACTTGGAAAAATCCTTATGGCTTGGAAATAGTTCTGTAGATAATCTCTATCGTCAGAAAAAAGCTGATGGTGTATATAACAGATTGCTGCAATACTCGCTGGTCCAAAAAGTATTGAGCGTAGAATCGCAATTGGATCTACAAGCTGAACCTTACCAATTCCAAACCAAAACCATCTTTGAGATAAATCGCGGTACTGTGGTTGATACTTATGAGTTGGTTTCAACTGGAAACCTCATAGTGGTTGACCGTAATTATCCCAAAAATACACATGGACTATTAATCACTAATTATTTTGAAAACACCTTAAAAAAAGTCCATAATGGACAATAATAATTATCACTTAAACACCAAGTATTATGAAACTAGAAAAGAATAAAATTGTCTTCGGTTCTGTGCTGGCAGTCGTTTTAATTTTTATTATTTCCTATACTGTTTTAATGATGGGAAATGATGACGAGGAAAACGAGAACCTAAAACAAACCTTAGTCCCGGAACTTAAACAAGAGCAGAAAGATTACTCTTCTAAACTCGATGCCATCAATAACCTAAAAGAAGTTCGTGAAACAAATGTGCCGAGCATTTATGATGAAAAGCTTATCGATTCTCTTGGCTTTTACGATCCAGATTTGGTAGAAAAAGAAAAGCAACGTATTGTGGACAGTATCTATAGGTTCGGTAAAATTAATTATTCTGAAAATCGATACCGCTATTCAAAACCGAAATTAACTAATGATAAACCCAATGAGGATATCGACACCACTACTGAAGAAGAACTGAAAATTGAAGCAAAGGAAATTGGGTTGGAGCATCAATTGTTCTTTGCATCGAATCCACAAAAGAATCCAAATTTCAATTTGCAAAACACAGATTCCACAATTCATGTTATGGTGGATGGAAACCAAACTGTAAAAACGCATTACCGTTTACGAATGCGCTTGACCAAAGATGCGTTAATCAACAATCGTATCGTTCCTAAGAATACACCTGTTTATGGCTTTATCAGTTTTCAGCCCAATCGTGCCATGATAGAGATTGAAAACATCCTACATCAGTCTGTTAAACTTAAAGCATTCGATCTACAAGACGGTAGTGAAGGCATTTATGTTGAAAATAGCTTTAGAGCTGATGCCAGTCGTGAAGTGGTTGAGGATGTTGTGGACGATATTAATATTTCAGGTGTTCCACAAGTAAGTGGTATCAAGAAAATCTTTCAACGCAGTAACCGAAATGTCAAAGTTTCGGTTGTCAATAATTATAAAATGATTTTAAAAGTCTCACAAAAAAAATAATCTTATGAAAACTATAATCTTCACAATCAGCTTTGTTTTGGTTTCTACATTACTACAAGCACAAAATCAAACACAAATATTAGACACCATTTATGCCAACGACCATAAAAATGTAGCACTCTTCTTTCCGAACCCAATTCGTCAAGGAATCACGGGATCTGAGAATTTTGTATTTACCTATAACCGTGAAAAAGAGCAGTACTTTGGTTTACTACAAGCCACACCAGGAAACGAAAGTAATTTACTGATAATCAACAATAATGGTTCTATTTTTTCGTATATTATAAGGTATAAGAAAGTACTGGAAAAGTTGAATTACTTTATACCAGATTCGACATCAATTGGTAACGAAAAGCCATTTATTGGAGCTGCGGATGACGAAAATAAACATATTGATAGCTTCGATTTTAAAACCAATTATTATGAGCGTTTTTGTTCTTATCTGGTTAAACGAAGACAACGCATCGGTAAGTTGAAAAAAAGACAAGATGGTGTCATTCTGAACATTGAGAATATTGTTTTTGATAAAGAGGAATTGTACTTCGTTATCAACATTGAAAACAAATCGTCGTTAGATTATGATTTGAATTTTTTAAATCTAACTATTCAAACCAGAAAAAAAGGCAAGAAAAAGTCTTTGCAAAGCGTCTACTTAGAGCCTGTATTTACTTATAATTTGCCATCAAAAATTAAAGAGAATCAAACAGTTAAGTTGGTGTATGTTGTTCCAAAATTCTCTATTAGCGATGAACGAATGGTCGTTCTTGAACTCAATGAGAAAAATGGCGAACGTAACATAAAATTGAAACTGTCAGATAATACAATTAATAACCCAAATTAAAGATTATGAAAAAGATGATACTGTATTTATTGATTTTACTATTTATGGGATGTGCCCAATCCCAATTATCACATACCGATACTGCAAGAATTGTTGTGGAGAGTTTTTACAAGAATGACAATTCAAAATTGAAAAAACACACAACCGATGAAAGTTATGCTTCGTTTATGTCTATTCAAGTGCTTATGGCTCCTGGAACAGATGAAGCTTCAAATTTCAAGCTTATTGAAGAATCTATTAATGGAGATACAGCTTGGGTAAGGTTCTCTACATCTTATGCTGAGAAACCAGAAACGTTTAAGTTGATAAAACAGAATGGGAAATGGAAGGTTGCTGAGAAAGGGCTAAGGGAAAACGCGCCTTTCTGATTAGGTTGTTTTGTGTAGTAACTTTATTTTTCATCAGAAGATAATAGCCAAAAAATTGTTAATAAAGCAGCTCCACCTAAAATCCAAGCTAAAGCATTTGGGTTTTTACCTATCTCCTTTTTTAATTCTGTTATATTTTGATCTAGCTGATTAATTGCATTTTGAGGATAATTTCTATCAAAAATTATATATGGGCTTTTGAATTTAGAGTCACAAAAGAGAATGAGCTTGTTTATTTAATTGGGAGTAAATATTTTTCTAAAGCCATGCAGCTTTGGAGAAATTGGTAACACAAATTTTGACTTGTTAGAGGATTGATTATTTTTTAAATATGTTTTTTAGATTAACCCGACGTTTACTTGATTCAAAAAAGAATATTGAAGAAAATTTTCATAAGGGTTGCTATCAATGCCACTGTTCATTGACTTTAATATAAGCTCAACTTAATGCAATTTGTTTTAACTTGAGCAGTCTCTACTACTATCAAACTACTTTTATTATACTTGTATATTTAAAAAGGCTACTTATCCAAGTCAAGATTAAGCCTAATTATGCTTTTGATTTCTGCATTTTATAAGTCTAAACATTGAATCATACTTGACATAAGAATAATTATAGTACAAATGTTCATTTATGGCTTTTAGCTCAAAGAGTAAAATTGTATTCCATTTGATAGCTATAATGATATTATGTAAAATATCCCAGAAACATCGTGTTACTATTGTATCATCGTAACTTGGGTCATTAAACAAGAATCGGTGTGCTTCGCACAAATAATTATTTATTTGTATCTATAATTTGTCGTTATGTAAAATAGCCGCTGCCAAGCGCTCGATTGTTTATATAAATCAAATTGCTTATTGCAATTTATTTATAACTCAATTTCCAGCCGCTTGCCAACGCCTAAATAAAAGCTTTGTTTTTCGTACTGTTTTATAATTCGAGTATTTGAGGAAATATACGTTGTAAAAAATTTTACGCGATTCTCGTGGATTGCCTCAAGAGCATAAAATTACTCTGCGAGATAATTTCCATGCACTTGTTATATTTAGAACTTTAATTAATCTTTTTTTTAATGTTTCATTATCTTTTGTCTTGAAACAAAAGAAACAAAAATTCAAGGCTGCATATAATTTTGGAAACAATTAACGGCTCATTCGCTATATTTTAGGAAACATTGGAACTGGTTAATATTGCATTGAAATCTCTTGTATAATTGAAACTCTTAAGAAATCTTATTGGTAAACCCCTAAAATATGTACGCTCACTTCACCTTATTGTTTTACCAAAATTTTATGAGGCCAAGGCTAACTTGAGGTTCTATTTTACATAATGTATTCTAACTTGTAGTAATTGGAATTGATACAGGAACTGGAATTTGTGATAAAACTTCATTGTAAATATCAATATCCGTTGATTCAGTTTCAATTGAAATTATTAAACTATAATTAACGTTAGCATTATATCTCATTAATTTTTTTCGATTTTTCCACCATCCTCCAACTGGATAAACTGCAATTTTATTTCTTAAAGCTAAATCTGCTGCAGATCCAACCCATAAATCTTTATGAATACAACCTTTATCTCTAACTTGACTACCTAATAGCCAATTTTCACTTCCCTCCTGTACATAATCTTCCTGTCCTTCTCTTATTGACTTGCTTACTCTCGCTTTGAACCTTTCTACACCTTCATTTCTATCAATCATTTTAAACCTTAAACCATGAGATTTATATGACTGATCACTTGCATATAGTCTATTTCCGGGATTCGGTTCTACGAAGTATGACAAGGTTACTTTTAATTTAACATTTAATTCGGCTAAATCTGTTAAAATATCTGCTGGCCATGGCAAATCAAATAAATGAAATTGGTTAGTTTTAGCACGACTATCTTCATATTTATAGGGCTTTAAAGATCTTTCAGCTATCATAGTCAAAGAATTTTCAGCACTATATTTGGCTCTTTCTAAATTGGGAATACCATAACCCACTTTAGATATCAAATTCCATTTATCTTCGGTGGTTAAATCTTCAATATTATTATTGTTTAGCATTTCGTTATTCCATTCAGCTGAATGTATTATAAGTGCTCTAATTGTCTCTGGTTTGTATCCTGGATATTTTTGATATAATTCTGATGCAAATTTTGAAGCTAATGCAACCGAGGCACTTGTGTCTGAAAAAGTAGTTAACCAAGATCTTCCAACTCCACCTACTCCAGTAGAAAGAAGTTTTAATGAATCATGGTCTAGTATTCCAGAATTAAATATTCCGTCATTACCTCCTTCAAATACAACATCTGGTTTTCTTGGCCATCTTTTATTCCAATTTACCGAAGTAGAATTACATGGAGACATTTGACCACGTTGAGCTAGTAACGCAGCACCAGGAAATTGCTCTGTATCTAATCTATCTTTATTAGTAAAAGAACCAACTGTAATAGCATTAAATGATTGTGCTGGATCTTGTACTGAAAAATCATCATTAGCCAAAGGATAAGTTAATCTTTCGTTCAAAGGTAAATTTCCGCCCGATATTAAAACCAACGTATTATCATTTCTATTGCTTATTGAACCAAATAACTTTTGGTCAATGGCAGCAGACCAAGAAGATGGTCGTCCTAAATATTCATGATCTGGCGCTGTCACTGCTAGACATACTATTCTTTTTGACCTTGGATTTATAATCTCTGCACTAGCAATCGCTTCTAAAGTAATTTTACCATATAAATCTGGATCATTAGCTGTACTAGCATCAATTATTTTTATGCTTTCAACATTATTTGTAATATTTACAACACCTGATGAACTTAATGGTTCATTTAAATCACCGTATAAAATTATACCAGCCATTGGTGTCCCATGACCATGAAGATAAGAATCTGCATTTGTCCATTCTGGATTTATAGAATCTAAATTCCTCGTTGGAATTAAATCTTCTAAAAGTGGATTAACTCTATTAACACCTGTATCTAATAAACAAACTACAACATTACTTTGATTAATTTCATTATTTATTCTTGTCTTCAAGTCGTCAATAAATTCACCTTCCCAAGTTTTATCAAGATTTGTAAAAAAATCAGAAGTTTCTATGGGTTTCCTTAATTCAGCTAAATTATCTTGATATAATAATGTACTCGCTAATTGTTCTGGAGTTCCTTTAACTAAACTAACTATATTTTCAGGAAATTCTAATATTCTCTCATTTACAGTTAACCCTTTTTCTCTGAAAGAACTTATAGATGCTGTTATCTCATCTCTATTGCCATTGCTAAACCATACTTCCCACCAAACATTTTGAGTTGATCCTGGAAACGCAATTTCTGTTTCCTGCCAGAAACTCTCAAGTGTAGCAGCTCTAATATTTTCAATATTTGCAATTAAATTTTGATTTCTTGGCTTTCCTCCAGGCGTATCTTCATTTATATATTTTTCAATTTTACCTAGAAAAGTTGAAACAGCACGTTTATTTAAATAAACCGCTATTTTATAAGTTACTTGTTCTTCATTATTGGAATCAGTATTAAAAATGGCCTTACATGAAGCAAGCCTTATATTCCCTCCAGCATCTTCAAATCTATCAAAGGTTAATTCAAAATTAATTGCTGATTCAAATTCAATATATACAAACTCATAATCAAGATCTCCTTCTGAAAACTCATTAACAGCCTCATTAAAAGATTGTTGTATTCTTGTTCCATGCTGTCTCCTGTTTCCGCGAGGTTTAAGATTAAAACTTCCTCCTCCATGCGTGCTGTATGGAAAAGACGAAGTATAACCATTTAAAAGAATATGATTTAAATCTGACATTAATTTAGAAAGGTTTTTTTCTAGAATCTATTATTTGAGATATAAATTCCATATTAGATTTTTCCTCTCCGTAAATGAGAATATTTTTTAAAAAATCTTGACAAACTCTTTCTAAATCAGAGAAGTTAAGACCGATAGATTTTTTGGCGAGTATCAAAAGGATATTATCTTTATCATTTAATTTATTTAATAATTCTCTTTTATAAAACTGGTGTATCTGTTTTTCTGTTGGTAAGGGATAATTTATTATGTCATCAAACCTTCTAAAAAGAGCCTCGTCAAGGTTTTCAGGCATATTTGTTGCTGCAATAATTAAACTATTGGATTCGTCTTTTTCTATTTGTAAAAGGAAACTATTTAGTACTCTCTTTATTTCTCCAACATCATTACCTTGGCCCCTAGTAGTTCCAATACTATCAAATTCATCAAATAGATATACTGCTCTAAACTCTTTCATTGTATCAAAAACTAATCGCAGTTTAGCAATTGACTCTCCCATATATCGACTTATTAATCCATCAAGACGAATAACAAATAAAGGAATGCCAAGTTCATTTGATAATACTTTAGCAGTCATCGTTTTACCACAACCTGGAGGACCAGTAAGCAAAAGTTTTTTTCTAGGAAATAAATTATGTTGTCTTAATTTTTCTATTTGTTTTTGCTCATCTAAAATTCTAATAATGACTTTTTTTAACTTATCGTTTAAGACCATATCTTTTAATTTTTCATCAGGTCTTGTAAATTCCAATAAATCATTAAGCTCTTTTTGCGCAGCATTAACTGGTAAGTTTTTCAAATTACTTACATCTAGTTTAGATTTTTTAGAGTCTTTAATTAATTTTTTCAACTCTTCAGCAAGCTCTTGATGTCCCTTTCTTGCTTCAGCTGCAGCTATTTGCATTGCAGTTGCATAAAAACGTGAATCATCACCTTCACTAAAAGATTTTATTAAACTTTTTATCTGTTCTGCGGCCGCCATTTTTTATTCTGATTAACGATGTAAAAATATACAAAAAATAAACATTCTTTTCAATTTTATTTCCATTTCTCACACATTCCACCACTCTCCTATCGTCGCTACGAAAAAAGCGTGTTCCATTAACATCGTAGAGAAACTTTTAAGAAAAAATTTTTCAAGAAACTGTAATTTGCCAAAGCGCAAACTGGCTCATCAGTTTCAAATGTAACTTTCATTTTGTGTTAATGTTTGTCTTATACTATACCTAACAGTTACGACTATAGGTAGTTGCGGATGTTGCACTAAACTTTGCAAGTACACACCAAACTGAAAATCCCCGAGTATTTTCAGAAGTTGGCGAGAACAAGTAATTATTTAAAGCCCTTGTTGTAAAACGTATTTTATTCTGGTTTGACATTTGTAACTCTTAACTTTGCAGTTCCAACATCACATTTAAAAAAATCATATTTGTTAAATTCATTCGCACCTGGATGTGCATCGACCCATTTTGGTGATGGAAGATAAGACCCGAACTGTTCATAAAGGGGAACAACTAATTTGACTTTTATTATAGAATTCATTGGCAACTCAATTTGTCCATTTTCCGATGGAGATATCACTTTTTCTGTGCCGTTTTGTTTATTAAATGACTTAAATTCATAATATGGATACTTTATTCTTACAGGCATATCCCAAACGCCACCTCCCATAGACTTATAAGGATGCTTGCCTAAATCAATGTAACCGGATTGACCAGGTATATAACAATTAACGATTTTTGTAACGCTCATATCCTTCAATAAAGGACCAGCTTCTCCCCCATAAATATACATTTTAGAACTAAGAAATCCATTTACAATAGCATACAACGGCTTGTCTTTAGTAGTTTCTAACAAAATGACTTCTTCATTCTGCTTAAGTGGTAATTTATAGTTCGTTTCAAAAGGAATTTCTTTAATTGGAATTGGAGAAAAAGTTATATCTATGTCATAGTTTTGTAAATTACTGCATGAACAGTTGCGAAAATCATTTGAGCATTTCACGAAGTCAACTCTAAGCTCCGCAATTAAATTTGCAATAGTATTAACTAATTCTTTCGATCTCACTTGATCTTCTTCTGAAAAATAATTCGAATATTTTTGAACAAAAAAACAATTCTCTTTAGTTAAATTTAATGTATCTATCATTCTGTCGTATAATTCAAGATATTTTTTTTGTCTAATTCTTATATGAGTAAAATCGATATTAGAATCTACGCCCAATAGGGTCTCCATTGGTTCAGAAATAATGTAAAGGGTGGAAGGATTACCACTTGATTCTGAAACACTTTTCCTAAAAGATTTAACCAAATCTATAAATGCACTAAAATCTATTGGAGTAGGTATTGAATCTCCTCCAGTTACTTGAAATTCAGTATTTAAGATATTCAGCCTATCCTTTAGTATTAATGTTTCTTCTTTATTGAATTTAAAATTCAAATCTTGACCATATATTTTATTGGTGCTATTTATAAAAAGTGTGTTTCTTTCTTCTGTTTCATTATTCGTTTTTTGCAGTTCGAACATAGCCAATGCAGTACCTCCTGAAATTCTTTTGCTTACAAATCTATCTCCATAAGTATTGAGAAACTCAACTTCGTCAGCTTCTGATAACTGGCGTATTTCATCCTTTAGTGAGTAATTGATTAATTTTTTTGGTTCATTTATGAATTCCGCTTTGTAAATAGCATATTGATTAAAACTCGACTTTTTACTTTCTTTAAAGAAGCTTTCTTTTACATTTAGTTTGCCATCATAAACCCCATATTTTATTTTTAGCTCCAGTTCTTTACTTATATTCAAAGTTTTGGACAAATCGCTTGCGGACTCTACTATTTCCATTTTGCCATATCCACTACTACCAGTATTCAATATCTCTGTACTCTTTTCAATGCCATCATATTTTAGTATTTCTTTTTTAGTCACTTTTCCTGTCGTTGAGTTCAAAGCATCTCCCCATGAGTAATCAGAATAATGTACCATTTCATGAGGTACGTCAAAACCAACTACTTCATCATCTATAGTTTTAAGTATTTTTCCTAAATAAGAATTTTCATTAACGTTTAAACACTCTGAAACAAGATTTGTGTCGCTTGGTTTAAAAGTTGGTTGAGGCTTGACAATTGTGTATATAACCCATATAATAACCAATAAGAAAAGAGACAGGCCTATATATTTTTTTTTGTTTTTCATTGAAATACTTAATTTTTACCATTTTATACACATTATGCTTCCCTCCTACATAGCCCAAAAAACATTCTTTTGGCTTTTTTATAAAAAAGGAATTTAAGAAAATACTTTTTGAGGAAGATTACTATTAGGTTACAATGTTCTGATTTAATTTTTCCTATCTAGACAACCTCCTTCAGGGTCAGTTTTATAATTACCATTTACGCTTGAGGCTACTTGCATACATCCTCCTTTAAGTGGTAACCTAAAGAAAATCCCCTCATCTTTAAAATAAATATAATTTAAATCTCTTTTAATCTCCTTTAAGGATTGCCCACTTTCATCTTTCCATATTCCATCATTATGATACTTGATATAGAATTCCCTATCTTCTCTATACTCGTAAGTAGTATATGTTTTTCCATATTCTATTATGACAACAATATTTTTGTCAGGTGTGGCATTCGGTGATGTAGTTCCATAAAATAGCTTTTTCAGATTATCAAAGGCAAGTTTGCTAGTACCTCCTTTTAACTTATTTTGTTTATTTAAGACTTCGTTCCCAACAACAACGCAGCCCTCAATATCATTAGGTGAATTGCCCTTATGAATTTGGATGAAAGTCCTTGGTTCTGTTCCGGTCAATTCTATTCTCCAGTGTTGAATACCTCTTACTCCATTTTTATCGTATCTCAATATACCTCCATAATTACCATTAGGAATATTGCTAATGAAAGATTTATTGTTTTTCCAGGGTAATTCCAGAGTATGGCAAACAAATTCATTATTAATATATAGTTCGCCAGTTGTTGAAGAACTATTAAGAGCTGTTCTCACAATTTTAATTGTAAAATTAGATTGACCATTTGCAGGTTGGAAAGTAAGTGCCAGTGATAAAATTAATCCGATGAAAAAGATTTTCTTGATTAGAATTTTCATATTTTTTTAGTATTTATTATTGAACATACAATTCGCCATTGTCCTTTATTGTTTTCGGATAAAAGGACAAAATGGTCTCATAATGTTAAGGCTATTACTAAACCCAAAAGTGGTTAATTCAGAAAGAAAAGGGCTGTTATTTTTGCTAAAAGGAAAGGGCTAATTGCTAAATACCAAGTGATTTTAATAAAGATAATAAAAATAATTTAATTCCATTCCACACACATTTTTTCTCCACTCCTTTGCCCTTTCGTAAAAAAAGTGTTCCATTAACATTGTAGATGAAACTTTTGAGAATAAATTTTTTTTAAGAAACTGTTGTAACAACTTTCACTTTTACCAAAGCTCAAGTTACATCCTATGTTTGTATTAAACCAAAAACTTAAAGGTAAAAGTACTAGAGATTGGGATGTGTTACATTAGGTTTTAACCTGTGCGTTATGATAATCGACTTTTACCTTTTTTTAGATATTTACAAGAAAGACAATCAAGAAAGGAAAAGTAATAAGGTTACCATTACATTGAGTCTATAGAACTCGGGAGTTATGCCCAATCCACTTTTCCTTACTTCTTTAACTTGAACCGTTCATTAGGCTAAAAGCCTGTATCAGGATGTTAAGATTAAAAAGAAGTAGACTTGATCATCTATAACTTAATATTGTAAAATTATGAAAAAAACCTATGTAGGCATTGATGTGTCAAAAGATGATTTTGTTGTGGCTTGCAGAATCGAAAATCAAACAATTAATACTAAAGTCTATGAGAATAGCAAAAGAGGAATCAAAACTTTTTTAAAAACCATAGATGAGGATTGTTGGTGTATTATGGAAGCTACAGGAATTTACCATCTTTCATTAGCTCTATCAATATCAAAGAATGAAATTGACGTATCCGTTGTAAACCCTTTACAGATCAAGCGTTTTGCGCAAACTAAATTAAGCAGAACCAAGACAGATAAAGTAGATGCTATATTAATAGCTGAATATGGTTATCGTATGCAACCAAAGCTATACTCACCACCAGAGGAGTTCGTCCAAGAGCTCAGGCAATTACGCTCATTAGTTAGGATGCTTAAAAGAAACAATGGAGCCTTGTCAAATCAAATGCACGTTTTACAACGAAGAGATAATACCAGTAAGAGTGCTTTGAAAATCTGCAAATCTGTTATAAAGCTTAACAACAAAGAAATAAAAAAAATTGAAGATGAGATGGAGATGATAATAAAAGAACATTGTAAAGACCTTTACGATCAGTTATGTTCTATTCCTAGTATTAGTAAAATTACAGCTACCGAATTTATCATCGTATCTAATGCCTTTAAAAACTTCGATACTGCTAAAGAATTTGCTTGCTTTATAGGTATATCTCCTTGCATTAATGAATCAGGGTCTTCTGTTAGAGGATATAGAGGAATTAGTAGAATTGGAGACGCACATACACGTTCAACCCTGTATATGTGTGCTATGATGGCTAAAGTCTGTAATAAAGGATGTAAAGATACTTTTGATAGGTTGGTAGATCGTGGAAAACCAAAAAAATTAGCTCTAATAGCTGTAATGAATAAGTTGATAAAACAGGCTTTTGCAATAGTGAAATCAGGAAATATGTACAATGAAAATTATCAATCAAAAATAGCTTGAAAATTTATTGGATTTTGTTTGGTTTTAAGCACCGTTCATAACGCAAGAACATTATAGTACAAATGTTAATATGTTGTTTTAATTTGATTGCTATAATATAGCATTATCTAAATATACAAGAAACTATAGTTCTTCTTTTAATACTAAATATTTGCGTCAATATACTCAAGTAAATGATTCTCAATAACTAAGATTTTAGATTTATAGGAAAAGATAAATGCATCCATAATTTTCATAATGTAAATTTGCCTGCCAATCGCTCGATTATTCTCATAAAATCCAGGCTGCATAAAACTTTTGAAACAATTAAATGGTTCATTTTACTATAGTAAAGGAAACATTATGACGAATATTACTAAAGAAAATGCCTTAAAACATAAAACAATAGTACCTGAATTTCAAAATTTGGTTACTCCACTCACCCATTTTTAATCAATGTATTATGAGGTCAAAAGAATTATTATTCGTGATTAATTTGCATATATGATCATTATGGATTAATTAAGTTCCAGCTAAATAATTTATTTAAATATCATTCTTACCTCTTTACAAACCCTATCAAAATTAGCTTGCAAATCGGCATCAGAATAGACATGTTGTTTCGTTGGTAATCTTTTTTCGATTTTAGGAAGCTTAAACTGTACTTTTCTATCCTTTCCATCTGCGAACGTAATAAATTCGCCTTCTTTTAATCTGAAGAATACATCTGCTCTAATTTTTGCAACTTCACGCTCGCCTGTTGTAATTCGTGTATCAAAATTGAGATTGTGTCCTCTATTTACGCTTGTGGTTTCTTTCTTTACGATTTCAAAAAACCGTTCATAATATTTGGCTGTGTCTGGATCGTTTACTTTTCCAAAGAATTGATAGGACAAATTACTTAAAATAGCTTTACTCGCTTTATCGCCATACATCATATCGTTTTGAATTTTATCTTGCATGACGTAAATCGTGGCAATATCATAACTACGTAATGTCGCTGGAATTCGATGCATATTCAAGAGTCTAATTGTTGGTGCTTCTTCCATCAATAAAAATGAATGATTAGAATTCCTAACACTCATTTGCTTTGTAATCGTATGAATAATAGTTGCTATAATTGGCGAATACGCAGTCTCGTATTTTGGATTATTGACTACTGAAATCGCTAAAGGTTTCTCCTGGTTATTGAGGTCTAAAGGCACGTCATCTGCGGATAAGGTCATAAAAATACGTTGCGTACTTATTTTTTTGAGTGCATTGGCCAAGGTGCTTTTTACACCAGCTGTTTGTCGGTCTGAATCCTTACCACTAATAAAAGCATCTGCCATTGCTCTCGATGTGGTGTTGGAACTCAAAAAAGTAATTAAACTTTCTGTATCTAAAAACTGATAAATGGCTATTAAGTGTGGCAACGTACATAAATGTGGATATGATGTTCTCAGTTTCCAAATCAAACCACCAATGAGACCTTCTGCAGCATCATTGAAAAATTTTGTAGTTCCTATACTTCCGGATTCTCTTTGTTCCAATAAGTTTTCAATGAGCACTCTGGCAACTTCATTTACGCTTTCTTCATTGGTCATGTATCTTGGTGCTATTGGATTCACTCTATCATAAATGTTATCGAATGAAATGACTTTAAAATCAATTTCATTTTTTTCAAATAAGGGGAATGCCATTTCTGTTATTTCGAAGTTTTTATAATCGTGAATGACTCCTGAAAATTTATGCTTGCTGAAATGCTGAAGAAAATTGAAAACCACACTTTCTGTTTTTCCGCTTCCTGCAGAACCAATAATTGAAGCTCCTCGTTTGATGTTGTCTATTTTGAAACTTCCACGTTTTACTTTAAAATGAACTTGGTGTTTATTGTTAGAATCGAAAATATCATTCTCCTTATGCAGAAAAACATATAAAACTGTATTGATAAGCAATAAAGGACAACCAATGTATAGCAACTGCGTAAACCATTGCATTAAAAAATGGTTCAATCTGAAAAGCAAACCTAAACAAATTACGATCAGAATTAAGTTTATCAAGTATGCATAACGTGTCAGTTTAAACAAACTAGAGAAGACCAAACTCATCCCAATAATTATTCCAACTGTAAAAAAGATGCCTTGTAATTCCATATTATATCCCTATTGAACCCGATTTTATTGCCACTTCCACACCTCGCTTTAAATATCTAATCATTTTGAGCGCCAGCTGCACTTTATTTGTTGGGATATTCGCCATGGGTACTCCTGATTTTGCGAGCATCTTAAAAGCAACTGCCTTTTCACTTGCTGGCAACCCCAATAATGTTGTGAAGTAGAGCTTCGGATTTTTAATGAAATCTTTCTTCGACTTATACGATTCTGCATAGTTGCGTTTGTAGCCAAACGTTTTGTCAAAAGTGCTTTCGGCTTTTGTAAAAAACGCATCTCTGTCAAACCCTCGTTTTACAATTTTACCGTGCATCTCAACTTCAGAAGCTTTATGTTTAGACCCTGGCGACAAACTCACAGAATTGGAAGCATCCTTTCGACTCACGATGATATGAATATGACTTTGGTTGCCATCTTTTTTCATACCCTGAACAATACGTTTTCCGTTTAATTGATGTGGTGCTTCAGCTTCTAACTTGGCGATTTGAGTTTTTATTTTCTTTATGTTCTCTTCCAATTGCCCTTGTTCTATTTTCCGAATTTCATTTTTTAGTTGAAGTATTTTAGTAGCAAACGGTTGGTTATCTCGTACTTGTTTATCTGTGCCTTTAAATGTTCGTTGATGTTCAATTTTGGCAAAATATTTTATGTCATCAACAGTTACTGGTTTGCCATTGATTTCTCGATTGAAGGACGTTGCATAATCGTTCATTATCGCTCTCGTGTATTTCTTTAAATCTTCAGAATTGTTTTGCAGTTTTCGTAATTCCGATTGACTTGGACTTACTGTTATGGAATAAAATTTAGGTTCTTTCTTTTTTAGTTTTGCAGTATTCCCATCGATTTCTTTTACGACTTCTATGGCTTCAATTTCATCACCATATTGATTAAAAAAATGCTCCAGTTCCTCTTGCTCCAAATTTTGATTTTCCTTCTTCAGATACTCAACAAAATCGGCTGAACTTTGTGAATAATCTCCACCCAATTTTTGAGCTGTAATTGTGATATACATAATTTTATAATTGATTATTAGAATCTAATTTTTCTACAAACTGGACTTTCTTTTCTTTGACTTCCTTCTCCAAAATGAGTTTCTTTTCTTTTGGCTCAAACTCCATAAACAAGGATTGCAACATTGCAGTTGTTGGTTTGTCATGGTTCTTTTCGATATCTTTAATGATGGCAATTACTGCATTGATTCGTTTTTTGATTTCGCTCTCCAATGTTTGCATATTTGGACCAATAGTTTCATTTGGCGAAATGCCATTATCCTCAAAAAAGTCAATCATTAGAAGCAATGTCATAGATTGAGATTTAGACATTTTTTTACAAAAATCCCTAAATCGCTCTGCAACTGAAGCTTTAATCCCAAGCTTCTCAAATCGTTCTTTTTCATATCCTTTATCCATTTTTTCTGAAAAATTTTATTGTTTTCATTAGGCTGAGAGCGTTTTTTCTGAAAAAACAATGCTAAAATCTCATTGAGCAAAACAATCAATCGCTCTAAACCATTGATTTTACTAGTGTTTTGAAAAAACCGAAAATTGAAACATCGCGCCAGCGTGTTACCCTCTTGCTATTCCTTTTCGTCACGTGCAAGCGTGACAAAAATCCATCCAATCCGGTTAAAAAACCGATTGCCATTTTAGGAAAATAATTTTCCGATATGTTATATTTCGATGTGTACGGTTATCGGCGAAAGTTGAAAAGTGGATAACCCTACGTAAAATTGAATGCTGAATTTCAGCGAATTAAAGATACGTTTTTTTATTGAACTGGAATTAATTAAACGGAAAAACACCTCCAAAAATTTAGAGGTGCTTGATTATTCAGTTTAGAAAATTAGACGTTAAATACAAACGTATAGGAATATAAATTCCGTAGTGCTTCTTCTTCAATCATTGTTTCAAAACAAGTATAATTTTCGGTTACATATTTGCGAATACTATCGCCAAATTTTCGTTCCACATCTTTTTTAGAATTTTCTAAAAGTCGGTTTTGAGCTTCTTCGCTCAAGTCTGTAAAATTGAGATATATCATAGCTTCCGATTTTACAAAATTCCGTTATCAGAGAAACTATAATAATCCCCATCGGGCGCAAATATCAAATGGTCAAGAATGGTAATGTCAAACAACTTTGACGCCCTTTTTATTTTGTTTGTTAGTGTCTTATCCGCATCGCTAGGTTCTAATTTTCCACTTGGGTGGTTGTGCGTTAAAATTATAGCTACAGATAGGGATTTGAGAATGACTGCAAATAATATACGAAGGTCTATTAATGTACCAGTAATTCCACCTTGTGAAAGTTGATATACACCTTTTACTTTATTGCTATTGTTTAACAATACAACCTTAAAAGTTTCCTGCAATGCAATTGTATCTTTATCCCAATCTTCAAAAAGCAATTCAGCAGCATCTTGCGAATTGCTTATTTTTTTCCACATAGACGATTTTAAACCACCTTTGTAGCTAATCTTTATTTCGTTAACTTGTGCTTTCATTGTACATATATTTAATTTGTGAATAATGAAAAAGAGGGCGCAACTTTCGAGAGGAACGCCCTCTTTCACTTTTAGGATTACTTGTCGTCTTTGCTTCCTAGTAAAAGAATTTCATCGGCTACAACTTCCGTAACATAGCGTTGGTTGCCATCATCAGTTGTATAGGTTCGGGTTTTTAGTTTCCCCGTAATCCCAACTTCTTTGCTTTTTTCGACAAATTTTTCTACAATTTCAGCAGTCTTGCCCCAGGCTACAATTGTATGCCAATTCGTATCTGTTTGCTTTTCGCCTTTGCTGTCTTTGTAATACTCATTTGTAGCGAGTGAAAAACGGGCTACTTTCTTTCCGCTTTCAAGGTTCGTAATTGTTGGTTCTTGTCCAACGTTTCCAATTAACTGTACGTGATTTTTAATAGTACTCATAATAAAATATTTAAGTGATTTATATTTCCCCTATTGATTTAAAACAGATTAAATTTTAAGGGGTGTTTGTTCTTTTCTTCTGTGTGTAACACAATGGATAGAGTGGGTTTTGTCAAGACTTTTAGGGAATAAATCAGGTGTGTTTGCGACGTAGTAAAATCCTTGGATTTTCAAGGAAGTAGAAACCTTATTTTTCACTAAAACTTGTATAGTCTTGACAAGTTCCATAAGGGCATTAGCAATTCTTTTAAACGCAGTTGCGTTTGAGCGTACCGACAGTTAAGCGAAATAAGCAGCTGTGTTTAATCTAGAATTGGTTATGTCGTGCCAGTTTTTCGACGACCCGAAAAACGACAAAGGCTTTATCCATTATAAACCCCTTAAAATCTGTAAGGCAGCGGTTCGGTTTTTAGGCATTTTCGAGTAAGGGCTCATGAAGACCGCACCGAAAATCCTGTTAAGAAAACCGAGGCGATGACTTTCCGATGAAAAAGCGGACTTAATTCACGATTTTGGCTCGGGAATGTAGTGTACCTTCCCAGAGTATCTGGAAGGGTTAACGGAATGGGAAGCTAAAATTGGGGATTGTGTCCAAGATTTATGTAGTGAAGCTCTTTTCTCGAAATGTAGCTTTTCGCGAAATGTAGAGAAATGTGCTGAGTGGGTTAACGGCTCATTAATATCAACCTTATATCTTACTTACTATAAAATTTATCCTTGTAGATGCAAAGTATATCTTCGATTTCTGCGTTTGTTAAATTCGCATTATGAAATGGATTTGGTAAATCAGTTTTATTTATAAACTTTACTTTCAATCTCTTACCAAGTAATTTTTCCGCTCCTGTTTTTGTCCCAGCGTGTAAATAGATATGTTCAGGAAAAAGTCTGATTTTCGCACCTATTCTTTGGGCTGTATCATAACAGGTAAGCGGACCAATTCCTTTAATTTTGCAATTTTCAACAATGGTTAATAGTACGCCAAAAGATTTTGCTTTCTGAATTTCGGTTTTTTAGTCAACTAAATTAGCTGCAAACTTTTCAAGATTAATTTTTTTTCGTCTTTTTTGATGATTGTTCCTTTTACCTAAATGATTTTCTGCTAATGCGGCATAGACTATCGCATCCTCTAAGTTTTCTTGATTTTCACAATGTTCAATCCAAGTATCAGGATGTTTTTGTCTCAATTTTTTATAGTGTCTAATTATGTTTTTTATTTTCTTTGTGTTCATTTTGAAATGACAACGATTTTTTTATTCCTGATAAATATAATGGAATGAAATTAGAAATGTTAGAGTTGCATTAATTGTAAAAAAACCAGTTTAAGGTACTGGATAAACCTTTTTGATTTTAAGCCATTTCATAGACTTCATCAAACAGCTTTTTATCTAACCGTTCTTGTTGACCAAAGCTCTTTTTTAGCGTATTATGCAATACAGCATTAAAAGCATTGTAACCTAGCCAAAGGTTCGGTTCTTCGTTGAGTAACAAGGCTTCGTAGTTTAGTATCTCAATGACTTCACGAGACTTTTTTGAAGGGTCACTGTTTTTATCACTACACTCGTATCTAAAGAGTCTTGTTTTATCCAGAATCGCTTTCACAAACTCTTGAGTATCGATGATTTTAAAGTCCTTCATCTTATCAAACTTCTTGGTAATGGTGTAGAACTCGTTGTCTAAAAACTTATCAAACAGATTATTCAGTCGTGGCATAATAAGGTGTGTATTGTTCTTACTGTGTTTGATAGAAAATTCAATTTCTGCCTTAGAAACGTGTAGCCCATTAGAACATACTTTTCTGTAAAACCCAAAGTGTCCAGAAGTCTTTTCACTACCGTCATACGAGTTTTTGAACCGTAGCATTGGCAGTATCACGTCCTTATCGTGCTTTACGGTAAACTGACTATTATCGTCAATGATAAAGTCTGTAATGAACGACCTATCATTTTTATTGATAGTGCGTTTGTGAAAGTTCAATTGTGCATCGGTCAGCATTTCTTCGGCTTTCTTGAAGAACAATTGGTTTGGAATATGTCCGTAGCTGTTCGATACGACATTGACGATTTTGCCATTTGAGATAATGACATTTTCAAGACCTCGTCGGGATTCCACCTGGGTCAGACTTTTTAAGGATTTCATTTCTGATGGAAAAAAGATTTCATCCTGTTGCAAATTTTGTAAATACATAGCTTTTGAATTTAGATTAAACAATATTTGAGCTTAACCCAAACGGAAGCTAAAATTTCAGCTCAAAAGGAAACGGAATAAATAAGCGAAGGAAGATGGGATGGCTTTATGCCGTAGTCTTTTGATGGGTGTATTTTACGAGTTTAAATTGCGGCTATATTGTATGATAATAAACATACTCTTATAAAATTGAAGTATCATATCTATTCCGAAATCTATTGTTACACTATAAAATTAATAGACGTTAATACTAGACTCAAAGTTTTTACTGATTTGTAATATAATTTTGAAAAATCAGTGACTTTTTCAATTAAAATATTCGATTTGAAAATAAATTTTTAACTTACAAACCTTATTAATTTTTTATTGAAATTTGACTACAATACTATTCTCAGCAATCCTGGCCTCTATATTACACGTTATTTCTGGACCAGACCATCTAGCAGCCGTAACACCTCTTGCTATTTCATCGCAGCGCAAAGGATGGAAAATAGGACTCTTTTGGGGTTTTGGGCATTTAATTGGAATGCTACTTATAGGTGTTTTATTTTTACTTTTTAAAGAAGTTATTCCCATAGAGGCAATCTCTAGTTATAGTGAACAACTTGTCGCAATTGTTTTAATTGCAGTTGGTTTGTGGGCCTTCTACCGCATTTTTAATGAAAAGAAAAAACATACGCATCCACATACGCACAGCGACGGCAGTACACATATTCACACTTATGAGAATACTAGTGAAGAGCATTCTCATAAAAAGAAAATGAAACAGAATACACTGTCCTCACTTAGCATTGGATTTTTACACGGTTTAGCTGGGGTAGCACACTTTATCTTATTGCTTCCTGTATTGGCTTTTGAAACCAAATCAGAAGGTATTCAATACATTATAGGGTTCGCAATAGGTACTGTAGCTGCAATGACCGTTTATGCATTTATACTTGGAAATATTGCAAAGTTATCTAAAAATGCAAACGACCCATTATTTTTTAAAGGCATACGGTTTGCTGGTGGTCTATTTGCTGTTGTGATTGGATTCTATTGGTTATATCTAACCTTTTAAATCACAAATTACCAATCTGTGGTTTCCAGTATCGGCTATAAATAAAGTGTCACCTTCTGTTGTAATAGAGAATGGCCAATAGATAGCACTTTTAGTTCCGTGCATATTGCCTTTAAATTCGCTACTTGTCTTAAAATCTTCTCTACCTATTAACGCTTTCGCGAAAGCGTTATTCTCACTAGGAAGTTCATCAAATTTTAAGATGCGACTATTCCCTGTATCATTTACTAAAATACCGTCCTTATAAAAGCAAGCATCATACGTCCAATTGAGTGTGTTTGCCTCTGGTGCTAATCGGAATTGATTTTGCCCACAAGCATCAAAATTATCTTGACCGATGATTATATTGGCAGGTTTTGAAAAAGCATCTTCTTTATTGTTCCAAACCAAAACACGATAGAATTGGGTGTCCGCAACTGCCATTTGACCCTTGCTATTTATTTTAACTGAATACGGCCAGATAGGTTCATCATTATTGTAATCTCTTGTTTTGAAGCTAGGTTTTCCAATGACCTTATCGGCAGCTACATAGTTTTCGGTAGGGATGTTATCGAAAAATAAGATGCGTCTATTTCCAGTATCGGCAATCCAAAGGCTTTTGCCGTCTGAAAACAATCCATATGGCCAATTAAGTGTTTGAGCACTTGGGTCGTTTCCTATGCCTTTTACATTGGGTAAATTAGTTTCAAAATTGGGTTGTCCAAGTACAACATCTGCAGGCTGTGCATTTGTAGTTGGTATAGAATGCCAGATAAGTACTCTATGATTCCAAGCATCTGCAACAATTAATTTCTCACCATCGCTCCACAACCCAGATGGGTATTGCAATGTTGTAGCTGTTACATCACCTCCAGAATTGCGTCCGCTATCTTCAACTTCTAACTGTCCTAAAATAACGTCGGGTTCTTGAAATTTTGTCGTTGGGATTGTATTCCAAATAAAGACACGATTCTGTCCTGTGTCAGATACAAAGAGTTTGTTTTTTGCAACAAAAACACCTCTAGGTGCTAAAAATGGCTTCTGCTCTGAACCTTTAAATAATCGACCGTTCTCAACTTGATTTCCTAATGTTTTAAAATCCATAGGTTAACAGATTCGAGGTAATTGCTCTCCTGGCAACATACTAACCACACGTTTACCACCTATGGCACTTTCCATAATAACTTGTCTAGGATGCTCTTCGGTTACAGTTCCTATGATTTTTGCATTCGTTCCGTTTTCATCTTTTTGAAGTGTTTCTAAAAAATCATCAGCAATAGATGCATCTACAAACGCAATGAAGAGTCCTTCATTTGCAACGTAAATTGGGTCTAAACCAAGTAACTCGCAAGCACTAGCCACTTGATTGTCTATTGGTAAATTTCTTTGAGCCATATCTATTCCTAAGTTGATGGATTGGGCTGTTTCTTTTAAAACTGTTGCTATACCGCCTCGCGTTGGGTCTGTTAATAGGTGAATATGCTCTCCAAACGTATCTAGTAATCCACTAATAGTATGATTCAGATGTATGGTGTCACTTAGAATTTCGGAATCAAATTCAAGCCCTTCTCTAACAGACATTATTGCCATCCCGTGAGATGCTATATTCCCACTAACAATAATTTTATCGCCTGCCTTTATATTTTTTGCTGAAATTTGTGCTTTAGGATGTATACTCCCGACACCAGAAGTATTGATAAATATTTTATCACCTTTTCCTTTTTCAACAACTTTAGTATCTCCAGTAACAACCAAAACGCCTGCTTCTTCACAAGCACCTTTAATAGCCACTAATATGTCCCAAAACTCCGAGACCTTTAAGCCTTCTTCTATAATAAAACTGAGGGATAAGTACTTTGGAATTGCCCCACACATAGCGAGGTCGTTAACAGTACCATTAACCGCTAATTCTCCAATATTTCCACCAGGAAAAAAAATAGGTGAGACTAAAAAGCTATCTGTTGAAAAGGCCATTTTACCTTCCATTTGAAAAATAGCACCATCGTGACGTTCATCTAAAATAGGGTTACTTAATAAATCGAAAACCCCGCTATCGAGTAATTTATTGGTAAGTACACCGCCACTACCGTGACCTAAAGTAATAACGTCAAAATCCAATTTAGGCATAGGACATTGAAGTTGCATTCGTATTTTTTTATCTTTCATCTATATTCTAAATCTTATAATTTTTGCGTTAGGGATTGTAGTGGAAAGCCCACAGCGAGGCACGAGCGAGGACTTGTAGCGTAAAGCCCGACCCTTGTGGTAACGCCCTACTACGCTTCTACCAAGCCAGAGAAGTGATAATAAGCAGCACAAGCGCCTTCACTGCTTACCATTGGTGCTCCTAATGGATTTGTAGGTTTACATTTTTTACCGAACTGAGAACATTCAAAAGGTTTCTTTAGTCCTTTCATTATTTGTCCTGAAATACAATCTGGGTTTTCTGGTGCTTCTGGAATTTCAATTTTAAATTTTCTTTTAGCATCAAAATCTGCATATTCTGGTCTTACTTGATAACCACTTTCTGGAATTTCACCAATACCACGCCATATTTGATTTTTTATTTCAAACACCTTATGAATCATTTTTTGAGCCTCAGGATTACCTTCCTCTTTTACAATTCTTGAATATTGATTTTCTACTTGGGCTTTACTTTCTTCAAGCTGTCTTAATACCATCAAAATGCCTTGTAAAACATCTAAGGGTTCAAAACCAGTTACAACAATTGGTACTTTATATTTTGCTGAAAGCAGATGGTATTCAGCATTACCCATAATTGTACATACGTGTCCTGCTGCCAAAAAACCATCAATCTTACTTTCTTCATCGTCGATAACAGCTTTAATTGCTGGTGGTACTAAAACGTGAGATGCTAATATGGAATAGTTTTTAAGTTCTTTTCGGTGCGCGTGAATTACAGAAAGTGCGTTAGCTGGTGCAGTTGTTTCAAAACCTACTGCAAAAAATACAACTTCCTTATCAGGGTTATCTTCTGCTATTCGTACTGCTTCCAGTGGAGAATATAGAATACGAATATCTGCTCCTTCTGCTTTAGCTTCGAGTAAGTTCTTTTTAGAACCTGGCACACGTAACATATCTCCAAATGAACATAGAATTACATTTTCCTCTAATGCTAAATGAATTGCCTTATCTATAATATTCAATGGTGTTACACATACAGGACATCCTGGGCCGTGAATCATTGTCACTTCTTTTGGAAGCATATCTATAATACCATTCTTAACCAAACTATGTGTTTGCCCGCCACAAACTTCCATTATTGACCAAGGTTGTGAGACTGTTTTCTTTATTTCTTCGAGATACTTTTTAGCGAGTTCTGGGTCTCGATATTCTGACATATACTTCATAACTAGCTCGTTTTAGGTAAGTATTCATCTACGTCTGTGAGTTCACCTAGCTCCCCCAATTCTTCGAGATATTTAAAGGTTTTTTGCGCTTCCTCTTCATCTACCTTACTTATGGCGACACCTACGTGAACTAAAACATAATCGCCTATGTCTGCACTAGGCAACATCTCAAGGCTAGCCTCTTTTGTAATGCCACCAAAGGACACCGTAGCCATTCGTACTGCTCCACCATATTGCAGTTCTACACTTTTTATTTTTCCTGGGATTGCTAAACACATAATCTAATCGGGTATTAATTCTTAATATTTTGAAAATACATCAATTGTCCGAATGAAATATTTTCATCATTTGCAGACAATTTACAATTTAATTTTAACTTTATTTTATGATTCTTAGAAAGCCTCGAAAGTATACTCACAAGCAAACTATTCTGAAAAACACCTCCACTACAAGCGATAGTATTTGTGTTATGCTTTCGCGAAAGCGTTATAATACTTTTTGCCATAGTATAGATGAAACTATACGCTAAACGCTCTTTACAAAAACCTTCTCTAAAGGCTTTAATTAATCTTTCAATAATCAATTTTGAAGGAATCGTATCGAACTGAATATTATGCAAAAAATCTATGTAATAACTCTTTGAATATGTCAAAGCGCAATTTTCAAGTAACATTGGAGCTTCTGCTTCAAACGAATTGATGTCTTTAATATTTAATGCGGAAGCTACTGCATCAAACAACCTTCCTACAGAAGATGTTTTCAAAACATTATTCTCTAGCATTTTTGAATATATCTTCCATTCCGTATCAGAAAATTTATCTTTAATATAATGCCTGTTATTATCATCCAAAAGACTTAATAACGCAATTCGTGGTTCTTGTGACATTTTATCATTTGCTAACCAATCGTAATAATCAAAATGACTAACACGTTCCATTGTATGGTTGTCATATATAAAAAACTCACCTCCCCAAATTGCATCGTCATCTCCATACCCTGTGCCATCCCACACTACGCCAAGTAGTTTTTCATCATAATCAAATAATTGATGCTCTCCTAATACACTTGCAAAATGAGCTTTGTGGTGTTGTATTTTGACTAATTCAGCATTATAGTTCTGTGATAATTCTTTACCAATGATGCTACTTTGGTATGCTGAATGTGCATCTATTAATATTGTTTTTGGCCTACAATTAAAGACATTTAAGTACTGTTTTATAGTTTTCTTATAGCGTTCTGAAACATCATAACTATCCAAATTACCAAAATATTGACTTACATAAATATGGTTGTTGGGTACTAGAGAAAAAGTACTTTTTAAATGCGCACCCATTGCTAGAGTATCAGCTTCAATATTGTGATTTTCCGTAAAGTAATTTGGCGCAAAGCCACGTGAACGCCTTATTATTAATTGTTTGCCATCTACTATCTTAACCACCGAATCATCTTGCTGAAATTGAATAGGCAAATTGTGATGTACTAAATAGTCCGCCACAACACCTAGTTTTTCCTGTGCTATGCCGTTTTCTGAAATTATAGGTGAACCGTGAAAATTTCCACTCGTGCATACTATTGGCTTTTTTATAATAGCCATTACTAATACTAGTAACCCAGATGATGGTAATAAAACACCTGTTTGGCTTAGGCCAGGTGCAATGGCTTGTGTCGCAATTCGTGTATTTTCAGTATTCTCAAGGATGACAATAGGAGAGACTGTGCTATTTAAACTATCATTTTCTTGTGCTGTTATTTCAAAATCCTGTTGAACACTTTCCAGTGTATCATATAAAACCGCAAAGGGCTTATTAGGGCGTTTCTTTTTTTGTCTAAGCCGCTCAACAACTTCAAAATTTGTAGCATCGCAACATAAGAGATAGCCATTAGTGTTTTTTATGGCGAGAATCTTTCCTTCTGAAATATAAGTTACTGCTTTTTCTATAATTTTCTGTTGGTCGATATCTACGCGATTACCTTCGTTGTCTACTAATTCTAATTGAATTCCACAATCTGAACAACTGTTAGTTTGAGAATGAAAACGACGATTTAATGGGTCAGTATACTCTTTCGAGCAAGCACGACACATTTCAAAATCTACAAGTGCAGTATTTCTCCTTTCAAAAGGAAACTTTGTAGTGATTGCATATCGCGGTCCACAATTTACACAGGTCGTGAAAGGATAGCCATAGCGTCTGTTAGTTGCATCATTTATTTCTTCTTTACAGTCATTACAAATTACAAAATCTGGTGTTAAAGGAATATTTATGTTTTGATTTGTGACTGAAGAAACAATACTAAAATCATTAAATTCCTCCCGGTCAATTTCCTCAAACGTAGACGTATTAATTATAGAAACTGGAGGCGGATTTTTTAATAGTGTTTTTAAAAATGAATTTGCTTTTTCTTTAGAAGTGTTCATTTTAATTATAACACCTTGTGCATCATTAGAAACAGTACCATTAATATTTAGTAGTTGCGCTAGATTAAAAACAAAAGGACGAAATCCAACACCTTGAACCCGTCCTTTTATTTGTATTTTAAATGTCTTTTCGCTCAACGATTACACTCCTTTTTTAGCATTTACTTTTTCTACTAACCAGTCGCACCAAGCCTCTATACCTTCCCCACTTGTTGAAGATATCTGTAAGACTTCTATTTCATGATTTACCTCACGAGCATCTTTGATTACCGCTTCTACGGAAAAAGGAACATAAGGCAACAGGTCTGACTTTGAAACAAGCATCATGTCGCTTGTCAAAAACATTCTTGGGTATTTTTTTGGCTTGTCATCACCTTCTGTTGTTGCCATAAGTGTTACTCTGAAATCTTCACCCAAATCAAAAGATGCAGGACAAACCAAGTTCCCTACATTTTCTATAAATAATAAGTCGATATCTTCTAGTTTGTATTCTGGTAGTACTTGATGAATCATTTGCGCTTCTAGATGACAAATACCACCAGTAACAATTTGTAGCGCCTGAATTCCTGTTTCACGTATGCGTTCTGCATCACGCTCTGTTTCTAAATCACCAACCATAACAGCCATTTTCAACTTGTCTTTTAGACGGTTGGCTGTTTCTTGCATTAAGGTCGTTTTTCCACTTCCCGCAGATGATGTAATATTAACCAGTAATGTACTTTTACTAGCCATTTCTTTTCTAATGATGTCTGCAACAAAATCATTAGCCTTTAATAAATTAATATTTGTGTTTTCACACTGTACTGTGCCGCGAGCGGCTTTAGTAGATTTATCTATACTCATTGTTCTATGATTTGATTTTTTGGAATGTCTTTTAAAAAATAATTATATGATGCCGTAAGTAATAGCACAAATAAACAAGCCGTTACACCTACAGCGACATTGTAATATGTCTCTGCTGAAAGCGAAATACGAATTAATATAGTGGCTAATACAAACGCCGAATATCTAAAAATACGATAATAATTTAGCGTGTATCGTAGCGCTATCAAAACAATAATTATATCACTAAAAATAAGAACCGTATAAAAAGTTTGAAAAGAATGTAAATAACTGCCGGTAATAATTAGAGTTTTTAAATCATTGAACCCTACTACTGCAAAAGCGACAAATAATGATAACGCCAGTAACTTTTTTAATCTTATAAACTGAATTTGGTCATCTTCTGTAGATGTTAATTTAAATCGTTTTCTCAATTTGCCAGTTATGCTTATTAGAGAGAAGATAACAATTGCGCCAAAACCGTAAACTACCATAGGAATAATTGAGTCTTGCATATGTTCCCAACTAAAATCTGTTCCTATATGGCTAAACTCCTTAAAACCATCTCTCAAAAAAATAAGAGACAGTAATTCAAATTGTTTTCCTACCGATTTTGCGACCGATTGTGGAAGCACAAAAATGAGTCCAAATAACTCAATGATTAAAAGCAGTGTGAATACTATTTCTATTGAAAAAAAGGGGTTTTCAAACTTATTTTGATAATGCCCTAGGTTAACATATTCTGATACAACCAGCGCGCTTAAAAAAGAACAAACAATAAATACCAAAACTAAAACAACACTAGTAGCATACAAGCTTTGTTTACTTTCATAAAACTGTTTGCACGTATCGAAGATTCGTTCTGTATATGTTAACGTTCTTTTTAGCATTATTCTTTAGTCATCAAATTCTACTTTATGGATTAACATTTCTTCTCCTTGTATGACATTCTTGCTTGGCTTTTGACAATTATCGCATAAAAAACGATAATTCTTTACCTCTGTGATGTGGTCACAACTTTCACATTGTATCTTAAGTTCCACCATTTCTATGTTGAATTTCACATTTTGATAAAACGGATTAGTCATATGAGACGCCTCATAAGCATTCATTAAAAGACGTGGTTCTATGTTTGAAAGTATTCCTACTTTCACATAGATAGCTTTCATTTTATTACGTTTCTCTACTTCAAACTCTTGCTCAAGAGTTCTGTATATTCCGTTTACTATGGATGTCTCGTGCATTGTTAGTTTAATATTGTTTTCAAATTCTTAAGTTGATTCAAATGTTGATTTGCTTGTTCTATAATATTTTCATCTTCCACTATTGTGGTTATAGAAGTTGCCTTTTCAAGCATTTGATGGTACTTTTCTTTTTCTGCTTTTTCATCTTCATTATGCATTAACCAATACAATTCTAATTGATTCAATAGGGTTAAAGCACGCTCAAAAGGATATTCCTTTTCTGAACGTACAGAAAGTGCATCCTCAAACAAACCAAATGCTTTATCTAAATTGTTGTGCAATTTTGCCTCTGGAAAATTCATAAGTGCAGTAGCATAATTATGGCTTGCCATTGCGTATTCGTAAGGGTATTTTTCTTTTGTGTAAAATGCTAAAACTTCTTTAAATGAAGAGGCGCAAAAGGCTGTCCAAATTGGTTTTTCTTCTGAAGATACTGGGATTTCTGAATAAATAAGTGCTAAGTTGTGGTGGATATCTGCGAACTTTTGCGGATGAGTATCACGTTTAAATACTTTTAAAGTGTCCTGAAAAGCGTTAATTGCAGGTTTATAATATTGTGGACTTCCGTTTTTAGACCAGGTATATAAAAGCGTTGCTTTACGCAACCCAGCCTCTCCTAAAAACTCTGGAATATCTGCTTCTTTAAAAGCTAGAATAGCTTTGTTTATATAATTTTTAGAGCTAATAAAATCTTCTTGAAAATTAGCAATTTCTGAAGCATCAATAAGGATTAATCCGGCATTTACTTTTAGTTCTCGTTCTTCATAAAAAGCTATACTTGCTTGCTGTAATTCTTGAATTTCTACAAGCTTATTTTTGTCGTATGGAAGCTTTAATTGCGACATTAGAGCAGTTGCTAGTAAACTACTAACAGCATTTTTAGATTCCTCTGATATGGCCTTTGGTATTGCTAGACGTAATACTTTCTCTGATTCGAGATAGGCATTGGTATCTAATAAGAAGTTTACGAAGTGCTTAATAGTGAATAATCGTAACTCATCATTAGAAGCATTAGCTAAGGCTTCTGTATATAATGCTTTAAGCGTATTAGCATCAAATCTCGAAGCTATATTTCCATATTGTTCAATGATGCAGTTATTATGCTGAGATGTTGCTTTCGCGAAAGCGTGCATCTCTTCATTAATGTCATATCCAAACTGAAGATGAGTAGCTATCAATAAATGATTATAAGATGGATTTTCTTCGGTAAGAAATTCAAATGCCTTTTGATGATTCCCTAATTTATAAAAAACCATCGCCAAAAGGTTTTCTTTAGAAAATTCTATTTCAGGAAATAAATAAGGTGGTTCTGTATCGTTCCAGTCTAGTGAAGCACTAATCCCTTTTTCAGAAACAACCAATATTTTATTTGCTTTTGGTAATTGATTTTCATCAGTTACCACATCAACAAGTTCATTCAATCTTTCAATAGACTGAATGGCTGTTTCTATTGTTTCTTTAGTATTAGTTGTTGTTAAAATTGTAAGCACTCTTATCTACTTTTTGCGTTCCTCTTTTATCTTTCGCAGCCGTTTTTTGCATATTTAGCGCATAAATTTCTGCTAATCTTTTTGACCTGTAATCTCCTACTCTCCTAACTAACAGTTGATTTGGGTCTTTTGTATTTACAAATATCAACGATACCTCCCAACGTCCCTTTATCTCTTCAATTTTGGTTCGCACTTCCGCGTCCAATAACCAAGCATCTTTCGGGTCGTTTCGTTTTGCCATCACATTGATATTTTAATGAGATTCGTTCTTTCTACGATTTCATACTCCAGTATTCTATCTGTTGTATCAAGGTCATTATCGATTAAAATCTCTCTAATTGCAAGCGTTCTATCGCCCTTTAAATTTCTAGATTTTAATAGAAACTGAGTAGGTTTGTGCATTTTCACAAACCATTGACTACTCACGGGGGTAATCAACATTTTTTTTTGCTCAACAGCATACGTTACATACGCATAATGTATGCTTCCAAATATGCTCTCAACAAGCTCTGAATTCAGATAAACGTGAGACGATTTGAGTATGACGTTATCTTGCTCACTAGACATTGATAAGCTTTAAATCTTCTAGAATATGTTGTACCACTTTGTCACCAGCTTTTTTAACTTCTTCACTAAGTACTGTATCCAACTTCGTGTTTTCTACAGCAATTAAATACACTTGAATATCTTCTGGATAATCATCTCCAAGTATCTTTTTTGAATAAGACAAGGCTTGATCCCACTTCATTCCGTGTAAAAACACCATAGGATCATCTTGAGGTGCTCTTAAAACTTCTTCTGCCGGAACTTTAAACAACGTACCTACTGGTTCATTTGAATTTACTACTGCATCTACCATTAAGATTTTGTTATGTCCTTTAAGACCAAAAAGAACCTCGAAAGCTGCAGTACCCATATCAAAAATATTTACCGCATCATTATCTCCAATAATCTTCTGTAATTCTTCAATCACGTACATTCCTACACCATCATCACTTCTCACTGGATTACCAAAGCCCATTATTGCTGTCTTCATTCTTATGCTTTCTTTTAAACTAAAAAACTTTCCCGAAGACATCCTCGGGAAAGCTTATATAAATAATTGATTTATATCTATTTATAATTTGAATCGAGATAACTCTACTCCAGATTGTTGATCGTGAGCGTGAACTGTACATACCAGACAAGAATCAAATGATCTTGCCACAATACCTACTTCTACTGGATCACTAGGGTCTTCAATATCAATACCTTCTAATGCTGCTTCAATTGGCCCTGGATTACCTTTAGCATCGTTTGGACCTACGTTCCAAGTAGTCGGTGCCATTACTTGATAGTTTTTAATTACACCATCTTTAATTTCAATCCAATGTGCCAATGCGCCACGAGCAGCTTCTGTTGCTCCAAAACCTTTACCGTCTTTTTCAACAGGTTTTGTATAGAAAGGTGCATCTAGATCAATTTCTGAAAGCCATTGTTCTATAAATTTATAAATACGAGGCGCTTCGTGAACACGAGCTAAAACCCGCGTAAAAACACTTGGCCCCATTTTCTTCATTATATCTCCAAATAAAGGGTCTTGAATTTGATGATCTTTATTATTTGGATTTGCATTCATTATGCAACGTGCTAGTGGACCAGCTTCTGCTGCGTGCCCGTCATATCTTGGTGCTTTAGACCAACTGTATTGTCCATCAAAATCTGTATGATGTAATGGTTGTGATTTTGCAGGTGTTGGTAATGGTTCATCCCACGGATGTAAACCATCTTTTTGGTCATCATACCAGGCGTGTTTCACATCTTCACTAATTTTCATATGGTCAAACTCGTGATAGTTTTCTCCATCAAAGAATCCACTTGAACTAATTAGGGCATCATTTCTACCTTCTATAGTAGGGTTATTGTATCTGTCTTTGTGTAAATATGTTCCTGTAGCTAAGAACTTCCCAACTCCTTGTCCAAATTTATCTAAACCAAATTCAATTCCCGCTCTAATGAGAAGTCCTAAATCACTATTTTTCTGTGATTCATTTTCTTCTACCCAAGCGAGCATATCATCCCAAGATTTAATCTCTAGATAACGCTCAATTGAACAACCTAACCAAACTGGCTCTAACCAGTCATTTTTAAATTGTGTCATAATAGCGTGCGCTCTCGTAATATCTTTTAAGGTAGGTGCACACATTACACCACCAGGCACCATATAACTTGAATGAGGCCATTGACCACCAAATAAAGCATAGACTTGAACTGGTAGTCCACTTGCTGTTAAACCTATTTGAAAAGTTTCACCTACGTAAGCAGACCAGCGTTTAACAACTTCTTCGTATAATGGTTGACTTGCATATTTTTTATTTGCTAAATCTGTAGCAAAAATTGCATAAAACCATCTTGGAATACTCTGGATAGTTTCAGTAGCTTGACCAATCGCTCTTAAAAGAAGTGCGTTGGGTGTTAGCTTTGTCCCCCAAGCTGTATCTAATGCAGATGAAGCACAATATAAATGTGATCCCCCGCAAATTCCACATATACGAGGTGTTACAATAAGACCCGATTGAGGATCTTTACCTTCCATTATTTTCTCGAACCCTCTAAACATTGCTGCTTGGGTATGAGCACGTGTTACTTTACCATTATCGATATATACTTTTACATCTAAATCGCCTTCAACACGTCCTACAGGTGATATATTTAATTCTTTTACTGACATTCTTGTAGTTATATTTAAAGCTTATTTAGAAGCTTCTGTTATTTTTCTATTAGTTGGCAATACTTTTTGGAAACCAGCTTCCATGTAATAAGCTAGTTTACTTCTTCCTGTTGGAACTTCTTTTGGAAATACACCTAAGTGTTTCATTGTTTTGAAGACACTTCCTTTCATTAAATCATTATGAGGAAAACCAGGTTCTGTACACCCTAAACAAGGATGGTTAGAACGTGTCTTACTCGATTGACGGTTCCAAAGAATATTATTACAACTAGCTCTAGTCATTGGTCCACGACAACCTACTTCATAGAAGAGACATCCACCGCGCGTACCAAATCCACCATCTACCTTTTGGGCAAAGTTGGTTACATTGGTACAACCATCTTGAACAAAATCTGTAAAGAATGTTTTTGGTCTGTGGTAATCATCAATTAAAACGTCTCCAATTCTTCCAACTGATATTGCTACAAGAATTTGAGTAATCCAATCTGGATGAGCTGGGCAACCAGGAATATTTATTACTGGCAAACCACCTTTAGATACGTAGTCGTGCCCAAGGAAACCGCCTTTTGTTTTTTTATGAAATTGTAACCCAGTAGATTCACTAGGATTTGGTGCCACAGCTGGAATTCCACCCCAAGTTGCACAATCTCCAATAGCGACAACGTATCCAGCTACTTCAGATAATTCTTTAATCCAATCCATCATTGGTCTATCAGCAAAATAATTCATTGTACCAGTGTTATCTGGACCTTGAATCAAAGAACCCTCATATACGAGAATGTCCATTTGAACTTTTCCTGCAAGTATATCTTTTAGTAAATCTTGTACTTGATCTCCTATTTGCAATCCAGTGGTAGGATGCCAGAGAATATTTAAACCAAAATCTGTAATTAACTCTACAACTGTTGGTTCTTCTGCATTTAAGAAAGACATAGTGTTGCCACTGCAAGCTCCTCCTTGTAACCATAAAACGTTTGCCATATTTTACTGTGTAATTAGGATTAAACGATAAATATAGGAAAAATAAAATAAAATGTTAATTTTTTTTTTATTATCCTTAGAATTACACCCAAAATATTATCAAAAAAGTGGTTTTAGATGGAAATTGATTTTTCAAAATGAATTCATTAAGAAAGTAGAATTCGCTTTTTAAGAATATTTTAAAAGAATTATTGAATTCTCAACAGCCATTTTAAATCAAATGAAGCGAAATAAAATGAATTAACTTAAAATGTAATTTTTCTGTACTTATTCTGTACTGGGTAGAAACAAAAAAGCCTCTCAGTTTCCTGAAAGGCTTGATTTATCTAGTAGCGGGAACTGGACTCGAACCAGTGACCTTCGGGTTATGAGCCTTGATAATTAACTCCAATATAAGAGTTACATAATAATAGTAGAGTCAACATCTCCTCAGAGTGAAAACTTATTCAAAAATACAAACTGCTATTATTTAATTTCAATTACAATCAAATAAAATTATTAATCATAAATAATCAAAATGTTGTACCTATGTTGTACCTAAACAAAAAAAGCCTTTACAAGAAATCTTGTAAAGGCTTAGTACTGAAGGCGGGACTTGAACCCGCACGACCTAATGGTCATTGGATTTTAAGTCCAACGTGTCTACCAATTCCACCACTTCAGCATCTTGGTATATTTTAAAAAAAGTTTACAGAGCGAAAGACGGGATTTGAACCCGCGACCCTCACCTTGGCAAGGTGATGCTCTACCCCTGAGCTACTTTCGCAGTTTAAAATGAACGTACAATCTCTTGATTGCGGATGCAAATTTAAAACAATTCCATTAATACCAAAGGCTTTTTTATAATTTTTACGCTCTTTTCTTTTTTTGAAGCATGCGCTTAATTTCATTGAGCTTCATCAAAGCTTCAACTGGTGTTAACGTATTGATATCGATGTGCAAAATTTCATCTTTAATCTCTTCTAAAAGAGGGTCGTCTAGATTAAAAAAGCTTAGTTGCATCTCATCATTTAGTGATTTTACCTTATCTGTCAATTCCTCGCTAGAGTGAGACTTTTCAAGTTGCTTTAATATTTTGTTCGCTCTATGAATAACTTGCTGTGGCATGCCTGCCATTTTTGCCACATGAATACCAAAACTATGAGCGCTTCCTCCTTCAATTAGCTTTCTTAAAAACAAGACATTATCCTTTAATTCTTTGATGGAAACGTTATAATTTTTAATGCGCTCAAAGGTTTCGGTCATTTCGTTAAGCTCATGGTAATGCGTTGCAAATAAGGTTTTTGCTCTAGATGGATGCTCATGCAAATACTCGCTAATAGCCCAAGCAATTGAAATGCCATCATAGGTGCTTGTACCTCGACCAATTTCATCTAACAAGACCAAACTACGCTCGGAAATATTATTTAAAATAGACGCTGTTTCATTCATTTCAACCATAAAAGTTGATTCTCCCATCGATATATTATCACTCGCTCCTACTCTTGTAAATATTTTATCTACCAAGCCTATTCTAGCACTTTCAGCTGGCACAAAACTCCCTATTTGAGCCAACAAAACAATTAAGGCTGTTTGGCGTAAAATGGCCGATTTACCAGACATGTTTGGTCCAGTAATCATGATGATTTGCTGTGATGTTCTATCTAAAAATAAATCATTAGCAATGTAAGGTTCTCCAATAGGCAACTGTTTTTCAATCACTGGATGACGACCTTTTTTTATATCTAAATCAAACGAATCATCAATTTCTGGATAATTATAATGGTTATCTTTTGCTAATTGAGTAAAACCACATAAACAATCTAGTCTTCCTATTAAGGATGCGTTTTGCTGTACAGGTTTAATGTGGTTGCCCATCCAATTGACAAGCTCTGAAAACAATTGTTGCTCGATAGCCAAAATGCGCTCTTCGGCTCCCAAAATTTTAGCTTCGTATTCTTTAAGTTCTTCAGTAATATAGCGCTCTGCATTCACAAGTGTTTGCTTACGAATCCACGCATCTGGAACTTTATCTTTATGTGTATTTCTAACCTCTATGTAATATCCAAATACGTTATTGGACGCTATCTTTAAAGACGTGATGCCTGTTAGTTCGCTTTCACGCTCCAGCATTTTATCTAAATAATCTTTTCCAGAAAATGCTAAGGCTCGAAGTTCTTTTAATTCAGAGGAAAATTCAGAAGATATCGTATTTCCCTTTAAAATATTTACAGGCGCATCCTCATTCAACGTTTCCTTAATACGTTCTCTTAAAATATCACAAGACTGAATGTGTTCGCCAATAATTTTTAAAGCTTCATTATCACAATTACTTGCCAATGCTTTAATAGGAACAATGGCTTCTAAAGAGTTTTTTAACTGAATAACCTCTCTCGGATTTACTTTTGCTGTGGCTACTTTAGAAATTAAGCGTTCTATATCGCCAATATGCTTCATTTGATGCTGCAACTTCTGTAAAGCCACTTCGTTATTCAGCAAGTGCTTCACTACCTCATGACGTTGCTTAATTTTTTGCACATCTTTTAATGGCAATGCTAACCAACGCTTAAGCATTCGACTTCCCATTGGTGAAATAGTTTTGTCAATGACATCCAATAAGGTAACAGCATTAGTATTGGTAGAATGATACAATTCTAAATTCCTAATGGTAAACTTATCCATCCACACATAAGCATCTTCTGCTATTCGTTGTATAGAAGTAATGTGTTGTAATTTATGATGCTGTGTTTCGCCTAAATAATGCATAATAGCACCAGACGCTACGATACCTTCATATAAATTGTCAATACCAAAACCTTTCAATGATTTTGTTTGAAAATGATTGTTCAAGGTTTCGTTGGCATAATCGTCCTGAAACACCCAATCTTCCATATAGAATGTATGAAAATCGCTGCCAAACGTTTCTGAAAATTGTGTGCGCTTCTGCTTTTCAATTAAGACTTCACTCGGATTGAAATTTTGAAGTAACTTATCAATATACTCGGCATTGCCTTGAGACGTTAAAAACTCGCCTGTGGATACATCCAGAAAAGAAACTCCAATATACTTTCCAAAATAAACAGATGCTAAAAAGTTATTCGATTTTGAACTTAACACCTCATCGTTTAAGGCAACTCCAGGAGTTACCAATTCGGTCACACCACGTTTTACAATGGTTTTTGTGAGTTTTGGATCTTCCAATTGGTCGCAAATAGCGACACGACAACCCGCTTTTACCAATTTCGGCAAATACGTGTTTAATGAATGATGCGGAAATCCAGCCAACTCGGTTTCACTATCGCTTCCAGCACCTCGCTTGGTAAGAATAATATCTAGAATTTTAGACGCTTTTATAGCGTCGCTACCAAAGGTTTCGTAAAAATCACCAACTCTAAAAAGTAACAACGCATCAGGATACTTTACCTTTATGGTATTGTATTGCTTCATTAATGGGGTTACTTTTTTTGCTTTTTTAGCCAATGTTGAGTGATTTTTATATGTTACTTTTGCAAAGATTGTAAGAATGCTAATGTAACCAATATTTCATGTTTAATAAAGGCTTACAAATAGAAGTTATTTACAATTCTTAAGAGATTTTAACAACAGTTGATTGTCATTCTGAATACAGTGAAAAATCTTAGATAAAAGATGCTTCGACTACGCTCAGCATGACATCAAATAAATTTTAGATGCGAAAACTAAAAAACAGCGAACTCGATAGATTATCGGTTGATGAATTTAAGCAGTCTGACAAAACACCAATTATTGTAATTCTTGACAATATTAGAAGTCTCAATAATATTGGCAGTGTATTTAGAACAAGTGATGCCTTTTTGGTGGAAAAAATTTATTTATGTGGTATTACCGCAAAACCGCCTCATAAAGATATTCATAAAACAGCTTTGGGAAGTACCGAAACTGTTGATTGGGAATATGTTAATGATACATTAGCGCTAGTTGAAAAATTAAAAGCTCAAAACATAAAAATAATCTCCATTGAGCAGGCCGAAAATGCCACGATGCTCAATGAGTTTCAACCAGAAGCTGACACAACTTACGCCATTGTTTTTGGTAACGAAGTTAAAGGTGTGCAACAAGAAGTTGTTACTGCAAGTGATGTGGTGATTGAAATACCGCAATATGGCACGAAACATTCGTTGAATATTTCGGTGAGTGCAAGTGTAGTGATTTGGGATATGTTATGTAAGCTTACTTGATAGGCGTCCAAATCTCTTCCTCATTTACAGCATTCATAGGATTATAACTTGGACTTAGTTTTTCAAAATGAGGTCTGTTATCTAGCTCAAATTCAGAATTTGGTAACCATTGCGAATGCAGATAGTGCCAGTTTTTTATAAACTCTTGCATTGTGCCTTTAAAGTCAATTATTAAATATTTTCCAGGCTTTATGGTAAGCGTTTCCATACCCTCAGGAACGTTATTTAAATTAGCGACCTCAACACCAATCCATTTTTCGAAAGTCATGGTTGGTGGAATATTATTATAATCGAAATTATCATGATTTTGTAGTGATAACGTGTTATCATCTACTCTATTTTTAACCTCTTTCAACCTTGGCATAAACAGTCTTGCCAGCTTTCCAGTATCTTCACTAATGGTACTAAAAGACATGGTTGCCTTCATCCCAACAATATATATAATTGGTGATTGAATAAGTCTATGTTTCATCGTTGCAAATTTGATTAAGTACCCAAAGATAATCTTTCCTGTTTTTAACAAAATCCCTTTCAGATATATCAATAATCTTGACTGTAATCTCTGTTTGATTTTTTAAAAACTCTAAATAACCAGCATTGATTTTCTCTAGATAGTCGTCTTCAATGTTTTGCTCGTAATCACGTCCGCGTTTTTTAATGTTTTCTTGTAATCTTTCAGTGTTTTGGTATAAATACACATACAAATCTGGTTTGGCAATATCCTTATACATTAAATAAAACAGCTTTCTATACAAGATAAATTCGTCTTCAGGTAATGTGATTTTAGAAAAAATAAGCGATTTAAATACATCATAATCGCTTACAATAAAATCTTTAAACAAATCGAGTTGTGATAAATCGTCACTTATTTGTTGGTACCTGTCTGCCAAAAAAGACATTTCCAAGGTAAAGGCATAACGCTTTGGCTCTTTGTAGAATTTTGGCAAAAACGCATTGTCGGCAAAACGCTCTAGCACCAATTTGGCATTAAAATCCTGTGCTATTATTTTGGCCAAACTTGTTTTTCCAGCACCAATATTACCTTCAATGGCAATATAATTATGTTTGGAAAAATTAAATACTTTACTAGGGTTTTTTAACCAAATATTAATACCCTCCAGCTCACTATTGTCTTCACATTCTTCTAAAAGTACACTTGCTGTTTTCTTTAGTTTTGGATGCTCAATATTTGGCGCAATATTGTTTAAAGGTCGTAACACAAACCTCCTTTTGTGCATTTCGGGATGCGGCACTTTAAGTGTTTTTGTGTCAATTATGTCATTATCAATAAGTAAAATATCCAAATCTATAGTTCGTGCCTCATATTTTTTTTGGTCATTTCTTACTCTGCCCAAACTTTTTTCAATAGATAAAAGTTCCTGCATCACTTTTTTAGGATTTAAATACGTTTCAACATGCATACAAACATTATAAAAATCGTCTCCCGACGCTTCGGGATCAAAACCAAAGGCTGGTGAATTATAGACTTTGGAAATAATTTTTACAGTCCCTATTTTTAAATGAACATGGTCAATGGCGTCTTGTAGGTTTTTAAACCTGTCGCCTTGGTTACTTCCTAATGATATATAAACTTGATGTGGCTGGTTCATAAGCAATGACAAATTAACTAAAAGAAAATTTATTAGTTTATATTTACTAAGCGTATTTATTCACAATTTTGTTCTCGACTACGCTCGAACTGATATCATGAAAAATAAATTCTAAAATGTCACTTCAAGTAATTTCGATTTTTTTATCGAAATTGTATCGAGAAGCAGCAGATTAAGAAACATGAAAATCTATTATGTACACGTACTCGAATGCTCCGATAAAAGTTATTATACTGGCATTACCTCTAATTTAACTAAAAGAGTTGAAGAACATCAATACGGAAAACATATAGATAGTTACACTTATAAACGAAGACCAGTTAATTTAAAATTCTATGCAGGATTTACTAATGTAGATTTAGCTATTCAAACAGAAAAACAAATCAAAAAGTGGTCTAGAGCTAAAAAAGAAGCATTAATTAATAATGATTTCGATAAGCTTCCTAACTTAGCAAAAAAGAAATTTAAGGGAAAATGAGGTTCTCGATACAATGCCTCTTCGTCGCATCACTCGAACTGACATAACACAAATAAATGACACTAAAAGACAAACTCCTTGCACAACGAATTTACATGCTTCTAGGCGCTTTGTTTATTACATCTTTAGTAGTTTCAAACTTAATTTTTCAGAAGTTTTTTTATTGGCATCCTTTTGATATAGAACTTTTTGGAGCTAATTTGTTTGAAATTTCTGTTGGAATTTTACCGTATCCAATCACCTTTTTAATAACCGATTTAATTAGTGAAATTTATGGTAAAAAACGAGCAAATCAAGTTGTAATTACAGGAATTTTTGCGTCCATATTTTCATTACTCATTATTTTGGTGGCTGATAGTGTTCCAGCCATAGATAATTCTCCAGTAGATAATGCCTTATTTACAAAAGTATTCGGTCAATCGGCAATTGCTGTATTTGCAAGTATGACAGCATATTTGTTTGCACAGTTTATAGATATTCAAATTTATCATTTTTGGAAAAGATTGACTAAAGGCAAGCATTTATGGCTAAGAAACAACTTCTCCACTTGGTTTTCGCAATTTATCGATACCTTTTCAATTCTCTTTTTGTTATGCTCTTTTAAAGTATTGCCATGGGAAAGTTTTAAAGGTTTATTGATTAGTGGCTTTTTGTTTAAAGTGATGGTCGCTGCTCTCGATACACCTTTTTTATATTTAGGTGTTTACCTATTCAGGAAACGCTTTAAATTAAAAGTTAATGAAGAAATTTCGTTAGTATAAAAAATACGTTTTTTTGCGAAAATTTTATAAATGCTTATTTTTAAACAAACAATTAGTACCAACCAAAAACAATTTTATTATGGACAATACAGTTACACCTTATGTAGGCCAAATTCAAGCTTTTGCTTTTGATTTCGCACCTAGAGGCTGGCTCAAATGTGATGGGTCGTTACTCTCAATTGCAAGCTACAATCAATTATATTCATTAATAGGAAATACTTATGGTGGCGATAAGATTCAAGGAACTTTCGCAGTACCAGATCTTCGAGGAAGAAGTATAGTAAGTAATGGCTCAGGACCAGGATTAGATTCAATTTCTTTGGGACAAAGAGGAGGAAATGTTTCCGAAACACTTGTAAAAGCTAATTTACCAACTCATAATCATAATGTTCAAATAGGAGTTAATCCATCACCAGGTGAAGAATCAAATCCAACATTGGCTTTGGCAAGTCATACAGGTGCTTTTAGCGAAACTACCATAGCAGACCAAAATTTAGGAGCTGTTACTCAAGAAGATGTTGGTAGTAACCAGCCATTTAATATACGAAACCCATATTTGGGTGTAAATGTATGTATTGCAGTGGTAGGTGCTTATCCTACAAGAAGTTAATTATTGTAATTAGCAGTTACAAGAAGTTGATATCACATAAAACAACAACTGCTTTTTGTCAGATATTAACTACCATTAATCGAAAATAACGTCATTTTAATATAGAAATATCTATTTTAGATGTGCTATTTATTATGAATCTTCTAAATAACCAATTTGAATATTCATTTTTAAGCCTTTGACTATACGTTAATTACATAATGATGTAAAAAATGCATTCTTATTATAGTTAATATATCAAAGCGTTTAAATTTAACTTTTTTATAAAAGAGATTAAAAAGCAATATCTTTATTTTATTTGATTAATAGCCATAATTAATAAAATAATCTCCCCTAGATTAATTTTAGAAATTTAAACAATCGTGTTTTTGAATAAACAATGATTATAAACGCATTGATATATATAACAAATAGTCTATTAAAACCATCCAACATGAAAAAAATTACCATTCTATGCATTGCCCTTTTATCAATTACCTATGGTTTTTCACAAAAAGTTGCCATTATTGGAACGAATCATGTTACGCCAGATGGATTTTCTTTTGTAGTCACTGAAGCTTTTGCCAATGGTAATAGTGTCTTTTTTACTGAAGAAGAATATAATAATTCTACCAATGTTTTTGACGCTTCAGGGGAAGGAACTGTTAAATTTACTGCCTCAACCGCTATTTCAGTTGGCACTGTAGTATTTGTGAAAGAAACATCAGGAAATGTGTTTTCAGTCACTTGTACTGGAGGTGGCTCCTGTGGAAATGTTACATTCTTAGGTGCAGCAGGTTTTGATTTTTTTGCGCTTCGAACCGATGGTGAAGCCTTTTATGCCTATCAAGATAATGACAACAATCCTGGTAATGGAGTTACCGATATATTTAGTGTATATTACAATGGTGAGGTAGATACGCCTCCGTTACCATCTGGTGGCAATATTCCTTCACAGTGGGATCCATCAATTGATTATCCTGATGCCATTGTAGTAGATGGTTTTCCTGCAGTGAGCCCAAATAGGTCTGAATTTAAATTCAGTCCTGCTTCATTACGCGATGGCGTTAGCAAAACAGCTTTAGAAAACCCCACAAATTATTTACATGGTCAATCAAATGCCGATCTTTCAACGGTAGCATTTACCAATTTAAATTTATCAGGTTCAAACCCAGTACTTACAGTAACGGCTTCACCAAGTTCAGTAACCGAAAATGGCCCAACTAATAGCACTTTTACATTTAGTTTATCTGCCGCTGCTGCAATATCTGCAAACTTTTCCGTAAGTGGCAACGCCACCTATAATACAGATTATACAGTAACCTCTTCAAGTCCTTTCACTTTTAACGGAAGCTCAGGAACCATTACTATAGCATCAGGCACCACAGCGTCTTTAACCATTAACCCAACAAGCGATTCAACTTTAGAACCCGATGAAACGGTAACACTTACCTTAAATGCAGGTACAGGCTATGATGCTGGAAGCCCAAGCATTGCATCAGCGACAATTGTTAACGACGATACTAAAAATATCACTCCCCTAGTTGCAGTAACAGGACTAAATCAATCATCTACAAATCCACCAGTTGAAGGTTTTTCTTTTGTTGTATTAGATGATTTTACAGGTGGGGAAATTGTTTACTTTACCGAAAGACCATTCAATAATTCAACATTACAGTTTTCTGGCAACGAGGCTGTTGTTAAATGGGTGGCTCCTGCCATTACTCGTGGTAATGTTATATTTGTAAAAGAAACAAGTTCAAACACTTATACAGTAACCTGTAGTGGTGGAGGCGCTTGCGGAACTATTACACATGAAGGAGGAAGCTTTGATTTAGCATCTCAAGGCGAGGGTTTTTCAGCATATAGCGATACGGATAATAACCCAAACAATGGAATTACCGATTATTATGCAGTTTTATTTACAGGAACCTCAGCAACTCCTGGAGGAAATATTCCAGCAATAGAAAATCCGTCAGATTATGTAGGCTCTGTTATAGTGGATGGTTTTGCTGCTACTGCAGCCAAAAGAACAGAATATAAATTTGTGGCTCCTGCTAGAAGCAATACAGTAGATCAAGCAAATTTTCAAAACACAGGCAATTGGCTACACTCTGAGACCATTCAAGATTTGTCAATTGTCCCATTTGCCAATATTACCATAGCAGCAGGCTCTGCAAATCCAATAGCAACAATAACCGCTTCGCCAACAGCTGTTTCTGAAGATAGCGGCACAGGCATGGTCTATACCTTTGCTTTAAGCGCAGCATCTGTTGGCATAACAACCATAAATTTTAGCGTTAGTGGTACAGCTACTTATGTAACAGATTATACAGTAAGTGGAGCAGCTAGTTTTAATGCCTCTGCAGGAACTGTGACCATAGCTAATGGCGCAACAACTGCAACTGTAACCATTACAGCTGTTGTAGATACTGATGTTGAAGTACAAGAAACTGTCGTTCTTGCACTAGCTTCAGGAACTGGATAGGATGGTGGCTCACCTAATGATGCCACGGTAACCATTAACAATGACGATACAAGTAATTCTGACCCATTGGTTGCCATTACAGGATTAAATCATACAACTCCAGATGGCTTCTCATTTGTGGCAGCCAAAGCAATTCCTGCAGGAACCGAAATATATTTTACCGATAATAAATTCAACAATAATACATTAGTATTTGGTACTCCTGGTGACGGTGTTTTAAAATGGACAGCACCAGCAGGAGGAATTCCAGTAGGAGAAGTTGTTGTTGCAACCGAAACAGGACAGAATACAAATACATTTACCTTAACCTGTAATGGAGGTAATTGTGGCACTATGGCGTTAATATCAGGTAATTTTGCTATAGCCACTAATGGAGATACTTTTTATGCCTATGAAGATGATGATGGTGATCCTACAAACGGCGTTACTGATATTTATGCCGTGTTATATTCAGGAAATTCAGCAGCTCCAGGAGGAGGAACTATTCCAGCAACTCAAGATCCTTCAGGAATATATTTGAGTGCTTTGGTAGTTGATGGGTTTTCAAGTGCGTCACCACCTAATAGAACCGAATACAAATATGCAGGTGGAGAACGTGCTATTCTTGTGGAACAAGCCGATTTTGAAAATGTTAGCAATTGGTTATACGCAGAAGCTAATCAAGTATTATCGCCCATACCATTTACAATGTTGAGCATTATCGATACCGAGCCACCAGTTATTACATGTGTAAGTGATATCACCACAGATAACGATGCCACTGTTTGTGGAGCAGTGGTGAATTTTACCGTTACAGCTACCGATAATTTACCTGGAGTCTCCGTTGTAAGTACGCCTGCCTCTGGCAGTACCTTTCCAGTTGGAACAACGTTAGTAACTTCAGTTGCTACAGATGCGGTAGGAAATACAGCTACGTGTACATTTAATGTCACTGTTAATGACGTTGAAAACCCAGTAGCCATTTGTCAGGCAGATATCACGCAAGGAGTAGATCCTGGTAAATGTGATGCTGTAGTGACCTATGCCCCTTCAGCAACGGACAATTGTCCTGGAGTAACCGTATCAAGTGTACCGGCTTCCGGTTCTACTTTCCCTGTGGGAACTACTCTGGTAACAGTAACTGCTACCGATGCAGCCGGCAATACCGATGTGTGTACCTTTAATGTAACTGTGAACGATGACGAAAATCCGGTGGTAAGCTGCCCAGCAGATATCACAGTATCTAATGATACAGGTACTTGTGGGGCCAATGTTAATTTTGCAGTTACTTTTAGCGATAATTGTTCGGGAACAAGTTTGGTTCTTTCTCATGAATCAGGTGATTTCTTCCCTGTTGGAACTACTACGGTCACAGCAACTGCAACCGATGCCGCTGGCAATCAAGCCTCATGTAGTTTTGATGTCACAGTAAACGATATTGAAACACCAACAATTTCTTGTCCTTCAGATATAACTGTAAATAACGATCCTGGAGAATGTGGAGCCAATGTTAATTTTACGGTAAATTTTGGCGATAACTGCCCTGGAACAAATTTAGCTCTCTCTCATAATTCAGGCGATTTCTTTCCTGTTGGAACAACAACGGTTACAGCAACCGCAGCTGATGCTGCAGGAAACCAAACACAATGTAGTTTTGATGTGACTGTAAATGACAATGAGCCTCCTGTTTTGGAATGTCAAAATGCTACTTTCGAACTCGATGCAACAGGTAATTTTACTCTTTATGGAGGGATCATTGAAAGTGAGATTTTTACAACTTATTCCGATAACTGTGCCCTCAGTGGTCCTATAACCATAGCTCCAGGAGACGCTTTCTTCACATGTGATGATATTGGTGTTAACATTATTACTTTTGGAGTATCTGACATCTACGGAAATATTACGGAATGTACTGCTGAAATTACTATTACAGATCCATTTGCTGTTTGCTGTCAAGCTCCAGTAGCTATTTGTCAAGATGTTACCATACAATTAGACGCTAATGGTAATGCAACTACCACAGCAGCAGCAGTTAATAATGGAAGTACTGCAGACTGTGAATTACAGTCTATGACATTGTCTAAAACCGATTTTACCTGTGCAGATATTGGTAATAATACCGTAACACTTACTGTGACTGATATTAACGGAGCAGTAAGCACTTGTACAGCCAATGTAAAAGTAGAAGATAATATACCACCAGCAATCAACTGTCCAGCAGATATAGTAGTCAACAACGACCCAGGCGAATGTGGTGCGGTCGTAAATTATAACGTTGATTTTGATGACAATTGCTCTGGCGCAACACTAGTGTTAAATCCAGCTTCTGGAAGTTTCTTCCCAGTGGGTACGTCAATAGTAAGCGCAACCGCAACCGATGCCGAAGGGAACCAGTCGCAATGTAGTTTTAAAGTAACTGTTAAGGATGCTGAAGCTCCAAAAGCAGAATGTAAAAACATTACTGTACAATTAGATACTAACGGTAATGCATCTATTACCGCAAATGATGTGGATGGTGGTTCGACTGATAACTGTGGCATTACTTCTTTAAGTATTGATAAAACAACTTTTGATTGTAATGATATTATAAGTGGTGACCAAATCTGGATTAATGAAATTCATTATGATAATTCTGGTGGAGACATTGGTGAGTTTATAGAAATTGCTGGTACCGCAGGAACGGACTTATCAGCGTATCAACTCTTAGCCTATGATAATGACGATGCCTTAGACGATACTAAAACTCTAGCAGGAATCATTCCAGATCAAGGTAATGGTTATGGAGCCATAGCATTCTATCTGTCTGATTTAAGTTCACAATTTTTTGAAAATGGCCCAGAAGAAGGTAGGGCATTATTAAAAATAGGAGATGGCATTATTGAGTTTATCTCATACGAAGGTGTTATTAATGCCTCTGATGGTCCAGCCTCTGGAATGACATCTATTGATATTGGTGTATCCGAACAACCTGCTCCAGCAGCAGGGAACAGTTTGCAAAGAATTGGGAATGACAGTTCTTCATGGACAGGGCCAATTGCTGAAAGTCCAGGTTCTTTAAATGCTGGTCAAGTTATTGTTTCTGGTGTACCAGTAACCTTAACAGTTACCGATGTTAACGGTAATCAATCTACGTGTACAGCAATCGTTACGGTAGAAGATAATATACCACCTGTTGCGATCTGTAAAGACATTACCATTCAGTTAGATGCTAATGGTAGTGCTAGTATTACAGCAAACGATGTGGATGGTGGCTCTCAGGATGCCTGTGGTATTGCTTCTTTAAGTATCAATAAAAACACTTTCGATTGTTCTAATTTAGGAAACAACACTGTAACCTTAACAGTTACCGATAACAATGGCAATCAATCTACCTGTACAGCTAATGTGAAAGTAGAAGATAATATACCACCTGTAGCACCTGCTGCACCTATAGATGTAACTGTACAATGTGCCGATGATGTTCCAGTTCCTGTAGAGTTAACGGCTACAGATAATTGCGGTGATATTACCGTAAGTCCTATGGAGGTGTTGACACCTGGAGCATGTGCCAATGACTTTAGTATAGTGCGTACTTGGACTTTTATAGATAACAGTGGCAACCAATCGAGTATCTCTCAAACCATTACTGTTAAAGATGATACGCCACCAGTACTTACCGTTCCTCAAGATGAAGTAGCCGAATGTGATAAAGTACCAGCAGTAGGGCAAGCTACTGCCACCGATAATTGTGATGGCGATGTTGCTGCTGTGTATTTGGGCGAACGAAGGGAGGATGGTGATTGCATTAATAATTACACATTAATTAGAACTTGGACAGCAACAGATATATGTGGAAACACAACCACCTTAGATCAAACCATTACGGTTCAAGATACCACTGCACCAACAGTGACAGGGATTGTCAACAACACGTTTGATATGGGATGTAACTTCGATGAGTCAAAACTTCCGGATCCTCAAAACCATATTGATAATGGTCATATCACAGGTAAAGATAACTGTGAAGGTGATGTTACAGTAAAAGTCGATAGGATTGAAAGCATCGAAAACGATTGCAAGCGCTATGTTATTTACTACTACAAATCTGTAGATACATGTGGTAATGAAACGGCCAAGGAAGATATGGTTAGCGTTGTCTATTACTGGCAAGAAGACGACATACAAGCATGCACACCATCGTATGCAAGATTTAAGGACGCTAATACCTGTTTTGTAGAAGATACAGATCTTAAAACCAATGATTGGGGTTGGACCA
>CAXBFU010000011.1:0-91151 GCA_963975205.1 uncultured Flavobacteriaceae bacterium | reverse complement strand
ATGTCATCTTTGGGAATTCCTCCCTTGAGGGAGGAGCAAGGAGGGTGTTTACAATCAAGTAATTATATTTTGACTATTTACTTTTAGTTATATCGAACTCACGTTAAATAAGCAATCTATCCAGTCTGCAATAATGTGAATGCAAAGACCAATGCCTAAAATTCTTGTTTTCTTTATAAAAGATAGAATAATATATAATCCAATAGCATAGTAGGAGTGTAGAGGATGAAAATTAATACTACATCTAGTAGCATCAAAAATAGGCGAAGCAAATAGATGGTCTAAGTCTATAAGCATAGTAGCAATCATAATAAGAAATGCTTTTTTCCAACTGTTTTTAAAAAAGATGAACGCAACCGCTAATGGTACTAAAAAGTGAATCCCATAATGTACAAAAGGTTGGAGCATTATAAATATATTTTTTGCGATTGTAGGTAACTAACCGTATTGGTGCCTTCATTAAAGAGCAAATCCAAAATACTTAAATTATTAATATATCCGTGTTTATTTGAAAAGACTTGTGTGTAAGGTTTAAATAAGTGTTCTTTTTCTTTCCTTGCATTTGCCAAATATCTATAATCAGAGCAATTTTTTGGTTTAGCTTCAAAGCAAGAAGTTGTTTGATAATTAAAATCTAATTGTAGGCATTCAAAAATAATTTCCAAGCACTTAAAATTAAAATCTAAAAGATGGTTTTGTTTGGCATGAAAGAGAGGTGCTAAATCATCTTCGTAATATTCAAAAAAAGGGGAAGTCCTATAGGCGCTTTGTAACGATTTCCAATGTAATGCTTGCCATTTATTGTCATTGTAAATTTTAATATCCCGATAAAGCTGCCTGTTTTTTTGCGAATAGATTACAGGAACACTTAAAGCCAGTTTACAATTGGCACCATATATGTTTGTTCTATTTCTATAGGTTTGTTTTTGGTAATTGTCATGAACTTCATACAGCACATTCTTCGCATTAATTATACTAACAAAATGTGCAACATTTGGAAAATATGTTGGGTGCAGTAGGGTGTTCATTAAATTGTTTTGCCATTCCTGCGAAGGCAGGAATCTATTTAATAATTGTGATTTTATAATTGTGGATTCCTACCTTCGCAGGAATGTCAATTTAACTATTTAACTTCTTGCGCTTACGCCATTTATTAAAACCAAACCAACCCAATAGAAGCACTAAGAATGGAATTAAATAGGATACAGGTTTACCACTTCCATGAACAGTTGTAAACATTCTATCCCAACGAATTTTGTTGAATCCTTTGCCATTGGTGTCCCAACTCATCCAGATAAACACAGGTTTTCCAACTACATGGTTAAAAGGGACAAATCCCCAAGCTCTAGCATCTATGGAGTTGTGACGGTTATCTCCCATCATCCAATAATAATTTTGTTTAAACGTATAGTTGGTTGCTAATTCGTTGTTAATAAATATTTGGTTGCCTTCCACACGAAGGGTATTGCCTTCATATTCTGTAATTACACGTTTGTACAGTGGTAAAACGTCAATATTAATATTAATGGTTTTTCCTTTTTCTGGAATATAAATTGGACCAAATTGATCTCTATTCCATTGGTATTGTGGGTCGTGAGGAAAAACACCAGCATCTCTTTTGCCTTTTGGCTCAATAATTTTATTCAAGCTAGCAACAGTAGGATGGTTTTTTAATAGATTTACTGCATTATCGGAAGCGGCTGGAATGATATAATTTTCATTTTCCATGATGCCAATGCCATCAGTGATGTCATATCTTGAAATTAAAAGGTTTAAGATGCTGTTGTCAAACCTTTTACCTTGTTTTGGTACTACTTGGTAACTAAATTGTAATTGCGCTCTATCTGGTAATTCATTTTTTACGCCATTAATATAAACAAAGCCATCACGTACTTCTAACGAGTCGCCTGCAACTCCAACACAACGCTTTACCAAGTTGGTTTTTTTGTCTATGGGTTTATAATAGTTTCTATTTGGAGTAAAATCGTTCATATCCAATAATGTGTCGGCTGGTTGATTAAAAACGACTATTTCATTTCTATCTATCTTTTCAAACGCAGGAAAACGTAAATAAGGCAATTGCAATTTGTTTGCCCATGAGGTTTCCTTTTTGGTTATGTCGTCGTTAAATAAATACGATTTTGTTTTAAGTATTGGAATGGTGTCATGTACCATTGGTGCAGCCACAGTGGTCATTGGTACTCTTGCTCCATAATTAACCTTGCTTACAAATAGAAAATCACCAACCAATAATGATTTTTCTAAAGAGGACGAAGGGATTGTATAAGGCTGAATAAAATAAGTATGCACCAACGTAGCAGCAATTACAGCAAATAAAATTGAATTTACCCATTCACCAGAAGTTGATTTGGGGTTAATATCTCTATTTTCAATGTAGTTGACTTCGACAACATAATTTAAATAATAGTTATATAAGCCTAATGTTATTATTGCTAGAAAGGTATCTGTATAAGTGTTTTTACCAAAACTTCTAGCAGTTTCTACCCAAATTACAGGAAACATAATTAAGTTAATAATAGGTAAAAAGAGTAAAATTGTTAACCAAGGTGAACGGTTAATAATCTTCATTAAAATTACTGCATTGTATATTGGGATAAAGGCTTCCCAAGCTTGTCTTCCTGCTTTTATATATAGTTTCCAAGTCCCTAACCCATGTATTACTTGAATTATCAGAAAAAATATTAACCATTGTGTCAATGTCATAATCGTAATTTTTTATGTTAGTTAGTGCAAAGTTGTATTTGAGCGTTACAATAATAAGTCATCTTAACCAATATTTAACACATCGTTCATGGTAAATACACCTGTTTTTCCAATAATCCATTCAGCTGCAATTACTGCTCCCAAAGCAAAACCCTCTCTATTGTGCGCTGTATGTGAGATTGAAATAGTATCAACCTCAGAGTTGTAATTTACAAAATGTGTTCCTGGAACATCCTTTATACGCTTCGATTTTATTTGGATTGTATTTGACTCCTTTGTATTGTCAAGAATCCAATCGTTATAATTAGTGTGTTTTATAATACTTTCTGCTAATGTAATGGCTGTGCCACTTGGTGCATCCAGTTTTTGTGTATGATGGATTTCTTCTAAATCTATTTTATACTGCTTTAAGTTAGACATCATTTGTGCCAATTGTTTGTTTAGTTCAAAAAAAATATTAACACCTAAACTAAAGTTGGAAGCATAAATAAAAGCACCTTTTTTTTCTTTAGCTAGATTTATCATGTTATCATAATCCTTTAGCCATCCTGTGGTTCCAGAGATTATAGGAACCCCTTTTTTTAGACAACTGGAAATGTTTTTAACAGCAGCTTCAGGAATACTGAAATCTATAGCAACATTAGCAGTTTTAATGTTATAATTTTCAATATCATCGCTAATTTTCAAAACAACTGTATGTCCTCTTTCTATAGCTATTTTTTCTATAGCTTTTCCCATTTTCCCATAGCCTAGTAATGCTATCTTCATGTGTTTAAAATTTAAAATCTACTGTAAGGCCTAAATTAGTGGTTGCATCTATTTCATTAAAATTGAAATGAGGTTTTATTGCTAAATTGTCATCAACGTTATATTGCAATAAATGTGCATCAACATTCGCATCTATAATATTTAAGGCGTAAAGACCAATGGTTACCAAAAGCGATATTTCTTTGTTTCTTCGCAATGTACGTTGTGCCCTAATTAAGCCATCGTTTGATATGTTGGGAGAAATTAGTGGGCTTCCATCAATATTTTCGCCCCAAAATTCATCATCATTAAAACCAGCTAAACGCCTTTTGTAAGCGTTACGATAGCGTTTATAATCTTTATTATTACTGGCATAAAAATAAATACCAGTTCCTAAAGCTGCGTAAACAATGGGTATTTTCCAATATTTTTTATTATAAGCTTGTCCTAATCCTGGTAAAATAGCTGAATAAAAAGCGGCTTTAGAAGGCCTTAAAGGATCAAAGGGTTTTTTAGTAATGGAATCTAGAACAACAACATTTTCACCAATCGTTATTTCTTCATTTTGAGAGATAACCATAAAGGGAAGCAGCAATAATGCAACCAAAAGAAGACCCTTATTTTTCACGCTTAACCAATTTCTTTATCCTATTAAAATCCTCTTCAGAATGAAATGGAATGGTAATTTTTCCACTGCCATTCTTTCCTAGTTTAACGTCTATTTTGTGTCCAAAGTATTCTGATATTTCTTTTATCCCTTTTTTTATGTATTTGGGTGTTTCCTGTATTTTTGGTACTGTTACTTCTTTGTTTTTATGGTAATTTTTAACCAATTGTTCGGTTTGCCTAACGGATAATTTATTGGTTAAAATCTTCTCATAGATTTCAAGTTGTGCGACATGGTTCTCTATAGTTATAATGGCACGACCATGTCCCATTGAGATAAAACCGTCACGCATTCCTGTTTGGATAATTGGGTCTAGTTTTAACAAACGTAAATAGTTGGCAATTGTAGAGCGTTTTTTGCCTACACGTTCGCTCATTTGCTCTTGTGTCAAGTTAATTTCGTCTATTAAACGTTGGTATGATAAAGCAATTTCGATTGGATCTAAATCCTGACGTTGAATATTTTCAACAAGTGCCATTTCCAATGACTCTTGGTCGTTGGCAATTCTAATATATGCAGGAATTGTTTCTAAGCCAATTAAAGCAGATGCTCTAAAACGACGTTCACCAGAAACTAATTGGTATTTGTTAAATGCAATTTTACGAACTGTAATGGGTTGTATAACACCCAATTCTTTAATAGAAGAAGCTAATTCACGAAGTGATTCGTCGTTGAATTTTGTTCTTGGTTGAAAAGGGTTTACTTCAATCCGGTTTAGCTCTAATTCTACAATATTTCCAACAACTTTGTCTGCATTTTTGTCTTGAGCAGATGTAATATCGTTACTTGGGTCTTTCAAAAGTGCCGAGAGCCCTCTACCTAGTGCCTGTTTTTTTGTTGCCTTCGCCATTATGCTTCATTTTTTGTAATAACTTCTTTAGCCAAACTTAAGTAATTCGTTGCTCCTTTGCTACTCACATCGTAGTTAATTATGCTTTCGCCATAACTTGGTGCTTCTCCCAAACGTACATTTCGCTGAATAATGGTTTGAAATACCATATCGGTAAAATGTTTTTGAACTTCTTCTACCACTTGATTAGATAATCGTAACCTCGAATCGTACATCGTGAGTAATAAGCCTTCAATATCTAAGGCTTCATTATGTATTTTTTGCACACTTTTAATGGTATTCAATAATTTCCCAAGACCTTCTAATGCAAAATACTCACACTGAATAGGAATGATTACCGAATCGGATGCTGTTAATGCATTCAACGTTAAAAGCCCCAATGATGGTGCACAATCTATTAAAATATAGTCGTAAGCAGATTTTAAGTGCGAAATCGCTTTTTTTAGCATGTACTCACGTTGTTCCTTATCTACCAGCTCAATTTCTATGGCGACTAAATCTATATGTGCTGGAATAACATCTACGTTAGGTGAGTTGGATGGTATAATACATTCTTTGGCAGAACAGGTATGCTCTAAAAGTTGATAGGTGCCAAGAGACACATTTTCAACATCGATGCCTAATCCTGAGGTGGCATTCGCTTGAGGGTCGGCATCTATAAGTAGGACTTTTTTTTCTAAAACACCAAGTGAAGCAGCTAAGTTTACCGAGGTGGTTGTTTTTCCAACACCTCCTTTTTGATTAGCGATTGCTATTATTTTACCCATTGATTGATTTGGTTTTTACTCGATAATCGAGATTTTAATATATCGAAGATTATTACGAAAATAATACACTTTTCCTTTAATGCCTCGAATAGTTAAATCGAGGTAGTTTATAAGCAGTAAAAATACAATTATTTACCAGTTTAGGAAATTGAAGTTGTTAACAATAATTATAGAAAAAAGGCTGCCTGAAAAGTAATTTTTTGTGTTATTTTGAGGGAAGTCTAAAAATCTCTATTGATTAATCATTAGTAATTTAGACAATAAGAGATTCCTCATTTTCATTCAGAATGATACCATTCAGGCAGCCTTATTTTTAAAAGGATAAAAATTTGTTTGAATATCCGTCTTCTGTCATAATCTTGTTTTGAACGTCATTCCGAATTTATTTCGGAATCTCATCATGCAGAAAATCAAGCATTTATTATGAGAACCTAAAACAAGTTCAGGTTGACCAATACAATTTATGAATGTTAACGGACAATCACAAAATTTGTTATTAATTATCTTCTGGCATTAAAATTCCTAGAAAATAATTTTCATCTAAAAACTCGTTTGCTATATTTTTAATAGCTTCTATTGTTAATCCATTTATGGCTTCTTGGGTCTTTAAGACATCAGCAGGATTCTTGTTTTCTTGCATAGCAGTTGTTAAGTTGGATAACCAAAACCTATTTGTTTTAGAGCCTTCTCGGTATTTTTGCAGCTTAGATTCTTTTACTTTATTTAAATCTTCAGTAGTTGGCCCTTCTTGTTTTATTTTTTCAACCTCTGCCAAAGCTGCTGCAACCAATTTGTCAACATTTTCTGGGCCACAAGGAAATGAAATGCTAAAGGTAACTCCTGGAAAACTTAATTTCCTGAAGTTGCCATTGGCTCCAACACCATAAACACCACCTTCTTCTTCCCTTAGTTTTTCAATTAGCTTGATAGTTAGTATTTCGCCAAGTGCAGATACCTCAAGAGCTTTCTTTTCGGAATATTTTATATCGTCTTCACGCCAAACTATTGAAACTAAACTTTTAGGATCCTTACCTTTTTTAACCACATGTTTTTGGTAAATATCCTTTTCTCTAAATTTGGTTGGAGTAATTGTCTCGTTTGAATTTATTGAAGGCAGGGAAGCAATATATTTTGAAGATAGCTCCTTTAGGATATTCTCATCGACATTTCCAACAAAAAAGAAGTGAAAATCTCCAGCATCGGCAAAGCGTTCTTTATACTTTATATAGGCTAAATCGTAATCTGCTTGATCCATTTTTTCAGGTGTAGGGAAACCAGTATATCTTGTATTGCCTTCGTTTTTGATTTTTCCAGTTTCGTTGGAAAAATAAAATTGAGGATTTGCCATGAGGTTACCTAAAAAGCTTTTTTGCCTGTTTATGAACGATTGGTATGCTTCTTTGTTTTTGTTTAAATCTGTAAAGTACAAATAGACTTGCTGAAACAAAATTTCTAAATCTTTTGGTGCCGCTTGGCCACGAAACCCTTCTGTTGCCAATTGTATATAAGGGGAAACATTGGCGATTTTACCGCTCATCATTTTCTTTAAATCTGTTTTTGATAAGCCACCAATTCCGGCTTCTGCTAATCCACCATTTGCAAATGTGGTTGCTTTAAACTCTTCATCTGTATACAAATTGGTGCCTCCAAAGCTTACAGCTTCAAACAAAACTTCATCATTTTTAAAATCGGTTTTCTTAAAAGTAACTTTTGCTCCATTGCTTAAAGTGAAAGTTGTAGTATTTATGGATTCGTTTTTACTAACATTTAAAATGCTTCCTTTTGCTAATAAGTTCTCAACTAAGTTTTCTCTAACATCGGCATCCTTATAGGCTTCAATGTTAGATGATTCTACTTCCTTAAGTAAATCTAAGACTTGGTTTTCGGTAATAAGCTCTAAGCCTTCTTTTTCTGGCCCAGTTAATATGATTACTCTGTTATCATCGTGAATAAATTGATTAATTAGTTTATTTATTTCAGAAAGTGCTATGGTTTTCAAATATTGCTTGGTCATGTTGTATTCCCATTCAATACCAGGAATTGGTTCTTCTTCTAAGAAGTTATTTACATATTCACCTATTATGCGATTACTTTCTTGTTTGTCTTTATCCTTATATGTTTTATCCCAACGTGCCATGATTGATTTTTTAGCACGTTCAAATTCACCCTCTTGAAAGCCATAACGTTTTACACGTTCATTTTCTTCTAAAAGTGCTTTCAATCCATTTAACTGTCCAGTTTCGCTTGTCATTGCAAAGCTTTGATAGGCATTTTTTGACCTTGAAAAGGTACCACTATAGCCTGTACTACCAAATACAAAAGGAGGGTTTGGTTTGTTAGTAAGTTCCGATAGCCTATTATTTATCATCGTGCTGAATAGTGTTTTTACCAATGATTCACGATAATCTAGAGTGGTTTTAATTTTTGGGGCTTCAAATTTGTCCTTGTACATAATTTGTACTTGAGAAAATGGTGCTTCTTTATCTGATGCAATGGTTACAAACGTTTCATCATGGTTTGGGAGTTTAAATGTTTCCCTCTTTTTAGGGTTTTCTGGTTTTGCAATTCCTGAGAAATGCTGTTTTATTTTAGCTTCAAGTTCTGCTGTATCTAAATCTCCAACAGCGATAACTGCCATTAAATCTGGACGATACCAATCTTTATAGTAACTGCGTACATCTTCGTAACTAAAGTTTTCTAAATTTTCTTTTGTACCAATTGGCAAGCGTTCAGCATATTTGGATCCGTACATTAATTTTGGAAGGTACTTTTGCATCATGCGTTTATTTGGTCCTAAGCCTAATCTGTACTCTTCTAATACAACACCACGTTCTGCATCAATAGCTTCATCTGTTAAGGTTGCATTATGCGCCCAATCTTCTAGAATTTGAAAACCCTTATCTAATTTTTCTGGATCGTCGCTCGGAATAGGCAAAATGTAAACAGTTTCATCAAAACTTGTGTAAGCATTCAAGTCTGCTCCAAATTGCACTCCTATACTTTGAAGGTAATCGACTAGCTCATTTTTTTGAAAGTTTTTAGTACCATTAAAATTCATGTGCTCCATAAAATGGGCTAAACCAAGTTGTTTTTCTGTTTCTAAAATAGATCCAGCGTTAACTACAAGTCTTAATTCTAATTTATCTTCTGGTTTCCCATTATTTCTAATGTAATAGGTTAGCCCATTGGAAAGTTTACCAATTTTTACATTGGGATCAATAGGGATTTCTTTGGTTTCAATTTTTGTTTCAGTACTTTTTTTAATTAAATCTGAATTTTGAGAATATCCAGTAAATGAAAGTACAGCAAGAGCAAGTAATAGAAATTGATGTTTTAGTTTCATATAAAAATAATTTAGTTTATGTATAATATTATTATACTAGTTAAAAATGTCGCTAGCGTAATTAGTTGGGAATCTCAAAGTTACAAATAAATGTAAGAAAATTATGTTATCAAACTATTTAATTTTTAATTTATTTGCTTTTTTTGTTTGCTCTAATCATGGCTTCTAGTTGATTCCACATTTCTTCAGGAATTTCTTCAAGAATGTTGAATTCGCCTGCACCTTTGAGCCATTCGCCTCCATCAATAGTAATGACTTCACCGTTTATGTACGATGAAAAATCAGACACCAAATAGGCTGCCAAATTTGCCAATTCTTGATGCTCACCAACACGATTGAGAGGCACTTTTTTTGCCATATCAAATTTGTCTTTTAAGTTTCCAGGCAATAACCTGTCCCAAGCCCCTTTGGTAGGGAAAGGACCTGGAGCAATTGCATTAAATTGCATACCATATTTAGCCCACTCAACTGCTAGACTTCTAGTCATTGCCAATACTCCAGCTTTGGCTGCTGCACTTGGTACCACATAGCCTGAGCCTGTCCAAGCATACGTGGTTACTATATTAACGACTTTGGAGCTTTCTTGTTTTGTGTTTATCCAATGTTTGCCAAAAGCCAAGGTGCAGTTTTTAGTACCTTTTAAAACAATATCGATAATGGTATCAAACGCATTGGCAGATAAACGCTCTGTTGGACTAATAAAATTTCCTGCCGCATTGTTAAGTAGTACATCTACTTTACCAAATGTTTCCAATACAGTTTCAAGCATTGTTTCAACTTGTTCATAATGCCTAACATCACATTGTACTGCAAGACAGTTTCCACCTGTTTCCTGTTCCAATTCTTTGGCTGTGTTTTGAAGTTTTGCTAAATTCCTAGATGAAATGGCAACATTGGCTCCAAGTTCTAAAAAATAGCGAGTCATGGCTTTTCCAAGACCACTTCCTCCACCTGTAACAACAATGTTTTTATTTTTTAGTGCATTGTCACGAAGCATTTTTGCTGTGTGGTTCATGTGTGTTTTTTTGAGATTCGTTTAATATTTTAATATGAATTTTTTTAATTGTTTATATTAGAAGCTTTATTGAGTTAGCTATTTTTTCACTAATAATCAAGTCTTAATTAATCAATCAAAATCTCCAAAATCTTAATAGCAGCCTCACTAATTTTAGTACCTGGACCAAATACAGCTACTGCTCCAGCATCAAATAAATATTGGTAATCTTGTTTTGGTATCACGCCACCAACAATAACCATAATATCGTCACGACCATAACCTTTTAAAGCGTCTATTACTTTAGGGACTAAAGTTTTATGTCCAGCCGCTAAAGAGGACACACCCAAAATATGTACATCATTTTCAACCGCTTGTTTAGCGGCTTCTTCAGGGGTTTGAAATAGTGGACCAATATCAACATCAAAACCAACATCAGCATAACCAGTAGCAACCACTTTAGCACCACGATCATGACCATCTTGCCCCATTTTGGCAATCATAATTCGAGGTCTTCGGCCATCTTGTTCTGCAAATTTATCGGCTAATTCTTTAGCCTTTTTAAAGGACTCATCGTTTTTTATTTCTTTACTATACACGCCTGAAAATGATTTTATTTGTGCTTTGTAGCGTCCAAACTCAGCTTCGAGAGCATCGCTAATTTCACCTAGTGTTGCTCTTTCTCTTGCTGCTTTTACTGCTAAAGCTAATAAATTTTCTTTGCCTGAGCGTGCCGCTTCGGTTAATTTTGATAAAGATTGTTTTACAGTATCGTTATTTCTAGAAACTTTTAGGTGCTTTAATTGCTCAATTTGAGCATTTCTAACCGTTTGGTTATCGACCTCAAGCGTAGCAATAGGATCTTCATGGTCTAATCTATATTTATTGACGCCTACAATAATATCTTGATTGGAATCTATACGTGCTTGTTTACGTGCGGCTGCTTCCTCAATACGTATTTTTGGGATACCAGCTTCAATGGCTTTGGTCATTCCACCTAGTTCTTCAACTTCTTCAATAAGTTGCCATCCCTTATGAGCTATATCATGTGTTAATTTTTCAACATAATAACTTCCAGCCCAAGGATCGACTGTTTTGGTAATATAGGTTTCTTCTTGAAGATATATTTGTGTGTTTCGTGCTATTCTAGCCGAAAAATCGGTTGGGAGTGCAATGGCTTCATCTAAAGCATTTGTGTGTAAACTTTGTGTGCCTCCAAATGCAGCGGCTGTGGCTTCAATGCATGTTCTTGTAACATTGTTAAATGGATCCTGTTCGGTTAAACTCCAACCACTAGTTTGGCAATGTGTGCGTAATGCCAATGATTTTGGGTTTTTAGGATTGAATTGTTTCACTAATTTTGCCCATAACATTCTAGCTGCTCGCATTTTTGCTATTTCCATAAAATGATTCATGCCTATTGCCCAAAAGAAGGATAGGCGAGGTGCAAAAGTGTCGATATCCATTCCTGCTTCGAGGCCTTTTCTAATATACTCCAAACCATCCGCCAAGGTGTAAGCCAACTCAATATCGCAAGTGGCTCCTGCTTCCTGCATGTGATATCCAGAAATACTAATGCTATTGAACTTTGGCATGTTTAGGCTTGTATATTCAAAAATATCTGAAATGATTTTCATGGATGGTGCTGGAGGGTAGATGTATGTATTGCGCACCATAAATTCTTTAAGAATATCATTTTGAATAGTTCCAGCTAGTTGCTCTGGTTTTACACCTTGTTCTTCGGCGGCGACGATGTAAAATGCCATAATTGGTAATACGGCTCCATTCATGGTCATGGAAACCGACATTTTATCGAGCGGAATCTGGTCGAACAATACTTTCATGTCTTCAACAGAATCTATGGCAACTCCAGCTTTTCCAACATCACCAACAACACGTTCATGATCGCTATCGTAACCTCGATGTGTGGCTAAATCAAAAGCAACCGAAAGACCTTTTTGACCTGCAGCCAAATTGCGCCTGTAGAATGCATTACTTTCTTCGGCTGTTGAAAATCCTGCATATTGCCTAATAGTCCATGGTCGTCGAACATACATGGTGCTATAGGGTCCACGAAGGTTTGGCGCAATTCCTGCTACAAAACCTTGATGCTCAACAGTGTTTAAATCTTCTTTTGTGTAATGAGATTTTACAGGAATATCTTCGGCAGTCATAAATTTAGAGGATTCTATCTCTTGGTTATTAACTTTTGACTTTAAATTGATATGTTGTACATTTTTTCTCATTATTTTAATATAATCTTTTCAAGGTAAGGATCGAAATTTACTTCTTTGAGTGTGGATATTTGTATAAAAACAGTTTGACCTTTTGAGGAAATAATATATGATGAATTGTAAACATCATTTTTCATGCTTTTACCACTTACTTTATAAACCGTTTTAAATAATTGTTGGTTTTTATCGCCACCATATTTAGCAGTTATTTTGGTGAACTTTGCATCGCTGTTTTCTTTTACTTTATCATTATTTTCGGTAATTAAGCCTAGTAGTTGGGTTGCATCTTTTTTTGTAAAAGCAAAGTATGGTCGGGTGTTAATGGTAAAAGTGGAACCATCTTCTTTATTGAAATAAATATAAAGCGCACCATCCATTTTACTTAGTGATTGTAATCTTTCAGATTCAATTTCGTATTCTTTTTTTGTGGTTAACGAATCCAATAATCGTTGGTATTTTGTTAACGAATATCTTTCAAAGTCTTCTGGTAAAAAAACTTGAGTGCCTGTGTCTTCTAAGAAATGATACGCACCTGGTAGATTTTTATTAGTCGTTTTTTTACTGTCATTGCAAGATAACGTAATAAGTGAGATAAGTATTAAGTAAAAAATGGATTTAAAATTCATAATATGTAATAGTAGGTTGTTATATTTTTTCATTGTTTAAGCGCTCTTGCTCTATTTTTTCGGATAAACGAAGTTGTATGATTGGCTCAATAAGGGTTTTTCTTTTGTTTTTTTTCAAAAAAGGAAAACGTTCCAGGTCGTTTTTCATGTTATCGTTTTCATTTTTATGTTTATTGGTTCCCAAAAGGACTATTTCTTCTTTATCAAAAAGTTCTTGTTCTTTTGAGGCGTTTTCTTTTATTTTTCTTTGAATAATGCCTTCTTTTAAATGTTTTAAAAAGCCTCCATTGTTCTCAATATCTTTAAAAATAATTAGGGCTTTTTTAGCTAATTGACTTGTTAGGGATTCGATATAATAAGCACCTTTGGTTGGGTTATTAACCTTATTAAAATAGCTTTCATTTTTTAGTACTAATAACTGGTTTCGTGCTATACGTTCTCCAAATTCATTATCTTCATGATAAATGGCATCATACCTTAAATTGTGAATAAAATTGGCACCTCCCAAACTAGCACTCATGCATTCTGTTGTGGTGCGAAGTAAGTTGGTGTTGTAATCGTAAATGGTTTTGTTGCGTTTACTAGGTGTTGCTATTATTAGACAATTAGAAGGGTTTTTAATATATTCTGAAGCTAACGAATGCCATAATAACCGTAATGCCTTAAGCTTGGCAATCTCAAAAAAATAATTTGAACCAACCGATACTTTAAAAAGTATTTTATTTTTTATTGCATCACCAAAATGATTGAGGTACTCGTTAGCATGCGCCAATGCGTATGCTAGTTGTTGTGTAATATTTGCGCCAGAATTTAGATACAATGATACATCTATGCTTAACGACGATTTTAAAAACTTACAATTTGTTATAATGTTCTCTAAAATTGTATGGTCTTCTTTTAGGTTTTTATACCAATTTCCGTTTTTAGCAAGATGTCCAATAATATCTATTTGAAGATAGAAAATAGCGTTTTCTTTTTTGGCAATTCTATTTAAAGATAGCGCATAAGAAGAAGAAATAAATTCTAGTTCAAAAAATACTGGAATGCTTTTTAGGTCTATATTTTTTAGAAGCTCAAAAGCATTTATATCTTCAGTAGCAATTATAAAACGCAAGCTTTCGGCACCTCTGTTTAAAACATCAAGGGCTTTTAAGTTGGCTTCATTGGTATTTTTAACATAAATAGTTTGGCAAATTTTCCAGCTATTATTTGTGTTTGTAGAAAAAGGAGTGCTATCAATATCTTCTGCACTATAAAAAGGTTTAACGTCGATGCCTTCAGGAGATTTCCATATAAGGGTTTCGTTATAATCGGCACCTTTTAAATCTAACTGAATTTTTTGTTTCCAAGCTTTTGCCGACACAGAATCAAAATCGGTGAATAATGGTTTACTCATTCTTTTTCTTTTTTAGACTATCCTCGTATTCGATTAAATAAATTTCCTCATCTTTTTTTTTCATGTGGTATTTTTCCCTACCATATTTTTCAACACCTTTGTCACTGCTTAGTTTTTTTATTTCTTTTTTGTCTTTTTCGATTTCTTTCTTGTAGTATTCTTTTTCATTTTCAAGAGCTTCAATATCGTTATTTAGTTCGTTATGAATAAACCAAGAATTGGTGTCAAAAAATAGCATCCAAATTGCAAATACTATGGAAATGACAAAGAAGGCATTTTTAAAGGGTTTAAAAAAACGTTTGTTTTTATTTATAAAGTCAACCATTATAATCTTTCGTTTATAATTGTTTTTACTATGTCAACTGCAACCGTGTTGTACTTATTGTTTGGTATAATGATATCGGCATGCTCTTTCATTGGTTCAATAAACTGTTCGTGCATTGGTTTTAATGTGGTTTGGTAACGAGACAGTACTTCGTTTAAATCCCTACCTCTTTCGGCTGTGTCCCTTTTTAAACGTCTTATAAGGCGTTCGTCACTATCGGCATGTACAAATATTTTAATATCGAACATGTTGCGAAGTTCAGGGTTTGTGAGTATTAAAATGCCTTCAACAATCATAACTTTTCTTGGATGTGTGAGAACAGTATCTCCAGTTCTATTATGTTGCACAAAAGAATATACTGGCTGATTTATTGGCTTTTTGTTTTTTAATTCTTTTAAATGTTCTGCCAAAAGATCAAAGTCGATAGATCTAGGATGATCAAAATTAATTTTTACACGTTCTTCATAACTTAAGTGAGTAGTGTCTTGGTAATATGAATCTTGCGAGATGACACCAACTTCTCCTTCAGGAAGTTCGTTGAGTATTTGATTTACAACAGTTGTTTTTCCGCATCCAGTTCCTCCAGCAATTCCAATTATAAGCATGAATGTGTTGTTTGATTTTACATGACAAATTTAAGATTATTTCTTCGGAATTATTTTAACTATTCCAACATTTTCAATACCAACATAAATATACCCATCAGGACCTTGTTCTATGCTTCTTACACGACCTAAACCTTCAATAAGTTTCTTTTCTTCAATAATTTTATTGCCATCGAGAATGGCGAGGTCTAAATATTGAAACTTTAACGACCCAACTAATAAGTTGTCTTTAAATTCTGGATACACATCACTGGTAACAAATGCCATTCCACTAGGAGCAATAGATGGTGTCCAATAGTGTATAGGCTGTTCCATTCCTGGTTTTTCAGTAATATCGGTAAATTTTGTGCCACTGTAGTTAATGCCATAACTTATTACTGGCCAACCATAATTTTTGCCTGCGTCAATGATGTTTATTTCGTCACCTCCTCTTGGGCCATGTTCATGCGCCCAAAGCTTTCCGGTTTTGGGATGTTTAACCATGCCTTGAGGATTTCTGTGACCATAGGAATAAATTGCTTTTTTTGCATTTCTATCTTTTACAAATGGATTATCGACAGGAATGCGGCCATCATCATGTAAACGGTAAATTTTTCCACCATCACGTTCAATGTTTTGTGGATTCACATCTCTATTTCCTCGATCTCCAATAGAAAAATACAAATAGCCATCATTATCAAATGCTAATCTTGACCCAAAATGTTGCCCACGTTTACTATCTGGTCGTGCTTTATAGAGTACTTTCTTATTGGTTAAGGTATTGTTTTCTAATTTACCTCGCATAATGGTTGTATTTGCGCCATTTCCATCATCGGAGGATGCGTAAGACAAATAAATCCAACCATTTTCTTTGTAGTTAGGATGCAATTCAATATCCATTAATCCTCCTTGTCCTAAAACTTTAATTTCCGGCAAACCACTTATAGAAACTTTTTTATTGTTTTTAAAATGAATTAACATTCCGCTTTTTTCTGTGATTAACATGGAGCCATCTGGAAGAAAAACAAATCCCCAAGGAATATTAATGTTTGGTACAACTATTTGATGTGAATAAATTGGTGTTGCTTGGCTATTTAAAGTTAAAGAATTGGTTGTTTTGTTTTCCTTACATGAAAAAACGCCAATTAATAACAATAGCGATAAAGATGATTTAAAGAATTTCATTGTATTATTATTTTGACATTAAAATACGAATAAAAAATTATTTGTTCTTAAAAGAATACTATATATTTGCACCTCTAATTTTGATAACCAATTCGGGGTGTAGTACCGCATCAAGTGCGGCATAAACTACGCTCAGAAAATAAAGTAAAAATTGAGATTTCTTTTCAAAAAAAAGATTGTCAATTTCATTCAATTTCGGGGTGTAGCGTAGCCCGGTTATCGCGCCGCGTTTGGGACGCGGAGGTCGCAGGTTCGAATCCTGCCACCCCGACAAACTTCTTTCAAGAGGACACAAAAACACTGTTAATTGTATAATTTTCAGTGTTTTTGTTTTTTATGGTTTTATTTGAAATAAATGGTGGACAATTTAATGAACATTTTTCTACACTAACTTATTTTAACTTTTAAAAGGCTTTTTTATGAACACTTTGATGTTTGTTTTATGCAAATTCATTTGTTTAATTAAAGCTAGTTTAGATACCGATAAACAACACTTTTTTAATTCATTACTTTCCAAGAAACCTCGAAATAATTCAAGATTAGTAAACATCTATTGTAGGTTTACTGCCATTGGAAAACATTCAGAAATTAGTCTAAAAAAAACATTGGGGTGAACAATTGAGACATTTCAAGGGAAAAGCCTGAGGAACAACTACCAAAGTAATGGTTTTAAATAATTACCTAGAATATGTTTACAATAAATTACTAGATTGTCATATATAGATATCAAAGAATTATCTAAAGAATTAAATCGTTTAAGGTATCGATATATCGAAAAATGATCGGAGTGAAAATTTAATAGGAATTCAAAAATTAAACAGAGATAAAAACGACACGCTTAATAAGTTTATAAAAAATGTCTATCTTGGTTTTTTTAGAAATAAAGACAAAATCAGAATCGTTTGGAAAACTGAATATATACTTGATAACGGAATTGAACTTTGGACAGCTAAAAATGGGAATATTGAAATGTCATATTCAGAGTTCATAACCCGAAAAAAGACTTTGGTAGTAGGTTTTTCAACCAAATGAATGACCAAGTTAAATTAGCTGTTCAAAAGGATTGTAAAGCCATACAAATAGATAAGAAAATATAGGTAGAAGAGCATAAATAAAGAGAAAATAACTTCTACAAACAATTAACACTTTTACAAAATTCATTAACCGAAACCAACTGTGAACTGGTTAAAGAGTTAAAATTAAGAATGAAACAAAAAATTAAAACGAGATCCTAACACGATGTATTGTGCATACCTTTAGGAATACGCACAATATACTTACCGCAATAGAGTAATGAAAAAATTTAGATTGATCTTGGTAACCGAAAATCAGAATTCTCTTCAAAAAGCAAAGAAGTTTGCGGAATTAATTTGTAAAAACTTAAATTGTAATAGCTCATTTAACATTTTAAAATATGAGAAACTAGAAAACTCATATAGGATAGAAATTATTGGGGTAATTAGTGATTATAAAAATTCAATTTCTGAATCAATTGAATTAACTGATAGAATTTGTTCACCTTGGATTGTAAAATATGACCGAGAAGAAAATGAAATAGAGCTTATGTTTAATAAACAGAAATTTTCAAATTTTCGAGATAACCAATATAATGTTCTAAATTGGGCGAATTTTGAAATAGAAAATCAATAAAAATCGAATGCAACCTTAAATAAGCAAAATGCTAAAAAATTTGGCTATGTTTTTTTATTTTTCCATTTTTTAATAAATTCACAAAAAAGTTGTTCCCAAAATTTCGTTTAGCTAAACGAAATATACAATTTGTTAAATGAATCAATAAAAGTAAAATGAATCGAAAAGTACTACTAATTATTATCACACTGTTTATTTCATGTCTTAACCTATACGCTCAAAACCGTGAAGTTGGCAAAAAAGACAGCCAGGGTAAAAAAACCGGCTTATGGAAGGTTTATTATGAAAAAAGCGGAAAGATTAAGGCACAAGGTAATTTTCTTGATGGAAGAAAAACTGGCCTATGGAATTATTATACAAGCAAAGGCAAATGGAACGGCTCTGCCAATTACCTAGATGGTAAAAGGTCAGGGTTATATCAACTATTTTGGCTCAATAAAAATGGAGATCAACTTCCTAAGGAAAAAGGGAACTACTTAAATGACAAAAAATTTGGAGAATGGATAACGTACAGCACCAATTGGAAGCAATCATTTATCAACACAAAAGGAACTTATGCCAAAGGAGGTATAAAAACCGGTCGATGGGAGGAGTATAAACGGAACTCTGATCAACTTCTAAAACTAGAAACTTTTAATGAGCAGGGTGTCTTAAATGGGCCGTACGAAGAACGAAAAAGCAATGGTGAACTTAAAGTCAAGGGGAATATGCTATCAGGAAAACGAAACGGATCTTGGATTTTAATGAAAAATAATGGAAATGAAAAAGAAAAAATGTCTATTACATATTCAAAAGGTATCAAGAATGGTCCCTATGAATTAAGAGACGACCGGAGCAACACTTTAATTCAAAAGGGTAACTATCAAAACGATAAAAAAACTGGTTTTTGGGAGTCTCGAGGCAGTAAAAATATAGCAAAAGGTAATTATAGTGCCGATAAAAAAGTAGGGTTATGGGAGTATTTCGATTCGTCTATTACTACCAATCACCCAACAGAAACAGCAGAATACGCGTCTAGTGGTACTGAACATATAATGTCTTTAAAACGGTTTGATGAAAACAATAAGCTTGTATTAGACGTTAGTCATAATCCATCAGAAAATGGAGATAAGTCATTTAAACAGTACTTTCCTGATGGAACATTGCGGGTAAAGGGGCAATTAAAGTATGAAAAAAAGCAGGGTCCATGGGAAGAATACTACCCTAATGGTAGCCTAGGCACCCTCAAAAACTATTCGAGTGGTAAATTAAACGGAATCGCTAAAGTACTATACCCTAATGGAATTGTTAAAGAAAGAATTAATTATGTAAATGGTAGTATAGGGAACGTACTGGAAATGAACGACATTAATGGGAAAAAACTTGACCCAGGCTCTTTGAAAAATGGAAATGGCACATTAATTATTTATCATGATAATGGCACTCTTAATAAGATTCTTAATATTGTAAATGGTAAAGTGCAGAATTAAATACTTTAGCTAATTCACTATTTTAACAAAATGAAAAAAATAGTATCGATTTATTTTTTGTTATACTGTGTATTCTCGTATGCTCAAAATGAATACCCACAAGTTTTATCCTTTGATGTTAAAATAAAAGAAGGTAACAGTACTGATAAATCAAATACGATAAATGAAACCTATCATTTTCTCATGCTAAATTCTCATGAAGCTATAGATTTAAGAGCCTATGGCAATAAAGAGTGTGAATTTAAAATTATTGGTCACCACCTTAATAAAATAATTTTAACCTACAATCAACCTTCAAAATTAATTAAAAAAGGTATGTGCGCTGCAGGAATAGAAAAAGGTATTTTGTATTTAGAATTGGATGATGATAATACTATTTTAAAATCACAATTGCATTTGCTTGAAAGCTGCTTATTATCAATTGAGGTAATTAAAGAAAAAAAATTAGACGAAACAACCACTGAGTATTTATTAGAAAACCAACAAACCTCAGTATCCTATTATTTAATTGTAAACAGTAATAATGCTACGGTAACAAAAAGCATATTTAAAACAGATTAACATAATATCTAATTTCGAGTTATGCGCATAGCTCAACCGTTACAAACATTTTTTTACTATCATGGAAGCTAAGCTTTCAATTTTTTTGGAGTATAAGAGATGTTTTTATACTTCTACTTTCTTTGTAAAAAAGTATAAATTATTTTACGTTTTTTTGCTGGGAGTATATTAAAAATTTGAAATAAAGAGGGTTATGGAATTTTAATTAAAAACTGTCAACCTATTTTAGGAATACTCGTTGTTAATAATATTATTTTTTCAGCTCCTTTTTATGAAGTTTTGCAGTATCTGCAAATTTATTTAAAGTGATTTTTGGGTCGTTGTAAATGTAAACTTCCCCACTTCCAGATACGTCTATAAATAATTCTTCGGTAACATTTATAGCAACATCGCTATTATCTTCAGATAACACTTCACAATTAATAGACACTAATTCTTTTCCTTCTAGATTTGAAGAATTACTAGCTCTTACCTTTAGTTTATCTAAATTCCCACGAACTTTTGCATCGGTTCTTTGGTATAAATCTATAAGCATTCTATCGGCATTAATTAAAGCGTCTAGTTTACTGTTTTCACTTAGTTCAAACTTAGTTTCATTAGCAGTCACATTAAGTTTTACTCTTGCTCTGTCACTACTTGTTAGATTAAAATTTTGAGATTTTATATTTAAAAATGCTTTTGAAGTACCACTGCTTTTTACCGATACATCGTCTAGGTTTATAGATGTTAGCGAGCTAATTTCACCATTATCTACAGTTTCAATTTCCTTTAAGGAAGTCGTGTAAATAACCTTTATGCTTAGTCTTTTTTTAGAAGTAATATTTTTGGTTGTTTTGAAGCTTAAAACACTGTCGGCAACGTTAAATTGAATAATATCATGAAGATTATCATCAGTTTCAATAAAAACAGAAGCACTTTCACCTTCTATAATATCAATGAAGAAATCTTCTCCAACCAAAATTTTATTGAACGAATTTATGGGTGTTTCTTGAATTGTTACATTTTTATTCCCTTTTATCCTCTCTTTTTTTTGAGCCTGTACAAGAGTGCTTAAAAGCAAAATAAAAGTAAGTAGTAAACCTTTTTTAAGCATCATAATCAAATTTTGTATTTAACAAATATATGTAAAAAACCATCCCAATGTTAGATTTTAACATTGGGATGGTTAAACATGATTGATTAGCATACTCTATTAAAGGAGTATGTTTTTTTTGATTGGTTTAATGTTTACGTACGCTACCAGAAACGCCATCTTTTTTTGTGACTTTTTCTGGATTGCCATAGTATTTTATATCTCCACCACTTGTTGCTTTAGCATATAATTCATGCGACGTATTTACAGTAATATCTGCGCCACTAGTAGCTCTTACTTCGCTTATTTTAGCTTTTAAGTTCCCTGCTTTTATATCACTACCACTTGTGGCTTCAGCATATAACTTATCTGTGTTTCCCGACACCCTAAGATCGCTTCCACTGGTTGATTTACAATCGGCAACTTTTACGTCTATGTCCAGTTCCATATCACTTCCGCTTGTTGTTTTTAATTCCAAATTATCTGCCACAATTGTATTTGTAGAATATACATCGCTACCACTTGTAGCTGTGATTTTAGAAATGTTTTTAAAGCTTAACATTACTTTTTTAGATTTTGAATAGCTTATGTTTTCTTCGGTTGAAATTAATAAAACACCATTTTCTATTTCGGTTATAATGATGTCATGTAAATTTTCGTCTGCTTCTACGCTTAAACTTACCTGGTCGCTTTGGGTTAAATAAACGTCCATTCCTCGGCTTACTTTAATTTCGGTAAAATCTTCGTTTAGAACACGCTCTACGGTTTCAACATCTCCGTTTCCTCTAACACCGAAGCCATTTCCAAAATCGAAATTACAGGAAACAAGTAATAGACTTACAATTAGGGCTGTGATAAATTTTGATATAGTTGTCATGATTTGATTAATTTTTATTCTTTGTAAATATCTTTTTTAATTGTGTTTTTTAAATTTATTATGTTCTGAACTGTTGAATTTTGTTCTTGAATTGTTAATTGTTATTAGATTTTATTGAAATTCCACTGGAATCAATGGTTGCTTTTACTTCGCTATCTTTATACTCAATTTTATCTCTGTCAACTTCAAGTGAAGATTCTTCATCTTTAATTTCAATTATTGAATTTTCATCATCACAATCCAAACACTCAACATCATTGTAGCGAATCTTTAGATAATGGTTTTGTTTATTACGAGATATAATATCTGATGCATATCTCCAGCTTCTAAAGTTACGTGTGCTTTCATCGGCGTAAATAATACTTCCTTCAGGCATATACAACGTAATTGTTACATCTTGATCTCTAAATTTATTGCTAGCATCTGTTAAGAAGTAATTATCTAACACCAATTTGCCATTATTATAATTAAAACTGTAAATAATTTCTTCAGCACGATCTCTTGCGGCTTGATAGGTTCTACCTCTTGCGTCTTTTACAATTTTCATATAAGCCACAGAGTCGTTTGTTGATCTTACCGAAAACCTTACATCTGACGAATATATTTGTTTCACATCGTTATCACTATAAACAATGTCAAAATCGTTGCTTCTATAGTTATTTCGTGCATACTTTTCATTATTAACCATCTCGACATATAATGTGTCATTGGCTTTAATGTTCAACTCTATATTTTCGGTAAATTCACCTTCTCTGGAAAATTCGGCGACTTCCTTTGCTGCGAAAATTGCCAGAGTCACTATGGATGCTAACCATAATGCTAATAGGGTAAAGTTTGCTGTTCGGCCAACTGGTTTAAGGTTGTTGACCAATATTTTTAAACCTAATATGAAGATGTAAAAAAACGGTATTCCTACGGCAAAAAGAGCTAGTAAGGAAACAACCCAAATTGGTAAATTTGATGAGTAGAATACATTTGCCATGTCTATTCCATCAAAATGAAATAGATCCACAACACCAACAGAGAGCAAGCTTACAATAAGTGAAATTAAAGTTGTAGCTCCAATAATAATTAAGATAATGCCTATGAATTTTGCGAAAATCTTAAAGAAAAACATGATTACATTTCCAAGGGCATCAAAAAAGGAGCGAGAAGTGGTTTTAATTTTGTCACCAGCTTTATTATAATCTCCACTTTTTAGTTTGTCTGTTACTTCATCCAAACTATCTTTAACATTACTAAACCCTTCTTTTACTTTTTCTTCTATATTAGTAATGTTAACTGGCTTTCCCGACATTGCCAGTTTTTCAGATGTTGTTTCGGCCGCAGGCATTAATATCCATAATAAAATGTAAACCAGTACACCTGTACCTGCACCAAAAAACAGTAACACCCAAATAAGCCTAATCCATAAGACTTCAATGCCAAAGTAGTGGCTTAAACCAGCTGAAACACCACCTATATAAGCATTTTCGGTATCTCTATATAATTTTCTTGTAGAGTTTGTTCTTGAAGTAGAATATGTACGTTTTGGTTCGTCTTCAAATATTTCTTCATCTACCATATAATCTTCAGGTTGTCCCATAATGGTAATAACCTGTTCTACTTCTTTTATTGAGACTACTTGTTTATCGTTTTCAACACGCTCATTGAAAAGCTCTGCAATACGTGTTTCAATATCTGCAATTATTTCATTTCGACCTTGTGAGTCTGTAAATGAACGTTTAATAGCCTCAAGGTAGCGTTGTAATTTTTGGTATGCATCCTCGTCTATGTGAAAGAATGTACCTGCTAAATTTATATTGACTGTTTTATTCATTTTTTTGTTGTTTTTTGTCTTGTTACTAGGTTAACTGCGTTTTGTAATTCGCTCCAAGTGGTATTAAGTTCGTTTAAAAATAATTTACCTGTTTCGGTTAAACCATAATATTTTCTTGGAGGTCCAGATGTCGATTCTTCCCAACGATAATTGAGCAGACCTGCGTTTTTTAAGCGCGTAAGCAACGGATAAATCGTGCCTTCAACAACTAGCATCTTTGCGTCTTTTAAAGTGCCTAGAATTTCTGCAACATACGCATCGTCATCTTTTAATATCGATAGTATGCAGTACTCCAGAACGCCTTTACGCATTTGTGCCTTGGTGTTTTCTATCTTCATGTGTTCATTTTTGTGTTTGTTCTAAGTGCATGTAATTGATTAGATTACATGTATTTTTAGAATTTAAGTTTATAATAACTGTTCATTTTTTGATTGATCAATGATTGATGATTAGTTTTCGATTGATTTATTATTTTAAAAAATTGATTGTTAATGGATATTTATATGGTTCGCCTTGGTTTGCTTTACTTGTTGCAATGATTATAAAAATAATTTCTAAAACAAATGCAGCAATAACTAATAAACCAGCTAAAATTGAGAAAATAACTACATTGTAACTATCTCGATTTGATAAATGAAAATTAAAATCAAAATCGTAAGCTTGCCAAAATTCAGGAAAATCTATATGGTTTAAAACACCAAATAAAAATAAAGGTATCGTTATGGCACCAATAAAAAACGTATAAAGCAATATACTTAACTGAAAATTAATAGCTTGTTTACCATGCTTATCTATAAATCCTGATTTATCCTTATTCATAGTCCAAAAAATTAAAGGCATAATAAAATTGCCTAACGGAAATATGAACTTAGATAAAGCAGAAAGGTGTATAACAGCAGCAACATTTTTATGGTGATTTGATAACATAGTTTAAAACATATAATAGTTTCTTATGCAAATATATGGTTAAAAAAAGGTATTATGCAATACAAAGTACTAAATATTAACATAAATTTAACAAATAGATATGTCGTATATTTTCGATATTTTTGTGATAAATACAATGTAAATGAAGCTAACTCCTAGAAAAATCAACACTTTCAATATCTTTAAACTTCCATCTGTTTTTTTTACAGGTGTTCGTGTTAAAACTATTAATAATGAAATATGTACAGTAGCGGTAAAGCACAAATGGATAAATCAAAACCCATTTAAATCTATGTTCTGGGCAGTTCAAGGTATGGCAGCTGAACTTACAACCGGAGCATTGGTTATGGATAAGATTGAGCAAAGTGGTGAAAAAATTTCTATGTTGGTTCTAAATAATAAAGCATCATTTACAAAAAAAGCAACTGGACGAATAACATTTACATGCTCCCAAGGACTTGAAATAGATAATACAATAACTAAAGTCATAGAAACTGGAGAAGGGCAAACTATTTGGTTAAACTCTATAGGCACTAATTCTGAGGGAATTGAGGTGTCTAATTTTGATTTTGAGTGGACGCTCAAGGTAAAAAGTAGTTAGTTTTTAGTAATTAGTTTGTAACATAACATAAAACAAATCAACATATAAACAAATCAACTTTTAAACACTATATATATGACAGCTCACGAAATAGATTATAGAATTTACGGCGAAGAAATGCAATATGTCGAAATAGAATTAGATCCACAAGAAGGCGTCGTAGCCGAAGCAGGAAGTTTCATGATGATGGACGATGGAGTAAAAATGGAAACCATTTTTGGCGATGGTTCGCAAAAAGATTCAGGTTTTCTTGGAAAAATATTAGGCGCAGGAAAACGTATCCTTACAGGTGAAAGTTTATTTATGACTGCTTTTTACAACAATTTAAGTGGTAAAAGAAATGTGTCTTTTGCATCACCTTACCCAGGAAAAATTATACCAATAGATTTAACTGAATTTAGAGGTAAATTTATTTGCCAAAAAGATGCCTTTTTATGTGCCGCAAAAGGCGTAAGTGTAGGAATTGAGTTTTCAAAAAAACTTGGTCGTGGTTTATTTGGAGGCGAAGGGTTTATCATGCAAAAATTAGAAGGAGATGGAATGGCATTTGTACACGCTGGCGGCACCATGTCTAAAAAAGTACTACAACCAGGAGAAATTTTAAAAGTTGATACTGGCTGCATTGTTGGTTTTACACAAGATGTAGATTATGATATAGAATTTGTTGGTGGCATAAAAAACACGGTATTTGGTGGTGAAGGATTGTTTTTTGCAAAATTACAAGGTCCAGGAACGGTTTATATACAGTCACTACCTTTTAGTAGATTAGCAGGACGAGTGTTGGCAACCGCACCACAAGGTGGTGGAAAGGATAGAGGAGAGGGAAGTATTTTGGGTGGTTTGGGAAATATTTTGGATGGAGATAATAGGTTTTAATATAATAGTTAAAAACCAATTGATTATCAATTGTTTAACTTTTACAGGCTGTTAAATTCTATATAAAAAAGATTTTTAATCGATTTTTTTTCTTAAATTTAGAATTATATAATTGCAAACAAAAAGCCTATAGATACATTTTTACTTTTTATTATTTATCAAATAAAACCTAAGTAACTTATGTCAAGAGCAATGTTTGAGTACACCAAAACTGTACTAAAAAAAGTGAGTTTTGATGCTAATTTGTTTTGCAAGGAACTCGAAAAGGCACTAAAAAGATTGTTGCCTTACGAAATAGAAGAATTGAAAATATTTATTCATTCTTTAATTACGCAGAATCCAGAACTAAATCAATGTTTAATTTATTTAAAAGCATAATGAAAAGCGACTCGAAAGAGTCGTTTTTTTTATTTAGCTAAAGGACTAATTATATTAACGTTTTGAAATGCGATTGCGCCTCTAATTATTCCAGAAATAACACTATGCAAAGCTTCAATAATTTGCATTTTTAATTCACTTTTATGATAAATAATACTCACTTCGCGAGCTGGAATTGGATCATTAAAGTGATGTAGGTTGTTTTTTTCGGCTTCCTTAATGTCCAAGGTGTGTAAGTATGGTAACAAGGTCATTCCAAGACCTTCGTTAGATAGTTTTACAAGCATTTCAATGCTTCCGCTTTCCAATTGAAAATTATCTTCGTCATGTTTTTTAAATGATTTGCATAAGTTAATAACGCCATCTCTAAAACAATGACCATCTTCAAGCAAAAGCATATCTTCAATCTCTAGCTCCGAAACGTCAATTTTTTTATTGTCATGTAACCGATGTCCTTTTGGGATATAGCTCACAAAAGGTTCATAATATAAAGGACGTTCTTTAATAGATTCGTTTTCTAATGGAGTCGCTGCAATAGCAGCATCTAAATGACCATCATTAATACGTTGTATAATTTCGTCGGTTGTTAATTCTTCAATCTTTAACTTTACTTTTGGATAGCGCTTTATAAATGTTTTTAAAAACATAGGTAACAGCGTAGGCATTATAGTTGGAATTATACCAAGTCTAAATTCGCCTCCTATAAATCCTTTTTGCTGATCTACTATATCTTTTATTCTATCGGCTTCATTTACAATATTTTTTGCTTGATGCACTATTTTCTTACCAATTTCAGTTAGCTCAATGGGCTTCTTGGTCCTGTCAAAAATCTGTACATCCAATTGGTCTTCCAGCTTCTGAATTTGCATACTCAACGTAGGTTGTGTTACAAAACATTTTTCAGCTGCTTTGGTGAAATTTTGATGCTCTGCAACAGCCAAAACATAATATAATTGTGTTATTGTCATGTTTATAATTTTATGCTATAAAGATATAAAAACTATCAATAAAATTTATACTAAAATACCTTTTTAATAGATTAAATTTGTAGTAAACAAATAATATGACGATATGACAACATTAAATAGTATAGGATTAGATAGTGATAAAGCTAAAGTTTTAGCAGAAGATTTAAATACATTATTAGCTAATTTTCAATTGTATTATCAAAATTTAAGAGGCATACATTGGAACATTAAAGGGCGCGCTTTTTTTGATTTACATGTTAAGTTTGAAGAGCTTTACAATGATGCTAATATGAAAGTAGATGAAATTGCCGAGCGTATATTAACACTTGGTGAAACACCTTTACATACCTTTGATGATTACTCCAATTATGGAAAAGTTCCAGTTGGTAGAAATGTTTCAGAAGATAAAAAAGCAGTAAAGCTAATAGTGGATTCTTTAACAGAGCTATTAAAAATTGAAAGAGATATATTGAACAAGTCAGATGATGCTGATGATGAAGGAACCAATGCGATGATGAGTGGTTTTATATCTGAACAAGAGAAAACCGTTTGGATGATGAAAGCTTGGTTAAATGAAACCGTATAACTATATGATTAATAGTTAGTTTTTGATTGATTGGATAAAGAGGTTGTCTAAAAAGTGATTTTTAGACAACCTTTTTTCTTTTTTTGATTGATACAAGTTGTTAGAATGAAATTGTTAAGGCTACGTTTTCATTAGAAACTTCAAACTTTCCTTCTGAAAAAGTTGGAGGTCCCATTAACATTGGATTGTTAGATAAACCAAAAGATTCTAGAGGCATACCATTAGGTTCAAAGTCCATACGTTTATTATCATTTTCGTCGTGTAAAGCTAATAATGCATAGTTTCCAGGAGCAACATTTTTAAAGGTTACGACTACTTTTCCGTCTTTTACTTTTGCAGCTGCTTGTTGTAAAGCCTCAGTCTTCATAAAAGTGTCAGTTGTATGAAGTCCTATAATAACGTGACCTCTGTCGTTAGTAATATTATCGATGGTTACAGTAATGTCTTTTCCGTTTTCGGTTTGAGCGCTACTTAAAGTTGTACTTAAAATAAGTGTAAGAATTAGTACGATAGCTTTACTCAATACATTTCTATTAATAATTTGGGTTTCGTAATTTTTTTTCAAAAAGTTCATAATAATGTGTTTTTTAATGTTTAACACTGTAAAAATCTATTATAAAAACCAGTTGAGGTAATTTGATTTACTGAACTGTTATTTTTTACTTCTGAATTGTTAAAGTAAGCCTCTTGCTTTAATTTCGAGGTACTTATTAATCGTGTCAAGGGTTAAATTCTCAGGAGTTGTAAGGATGGAGTAAATGCCATACTTTTTAAGCTCGTTAACTATTAAACGTTTTTCAAAAGCGAATTTTTCGGCTATAACTTTATCATAAACTTGCTGAATGGTTTTTGCTTTGTTTTCAATTAAATTATTCAATTCAGTATTTTTAAAGAAGATAACTACCAATAAATGGTTCTTTGCCATTCCTTTTAAATATGGTAATTGCCTATGCAAGCTATCTAAAGTTTCAAAATTGGTGTATAGCAATAGTAAACTTCGTTGTGTTATGTTACGCCTTACATCGCCATATAAGCGACCAAAATCGCTTTCAAAGAAATCGGTTTTAATATTATAAAGTCCTTCTAAAATCAAGTTCATTTGTGATGTTCGTTTTTCTGCAACTACCATGTTTTCCACCTTTTTTGAAAAAGTAAAAGTTCCAGCTTTATCGTGTTTTTTAATAGCAACATTCGATATTACTAAGGCTGCATTTATAGCATAATCCAATAAACTCAATCCATCAAAAGGCATTTTCATGAGTCTGCCTTTATCGATAACGGAATACACAGGCTGTGATTTTTCGTCTTGAAATTGATTAACCATTAATTGATTGGATTTTGCAGTAGCTTTCCAATTAATGGTTCGTAAATCATCACCTAAAACATACTCTTTTATCTGTTCAAATTCCATGGTATGACCGATTCTTCTGATTTTTTTAATACCATATTGGTGCAAATTATTGCTAATTGCCATTAAATTATATTTGCGTAATTGAATAAAACTAGGATAAGTTGGAACCATTGCATCATCACAAAAACTAAAACGCCTTGCAATCAATCCAAATACAGAAGTTGCATACATATTTAGTTTACCAAAATGGTACTCACCACGTTCGGTTGGTCGCAATTTATATTGCAATTCAGTTTTGCTAGTTGCATCCAATTTTCGTTCAATATTAAAATTACGAACTTGAAATTGTACAGGTATTTCATCAATTATTTTAATAAAAATAGGGAAGGTGTAATAGTTTTCAATGCTTAATCGTATTGGATTTTGGTCACCATTGCTAAATTTTTCAGGTAGTATTCTAATGCCATTAATACCTCGTTTTGCAGTAAACAATAATAAAACATCAAGAAGCGTAAATATTAAAAGTACTAAAAACAGCAGTTTGACAATAACGAACCATCTAGGAAATACAAAGCTAAGCACAAATAACACCATAAGCGTGATGCATGCGTAGAAGAAACGGCTTTGTATGTAAAATGGTTTAATGAACTTCACTAAATTAGGTATTAGGTATTAGGTATTAGGTATTAGTACTGTTTGAGTTTATTTATACTTGAAATGTTTAATCTTTCATTATTCATTTATTCATTTTCTGCCTACTGCATCTTGCTTTCTGAGTACTGAATCATCCTTCATTTTGACGAATTTTTCCGGTTTCTTCTGGGCCTTTTAAGCCTTTGGGATTTAGACCATATTTATTTTTTTTAGGCACACCATCTTCAACTATCATCCAAAAAAAGTAAAAAGGAATTAATTGGTAAAATCCATTTCTGCCAATGTCATGACATCGTTTAGCACCTTGAGCAAGTATAAACCATGCCGAAATCACAAAGAAAGTCCAAAAAATTTCTATTTCATAAGCGATGCCTCGGATTAAAAAAACGATTGGAAAGAAAATGATTGCCTGAAATAATACGCTTAAAAAATATTCTATTCTACGAATTCTGCCTTTAAATGAAAATGGATTATTAAACATGCCTAGTAACTTTAATTATCTTGGGATTTCTACAGCATCAATAATTTGATTTATTATTTGTTTGGTGGTAACACCTTCCATTTCGCGTTCTGGTGTTACAATAACTCTATGTTGTAATACAGGAACTGCAGAGTTTTTAATATCTTCTGGTGTTACAAAATCACGTCCATTCATAGCTGCAAAGGCTTTACTTGCTTTTAAAATCGCAATGGAAGCTCTTGGTGAAGCACCTAAATATAAAAAGGGATTATTTCTGGTATTTACAATAATATCTGCAATATACTTAACCAAGTGTGATTCTATAATAATTTGGTTTACCAAGCCTTGAAACTTAGCAATTTGCTCCTTGCTTAAATGCGATGTGATTTTACCTGTTTTTTGTTCGCCTTGTAAATTGTGTTCACGATTAATAATTTCAATTTCTTCATCTTTATTTGGGTAATCTATATCAATCTTGAATAAAAACCGATCTAATTGCGCTTCTGGCAACCTGTATGTGCCTTCCTGCTCAATTGGGTTTTGCGTTGCTAATACTATAAATGGCAAATCCATTTGGTACTTTTGTCCATCGATGGTTATTTGGCGTTCTTCCATCACTTCAAACAATGCCGCTTGTGTTTTAGCTGGCGCACGATTTATCTCGTCAATTAAATCATGTTTGAGAAAATAGGTCCTTTTTTGAATTCAAATTCTGAGGTTTTCATGTCAAAGACAGAGGTTCCTAAAATATCACTTGGCATCAAATCTGGAGTGAATTGGATTCTACTGAAACCAACATCCAATGATTTTGCCAATAGTTTTGCCGAAATGGTTTTGGCAACACCAGGAACACCTTCGATTAAGGAATGTCCATTTGCCAAGATGGAAGCAATAAGCATATTAATCATGCCTTTTTGACCAACAATAACCTTACTAATTTCGTTTTTTATTAGTTCGACACCTTTTTGTAATTCGGTTAAATCAATACGGTTTTTAAAACTCAAACTATCCTCTTGAGAATCTTGAGTTTCTTGTTTCACCTCGTTTTTAATAGGTGTTTGTTCTTGATTGTTTTGATTTAAGTTGTCTTTTTGAGAGTCGTTTGTATGCTCCATATATTAATTGTTATAAAAGTCTTCAATTGTTTTATTTAAGTTTTTTAAATCATCTTCATTGCACACTTGTTTTGCTTTTAAATGTACAATAAGATTAATTGTTTTTTGAGTTTTCCTTTGGTCTTTTCCTGATTTTAGGGCTAGGTTTTTTACAAATTTTTCATCCAGCAGTTGTGTGTCTAAATAGTATTTACGTCTTATGGACTCTAAAAAATAGGTTATTTTTTTATCGATTAAATTATTATGGTCTTTTGTTTCGTAGTATAAATTCCCAATGGTTTTTATAAATGCGATGGTTGAATTTTCTAAAGGTTTAATAATTTTCACAATACGTTGTTTTCGTTTTGCATTAAAAAAAATAAATATAATTAATGACACCAAGCCAAGTATCCAAGCCCATTTTAAAGCTGGTTGGCTCAATATAAATCGTAATGGTGAATTGCCAAGTTCGGTTCTTTTTTTATTGCGTGAATCATAAAAAATGTTACCATCTGGTAAATATGATAAAATGGCTGCAGCATATTTTTTGTTGTCTTTTTTTAATAATGAAAAGTTGGTAAATGCCATTGGTTGTAGATGCAGATAGACATTGCCAAATACATGATTTACTTTAATGAAATTTATTCGCTCTGTTTCATTAAATTTTTGATATCCTAAAACAGTTGTTTTGGTTGAGTCAAGCTTTGAGAAATAAATATTGCTCAAACCTCTATCAATCGTTATAGAATCGTTTTTAAATGATGGATTTGCTAAACTAAATTGTGCTTCTCCAGTAAAATCAAAATCATTTTCCAACTCAATTCCCAGAGTATCCAGAAACTTTTGAGGGAGATAATTGCTAGACATGAAAACAGTGTTGCCATGAGAAGTAAAATCCAATAACTCCTGAGCGGAGACATCGTCAACTTCGGCATAATCGTCAATGAGCATGTAATTTCCAGCGGTTAAATATGTGGAGTCTTCCCAACTGTAATAGTCGTCAAAATATTCGTAAGGCGACACTGCGATATCTTGTATCTTGCTTTTAGGAAATATATTTGGCAGCTCATTGTATAGCACAAAAGTGCCATAAGGTATGGTGTGAGTTTCATTAAATGTTCGTGTCCAGTTTATTGGTTTTGGTTTAGAAAACTCAATAGCAATGGCTCCTACAAAAAGCAAGACCAACAAGCCAATATATATTTTTATGGTTTTGTTCATGCTTTAATAGATTTTAAAAATGAATCAAAAGCACGTTTTGCTTTACGGAATTGTTCGTTGTTTACATCAAACTCGCCATACCAAATGTAATTGTATAAGTAAGATGTGTAAGCAAATTCTTTTTTTACCTCTAGAATTTTTATTTCGTTTTGGTAATCGTTGTTGGTTTTTTCAACATCATAGTAAATAATTTCAGCAACACTTAATTTCTTTAAAAGCCACAGATAATAGTATCTAACTGCTAATCTGTAATTGGAATTGTCTTCAGCTTCTGCGATAAGTTTTTTAAAATTAGTTGCATGAATATTAGCCTCAATATCTGTGACAGGGATAATATTTTTGTCGGACGATTTTCCAAAAACCCAATTGCCTTCTTTGTTAACCACAGCTCTAAAAATAAAATATATGACCAGAATAAATAGGAGCACACCTCCAATTTTAATTGCCAAATCGGTTGCTCTTGAGGCTTGTCCTTGATTTTTTATATTAAATAGATTCTGAATTTTATCGCTTAGCCATTGTTTAAAACGTGTCCACCAACCAGATTTTTCAATGGTTCGCTCGTAAATAAAATTGTTATCGCTGTATTTTTCGTTTAGGTTATCAAATCTTCTAGGAGTAATACTTGAAGTATCTATATTTAGTGTGTCAATTACTACTTTTTTTACTTCAGTATTATTAAACGTAGTAGCTTTAATTTCTTGAAATGAGCAACAAATAATAGTGAATAGGGCTATATGTAAACCTGTGCGTTTATTCACTCGTTCCTATTTGGTCAATCACACTTTTTGTATTGATGTTTTCGTTGTCTTCTTTTAAACTGTAAAAAACAATACCTTGATTGAGCTGTGTAATATTATTTAATATGGTTCCAACAATAAAAGAGATAAAAAACACAACTAACATCATTATTACAAAGGAGGCTCCAATTTCTTCTGGATTAGGGCTTGCCTCTTGTGTTGTGGTAAATAAGCTTCCCATAAAGAACAAATATGGAATTAATGTGATAATATTTTGTACTACATAAGCCATTAAATAAAACAGTCCAACACTACCAACAGCTGCCCAGAATTTTTTGGTCATCAATGTCCAAGCATACCCAAAACTGTCCCAAATACCTCTTTTTTGCTGTAGAAACTCCATGAGTGTCATGTTGTAGAATAACGAAAAAGCACCAATTAAAATAGGCATTAACAATATGCCTATTATGGTAATTGCTAAAACAAAAAGGCCAATTCCTAAAACCATAATTAGAGGGATTCCCAATAAAATACCACAGAAAAGAAAAATAAAGAGTTTACCTATATTTTGTTTGTAGGCCATTACAATTTGTTGGGTGTCAAAATTCTTCCCATGGTTTGCTATATAGAGTTTTAAATATATTGCAGTATAAGAATAGGAAATAAGTGCAGCCACAAGTCCAACAACAATAAAAAGTATCATTAAAAGAATAAAAAAGCCAAAATTTTCATTCATATATTCATCGAAAACCGTATTGCTATTCCCACCTTGTAAAACACCACTAAATAAAAAATCGGAATAGAACTTTGTAATGAAATAACCAATAGCCATTAAGATTAACAAAAAAATACCATTGACAATAAAGAAGTGCTTAAAATAATGTTTGCCATTTTGTTTGATGAATGAAAACGTATCTTGAAAAAAGGCACTAAAACCTCTGGATTTATATAACTGCATAAGTTTCTTTAAGTTGTTTATGTAAAATAGTAGGGTAAATTAAGTAGTAAAACGAGATGATGCTTAAGGTAACTAAAATGATTCCAACCGAGAGCCAATTAGGCATCGCATTGGAATAGCGAGTTACAAAACCTTCTAAAAAGCCTGCTGCAAGGGTAAACGGAAAGGTGCTTACTAAAATTTTGACACCATCTTTCATCCCTATTTTAAAGGATGTTAGTCTAGAATATGTTTTTGGAAATAATATACTAGCTCCTAAAATTAGTCCAGCCGCTCCTTCTATAACAATTGCAAAAATTTCCATAGAGCCATGAATCCAAATACCTCGGACACTTTCCCAAAGCACACCTTCTTTAAAAAAGAAAAATTGAAAAGCTCCAACCATAATACCGTTATTAAGTAATATATAACCAGTTCCAATTCCACCAAAGACACCAAGAATAAAAGATAATAATCCTACTTGAATGTTGTTGATTGTAATAGCAAAAAACCCTCCCCAATTACTTCCACTTTTATATACAGCTACAGGATCGCCAGCTTCAATATTTTCTAAAGTCATATTTACATAATGGTCACCTAAAATAAGTCGAACAAAAGTATCATCATAAGCAGCAGATAGGGCTCCAATAGCAACAAATGATAAAAAAAGCACAAAAGCATACATTACATAACGCCTGTATTGATAGACAATCATTGGGACTTCAACTTTCCAGAAATATATAAAGCGATTGGTGTCTTCACGTTTGGTTTTATAAATTTTTTGAAAAGCCTTAGCTGCTAAGTTGTTTAAATAAAGAATTGTTTTACTTTTGGGATAATAAGTTTGTGCGTAAGACAAATCGTTTACCAAATGAATATATAAAGACGCTAGTTCATCAGGGTTTTTAAGGGTTTTTCCAAAAATGGCTCTCTCAAAATCCAGCCATTTTTCTTTATTTTGTTTGATAAACGCAACCTCTCTCATAGACCTTCAAATTAACTGAATAAATGGTAGAGTTACAAATAAACACTACTCAAAATGTAAATATAAATTTTACTGCTGCAAGTGTTGGCGAACGTATATTGGCAGCAATAATTGATTTGCTTATAAAAGTAGCTTACATTATTGTAATTTATCAAATCGGGTTTAATATTACTGGTTTAGGAGAATGGCTGGAAGGTCAAGATTTTTGGTCGGTAACCGCAGTTATATCCTTGCTTTTTTTACCAGTAATGTTTTATTCTTTATTATTTGAAACTCTTTTGGATGGTCAAACTCCTGGTAAACGTGTCCTAAAAATTAAAGTTGTTAAAATAGATGGTTATCAAGCTTCAATTGGCGATTTTTTTATAAGATGGATTTTTAGAATCGTTGATTTTAACTTACTAGGACCACTTTTTGGATCGGTAGTTGCATTAATTGCAATTATTTCAAGTCCAAAAAATCAACGATTAGGCGACATGACTGCAGGAACTTCGGTAATTACATTAAAGAACAATATAAATATAAGCCACACAATTCTAGAAGATTTAAAACAAGATTACATACCAAGCTATTCAAATGTCATCAAACTGTCTGATAATGATGCGCGAATCATAAAAGATACATTTAAAACCGCAATTAAATCTAAAGACTATAAAACACTTATAAAACTACGACGTAAAATTGTAGATGTACTAGAGTTAAAAGATATAAAGCACAATACAGACCACGAATTTATTGATGTGATTTTAAAAGATTATAACTACTATACCCAAAACATGTAAGCAGAGAACCAATTTTTCTGTTTCAAAAAAATTGAGTGAATCGCTTATGCTGAGCTTGCCGAAGTATCTCACCAATGCTATATTAAGCCCTTTAGAACCAATTTTTCTATTTCAAAAAATTGAGTGAATCGCTTATGCTTAATAGCGCTTCGGTATTTTTACAAGGATGCTCTAATTATGGGAGCCAATTTTATATTAAGAAAATGATGTTTTGCCAATAAAGATATAACTTCTCTAACCTTACTCAGAGAGGGAATTGATGGAGATACCTCCCTTGAGGGAGGATTAAGGAGGGTGTTTTTCAACCAAAATTGTTGAAGCATAACAATTATGGATAATATTCAATAAACAAAAAGGATACTTTACAGGAATCAAGTATTTTTGCTGTCATATTTAATGGTTATATAATGTTTTACATCGTCGAAATTTTAGGAACCATAGCTTTTGCCATTTCTGGTGTTTTGGTTGCTATGGACAAAAAAATGGATTTGTTTGGCATCTTAATAATTGCGTTTGTAACTGCAATAGGAGGAGGTACACTTCGCGATATATTAATAGGTCAAACTCCTGTGAGTTGGATGAAAGATATGACTTTTACCTATGTTATTTTTGGCTCAGCAGTATTTGCAGTAATTGCAAGAAATAAGATAAACTATTTAAGAACCTCCTTATTTTTGTTTGATACTATTGGCATCGGTTTATATACGGTTATTGGTGTTGAAAAAGGGTTGGTAATAGGTTTAGATCCAATTATATGTATAGCTTTAGGAACTATTTCAGCATGTTTTGGTGGTGTAATTAGAGATATTTTATGTGATGAGATTCCTGTAATTTTTAGAAAAGAAATATATGCAACCGCTTCTATTTTGGGTGGCATAAGTTATTTTTTATTAAGAAAACTCCCTATAGAAAGCGATTATGTATTCATGATTTCGGGAGCGATTGTTATTTTGGTGCGTTTGTTGGCTGTGCGTTTTAAAATTGCACTGCCAAATATTTATAAAGCAAATTAATTACTTGATAATCTCCACTTTTTTAATATAGATATTTTCTAAAGGCCAATCGGCTTCATCAGTAGCAACTGCAGCAATTTTATCTACCACTTCCATACCACGTATTACTTTACCAAAAATGGTATAATCGCCATCCAAAAAAGACGCACCACCACGTTGCTGTACGATAAAAAACTCAAAAGGAGAAGCTAATTTATATGGATTGTCAATCTCACCACTAGGCATACTTATAGCACCACGTTCGTGAGTATAGCCTCTTTTTGTATCGGTTGGCAATAAGTACCGACCAATATTGCTGCGTTTTCTAGCAGTAGCTCTAGTGTCGCTATTTCCTGCCTGAACCATAAAATTATTTATAACTCTATAAAATTGTGTGTCGTCGAAATAATTTAGTTTGGTAAGAAATATAAAATTGGCGCGATGAAACTTCGTCTTATCGTATAAAAGAATATCAATATCGCCAAAATCTGTTGTAATTCTTACTTTATTCTCCTTGTTATGCTTTTCATATTCTAAAAAGAAATCCATGGCATTTTTACTTGTAAGCTTTGGGAATTCTCTTTCTTCTTCGTTAGGTTTTGCTTTTTGATTTTTGTTTGTCTCTTTTTGTTCTAGCTTAGGAGTTTTGCTTGTTGTTTTTTGTTGCTTTTGTTTATCTTCACAATTTAGAAATAACGCACATGTACAAAAAAGTAATATAAATCGCATAGATGAATTTTGATGAATTTTTAGTTTCACTGTCAAAAATAAAAAATATCCCATTGCCAGCCGAAACATCTCAATTTAAAATGTCACCTCCTTTTAGACGAGAGCTTATAGAAGCGTATAAAGAAGGCATAAAAAATGCAAAGCGAGCAGGAGTATTGGCATTATTTTATCCTGATGCATCTAAGCAAACACATTTGGCGTTAATACTACGAAAAACCTACAAAGGAGTGCATTCGGCACAAATTGGTTTCCCAGGAGGGAAATTTGAATCTCAAGATAAAACATTAAAAAACACAGCTTTAAGAGAGACTTTTGAAGAAATAGGTATTGCTGAACGTAATATTGAAATTATTAAGCAAATGACTCAGGTTTATATTCCGCCAAGTAATTTTTATGTGCAGCCTTTTATTGGAGTAACGTCTCAAACACCAAAATTTATAAAGCAAGACAAAGAGGTTGAAGATGTTATAGAGGTATCGTTATCTCATTTTTTGGACGACAATATTGTCATAACAAAACTTGTAGAAACATCTTATACTATAAAAGTTGAAGTTCCTGCATTTGAGTTAAATGGTCATGTTGTTTGGGGAGCAACAGCCATGATGCTTAGCGAGATAAAGGATATTTTAAGAGAAGTGCTATAATGTTTTTTAAATGTGTGTTAAGGTTATTTGTTAATTAGGTTTTTCTTATAAGTCTAAAACAGAAAAAATATGTACGTTTGCAATCACTAATAAATAGACTCGACTATTAAATTTATGGGATTATTTAAAAAAAATCCTTTTGGACACATACTTTTTGTAAAAAAATGGCTTATTAGAATTTTAGGACTTCTCACACACAGAAGATTTAGAGGTTTTAATGAATTGCAAATAGAAGGCTCGGAAATCATTAAAAATCTTCCAGAAACCAATGTGTTGTTTATATCAAATCACCAAACCTATTTTGCCGATGTTATAGCCATGTTTCATGTGTTTAATGCTAGCCTTAGTGGTAGGCTTGACAATATAAAAAATGTTGGATATCTCTGGAATCCAAAACTTAACATGTATTATGTTGCCGCAAAGGAGACCATGAAATCGGGATTAATTCCAAAAATATTTGCTTATACTGGCTCTATTAGCATTGAACGTACTTGGCGCTCAAAGGGTCAAAATGTAAATCGTCAAGTAAAAATGAGCGATATTACTAGTATAAAAAAGGCGTTGGACGATGGTTGGGTAGTCACATTTCCGCAAGGAACCACAACACCTTTTAAACCAATTAGAAAAGGAACAGCACATATTATTAAACACTATAAACCAGTTGTTGTTCCAATAGTTATTGATGGTTTTAGACGTTCATTTGACAAAAAAGGACTAAGAGTAAAAAAGAAAAACGTCTATCAATCTTTTGAAATTAAGGAGCCTTTGCAAATAGATTACGAAAATGAAACAATTCCAGAAATTGTTGAGAAGATAGAATATGCCATTGAGCAGCATCCTTCGTTCTTAAAAGTTATTCCACAGGAAGAATTATTGGCTCAAGAGGAGCTTAATAAACTACGTGAATGGTGATGTTTCAGTATTCAGTCATCAGTATTCAGTCATCAGTATTCAGTTGGCAGTATTCAGTTGGCAGTATTCAGTCATCAGTAGGCAGTTTTCAGTAAAAAGTATTCAGCCTTCTGTAAAGGGTTTGTGATTTTTTTCTATTTTACCCAAAACCAACTTACACTTCTAACTTTTTAAGCTCTTTATAATTCTTGTTTAATCGCTTTAAAAGGATACCATAAATTAAGTAATAGAACAATAACAATACTCCAATAAGTACTGCCAATACTAACAAAGTTGTAATAATTGAAATTGCGTAAAATTTAAACAATTCGCCATTTGCAGAAGATTTTTCAATAATAGAAATGATTTCTTCATCTCTGTTAAATTGAATACTCAAAACAACAAATGCCGATACAATCATAAAGCCTAAATTAACAGCAACATATTGTTTTACAGTGCGTCTGGTTTTTAAAATATTCTCCATTAAAACTTTAGCATTATCTGTTACAGAAATAGTTCTGTAATTCATAAAGAACATATATAAAAAATAGGCAATGATTATATAACCAAGAATCATAAATGGAATCATAATATTTTCAGCATTATATTCTTGAAATTTTTTATTAAAATCGGCGTCTTTAAGTGCAAACGAAATGACGGACCAAAGCACAAACTCCAAAATACTTATAATGAAAATCCATTTCACGATAGAAGAAGATTTTTTAAGTATCATCTTATAAATGTCGTTATAAGATAATTTTGGATAGTCTTTATTATCCTTTTCCCAATCTTTTTTTAATAATTCTAATTCATCCATAGTATCACGGATTTAATATTGTTTTAAGTTTTGTTTTCACTCTATTCATTTTCACTCGTGCATTGACTTCACTTATTCCCAATGTTTCGCTTATTTCTCTATAATTTTTGTCTTCTAAATACAAGAATACCAATGCTTTTTCAATATCGTTCAATTGCCTTACAGCATTGTATAATAATTTTAATTGTTGCTCTTCGGTGTCATCATATTCTTCTGCCGAAATTTTAAATTGTACATCATTAAAGTCCTGAGTGTTTATGGTTCGTTTCGACTTTCTATAGAGCGTAATTGCTGTATTCAATCCCACACGATACATCCAAGTGCTAAATTTGGCATCACCACGAAATTTCGGATAGGCTTTCCAAAGTTGTATGGTGATTTCTTGAAATAAATCGTTGTGCGCATCATGATTATTAGTATAAAGTCTGCAAACTTTATGTACAATATTTTGATGCTTTTCAAGCAATTCAACAAAATTATGTTCTAGTTCTTTGTTCAATGTGGTGTGTTAGTTACTCTGTAAGTAGCTTTAAATTTTAAATTGTTACAAATGTGATAAATTAATATTTAAGCATATACTCAGTCATGTTGTTTTAAAAGCCCAAGAACAATTAAATATTGAGCTAAAGAATAGGTTGACATTATAATAATTTTTGACAAAGGAACAGGTTGATAAAACTTATTGATGGCTAAAAAGCTATCGGAAATTACAAAGAAAATGGCTCCCAAAAAAACCAAATTATAGCTTTGTTTAGAAACATTGTCTTTTCGCATAGTAGAAGTTAATACCATAGTTAAAATAACTAACATATATACTATTACTGGAATGAGCATGTCTCCTAAACCATCTTTTAAAAGATAAAATATTCCAATGGCATATATTAATAATACCGTTATAAATATCAATGCTGTTTTTTTGGAGTTTTTTTTGTCTAAAAATACCATGATATACATAATATGAGCTAACAAAAAAGCAACTAAGCCACTTAAAAAGAAACTGGCTGATATATCTATAAACATCAATAAAACATCTCCAGCCAATGAAAAGAGCAATGCTAAAAGTGTCATTACTTTAGTTTTTGAGCTTAAATGTTTTCCTTGATTAATGAAGAAAAAAATTAGTGATAGTAAAATTAAGGGCTTCGCTATAATATGAATAGGCAACAAACTTTTAACATTACTCGTAATCAGTTCTAGCAATACAATGGCTAAAAAGAATATTGTAAATGATTTTTCAGCTTTAGTAAGATTCATATTGGTTGGTTTCCTCAAATATATTCAATTCATCTTTAAAAATTTACAGTTGGGTAATTATAAGTTTTGTTCTTGTAGGTAATACTCCAATTTTGTCTCATCAACCTGTGCCGAACTTGTTTCGGTATTAATAACGAACATTATTTTAAAATGAAGACACTCATCAATACACTATTTGTTTTACTGAGTTTAAGTATGACTGCACAAACCGTTATAAGCGGAACAGTAACCAATAATAAAGGTATTGCTATTGAAGGTGCTAATGTTTACCTTGAAGGAACTTACGATGGAACCACAACAAACAATGATGGGACGTTTAGTTTCACAACCACTGAAACTGGAATGCAAACATTGGTGGTTTCATATTTATCGTATGAAAAGTTTACCATGAGTGACGATGTGTCTTTTTTGAATAATTTAAAAATAAAACTTCGTGACGATGTTAGTGCTCTTGATGCTGTGGTGTTGTCTGCTGGAACGTTTGAAGCTGGCGATAACAGTAAAGTAAATGCGTTAAAACCATTAGATGTGGTTACCACTGCTAGTGCTTTGGGTGATTTTGTTGGTGCCTTACAAACCTTACCAGGAACAGCTACTGTAGCCGAAGATGGTCGGTTATTTGTACGTGGAGGAGAAGCTGATGAAACGCAAATCTTCATCGATGGCATTCGTGTGTTTACGCCTTATTCACCAACGACTAATAATACGCCAACAAGAGGGCGTTATTCGCCTTTTTTGTTTGATGGCATTACGTTTTCAACTGGAGGATATTCGGCTGAATATGGACAAGCGCTATCTTCTGTATTGTTATTAAATACCATTGACGAACCTGACCAGGAAAAAACCGATATTGGCATTATGACCGTTGGAGGTACCTTAGGGAATACCCAAAAATGGGATAAAAGTTCGCTAAGCGTTAATGCATCATACATTAATTTGGCACCTTATATAGGTTTGTTCCCTGATAGGAATGACTGGAAAAAACCATTCGAGACTTTAGCAGGAGAAGCAGTATTTAGGCAACAATTTGATAATGGATTATTGAAACTGTATTCAGCGTTTGATACTTCAAATTTTGAATTAACTCAGGATGATATTAACTATGAAGATGGTGTTTATTTTAAACTTAAAAATGACAACTTTTATTTTAATGGTTCTTATCAAGGTATGCTCAATGATACATGGTCTGTTTTTGGAGGCATGAGTTATACCTATGCTGATGAAAAACTTAATATTATAGATAACGATATTCGCGATCAAGAACATTCAGCACATTTTAAATTCAAATTAAAAAAACGTTTCAGTAATCGATTTAAGCTCTATTTTGGCAGTGAATATTTCACTACAAATTTCAATGAAGCATTTGCTTCAGAATTTGTAGATAAAACCAATTATGGCTATAACAATAACATTTTTGCAAGCTATGTTGAAGCTGATATAATTTTCTCAAAAAAGTTTGCATTAAAAGCTGGATTACGTGCTGAAAACACCTCATTGTTTAATGAGTTTACAATATCTCCAAGACTGTCGTTGGCTTACAAAACATCAGCAAAAAGCCAAGTGTCTCTGGCTTATGGTAATTTTTATCAAAATCCGCAGAGTAATGTGTTGAAATTCAGTCAAAGTTTAGAGTCACAGCAAACCAATCATTATATATTGAATTATCAGCTTAATACTGAAGGACGGATTTTTAGAGCTGAAGCATATTATAAAGACTACCGCAATTTAATTAAGTATGATAGTGAGTTTATTGATTTTAATACCAATTTTTCAAATGATGGTTACGGATTTGCAAAAGGTGTCGATTTATTTTGGCGTGATAATAAAAGCATTAAAAACACCGATTATTGGATTAGCTATTCCTATTTAGATTCCAAGCGTAATTACCGAAATTATCCAGTTGAAGCACAACCTAATTTTGCCAATACACATAACTTATCTGTAGTTGGAAAATACTTTATTGATGCTTGGAAAAGTCAGGTTGGTTTTAGTTATGCTTATGGTTCGGGTCGTACATATACCAACCCAAATGTGCAAGGGTTTTTAAACCAGAAAGCAAAGCCTTATAATAGTTTAAGCTTAAATTGGGCATACTTAATTAGTCAGCAAAAAATATTGTATTTTTCAATAAATAACGCTTTGGGTTATAAAAACATTAATGGCTATCAATATGCAAATACTCCTGATTTGAACGGGAATTTTGCTAGACAAACATTAAGGCCTGCAGCCGACCAGTTCTTTTTTGTTGGTTTCTTTTGGACCATTAGTGAGGATAATACGAGCAACCAGTTGGATAATTTGTAAGTTACTATAGTTATTTTCAAGTTCTACTTATTCAATTATTGTTTAAACTTAGAGTTTTAATAAGCTCTTGGTTGTCCATTTTTAGTTCGTTCAATAGTCTTTCGAATGTACCAGTTTTAAGTCTCCGTTCAAAGAGGAGCTGTTGAAATTTTACATTTCTTAATTGTTCTTCAAGAATTGTAGGTTGAAGCAGTACCTGCAAATTTTCGTCAGATTGACTTTCATAAAGTGATTTAAGATTGTGCATACCAACATCACTTAGAAAAGGTCTAATTTTGTTATGAATGATGTCTTCGTACTCCTTGAAAATATCTATTACCTTATCTTCCTCTAAAAAATAGTTTTGGAGTATTTTTCGGGTAAATTCATTTTCTAGGTTACTTACAGATTCAGCATGATTTCTTTGAGAAATTGGTCTAAAATCCGATGAGTATCGTACAAGTCCCATTAAATCATAATTTAATATTTTTTTACTATCAAAGGTCTTAACAATCAAATCATCAACAACATGTATTTGATTTGCCAATTCATTCAAAGATTGGCTAATTTGGATCGAATCTAACCTTAGGTCTTCAATTATATTCTTTACTAAAAGTGATTCTTTGAGATTATTCTTTCGCCCTTCATTCCAATTGTTAATTGAGAGTGCTATCAAAATTCCAATAACGACAAGTATAATTTCGCCAATGGCATATTTTAGGTATTTGCCTGTTTTGTTTTCACTCATAAGGTTATATCTTATTTTTCTAAAGAATTTAATCATATCGTTTATTTTTCCCCTCTTGGGAGGGGATTAAGGGGTGGGTTTTATCTTTTTAATTGTGTTTTTTAACTCCTCTAACACCAAACTCAAATTATTTTTTACATCTAGGTCATTAAACCTTATTAAAACTACACCTAGGGATTCTAAACGATTTTGGCGAATTATATCTTTATTTTGCTGCTCGTCTTTAAAATGAATAGAACCATCTACTTCTATAGCAAGTTGCAGGTTTTTACAATAAAAATCTACAATATATTGGTCTATTGGTATTTGACGACTAAACCGAACACCTAGTTTTTTGCCTTTTACTTCTCGCCAAAGTGCAATTTCGCCAGGTGTCATATTTTGTCTTAGCTTTTTTGCATAAGGTACTAATTTTGGGTTATATGGGATGATTTTCTTCATAGTTTTACCCACCCCTTAATCCCCTCCTAGGAGGGGAAATAGTTATGTTTTTTAATTTGTTTAAAGGATTTAATCATTTGCTGTTAAGTTCTGTATTCAATAGTTCTATTAATTTTTCTGCATAGGCCATTATTTCCTTAACTCTTTTTCTTGTATGTTCATGTCTTATTATTGCACCTCTTAAATGATTTCTGCCTTGTGTGGACTCGATAAGTTTTATTAAATCTGCTTTTCTTTTCTCAGCACTGTCTATAAATGGTAGCGCATTTGTATTATAATCTCTAACCGAGCTAGACTCATAATTGTTATTATAAAACCAAAAGTTAGTATTTTTTAACATATTTTCTTTGTCCCATTGCAGGAGATTCTCATAATAAACGTTTTCAAGGCTATAATAGTCGTTTACAGCTTTATTTGTGGCATCTGTACCTAATGTTTCTACAAGTCCAGCATTTTTTATCTTTTCATAGGTTTGCCGTGTGGTTTTGTTAATCATGTAAAAACCACTAACAAGTTTAATGATGGAGTCTGCATTTAACATTTTATAATCATCATTTATAAAAAGCCTTTTGTTATTGTTGATATCTGTAGTGTAAGATTCAATATTAATGTTGTATTGGACAATATCAGATTTAATATCCTCAACCAAACTTTTCATGTAGCCAATACTTCGCGCTTTATTGATTCTTTCTTGGTTCCAATTGTTTATTTGTAGGGCTATTAAAATTCCTAAAACCACCAGTAATATCTCACCAATGGCATATTTTAGGTATTTGCCTGTTTTGTTTTCACTCATGAGTTTGTATCTTATTTTTCGGAAAATTTTTTGCATTTTAATTATTTAATTCTTTATTAATAGAAGTAATAATATTTTCTGCTTTTTCAATTAAAATAGTTGTTTCACCATTAGTAAGCTCACAGTATATTGCTCTTCTTCTTAGAGTGTTTAAAAAGACTTTGTCTTCTAAAAGCAATTTATAATCGCTTGAAACCATTGCATTGTCCTCCATTTTTTTTATCAACCTTTCTTTAAAACGACTACCACCATTAGTTCCATGTTTAAAGACAGTATTCCATGAGATGTATTTATCTAATATGTTACAATATTTGTCAACATATAAATTACTATGATTAATTTCATCCTCTGTCATATCTGCCACATCACCTGGCCATTCAATTAATTTTTTCTTAAGAGGTTGATTAGCGATTAAATTAATTTTACCAGAGGTTAAAAGTACATTTAGTGAACCAGCTTGATTATTAAAAGTTGGTGCCGTTAAAGTTTTTAACAAAAGACTATCCAAATACCTTGAATGGTAGTTCTCAATATCTTTAATATCTACCTCATAAATTGCTTTTGCTGCATAAATAACATCTTCTCTTAGAGAATTTAAACTTTTAAATTCTACAATTGCACTTTCAAAATCTTCTTTTAGATTACTTAATATTATTTTCTCCTCAATACGTTCCAATCGCTTCTGATTCCAATTATTTACTTGTAATGCTAGTAAAATACCAATCATAACAAGTATTATTTCACCAATGGCATATTTAAAGTATTTACTTGTTTTGTTTTCACTCATGAGATTGTATCGTATTTTTCTAAAAATTTTTATCATGAACTTTTTAGCTTCAATTATTTAATCTATCGATTTCTTTTTGCACATCAATAATTAGTTGTTCTAAGGATTTAAGCGCCTCCTTTTGCCAATTTAAACGCACCAATAACCAATCTTGAAGCCTAATGATAGCATTTCTAAATATTGCATCTTCATGTAAAGATTTAATATCTATTGGCATATTTAGATTCTCTTTGGAAAATGAAAAATCTTCATCTATTGTTAAAGATGATTTGAAACGTTCGTACATTAGAGGAATTAATTCACTATCTACAATATTCCTATTCCTATCTTCTCTGGTGCGAATATTTTTTAAATGACGTTCAAACATTTCAGTAATTCTAATGCGTAAACTGTCGTTGCTTAAAGTGTTTATGCCTTGACTTTCAACAAATTTATATGACGTATTGGCTATGTTAAAAAGGACATCGCCTTTAATGCTCTCAAAAGCTCTTTTTAGGCTATCATCAACTGGTAAGCGTTCTTGTAAATAATTAAGAATTAAAACCGTTGATTTTTGTCTCTCATTTGTCATTTCATAACTTTCTAAAATTTCATTTTGATTAGTTTCTAAATCATTTTTAAGTTCGTTTAGGATTTTAATTTCTTGTTTGGTCGCTTTTCGAGCTTCATTCCAATTATTTACTTGTAACGCGAGTAAAATACCAATCATAACAAGTAGTATCTCGCCAATAGCATATTTTAGGTATTTACCTGTTTTGTTTTCACTCATAAGGTTGTATCTTATTTTTCGGAAGAATTTAATCATATCGTTTATTTTTCCCCTCTTGGGAGGGGATTAAGGGGTGGGTTTTATCTTTTTAATTGTGTTTTTTAACTCCTCTAACACCAAACTCAAATTATTTTTTACATCTAGGTCATTAAACCTTATTAAAACTACACCTAGGGATTCTAAACGATTTTGGCGAATTATATCTTTATTTTGCTGCTCGTCTTTAAAATGAATAGAACCATCTACTTCTATAGCAAGTTGCAGGTTTTTACAATAAAAATCTACAATATATTGGTCTATTGGTATTTGACGACTAAACCGAACACCAAGTTTTTTGCCTTTAATTTCTCGCCAAAGTGCAATTTCGCCAAGTGTCATGTTTTGTCTTAGTATTTTGGCATAAGGCACTAATTTTGGGTTATATGGGATAATTTTATTCATAGTTTTACCCACCCCTTAATCCCCTCCCAGGAGGGGAAATAGTAATGTTTTTTAATTTGTTTATAAGATATAATCATTAGTGTCTAGTCTTTATGTTCTTCAATGTAGTTATCTAATAATGCTTTTAACTCTATGGCTTCCTCTAAATTTCGTTCTACAATACCTAATATGTTTTGACTTATTTTTAATTGTTGGTTGATAACATTATTGAGTGTTTTTCCTTCAATAATTTTTATGGTGTTCTCTTTTACAAGTTGGTTATTAGAATCATACTCCATAAGTTCTAAAACTTTTGGCTCAATATAGTTTATCACAAAGCTTGTATGATAATTATTCATTCCTGCATAACTTTTTCTGTTATAATTATGGTAGGTTTGCATCTCTTCTCTTAATTCGAGGTCGTTAATGGTGTTTAAACCTCCATTTTCTTTTAAGGTTTTGTAAGTGTCTCCAAAATTAATACCGCTAGAGTTAGCAGCAACTACCTTATAAAATCTATTTAAATCTAAATCTTGGTAATGACCTTGTGATAGCTTTTTTAAATAATTTATATAGTGAGGTTCATCCTCAATTTTATAACTGTATTCCGAGATGTCGTAATCAATCTCTTTTGAAAGTAGAATGAGTTGGTCAATGACCTGTGCATTAAACTTCTTTGCCTCATTTCGATTATTAATAGATAAGGCAATGAGAATACCAGCAATTACAAGAATAATTTCGCCAACAACGTATTTTAGGTATTTGCCTGTTTTTCCTGTTTCCATGAGGTTGTATCTAATTTGTCTAAAGAATTTAATCATTGGTTATTCCTTTTTAATCTCAGGTTGTCCATTTACTTTAAACTCAAAAATATCATTTCGAGCATAGTGTCCAATAACATCAAAGTCTAATTTACTTCTCTTAATATCTTCTAAATCTAATTCAGCAACCAATACGCCAGCTTTATCAAATAATGGCCCTTCTATAATGTTTCCTAAAGGCGATACAATTACAGAACCTCCAGGACAAAAGTTTTCAGGTTGATTGGCAACTTCGTCTTTATACTTATCAGGATACATTGAGGTGGTCATGTATTGATTACAACCCAATACAAAACAGCGACCTTCTAAAGCAATTTGCTGCATGGTTGCTGTCCATTGCTCGCGAGAGTCTGCAGTTGGTGCAATGTATATTTCAACACCTTTTAAATACATACTCATTCTTGCTAATGGCATATAATTTTCCCAACAAATGAGTCCTCCCAATTTACCGATTTTAGTATCGAAGGTTACTAACGATTCTGCGCCAGCTTCAGCCCAAACCAAACGCTCGGTTCCTGTTGGTTTTATTTTTCGGTGTACACCAAGTAAACCTTGAGTAGGAGAGATGTAGAGCATTGAGCAATACAAACTACCATTGGTTTGTTGTTTTTCGGTCACTCCAATAACAATGTAACTATTTTGCTCTTTAGAAAGGGTTTCTAAGCGAGTTAAGTCGTCACTTTCTAAATCAAAACTGTTATTGTAGTAATCGGCATAATGTTGTCTGCCTTTATCTGTTCGGCTTCCAATGGTTGCTCCAAACGAGAAACCACGAGGATATCCTGGAATAAACGATTCGGGAAATACGACTAAATCGCAACCTTCCTTTGCTTGTTTTTTAGTAATGAGTTCTACTTTTTGTAGCGTTGCTTCTTTGTTGAAAAACTTAGGCGCATCTTGTACTACAGCTACTTTAATTTTCATTCGTAAGATTTGCGTTTAATCATTCTAGCTGAAATAATTCGAACATTGTTTATTGGTTTATCTCTGTTATTAGTAGATACTGTCGCAATGCTATCAACTATGTTCATGCCTTGAACAACTTCGCCAAAAACTGTATAATTTTGATCTAGATGAGGAGTGCCTCCTAGTGTTTTATATACTTCACGATGTGTTTTAGGGTAGTCATACTTCATCATTGTTTCCAATTCTATATTGGTAAATGAATCTAGTTCTTTTTTAATGACATTGTAAGCATCCAATTTTGTTGAATCCCAATTTTTAAAAAGGTTTTGTAGTTCATTTATCTTACTTTCATGTTTTGGTCTTTTAATTACCTTGTTATAAGCCAGCCAATTATTAACACGTGATAAAGCAACATTCAAAGTACTGTCATTATAAACTCGACCTTGCACAATCGTAAATTGTGTGCTACTTGATGCTTGTTTTGGATTATTATTGTCTCCTTCTCTTGCAGCATTAAGAGCACCTCGTTTATGAAATAGGTTATTGTTAACTTCTTTTGGAATTCGATATGGTAAGTCTGATGTTCCTAATTCTTTTTTAGAGTCAGGATTTTTGCTTTCAGGATCGCCTGTTTGTATGATAAAATTCTCTATAACACGATGAAAAAGTAAACTGTCATAAAATTTTTGGTTAACCAGTTTTATAAAATTGTTACGATGTTTTGGTGTTTCATCTGATAATCTCATAATAATGGTACCATAATCGGTAACCATCTCTACATCTTTTGTAAGGTCACTTTTCATGACGTTTTCTTCAATTTCTTTATCACATCCAAATACGGTTATTAGGAAGAAAAAAAGCATCGGTTTTAATATTATTTTCATGTTTTTTTAGTGTTTAATATGTGTTCGATTTAATCTTGGACTTCAACAATCATTTCAATCTCAACCGCAATGTTTCGAGGTAATGAACCCATACCTACAGCTGCGCGAGCATGTTTTGCTCGTTCACCAAATACCTGAACCATAAGGTCAGAAAATCCATTAATAACCTCAGGGTGCTGGGTAAAAGAGCTATCGGCATTTACCATGCCCAATACTTTTACAATACGAACTACTTTATTGAGGTCGCCTAATTCATGTTTTAGAACAGATAATTGTGCTATGGCTGTGAGTCTAGCCGCTTCATAACCTTCTTCAACAGTTAAATCGATTCCTACTTTGCCAGTAATATAACCACCTTCTGCTTTACTTGGTCCTTTGCCAGCCATAAACAATAAGTTGCCTGTTTTAACTGCATTCACATAATTAGCGACTGGAGGAGGACTTGGCATTAAAGTAATATTTAATTCTTCTAAGCGATTTTCTATATCATAATCGTAAAGAGGTGCTACAGAGTCTGTTTCTTGTGTATTTTGATTGCATGATGCTAAAATAATCATACAAAAAACTAGAAGTCGTTTCATCTTGTGTTTGGTTTTAGTTGTTTACTAAAATAATGGAATTAAAATTAAGGGTCAATTTTTTTAAGAATTTAATGTCGATATGTTAACTGACATTTATCATATTTTTTAACTCTTAATAATAGTAACTTCATAAGCATATTCTAATATTAAAACTAAAAGTCATGCAAGTAAAGAAAAATCCAGATTTGGAAATAAGTAGAAACAGCAGTTTGTATTTTGCAATTGGTCTTTGTTTGATGTTATTAACTACTAATGGACTACTTAATTATAAAACCTACGACAAACATGATATTGCGCTAGACATTCTCCAGATGGGAGATGTGGAAGAAGAAGAATTAATACCTATAATTGATATTAAAACACCACCTCCACCACCTCCACCACAAACAGCACCTGAAATAATTACAGTTGTTGAAGATGTTGAAGAAATTGAAGAGACCATTATTGAGAGTACTGAAACTAGTATGGAAGAAGCCATTGAAGAGCGTGTAGATGTTAGTGACGTTAATGTAGATGAAATGGAAGAGGATATAAGTGTACCGTTTGCTGTAGTTGAAAAAGTACCAATTTGGCCTGGGTGTACTGGAAAAAACAATGCGGAATTAAAAAAGTGTTTTCAAGACAAAATGACTGAGCATGTCACTAAAAATTTTAAATACCCAGAGCAAGCTATAGACTTAAGTATTAGAGGAAAAGTATATGTAATGTTCGTTATTGACTCAAAAGGTAATGTTAGTGGTATTAAAACAAGAGGTCCTGATAAAATTTTAGAAAAAGAAGCTTCTAGAATCATAGGATTAATGCCAAAAATGGAACCTGGTAGGCAACGAGGAAAACCAGTTAATATTCCTTATAGTTTACCTATTAATTTTGTATTGGAAAATTAGAGGCGTTTTATGGTTTCACCTGCTAAAATTTTAAAAGGTAACTGGTTTTGCCTTGGAGGATATAAGCAGGTTGTAAATTCACTAAAAGCGCAAGGCGGATTGTAAAGTTTGTTAAAGTCAATTTTTACCAATCCGTTTTGTTTTGGTAAATCAAGGTATAAGTATCTGCCACCTCCATAGGTGGCTTCGCCATTTGTAATATCGCCAACCATTGTAAAACCATCTGAACCAACTTCGAGCGAATAGGTTTTACCTTGGTAATTAAAACTTACGTTTCCAATAAAATTAGTACTGCGTTTACCATCAACCTTGGCTTTAACTATTTCATGCTTTTCTTTTTCGTAGTAAGTAAATTCCCCATCAAGAACAAAGCTGCTATTTAAGGCGAATTTTTTAAATCCTTTAAAGGCTTCAATAGCAGGATTTTTTGTATCCCAAACCCTTAAGTATGGCTGTTTGGATCGGGTTATAATTTGCCAATTTAACTGCTTGTGGAATAGTTTTATGGAATTGCCATATTCATTTAATTCTAAAAGTATTTTTGTAATAATAGAATCTTCTTTTGTTTTTACTACTGCATTTTTATTGGCAATAAAACTTAAAGAATCACCTTTCATAAAAATATTACCAATATTAATAGGGAGTTTTTCAATTTTTAAAACCAAACCATTGTTTTCTTCTATACCAAAAGTATTGTTGCCCAAATTTAATTTATGTAAAGCCACCAACTGTAAATAATTTCCTTTCCGTTCAGCCATTTTGGTTTTGAAAAAAGAATCGATTTCAGAACTATAATTACTGTCTATAATAAAGGTGTTTTCTTTTTTTTTGCATGCTGTAAACAGCATGATAATAATAATGACTGGTAAAAATTTCATTGGCAAAAAATTAAATATGAAAGTTAAAGAATTTTAAATTAATGGTTTTAATTTATTTGTTTTCGCAAAATAATGTTCATATTCGTAACTTTATAGGAGGTGTATCGTCTTATAAATATTAATCCATACAGGAATTTATATCGTTAAATGAAATTATTTGCCAAGGAAGTTGTTAATTCATTAAAGCACATTGGAGCTATAGCACCAAGTTCTAAGTACTTAGCAAATAATATTATTAAGCATATAGATTTTGGTGACAATCAAATTATTTTGGAGTTTGGTTGCGGAAATGGTGCAATTACCAAACAAATTTTAAAGAAAATGCCATCGAGTTCAAGGTTGATTTCATTAGAAATCAATGATCCTTTTATGAAGCATTGCCAAAGTAAATTTAAAGTTTATAATAATTTCGAAATTTATAACCATTCTGCTATTGATTTTGATTTACTTTTAAATCAATTAGACATTGAAAAAGTGGACTACTTAATTTCTAGCCTACCACTTGCTATATTAAATAAGGCCGATTTGGATGTGTTGTTCAAAAAAATACCACAGTACTTAATTAACGATGGTAGCTTTGTACAATACCAATACAGTTTAAACAAATACAAGTTTTTAAAAACTGTTTTTGATTCTGTAATATTGGATTTTACTCCAATAAATTTGCCTCCTGCGTTTATTTACAGATGTACTTAAAGTCTTTAAAACTCTAGTTTTTTCGCTTTGCAATAAAATTGCCTTGCGGTTGAATTATTTTAACTTCATCAAATTCATTTTTGTCATTTTCTATAAATTCAACTTTAAAACCATCCATTATTTTAAAATTAAATTTGTGTTTAGCGGTTGCTAGTAATTCATATTCTGGTTGATTTGGTACAAATAAGTAAAGTTTTTCATTTTTAATATAGACTTTCAAAGTCATTCCTGCCAATTCATATTCCCCAACATAACTTTCAAGTGTTTCTTTACTTACATCTATAGTATTGGGTTTACGTTTAAACTCTATTGGATCTTTTAAAGCAGGTTCTATTTTTGATTTCATGCTTGAAATTTCTCCAGCATTATTTGTTATAAAATTAAATCGTAAAGGCCCAGAATCTGTAGTATCAATCCCAGTTTCTTCAACTTCAAAAGGCTCAAAGACATCGTAGTGATAATGTTTAAGCCACATTTTCATTAATTTAAATTGTGCAAACAGCGAATCTCGTTCTACATTAATTTCAAATGAACCATATCCAGGATTAGAATATGTACCAGCATATTCTTGTTTTATATGAGATGGTCTAGTATTTTTTACTCTTTCAGAAGTTTTAGATGCTTTAGCTTCTTTCTCAGCTTTTTTTGCTTTTTCCTGTGCATCAATATATCGTTGAATCCAATCAGTTTTATGGACATTTAGTATTCTGTCAGCGATGGTATTTCTAACTAAATTTGGGACTCTGGATCCATTTTGATTTGCCAATACAACAATACCAAGACTATCGCTAGGAAAAAACGCAACGTTAGCTGAAAAACCATCAATATTACCACCATGATTTACTCTATAATGGCCTTTATAAGATGACAAAGCCCAACCGTAACCATAATTATTAAAATGTAATCCAGGAGTTTCTTCATCAGGAATAGCACCATTAACTACCATTTGCGAACTTATAGCTTCTGTAATATAAGCTTCAGGAATAATTTCTATGCCTTTGTATTTTCCTTTGTTAATCCAGGTAATTAACCATTTGGACATGTCATTTACACTACTGTTAATACTTCCAGCAGGACGCATTCCAGCAATTTTATAATAATCTCTTTGGGTGTTTGTACTATCTTTTTCGGTTTGATAACCTAAAGCAGCATTAGTACTTTTTTTCAATTCATCTATAGTAACATTAGATCGAATCATACCTAAAGGTTTAAAAAAACGTTCTTTTATATTATCCTCCCAACTTTTTCCGGTAATCTTTTCGGCAATTACACCTTGTGTTAAAAACATAAAATTATTGTAATACCATTGTTGTCGTATTCCAGTAAATGGTTTTTGATATTTAATACGTTGTATTAAACTGTCTTTATTAAAAGTTGGAAATAAATACCATGAAAAATCATGTCGAGGTAATCCTGTACTATGGCGCATTAAATCTTTAATAATGATATGGTTGTTCATGTCATCATTGTAGAACTCAAGTTCTGGTATATATTTTATAGGGCTGTCATCTAACGACAATTTATCCTCGTTTCGTAATTGCCCTAGAATAGCCGAAGTAAATGCTTTAGTCGATGATCCAATGGCAAACAAGGTATTTGCATCTACAGGGATTTTATTTTCAACGTCTCGAAAACCAAATCCTTTGGCATAAATAATTTTGTCCTTTTCAACCACAGCAACTGCAAATCCAGCAGCATGTGTTTCTTCAAGAATTTTATTTAATTGGGCATTTACACCATCAAGACGTTTGTCAGTTTGAGCTAATGTTGTAGCTACTAATAATAATATAAATGCGGAAGAAAGTAATTTTTTCATTTTGGTTGATTTTAGATTATATAGAAATTAGCAGGAAAGAGGCGTATAAAGTTACTGTTTTTTATGTGTTTTACTAAAAAATTACAATTCATCTTTCAATTATTACAGTTCGGTCAATCTGTTTTTTAAAATAAGAGGTTTCAGATGATATTTGCTTAATAAATTAAAAAACGAATCAATTATGCAAAAATTAGCACTCTTAATCGCATTTATTATTTCAGGAATTGTAAGTGCACAAACCAATTACGAAAAAGGTATGCAAAAAGCCTTTGAGCTTTGGGGAACAAACCCAACCGAAGCGTCCAACTTATTTGAACGCATTGCAGCCGCAGAAACTAACAACTGGTTGCCATCATATTATGCAGCTCAGGTCTTAGTTTTACAAGGCTTTGAAATTAAGGATAAAGACAAGCTAGATGCTCAGCTTAAAAAAGCTCAAGATTTAATTAATGATGCTACTGCTATTTCAAAAAACAATCCAGAAATTTTAGTGCTACAGGCTTTATTGCACACGGTTTGGGTAGCTTATGATGGTGCGACTTATGGTATGCAATTATCACCAAAAGTTGCCGCTTTATATCAGCAAGCTTTTCAGATTGACCCTACAAATCCACGTGTAGTTTTAAATAAAGCAGAATGGGATATGGGAAGTGCACGCTTTTTTGGGCAAGACATAGCTCCTTTTTGTAAAGATATAGAAAGCGCCTTAGAACTTTTTGCTAACTTTAAACCAGAAACGCCTTTTCACCCAAATTGGGGAAAAGATAGAGCAGAACAAGTGTTGGCCTCTTGTAAAGAATAATAAATATATATAGATGAAAGAGTTTATTAAAGTTATAGGTGTAAGTATTATAATAGCAGCCATTTTATTTAGTGTATTTACTATTTATAGGTATTCTGTTGGTGTAGAAATACAGTATGATATAACTCTTGCTATAACTTTTGGTTATTATCTCATGTATAGCTTTCCGTTAACTATTGTAAACTCATATTATTTTAATTATTTAAATCATAAAGTAACATGGAATAAATATAAAAGATATCGTTTGATAATTGGATTTATAGGATCTGTTGTCATTACTTTAGTTACCGTATTTTTTGTAAGGGCTTTTCACAGAATAGTTTTAGACGATAAAACTTTTGAAGAGTTTTTAGATTCCGAAAAATTTCAATTTTATTTCATTGCTTTATTAATAACCATAGTAGCATCACTTTTTTTCCATGTGTTTTATTTCTACAGGGAATTACAAAAGAATAAAGTAAAAGAGCAGAAAATAATTGCAGGAACTGCAAGTGCAAAATTTGACGCTTTAAAAAATCAGTTGGATCCACATTTTTTATTTAATAGTTTAAATGTGCTAACCAGTTTAATCGATGAAAACCCAGAAAGTGCACAAAAATTTACAACTGCTTTATCCAAAGTATATCGCTATGTGTTGGAACAAAAAAACAAGGATTTAGTTACAGTTGATGAAGAATTGGAATTTGCAAAAACGTACATGTCTTTATTAAAAATGCGTTTTGAAGATAGTATTGTTTTTGAGATCCCAGAACAGGCTTCAAAACCTGAAAGTAAGGTAGTACCACTATCGTTGCAATTATTATTGGAAAATGCGGTAAAACACAACATGGTTACATCCAGTAAACCACTGAACATAAAAATTTACGAATCTAATGGAATGTTAGTTGTAGAAAACAATTTACAACCAAAACAAATTGTAAAAAAGAGTAGTGGAGTTGGATTGGATAATATTAAACAACGCTACCATTTATTAACCGATAGAAAAGTAAACATCAATCAACAAGCAAAAAGTTTTGCAGTAGCAATACCAATGCTTACAAAACAAATATCAGTCATGAAAACAAGAACAAGACAACAATTTGACGACAGTTACGTGCGTGCACGTAAACACGTTGATGAAGTAAAAGAATTTTATTACAGCCTAATATCGTATGTTGTAATTATACCATTTTTAGCATTTATTAATTACTGGACATTTTGGGGTTACCAATGGTTTTGGTGGCCAATGTTAGGTTGGGGAATCGGTTTAATGTTCCATGCATATAAAGTGTATGTAAACGATGGTGTTTTTGGACGCAATTGGGAACGCAAGAAAATAGAAAAGTTTATGCGTGAAGAAGAAGAAAATAATCGTTGGAATTAAATAGGGTATTATGAACAATTCAGATAAAGAAAGAGCATTTTTAAATGCACAACGACGTGTAAAAAAATTGAGGGGTTTTTATAGCCATCTAACAGTTTACCTAGTAGTTAACATAGTTATTTCAACATTTAAAATAATTAGAAACCTAAATAATGGAGAATCGATACAAGACGCAATTTTTGACTTGAGTTTTTCAGGAATCTGGTTGCTTTGGGGAATTGGTTTAGCTATACATGCAATTGCAGTATTTGTATTGCCTCTATTTATAGGACATAATTGGGAGGAAGAGAAAATCAAGCAATTTATGGAAGAAGAGAAAAAGAACAATTATAATTAAATTAACAATGAAAAAATACGATATAGAACCATACAACGAAGAACAATCAAGATATGATTTTGAAAAAGAAGATGCTTATTTAAGAGCAAAAAAGAAACTAGACAAACTCATTGGTTTTTATTGGCATTTAGCTGTTTATATAGTTGTAAACGTGTTTTTGTTTATACTTATAGGTGTAAATTCGGGAGATGGTTTTTGGCACTTTGGTACCTTTGCAACCCCTTTATTTTGGGGAATAGGTTTACTGTTTCATTTCTTAGGTGTTTTTGGACCTAATTTTATTTTCGGTAAGAACTGGGAAGAAAAAAAGATTAAAGAGTATATGGATAAAGATAAAGAAGAACATAAAAGATTTCAATAAATAATTTTAGTTAATGCAAGTAATTATTATAGAAGATGAAAAACCATCGGCAAGACGTTTGCAGCGTATGTTGAAGAATTTAGATGTTAATGCTAATGTGATGTTACATTCGGTTGAAGAATCTATTCATTGGTTTCAAAATAATGCACATCCAGACTTAATATTTTTAGATATTCAATTAAGTGATGGCTTGTCCTTTGAAATTTTTGAAAACAGCGACATACAGTCTGCAGTAATTTTCACTACTGCTTATGATGAATATGCCTTACAAGCCTTTAAACTCAATAGTATTGATTATTTGCTTAAACCTATAGATGATGATGATTTAGCAAAAGCAGTATCTAAGTTTAAAGAACGTTTACCAAAACAACAAGCCGTTACCTTAGATTTTAACGATATAAAAAATTTATTGGTAAACCCTATTGAGCGTGAATACAAAAAGCGATTTTCAATTAAAGTAGGTCAACATCTTAAACTCATTAATGTTGATGATATCGAGTGCGTGTATAGCGAAAACAAAGGGACTTATGTGTTTACTTCCGAAGGGAGAAATTATTTATTGGACACAACTTTAGAGCAACTTGAGAATGAATTAGATCCACACACGTTTTTTAGAATAAACCGAAAATTCTTTGTGAACATCAATGCTATAAAAGATATGGTAAGCTATACCAATTCACGACTGCAAATAAAGCTGAATAACTATAACGAGGAAGATATTATTGTTGCTAGAGAACGTGTAAAGGATTTTAAGGATTGGTTGGAGTGACACAATTTCTTATTATCGGATAGAATAGTTTTTTAATTTAACCGATAATTTGTATATTTGTAGGGTGTGGACAGTAGATATAACATATAGGGAAAATTTAAATGCAACATTTAAACGTTTATTTGATAAGGTAAATGTACTAAATGAAGCTCGTCCTATCCCAAAACCATCACTTTTAAAATTAAGGGAAGCGTTGCTTGTGGAGTGGACCTATAATTCCAATAGCATAGAAGGCAATACCTTAAGTTTGCGTGAAACCCAAATGGTTTTGCAGGAAGGTGTTACTGTAAAAGGCAAATCGCTGCGTGAGCATTTTGAGGCTAAAAACCACGAAACAGCCATACATCAATTATATAATTTAATACATCCAGATTATACATTATCAGCCAAAGATATTTTAATGTTACATGGTTTTGTGATGCGTTCCATAGAAGATGAATTTGCTGGTCGTTTGCGTAATTCTGGTGTGCGTATTGCTGGAGCCAATTTTGTTCCACCAAACGCAGCTAAGGTTTCTGGGCTTTTTAATGAGCTTGTAAGTTTTGTTAACACAAACCCATTAACACTCAATGCCATTGAGCTGGCAGCGGTTTTTCATCATAAGTTCGTTTATATTCATCCTTTTTTTGATGGCAATGGTCGTACAGTACGTCTAGCCATGAATTTGTTACTTATGCGCCAAGGATTTCCGCCAGCAATCATATTAAAAACAGATAGAAAAAAGTATTACGATGCTTTAAATCAGGCTAATAAAGGTCAATATCATAAGCTTATGTTGCTTATGTGTCAAGCGTTGGAGCGTACCTTAAATATATATTTAAGCGCATTGCCCGAAACCGATACCGAGTATCAAATAATTTCTAATGTGGTTAAAGAACCAGATGTTCCTTATGGTCAAGAATATATAAGTTTATTGGCAAGACAAGGTAAAATAGATGCGCATAAAGAAGGCAGAAATTGGTTCACTACCAAAAAGGCAATATTGAATTATATGAAAAACAGGGAACGAAAACATTAGTGTACCTGAAGTAAATTACACACAAGGATTTAAATGGTATTATCTCTTAAACTGTGTAAGTTTTTAAAATCTCAGGTTAAAAATATAATCTGGGATTTTTTAGTTTTTATGAACAAGTTGCTTTCCAATACTCAACACATTTTCAATTAAAATATCAAAATCTTCATTAGTTACACGATGGCTGGAAATAGCACAACGTATGCAATAAGCACCATTTAAAGTTGTGTAACCTGGTAAAGCTATGGCTTGTTCTTCCAGTTGTAGTTTAATTTCTTTATTTATGGCGTTTAATTCTTCTAAAGATTTTCCTTCAGGATGAAATCTAAAACATACTATATCCATACCTATTGGCGCAAGCAGTTCTAAATCATTATGATTATTAACTAAATTTCCTAAATAAAAAGCTTGTTCCACATTACGAGTAATCATTCTTCCAAAACGCTGGCTTCCATGTTCTTTTAAGGACATCCAAATTTTTAAAGCACGAAAGCGTCTAGATAACTGTAAACCATATTCACTAAACCAATTTTCACCAGAAGCTAAACCTCGAGTATTTTTAGCTAAATATTCAGGAATTAATGCGAATGTTTTTTTATGATTGTCGTTATCTTTTATAATAACACAACCAGCTTCAAAGGGCATGTGTAACCATTTATGTAAATCCAATGCAACCGAATCGGCACGTTCAATTCCTTTAAGTTGTGGTTTTAAAGTGTCTGAAAGCATTGCAATGGCACCAATGGCACCATCTACATGAAACCAAAGGTTTTCTTTTTCGCAAATACCTGCTATGGCATTTAAATTATCAATGGCTCCAGTGTTAACTGTTCCCGAAGTTGCAATAATACAAATAGGTTGTAAACCATTTGCTTTATCTTTGGTTATTTGCTTTTTGAGAGCGTCAATATTAATGGTATAATCTTTATTTACTGCAATTTTTTTAAGTCCTTTGGTTCCTAATCCTAAAAGTTCTATAGCTTTGGTATTGCAACTGTGTACTTCGGTAGATGCATAAAACACCAAGTTATTTTCTTTTAAGCCTTCTTTACGAATATCGTAACCAGCTTTAACATTTCGTGCTACAGCTAAGGCTGCATAATTAGCCATAGAGCCACCACTAACAAGAAGTCCGCTGGAAGATTCTGGAAATTCGATAATTTCTTTAATCCAGTTTATTACTTGCTCTTCTACCTTGTGTCCAGCATGATTTCCGCCTCCTAAATTTGGATTGATTATAGAGGCCCAAAAGTCGCCCATAACTCCTGATATAGTACCATTTCCCATATACCAAGCCCAAAAACGAGGATGCACATTTCCCATGGGATAGGGTAGAACGTTTTCCTGTAGTTCTTTATAAACAGCTTCAGCTTTACTTGGTTGTTGAGGTAGTTTAGATGTAAAGTTTTCTAGGACATTATCTGGCATTTCTTGCCAAATTTTACGTTCTCTTACGTTTTTTGTATAATCAAAAGCATCTTCTACCATTTGATGCATTAGTGCTTTGGATTGCTTCCAATCTTTAGGATCGAGCGTTTCAAAGCTATCATTATGCTTGCTCATATTGATAGGTTTATTTGTTGGTTGGTTTTTTTTTCTTGTTTTGGAGGCATTGGACCACGTAAATGAATTATTAGTCCGTCGAGAAAATTGCGCAAAAACTGGTCACCACATTCCATATATTTTGGATGGTTTTCGTTTCTAAAAATAGCTCCTAATTCACTTTTTGTGACTTTAAAATCTTTTAAAGCGCAAATTTTTACAATATCGTCATCACGTAATTTATGTGCTACACGTAGTTTTTTAAAAATGTCGTTGTTTGTAAGTCCCATTAAGTAAAGGTAAGTGTTTTTAATATAAAAATTAAGGATCTTCAATCCTATTATCATCAAATGCCGATGGCAAAAGCTTTGGAATGAATTTCACCAATAAAGGCAGTAATAATGCACCACCTGGAAGCATAAAAATAGCCAAGCTAGGAATAGATTTAATCACATCAATTAATTGCTCTTGTAGTTTTTTTTGCTCTTCTTTACTTAGATCCCTAATGGTCGATTGTCCAATTAATTTCATAAGTTCTTTGCTTTGTACTAATTCTTTCTGTAAACGCTTTTTGTTACGAGAAATGAGCTTAGAGACCATTTTGCTGGAATTATCATAGAAGTTCTCAACAATATTTCTAGAGCTTAATAGGTCTATGTTATCTTTATGTTTTGTATAGAAAGCGTTTACCGAAGTTATAGAGCTGGTAATTGTTGTTTTTAATAAATTTAATTCTGCACCAATTTTATGTAGGTAAATTTGCTCTTTTTCGTCAATAATTTTATCACTCCAAGTTGACATACAGGCAATATCAAACAAGTACCATTTTTCATGTTTTGAACTCAAGTTGGCAATAGCTTCGGCATGGGAGATGTATGCATTATCTTGGTACCGCATTGATGATTCGAATAGCTTGATTAGACTTTTATCGTACTTGGTTTTAGTGATTTTTGAGTTTAAAACATCCAAGACAATTTTTTCGATGGATGCCTCCAGTTTTTTTATGTAACTAGCAGATATTGAATTGTTTAGTAAAAATTCTTGATAAGCCAAAATATCAACATACAGCAAAGCATTTATGACAAAATAATTAAAGTTTTTAATTAAAATATTGTCATCTATTTGAACACGTTTATGAATGATTTTTTCAAGAAGACTGTTCGAGATTTTTTCTGAAAATAGTGTGCTAAAAAAAGACGATTTATAGACATCGATGTTTTTATAAAAATCAATAATGCTATCTAAAAACCCTAATTTACTCTTAGATTTGTAATGTGCAAAAAATAAGGCAAAGAATAAATTTACCTTGCTCATTTCCTCATCAGATAAATCTTGAACTTCAATAAATGTAGCTATAATACTTTTACTATTTCCATAAATAAACCCAGCATCTTTTAAGCTACAGTAAAATGATGCATCAGTTTGATTTAGGAATTCTTGATTTTTTGATAATTCCTTTAAAAGTTTAGTAATCCATCCACTTGCTGAAGGGTTCATTAGTCTTTTTAATATAATGTATTGATAAAAAAAGCTGCTAACGCAGCTCTTATCACTATAATGATTTTATAATTATTGAATCACACCACCACAACTTATTCTTCCACCAGCTGCTCCTGTGGGTTGTGTTGTGAAATCGTCGGTTCCTTGGTGAATAATAATGGCTTTTCCTAAAATGTCTTTTGTTTGGTCTCCACATCCAATACACCATTGGTCTGTTGTAAATGTATAAGTTGCTTTTCCATTTTCACTAGCAGTAAAGTTGCCTATGTCTCCTTTATGGTAACCCTCTTCAGCTCCCCATTTTCCGTGTGGTTGCCCTGTAGGGTTCCAGTGTCCACCAGCAGAAGTGCCATCTTCGGCAGAGCAATCACTTTTTTCATGTAAATGAATTGCGTGTGCACCTGGCTCTAGACCATTTACTGAGGCTAACATTGTAACACGATTACCTTCGGTTTCAAAAACCACGGTTCCTTTTACTTTACTCCCACTCTTCGAGTTAAGTGTTACCCACAAAGCACCACCATTATAAGGCTTTTGCTCTGTTACTGCATTTGTTTCTGTGTTTTCTACTTCGGTTTCATTGTTTGTATTTTGTTCTTTTTTGTCAGATTTACAAGCAGTAGCAAAAACTAAAGTAAATGCAACAGCAAAAACAGATATTTTTTTCATAGTAAATAGGTTTTTATTTAAAAGTGAAAGTTAAGTAATATTTATCTATTTGCAAATTTGCTATATGACATAAATCATATTTTATGGCACTGAGTTGCGTTAAATTTGTTTTTAACAAAAGTCGGGTTTAAATAGTAGAATTGTAAAGAAACATTTTTATGGTTTTTTTATTTATTACTGCAAGGCAAAAAGGCAGATGCAGAGTTGTTTAGATGACTAATTAACAAAGCACTAAAAAAAAGAAAACATGAAAAAAATTATTGTACCTATAGATTTTTCGGAGCACTCAGAATATGCTTTAAAAACAGCTGCAAAACTCGCCAAAAAAACGAATGCTGAACTTTTAGCTTTGCACATGTTGGAAATGTCTGATGTTATTCTTACCAAAAGTGATTCTGAACAACAACAAAAAACAGTTTTCTTTTTAAAGTTAGTTGAACAAAGATTTGAAACATTTTTAGATAAAGATTATTTAAAAGATGTTAAGGTTACTCCAATAGTTAAACATTTTAAAGTGTTTAGTGAAGTGAATGATGTTGCAAAAGAACATGATGCTAGCCTAATTGTTATGGGTTCTCATGGTACAAGTGGTTTTAAAGAGTTTTTTGTAGGCTCAAACACAGAGCGTGTTGTTAGAAATTCTGAAATCCCTGTACTTGTTATTAAAAACGAAATAAAAGATATTAATTTTAGTACTGCAGTGTTTGCAACCAGTTTTGAAGAAGATAATGTACGTCCATATTTAAACGCAACTAGCATGTTTAAATCATTGGGAACAAAATTAATATTACTCTATGTAAACTTACCAAACGAACACTTTAAAAGCTCTGTTGAAATTGAGAAAAAAATAGCCGAATTTTTAATTACTGCTGATGGTAATTTAGATAGAATTAACGATGTGGCTTATCAAGCAGATTATACAGTAGAGCAAGGTGTAATTAATTATGCCAATAAAGTAGGTGCAGATATTATTGCAATACCTACTCATGGACGAAAAGGTATTTCTCACTTTTTTGCAGGAAGTATAGGTGAAGATATTGCCAATCACTCACCTTTACCAGTAATGACATTTATGATTTAATATTTGACTCAAAAAATCATCCTTCTTAGATTTTAAAAAAACTAAAGCGAGTATAAATATGCTCGCTTTAGCCAATAATCTTTGTTAGGGATTTTTAATACAGTGTCAATTGATATTAATCCAACAAATATTCTAAGAAAGAATCTTAGACAATATACACTTACAATTTCAATGCCAAGGATGTTATAGGTTGATAAAAAACAACATAAAGCCCTGTAGATTAAGTAAATATAATTTTCACTTTTTTAAAGATCATATTTTTATTTGCGGTATTCCGTGGTATTTCAAAAAGCACATACTAAAAACACGAAATACCGTGAAATTATATATTGTCGTTTTACATCAAATTTCGTAGAGAACTAGGTTTAATATAGAGTATTTTGGTAGCAACACCTTTGCTGTCTATTTCCCATTGAGTATCAATTAGTTTTTTTAAAATTCTTTTTTGTTGCACTTGCGCTAAAGTTATTTTATGATTTTTACATTTGATCTTTGTGAAACCTATTTCAAACTCTGGAATGATTAAAGTATTTGAATTAGAGATAATAATTGCACGTTTTAAACATCACAATCCATTACGGCATTGGCGACATCATATACAGGAGCAGGAGAGAGGTAAGGTATTCCAAGACCAAGACCTCGAAGTATAAAAAGCGCACCAATTAGAACTATAAAAACTGGAATGGCTTTTTGAATATGTTGCCTTATATTGCCTTTTAAAAATTGACTAAAATAAATGGCAGTAGTCATTAAGGGAATGGTTCCAAGACCAAAAGCGAGCATATATAAGCTTCCTTGTAGTGCAGTTCCAGAGGCAATAGCTGCGAAAACTGCCATGTAAACCAAACCACATGGTAAAAAGCCATTTAAAAAACCTATGGTAAGAAACGTATCTGGAGTTTTCTTTTGCAACTCTTTTCCTAAAGCATTTTTTACTTTAGAGATGAGTTTATACATTGGTTTTGAGAAATTATATTTATTAAAAGTTTGATAAGGTATTAAGGCTACCAAGATCATTAAAACACCAATAACAATAGATAACTGCTGTTGCATACCAAATATATAAAGCCCTTTTCCAACAAGGCCAAAAATTAAGCCTATGATGCTGTAGGCTAATAATCTGCCAAAATGATAGATAGCAATTTGAGATAGTTTTTTTAAAGAGTTTGTTCTATCAACGGGAAGCATAAAAGCAATAGGGCCACACATTCCAACGCAGTGAAAACTTCCTAAAAGCCCTAATACTAATGCCGAAAGTAACATATTAATAAATTAATTCTTCTTTAAATAAATAAGATTTTCCGTTATATTGCCAATCTATTATAATGTTCCAACGACCATCTACCAAACGTTTGTCAGGTATGAGCAAATGTGATTTAGATAATGAAAGTGTAGTTTCAAAATCCAATTGTTTGTTAGATGGTCTATATAGGAACAATTTTCCTTCAATTTTTTCTGGTTGCAAATCCTCAGGAAAATAAACAACCAAGCCTTCGTTGATTTTTTTGTAGGTAATATTTTTAGATAATAATTTCGAGTTATTTTGTTTATCAATATCTTTTTGGTATTCAAGTTCTGCTTTGTAGTATTCTTCAGTTACTAGATCATGAGTTAATTCTTTATTAACAATCATATTAATAACAAAGAACATAATAAAAGCGATAAAGCCTATAAATGCTAATACAATTCCTGTTCCCCAGTTTAGTTTCATCTTTATTTTTTTAATTATAGCTTCTTGGCCCTAAAAAGTTGGCACTTGTTGTTTCAATTAGTTTATTATTGGCATATACACCAATTTTAATAGTGTTTCTGTCTCCCGATAATTTTGAGTTGTCAATTTCAATGAATATGGTTCCTTCGGCCATTCCTTGAGCTGGTACTACAAATGACTTATGAGTTGATACCAGTTTAATGGTGCCGTCGTGAGACATTAACTTTAAGCTTACATTTTTAATATCATTTGTAGTTTTGTTCACAAGTTTATAGGTAAAGACATTGCTTATTATGTTATTGTCTTTGTGTTCATAGAGTTGACCAGGTAGCCTAAGCACTCTGGCTTCAACATCATTTCTTAAGAATAACATTCCAATAAGGACTCCTATTAAAATTACGAGTACTGCAATGTAGCCTTTTACTCTTGCGGTAAGTTTAAATTTTGTTTTGTTTTCAATGTTTTCTTCACTTGCATAGCGTATAAGCCCTTTAGGTAGTTTAATGCTTTCCATAATATGATCGCATTCATCTATACAGGCAGTACAATTTACACATTCCAGTTGGGTGCCATTTCTAATATCAATTCCTGTTGGGCATACATGTACACATTGCATACAATCTATACAATCGCCATGGCCAAGAGTAGCTCTGTCTTCGTTTTTTCTGAATTTTTTTCTGCCTTTTTCCCCTTCACCTCTTTTGTAATCGTAAGCAACAACAATAGACTTGGTGTCTAATAATACACCTTGAAGCCTTCCGTAAGGACAAGCAATAATACATACCTGTTCTCTAAACCAAGCAAAAATAAAATAGAATATGCCTGTAAAAATAGTTAGGGAGATTAAGGTGTTTAAATGTGTAGATGGACCATCTATGATATATTGGATAAGGCGATCACTGCCAATTAAATAAGCCAGGAAAATATTGGCAATTAAAAATGAAATGAATATAAACACTAGAAGTTTAAATCCTTTCTTTCTAATTTTTTCTTTAGTCCAAGGTTGTTTGGATAATCTAATTTGTTTACCTCTATCACCTTCAATCCAATACTCAATACGTCTAAAAACCATTTCCATGAAAATAGTTTGAGGACAAACCCAACCGCAAAAAATACGTCCAAAAACGACTGTAAAAAGGGCAATGAAAACGACACCTATAATCATTGAGATAACAAATAGGTGGAAATCTTGTGGCCAAAATGGGAAACCAAAAATATTAAAACGACGTTCTAATACATTGAACAGTAAAAATTGATTTCCATTTACTTTTATGAATGGTGCCGAAAACAAAAATAGCAATAGAAAATAACTAACATATTTTCGATATTTATTAAATCTACCACTAGGTTTTTTTGGAAACACCCAAGCACGTTTGCCGTCTTTGGTAATGGTACCTATAGAATCTCGAAAGTTTTCGTTTTTAGGTGCTTCCAATTTTATTATTATTTAACTAATTTAAGTATGTTCAAGACTTTATCATTCTATCCAAATTTCGCCTTCTGGAGCTTTTGGGTTAGCTGGTGTAGAGCCTTGTAGTGTTAATATATAGCTGGATACCTGTGCCATTTCTAGGGGTTTTAATAGTTGTTTCCAGGCAATCATCCCTTTACCGTCTCTACCACCTTCAGAAATGGTTTGGAACACATTTTTTATGCCGCCACCTAGAATCCAATATTCATCAGCCAAATTTGGACCAATACTACCTCCACCATCTGCCATATGACATGCCACACAATTAATATCCCAAATGGCTTTGCCAGCACTTAAATCTTCGACGTCTGTTAACATCGTAACGGTGTTAATATCTACTAAATCTTTTGCTGTTTTTTTGTATTCTTCAATATCAGTTTTAGCTTGAGCCATTTTTGCTTCAAATTCTTCTATTTGAGATGGCCCATCAAAAACATGATATCTTAATAAATAAATTGCTGCGAAAACAATTGATATATAGAAAGAATAAACCCACCATGGTGGTAGTGAATTATCTAACTCTTTTATACCATCATAATTATGGTCTAGGATAATTTCTCCCTCTTCTTCAATTGGTTTGCTACCTAATAATTTCTTGTAGGTATTTTTAATCCATTTAAATTCAATGGTTTTGTCTTTTTCTGACAAAAAACGAGCTTTTGTTTCTTTGTCCATTTTTTGAAGCATTACGTTTTCTAACGCTCCAATAATAGCTTCGATGGCTATTAATATCAATAACACCAAGAATAAGAATAGCGACACAGCTGGGTATTCAATAAATGCTGGTTTATCGCCATAGTCTATCATGTATTCTATAATTCCAAAAATTATAAAGAATATAACTGGAACTCTTATGTATGAAGGAATTAAATGTCTCATAATATGTCGTTGTTTTGGTTGTCTAATGGAATGTTACTTACGGTTTGTATATAGTCTTTTTTTGCTGAAATAACCCACCAAAAAAGCACCACAAAAAAGAGAAAAAATATGAGCAGCGATATTATGGGATAAATTTCTATCCCAGTAATGCTCTCCATATGGTTTTTTATATATTTTAACATGATTCTATTTTTTTTGGTTATTGTTGAGCTGTTTCTACTTTTATATCTGTGCCTAATCGCTGTAAGTAAGCAATTAAAGCAACGATTTCTCTGTTGCGCATTTCAACAAAACTGTCGCCTCCATTCACTTTGTCATTTTCATAATTTGCAGCAAAATCTGGATCTGTTTTTAGGTTTTCTTCAATTTGCGTTCCTTGAGCTAACATATTCTCTTGTGCATTGGCTATATCTTCTTCGGAATATGGGACGCCAAGAGTGGCCATGACTTCCATTTTCTTTTTGGTATCAGATGTATCAAGTTCATTTTTAATTAACCATTGGTAACGAGGCATGATTGAACCTGATGATATACTTTGCGGATCGTACATATGGTTAAAATGCCAGCTATCGTTATATTTTCCACCAATTCTATGAAGGTCTGGGCCAGTACGTTTACTTCCCCAAAGAAATGGGTGGTCGTAAACATATTCGCCTGCTTTAGAGTATTCGCCATAGCGCTCTACTTCACTTCTAAAAGGACGAATCATTTGTGAGTGACAGGTGTTACAGCCTTCGCGTATATAAATATCCCTACCTTCTAATTCAAGAGGTGTGTATGGTTGTACACTACTTATGGTTGGTATATTTGATTTTACCATAATTGTTGGTATAATTTGTACTATACCACCAACTAAAATGGTGACTGTTGCTAATAAGGTTAATTGTACAGGACGACGTTCTAACCATGTGTGCCATCCTTCACCAGAAGTACGTTTTTTAGTGACTCTTGTTAATGCAGGAGCTTCAGCCAATTCGTCTTCTACTTTGCTTCCAGATCTTTTAATTGTAACAACTATATTATAAACTAATATTAAAGTTCCAACCAAGTACAACGTACCACCAATGGCTCGCATCCAATACATTGGCATAATTTCGGTTACAGTTTCTAAGAAGTTACCATAGACTAAAGTTCCATCTGGATTAAACTGATTCCACATACTTGCTTGTGTAAATCCTGCTACATACATTGGTAATGCATAAATAATAATACCTAAGGTGCCTAACCAAAAATGCATATTGGCAAGGCCAGTAGAGAATAATCTAGTTTTAAATAACCTAGGGATTAAGTAATAAATAATACCAAATGCCATAAAACCATTCCAAGCTAAGGCACCAACGTGAACGTGAGCTATAATCCAATCTGTATAGTGTGCAATAGCATTTACATTTTTAAGAGAAAGAGTAGGGCCTTCAAAGGTTGCCATACCATAGCCTGTAATGGCTACTACCATGAATTTTAAAACGGGATCTGTCCTAACTTTATCCCAAGCACCTCTTAAAGTTAATAACCCATTAATCATACCACCCCAAGAAGGCATTAAAAGCATTACAGAAAATACAACACCTAAATTTTGTGCCCAATCTGGTAATGCCGTATATAATAAATGGTGTGGTCCTGCCCAAATATACAGGAATATTAAAGACCAAAAATGTACTATAGACAATCTATATGAATACACAGGTCTGTTAGCTGCTTTTGGCACAAAGTAATACATTAACCCTAAGAAAGGCGTCGTTAAGAAAAATGCAACGGCGTTATGGCCATACCACCATTGCACAAGGGCATCTTGCACACCAGCATATACCGAGTAACTTTTCATTGCCGAAACAGGTAATTCTAAACTATTAAAAATATGTAGCACGGCAACAGTAACAAAAGTTGCCAGGTAGAACCAAATAGCCACATATAAATGGCGTTGTCGTCTTTTTAAAATAGTCCAAATCATATTTACGCCAAAAACTACCCAAACTAATGCTATGGCAATGTCTATTGGCCATTCTAATTCGGCATATTCTTTTGATGTTGTTAGACCTAGTGGTAATGTAATTGCTGCAGCTACTATTATTAATTGCCATCCCCAAAAGTTAATATTACTTAAAAGGTCACTTGCCATACGAGTTTTTAGCAATCGTTGGAGTGAATAGTAAATACCAGCAAACATGGCATTACCAACAAAAGCAAAAATCACGGCATTTGTATGTAATGGTCTTAAACGCCCAAAACTTAGCCATGAGATGCCATTGGTCATGTTAGGGAATAAAAACAATAAGGCTACTATAAGACCTACAAGCATTCCAACAACGCCAAAAATAATTGTAGCATAAAGGAATTTTGTAACTATTTTATTATCGTAATGAAACTGTTGCATTTCCATAATTAATTTGTGTTATTCTAAATTGGTTAGTATTATTTTTTGGACTTTTCTTTAATAATTTCGTCTTCAAATAGCATCCTTACAGAATGTGTATAAGAATCGTCATACTGTCCTTTTTTTACTGCAATAATAAACGCAATAAAAAAACCAACAGCTATCAATATGCTAATAGCTAATAAAACGTAAATGACACTCATACCTGTTTGAGGTTATAATTCAAAAATAGTTTCATAAGCTTATCTAAAATATGATTTTTGTCATGTTTCGAATGTATCTGTTTTATTTTCTTTTTGTAGTTATTAACCATCTTTATAATTTTGTTTGTATGATTAAATTTATAGTTATTGTGTATAACATTAAGTTAGTTTTCTGCCTAAAAAATTAGTTACTACAGTGGTAAAAACAACAATGCTAATAGAGCTTAATGGCATTAATATAGCAGCTATAACAGGAGCTAATTGACCTGTAACTGCAAAGTAAAGACCTATAATATTATAAAAAAATGAGAGCATAAAACTCCACTTTATAATTTTTATAGCAGTTTTTGAAGTTTTTATATAATTATATAATTGGTTGAATTTTGATGCGTCCAGAATTGCATCACAAGCAGGGGAAAAAACATTTACATTCTCTGAAATTGCAATACCAACATCACTTTGGGCTAATGCACCTGCGTCATTTAAACCATCACCAACCATTAATACTTTGGTACCTTCGCTTTGATGGTGTTTTATATATTCTAGTTTATCATCTGGTTTTTGATTAAATAATAATTTGGTTTTTGTTGGGAGTAATTTGGTTAAATTACTTTTCTCACCTTCGTTATCACCTGAAATAATTGCTAGATTGTAATCGTCTTTAAGTTTGTTAAAGAGTCTTGAAAGTCCTTTTCTATAGGCATTGTAAAAAGTAAATTTACCTTTGTAAATATTATTTGTACTTACGTGTACAGCTGTATTAACAGTTGTTGTATCTTTGGCATATCCTACAAAAGGAGCAGATCCTACTTTAATTTGCTGTGTCTCGAATTTTGCTTCAATGCCTTTTCCTAAGTGTTCTTTGTAATTATCTAAAGTTACTATTTTATGCTCATCTAAAATATTATATAATGCTCTACTTAGAGGATGGTTGGAACCTCTAAGTGTATTTTTTAGCAAGCTTTCTTCTTCTTGAGAGAAGTGTTTACCTTCATAAGTAATTTTTGAGTTCTTATTAGCAGTAATTGTTCCGGTTTTATCAAAGATTATAGTATTTATTTTTGCTAATTGTTCAATAACATTAGTGTTTTTTAAATAGAATTTCTTTTTTCCAAAAATGCGTAATATGTTACCTAATGTAAAAGGAGCAGATAAAGCAATAGCACAAGGACAGGCAATAATTAATACTGCCGTAAATACATTTAATGCCTTACTGGAATCGTAAATAAGCCAAAAAGTTGTTGTCAAAGCTGCAATTAAAAGCACAGCAATTGTAAAATGTTTACTTATTTTATTTGTTAGTGTGGTAAAGGCAGCTTCCTTATTTGTTTTAAATACGTCGTTGCTCCAAAGTTGTGTTAAATAACTTTGCTCTACCGATTTTAAAACTTCAACCTCAATAACGCCATTTAATTGTTTTCCGCCAGCAAACAGTTTGTCTCCTGATGTTTTTGAAACTACTTTAGATTCGCCAGTTACAAAACTATAGTCAATTCTTGCGCGACCAGTCATCAAGACACAATCTGCAGGAATGAGCTCTTCATTTCTTATAAGTAAACGATCTCCTTTTTTAATATCATAAACTTGAATTGATGATTCTTTTCCATCAGCAAAAATTTTAGTAATACCAATTGGAAAGTAAGATTTGTAATCTCTTTCAAAGGATAGAAAAGCGTAGGTTTTTTGCTGGAAGAACTTACCAAGTAATAAAAAGAAAACCAGACCAGTTAAACTATCAAAAAAGCCAGTACCAATATCTAAAGCTATTTCGGTGGTACTTCGTATAAATAGAACTGAAATTCCTAATGCTATTGGAACATCTATATTTAATAGTTTTGCTCGAAGGCCTTTATATGCTGATATAAAATAATCTTGAGCTGCATAAAAAACCACTGGAACAGAAAACGCAAACATTAGCCATCTAAAAACATGTTTGTAATTTTCTAACCAAATCCCTTCTACTTGTAAATATTCAGGAAAAGAAAGAAACATTACATATCCAAAAGCAAAACCAGCTAACCCTAGTTTATAGATTATAGAGCGATCTATTTTCTTTTTTCTATTCTCAAAATTTTCTAAACTTATATAAGGCTCGTAACCAATTCGACATAAAAGAGTAACTAAGTCTTTAAGAGATAACTTATCACCATTAAAAGTGATACGAACAGTTTTCTCACCAAAGTTTACCATAGAGCTACTTATTTGTGGAAGTAGTTTATTTAAATTTTCTAGAACCCAGATACACGAACTACAGTGTATGTGCGGAATATACAACGAGATTATGCGAATCTCACCATCATTAAATTCAAAAAGTTTTTCTGTTATTTTTTCATTGTCAAGAAAATTATACTTGCCTTCAATTTCTTTTGGCGTAGCTCCTGGAGCAGCTTGCAAATCGTAATAACAGCTTAAATCGTTTACAGAAAAAATCTCATAAACAGTTTTGCAACCATTACAACAAAATGACTTCTTGTCGTGTGTTATTCCTGTTTTAGAGGCATCTAAGCCACAGTGGAAACATGTTTTATGGTTCATGTTTCACCTAACGGATTTATTTGTTTGAAATTGGACAGATGTAATTTACCAATGGAAAACTGCGATGGAATCAAAATTAATAATTGACTCATATTTATAAAATTTGCTCAAAATATACCTAGTACAAAGATGTTAAGTTAATAAAAATTTAAATATGATATTTATCATGTTTTAGTTATTTTTGTGTAACTTCGAAATTAGGTATGAGTAAGTGCGAACAATGTATAGTAAGACAATTTAATTCTCTTAAGGCTTTGACCAAGGAAGAGTTACTTAGGATTTCTGCTTGTAAAACTTCTAGAATAATTAAAAAAGGCGAAGTGATTTTTGAAGAAGGAGAATCACTAAATGGCATATTTTGTATAAAAGATGGCGTTTGTAAGCTTACAAAGTTAAGCGCAAATGGAAAAGACCAGATAATAAAATTGGTTGAAAAAGGACAAATACTTGGTCAACGATCGTTAATTAGTGATGAGCGTACAAATCTAAGAGCGACCGCTTTAAATGATATGGAATTATGTTTTATTCCAAAGGCTGAAATTATAAACGATTTAAAAAAGAATAATAATTTCACAATGGACATTTTAAAGAATATGGCAGATGATTTAAGGGAAGCCGACGATGTTATTGTAAACATGGCTCAAAAATCGGTTAGGCAACGTTTGGCTGAAGCTTTATTAGATATTGACGAAAATTTTGGCACAAACCCTGATGGCACCTTAAGCGTACTTTTATCACGTGAAGACTTTGCTAGTATTGTTGGGACTGCTACCGAGTCGGTAATTAGAGTTTTATCTCAGTTTAAAAAAGAAGGATTTATATCTACTATTGGGAAGTATATTAAAATAGAGGATATTGACGGTTTGAGACGCGTAGAATAAAATTAGTCACTTAAAAATAAAAAAAACGCTCTGATATTTTCAGAGCGTTTTAAGTTTTTATCAATTAATTATTAATCCAGTTTAAAAGATTTAATGTCTTTAAAAGGCGATAAACTTAGATTTTCCATTGAGGCTTTATAAGACTTCCATTCGTCATTAAAAAACGTATTGGTTTTTTCAAGTGCACTATTTAAAGCGTCTTTGGCATTTTTCATTAAAGTACGTTCTGTTGAAGTGATGCCACTTTTTCTTGATCTAATATATCTTGCTGCACCAAAAATACGTTGACCTACATTAACATTTGGGTCAGATGTAATTCCTTGTCTTTTATCAACTTTTCCAAAATAGAGCTCTAGTATTTTATCAATACTTTTTACAATATCTTTTGAAGCTTTAATGTTATCTTTATGTGCTTTTTTATCAAGCTTTGCTAACAACTTACTATACTCTGTTGCTATGTTTTTACTTTCAACTAATTGCTTAACGGCATCAGCAGTAACTTGGGTGATTTTTTCAACTTCTTTAGAGGCATTGTAAACCTCGTTAATAGAATTCATGTCAACATTTAACCTTGGATCTGGTGCTACAGTAATATTGGTTTCTGAGGTTTGGTCACCAAAACTCATTACTACTTTATATGTTCCTGGTTTTACAGTAACACCTCCTGGTTCACCTCTTCGTGGACGAATACTTCTTGATGGTCTATCTCCTCCTTTTTCATTCATGTACCATGTCCATTTGTGTAATCCACTTTCTTTTGGGGCTTTACGTTTTAGTGTTCTAATGAGCCTATCTCCATCATAAATATTCATATGGACAGAATCCCATTTTACTTTGCTTTCAGCTTTTTCGACGGGTTTTTCAACTATTTCATCTTTACTCTTTTTGCTTTTTTTCTTTTTCTTTGAATCATCCGTTTTTGGCATTTCCTTTTTCTTATCATCAACTTTCACAAAGTACGACATGATAGCTCCACGAGGGCGATTATCGCCATTGTACATGGCATCTGCACCAAAACGACTTCCTGTTGGTTGTTGGTAAGCAGCTTGATATGCTGTAGGAGGGCTAAATAATGTTAGTTTATTATTTAAAACTGCTTTGTTACTAGCAATTTCACGTAATGGACGAATATCATCTAAAACCCAAGCTGCTCTCCCAAATGTGCCAATAACCAAATCATGTTCACGAGGATGAATAACAAGGTCTTTAACTGAGGTTGTTGGGAAGCCCTCAGTCCATTTTGTCCATTTATTTCCAGCATCTATCGATACATATAAGCCATCGTCAGTTCCTAAAAACATTAAATTTGGCTCTTCAACATCTTCTATAATAGCCAAGGCATAACTCTCTACATCGTTACCATCGACAATTCTAGTCCAGGTTTTTCCGTAATCTTTAGTTCTAAAAACGTAAGGTGTATAGTTAAAACGTCTGTAATCGTTAGCAACCAAAAGGGCTTCGCCTTTATTTTTGTTGGATGCTTTAATTTGCGGAATCCAGCTTCCAGTTGGTAACCCCTTAATGTTTTGTGTCACTTCAATCCAACTTGCTCCTCCATTTTGAGTAAAGTGAACACGACCATCATCTGTACCAACCCAAAGCATACTTTTTTCAACAGGAGAAGGTTCAATAACGAGAATTGTAGTGTAGTTTTCAGCTCCAGTGGCATCCATTGATAGGCCTCCACTTTCGTGTTGTTTTTGCTTTTCAGGATCGTTGGTTGTTAAATCTGGTGAAATAGCTGTCCATGTCAATCCTTTGTCTGTCGATTTATGTACAAATTGACTTCCAAAATAAATCGTGCTATTATCAAAAGGGTCTATATTTATGGCAGAATTCCAGTTGAATCTCAATTTCACATCTGGATCAGGATGTGTTGGTCTAATACCATAATTGTTTCCTGTTTTCCAATCGTAACGGCTTACATTGCCTTGTTGACTCATTGTAAAACCGTAACGAGAATCGTCTCTATCTGGAACTACATCAAACCCATCTCCAAACGATATTTCTTGCCAATATGAGTTTCTAATACCCTGATCTTTCCAAACATAAGCTGGTCCTCTCCAAGAACCGTTGTCTTGCATGCCACCATATACATTATATGGAAATTCATTGTCAACATTAATATGGTAAAACTGTGCTACAGGAATATTACCTATAAAGCGCCATGTTTTTCCACCATCATGAGTGATGTTGAATCCACCATCATTTCCATCCATCATAAAACTGCCATCGGTTGGATGTATCCACCAAGCATGATGATCAGGATGTACACCATTGCTTACACCATAAGCAGGCATTAAAGGTGAAAAGCTTTTACCTCCATCTTCACTTACATTAACATACGTAAATACCGAATATACGCGGTTTTCATTTTGAGGGTCCACATGAATATCTGAATAATAAAAGGGTCTGTTACCTATGCCACCAGCACCTCTGCCACTGGATTTATCATTTATCATTTTCCAAGTAAAACCTCCATCTTCACTTTTATATAATGCATTTTTTTTGGCCTCAATTAAGGCATATACAATATTTGGTTTATTGGTAGCAATACCAATACCAATTCTACCTAAATTACCTTTTGGCAAACCATCTTCGTCTGTTAATTTTTTCCAGGTATTCCCACCATCATGAGTGATGTGCAATCCTGAACCTTCACCACCAGAGTTAAAAAACCATGGGTCTCGCTTGTGTTCCCACATTGCAGCTATTAATTTGTTTGGATTTGTTGGATCCATTACCAAATCGGCAGCTCCAGTTTTATTGTTTGCAAATAGAATTTTGTTCCACGTTTTACCACCATTAGTTGTTTTATAAACACCACGTTCTGGATGTTCTCCCCAAGGCGACCCAATGGCTCCTACATAAACCACTTCAGGATTTGTAGGGTCTATAATTACTCGATGAATATGACGTGTTTTTTCCAATCCCATTGATTTCCAGCTCTTCCCTCCATCAAGCGATTTGTAAATACCATAGCCACCATTAAGGCTATTTCTAGGGTTACCTTCACCAGTACCAACCCAAATTACACTAGGATTTGATTGTTGAATGGCTACAGCACCAATAGAAGCAGTTACTTCTTTATCGAAGATTGGATCCCATTTTATACCTCCAGAAGTAGATTTCCATAAGCCTCCAGAAGCGGTACCTACATACATAACATCTGGATTACTAGTAACAACATCGATTGCTGTGACACGACCAGACATGCCTCCAGGACCAATATTTCGAGGTTTCATGTTTTTTACTAAATCCATTGAAAATTCCTGTGCAGAAAGTAGTGTAATACAAAAAAGCATTACTATTGAAAATAATTTTTTCATTTTGATTTTGGTTATAATTATGAATCGTAAATTAAAGAAAATCTAATAGGATTTTCTTAAAGAGATGTTAATGCTTTTTTTGTTTTAGATTCTTAATTTGTTTAGGTCGTAGCCACATAATAAAACCACTAATAGAAAGAAGTATTAGACCTAATGACGTAATGGTTGAGTAGAGTAATTTTGTATAATGCGAGTCTGATGTAAATAGATAATCCACAATACTACCATCGTGAATCATTTCAATAATATCGGCTGTGCGTTGTTTGGTAGAAATAATATCTCCTGTGTAGCTGTTTATTTGTAATTCGGTAAAATGGTATTCAAAACGTACTTTGGCAATGCCCTTAGATGGTCTGTAATCTATACGGTTTATCGTATTATCTAGCTTTAGGGAATCTATATAATTTATTGCAATAGTTTCGATTGTTTGTAACCCAATGAGGGTTTTTTGTTGTGAAACGTTTTTTGAGGGAGGCTTTAATTGTAATTCGTTTTTCCAAGTAAGCAGTAATCCTGTAATACCAACCAAAAACAAAAAAGCTACTAACGGAATAGCAACCGTTTTATGTAAACGCCTAAACCATCGTGATTGTTTAGCAAGTGCTCTAGTTTTTTTGTTCAAAGGCAATTTATTTGAGGTCGAAAATAGCGAATTTAAGAAGAACTATTCTTAAAGAGTTGTTAACGCATTTTTTTATTTTGCTCACAATACTCAATTATCTTCTCAATCCTATTTTGTCGTGTAGCTTCCCGCTTAGCTTGTTTTAACCAATATAAATAAGATTTCCGGTAACCAGGAGCAAAGTTTTGGTAATTTGTATATGCTTCTTTATTAGTGTTAAATGCTAGTTGTAAGTCGTTTGGGATGACTAAATTTTCAACATCATTTAAAAATGTCCACATGCCATTTTGTTTGGCAATTTCTATTTTATGATAACCACTAGGTTGAATAAGATTGTTTTTTTCTAGCTCAATAATATAGCGTTTATTTAAAGCACTCCATACACTTTTAGCATTTCTTGGAGTAAAATACTGACGTCGTTTTCCATTACCTAAGCTTTTTACAGTGGAGTCTATCCAACCAAAACAAAGGGCTACTTTAACGGCTTCTTCCCAGCGCATGGTTGGTTTATTGATTTCTAGTTTATAGAAAATAAGATATACACCACTTACGTTATCATGATTTTGTAATAGCCAATCATACCATTCTACATCTCTTGGGAAATAAAGTACTGGATAGTCCATTTTTAGTTATACAACAAATCAGAAATTACCTAAATGTTTTGCTAGGAAAAACCACCATGCTTTCATAGCCATCTTTCCCAACTGAAGCGACGCCAAAAAAGAAATTATCTATAACAATGCCTTCTAATGTGAATTGTGAAACATTACCAACATATCTACTTTTATCCCAAGTAGGAGACGTGGTGTCTCTCCAATATATTTTATAGCCAACAGCACCATCAACTTTGTTCCATTTAAACTTAACAGAAGGTTGTACAATCCCTCCAATGGCTACATCTTTTGGTGGAGGAGGAGCACTAGCTATACTGGCGAGATTAATAGCATTAACTGCTGTAAGTTTTTTAGCGTAAGGAAAATTAACATGTTCAAATGTGTCACCATAATTAATCCCATTTTCAGTGCGAATATCTTGATGTTGCTGAGTGTAATTTTCATGAGCTTCCATAATACGGATTCCTGCAAAACCTGCATCATTAAAAGGACGATGGTGACCACCACGACCAAAACGGTCTAAACGGTAAACCATCATTGGGTTCATTTCTGGCATATATGTTTTAACATTTTTGTGGACATATCGTGCTAATTGACGCGAAATCCCATCGACTTCTCCGCCATATTTACGTCTATCCTTTCTTTGTTCTTCGGTTTCAGTTGGAGGAACTGGTTCTGAGAAAATCCTAAATGTACGATTGTCAATAACACCATCGACACCTTTTATGTTTCCAATCATGTCGTTATTCAAAATACCAATGATGTCCCAGCCTTTTTCTTTGGCATAAGCTGCTAATCCTTTACCACCATAAAGCCCTTGTTCTTCACCTGATAAGCCAACATAAATGATACTATTTTCAAAACTGTATTTGCTTAAAACACGAGCTGCTTCAATAGTTCCTGCCATTCCCGAGGCATTATCGTTAGCACCAGGAGAATCAGAGGTAAAATCTGTTGGGTCTGAAACTCGAGAGTCAATATCGCCACTCATAATAATGTAACGATTGGGATATTTTGTTCCTTTTTGAACTGCAAGTACATTTACGACCCAAACATCATGCACAATTCTTGCACCATCACCTTTTTTAACTAAATCTTTTTGATAAAATACGTCCAAACAGTTATTACATTTTGTAGAAATGTTTTCAAATTCAGACTTTATCCATCTACGTGCAGCACCAATTCCACGTGTTTGCGAAACGGTATCGCTTAAGGTATGTCGAGTGCCAAAATCTGCCAAGGTTTTAACATCTTGTTTAATGCGTTCTGCCGAAACACCGTCAATGATATCATATAGTTTTTGATCGGTTTGAGAAAAGGAGGCAAGTGTTAGAAGGCAAAAGCCAAAAGTGATTAATTGTTTCATTTTGTAGTTATGTGTTTAGTCAATGAAATCCTGAAATAAGTTCAGAATGACAACATTATTTATTTTTTTTATAGTTAAATTTTACGGTTTCTACTTTTCCTTTTTCTTCAATATCTACATAGATATTCATTTCTTTATTATTTACTTTTTCAAAGGTCATCCCTTCAAAAACGACTTTGTTTGGGGTTATTTCTTTAAGTGGAAAATCAACAGTTTCGTCTTTGGTTTCCCAGCCTTTTAAATCGTTGTTGAAATGTTTTAATTGAAGAACAAGCGAGTTTTCAATTTCTCTAATAATTTCAATCTCATAAAATGCCACTTTACCATCTTTAATAAGTTTAAAAGAAGCCATCATCGAGCCACCAGATGGCTCGCTCCAAATTTCTTCTGTTATACCACCAAAAGCTTCGCCATGCCAAGTACCGGAAATCCAAGCAATGTTTTCTAGTTTGGGTTCGAGTTTGGTTTCATCAGTTGTGTTATTATTTACATCTCCAGCAATTAATAACATACTTGATTCTAGATTCGTTGCTATTCGTGTGATTTTTGAAATACCTTTTGAACTTAAATCAGCAACTGGTTTCCAGTTATTATCTTTTTGCAAGGTTAATTTGTATAAAACACCTTCTTTTCCAGATATAATGGTGTTGCTGTTTAACCAACAAATATCTTCAACACCTTCTATTGTGTTGGCAATAACTTTAGTTGCGCCTGTTTTGGGATTTAGAGATTTAATTTGCCAAATATCGTCCTCTTTTGATATATAACTTACAAGATTAGAATTAGGAATTTTATGAAATGAACGTCCAACTTTTTCTTGATATTTTTTGCTTGTACCATTTTTTATGTTAACAACATATAGGTTTAAACCATTGTCTTCTATAGCTGCACAAACTATAGTATTTTCGTCGTACCAAGTATAATAAGCAACTACAAGCTCTTTAATGAGCTCGATGGATTCGCCATTTTTTAAATTATAGGCATATAAACGTTGTAAACCATCGGGATCTAAACGAACAGCAGATATTTCATTTTTATTAGGAATTTTTAATGGCGAGTATTCGCCACCTTCTGTATGGTTAATAAAGATTTTAGAATCGTAATTGATATTATATTTTACAATATCTGTTTGTCCGTTTCTAGTTCCAGCATATAAAATAGTATTATTATCCAGAAATGAGGGTTGGTTATCATAACCTTCATTATTTGAAATATTTTTCATGTTTGTAAGTACAAACTTTCCATTATCAGTATTTAGATTAAACAAAAAAACATCGGTATTGGGTTGAGAATAATTAGAAAAGGAAATAAAAAAAGACAATAATAGAAAGGTGCGTAACATATTCAAACAAATTTATTTGCTAAAGTTAGTCAATATGAGTGTAAAAAAAAACGCTTCAAAAAAATTGAAGCGTTTTTAACCAACCAACTTAAAGTCTAAAAACAATATTTGTTTTCAGCTTTAACTTTTTCAGCAATTTCCTTTCGTAAATCCACAATATCTGGGTAGTTTGTGTATTTAGTAAATCGCTTTAATCCCATTAGCATCATGCGTTGTTCATCGCCTTCGGCAAATGAGATAATACTTTCTTTTCCTTTTTCCTCGATAATATCTACGGCATGGTACAAGTATAATTTTGACATTGCTATTTGAACAGACTGTGCGTCTTCCCCAAAACGTTTGGCATTTTTTTCCGTTCTTAAAATAGCAGATTCTGCCATATAGATTTCAATTAAAATATCTGCTGCTGCAATTAATAATTGTTGGTGTTCTTCAAGGTTTTGCCCATATTTTTGTACTGCACCTCCAGCAACCATTAAGAAGGTTTTCTTTAGTTTTTTGATCATTTCCTTTTCTTCTGAAAACAATTCGGAATAGTCAGGAGTATCAAAAGATGGTATTCCCATCAGTTCTTCTTGAACAGCTTGTGCAGGTCCCAATAAATCTACATGACCTTTCATCGCTTTTTTAACCAACATACCAACACAAAGCATTCTGTTAATTTCATTGGTACCTTCATAGATACGCGCAATACGAGCATCTCTCCAGGCGGACTCCATAGGTGTTTCTTCAGAGAATCCCATACCACCAAAAATCTGGATGCCTTCATCTGCACAGTTTTGAACGTCTTCAGATACTGCAACTTTTAAAATAGAACATTCTATGGCATATTCTTCAACGCCTTTTAATTCGGCCTCCTGATGTGTGTTACCAGCAGCAACTCTCATTGCAATTCTATCTTCAATGTTTTTTGCTGCTCTATATGTTGCAGATTCACCTGCATAAGCACTGGTTGCCATTTCTGCCAACTTTACTTTAATGGCACCAAAATCTGAAATGCGTGTTTTAAACTGTTTACGCTCATTGGCATAATTTACAGCATAACCTAATATTCGCCTTTGTGAATCTAAACAAGCACCTGCCAATTTTATTCGTCCAACATTTAGTGCATTCATGGCTATTTTAAAGCCTTCGCCACGTTTGCCCAACATATTTTCTACAGGAACAACCGTGTCATTAAAAAACACTTGACGTGTTGAAGATGCACGAATGCCTAATTTATGTTCTTCTTCACCCATTGTAATTCCATTTTCAGGGTTGTTTTCAACAATAAAACCAGTGATGTTTTTATCGTCTTCAATACGAGCAAAAACAATCATCAGGCTACAAAAACCTGCATTTGAAATCCACATTTTCTGTCCGTTAATCTTATACGATTTACCATCATCAGAAAGTGCAGCAGTTGTTTTACCTGAATTGGCATCACTTCCTGCTCCAGGTTCAGTTAAACAGTAAGCTCCAAACCATTCTCCAGTAGCCAATTTAGGAACATATTTAAGTTTTTGCTGTTCTGTACCATACAGTGTAATTGGCATGGTGCCAATTCCGGTATGAGCACCAAAGGCAGTACTAAAAGATCCTGTACCGCTTGAAATATAGTCGCAAACCAATAATGTAGAAACAAATCCCATTTCCATTCCACCATAGGCTTCAGGAACTGCAACTCCTAAAAAGCCAAGTTCACCAGCTTTACGCATACATTCTTCGGTTAATGCATAATCTTTAGCTTCAAAACGTGGTTTATGCGCAATGATTTCACGATCATTAAACTCGATTACAGCTTCCTTCATCATATTTTGTTCTTCTGAAAAATCTTCAGGAGTAAATACGTTTTCACATTTAGTTTCTTTTACAAGGAATTGTCCGCCACGTAAAATGTCTTTTTCTTTTGTTTCCATTTATTTCTTAAGATTATTAGATTCAAGAATCAAGAGCCAAGACTTATAATTTAAGTCCAGATTGAAAACCTGAAATCATTTTTTGTAATTGTTTTATTTTTTGTTCTAACTCTTTAAATCTTCCTTCTGATAAATAATTTTCGTTAAACGCGACGATTAATTGTGTTTCCCATTCAAAAGCGGAACCTAAACTATCTTCTAAATATTTATTAAAATGTTTGTCAGTACTTTTACTTGAACCTTCAGCCACATTTGATGGAATTGAAACTGCACATCTATTCATTTGACTAACTAAATTGAATCTCTCAAAATCAGGGAATGTTCTGGTAAGCTTGTAATTTTCACGCACGAGTTCAATCCCATCTTGCCAAATTTTTAGTTTCTTAAAGTTATGCATCTTAAAAAATCTTGGTTCTTGATTCTATCAGTCTTGGTTCTTAAGAAAGAAATTCAAATATCCCACAAGCACCTTGACCAGTCCCAACACACATAGTTACTGCTCCATATTTACCTTTCATATCTCGCTTACGCATTTCATCAAATAATTGCACTGATAATTTTGCTCCAGTACAACCCAATGGATGTCCCAATGCAATGGCTCCACCATTTACGTTGATGATGTCAGGATTTAAACCAAGCTCTCTAATAACTGCTATTGATTGGGAAGCAAAGGCTTCATTTAGTTCAATTAATTCTAATTCTGATTGTTTTAATCCAGCTTGTTTTAATGCCTTTGGAATGGCTTTAACAGGACCAATTCCCATAATGCGTGGTTCAACTCCAGCCGCAGCATAACTTACTAATCGTGCAATGGGTTCCAGATTTAATTCTTTTACCATGTCTTCACTCATAACCATTACAAATGCTGCGCCATCACTCATTTGCGAAGAGTTTCCTGCAGTTACACTTCCACCTTGAGCAAATACTGGACGTAATTTTGCTAAAGCTTGAAGATTTGTTCCTTTACGAGGGCCTTCATCCTTGGTTACTGTATATGATTTTGTTGCTTTTTTTCCGTTAGCATCCACATAAGTTTGGTCAACTTTTATTGGAACAATCTGTTCTTGAAAACGATTTTCAGCCTGCGCTTTCAATGCCTTCATATGTGAATTGTATGCAAACTCATCCTGGTCTTCACGGGATACTTTAAATTGGTTGGCAACAGCTTCGGCCGTATTTCCCATTCCCCAATAATAGTCTTCGTGTCCGGAGTTAATTACATCGTAATTCAATTCCGGCTTAAACCCTGTCATTGGTACAGCGCTCATGCTTTCTGCTCCACCAGCAATAATGCAATCTGCCATTCCAGATTGAATTTTAGCTGCAGCTATGGCAATGGTTTCTACTCCAGAAGAGCAAAAACGGTTAACCGTTACTCCAGGAACATCCACAATATCCAATCCCATTAACGAAATTAAACGTGCCATATTCAGTCCTTGGGAACCTTCAGGCATGGCGTTTCCAACAATAACATCGTCTATTCGAGTTTTGTCCAAATCAGGTAATTCATTCATCATGTGTTGAATGGTTTCCGCAGCCAATTCATCTGTTCGTTTAAATCGGAATACGCCTTTTGGTGCTTTACCAACTGCTGTTCTGTATGCTTTTACTATATATGCGGTCTTCATAGTTTTATTGTTTATTTTAGAAAAAGAGTCTAGAGTATAGACGACTAGAAATTAGACTAATCACCTAAGTTATCTATGAATTTTCCTAACATTTTTTGTATTTGTATTATTTTATTTTCTAGTTCTTCAAACTTTTCTTTGTCTAAATATTCTTCATTATGAGAAACGATTAATTGTGTTTCCCATTCAAAAGCAGAACCAAGACTATTTTCAAGATATTTTTTGAAATGCCTATCTGTGCTTTTACTTGAACCTTCTGATATGTTTGAAGGTATTGAAACAGCACATCTGTTCATCTGGCTAATGAGATTAAACCTTTCGAAATCAGGAAAAGTTCGGGTAAGTTTATAACTTTCTCTTACTAATCCAATACCTTCTTCCCAAACTTTCAATTTTTTAAAATTATGTCTTGCCATATTTTTTAAGTCTAGTTTCTAGAGTCTAGCCGTCTAGTATCTAATTTCTAAGCGGTTTCCCAGTTTTTAACATGTGTTGAATACGTTCAAGCGTTTTTCTTTCGGTACAAAGTGAAAGGAATGCTTCACGCTCCAAGTCTAATAAATATTGCTCACTAACAAGGGTTGGTTCAGATAAATCACCTCCAGCCATGACATAAGCCAATTTATTTGCAATCTTATGGTCATGCTCACTAATATAATTTGCAGCCTCCATAGAATCTGTTCCTACCAAGAACATTCCCAAGGCTTGCTTACCCAATACCTTCACATCTTTACGTTTTACTGGTTGCGTATAACCTGAATCAGCCAGTAATCTTGCATGTGCTTTTGCAGTAGCAATTTGTCGGTCTTTATTGACTACGACAATATCTTTTCCTTTTTGTAAAACTCCCATATCAAAGGCTTCGTAAGCTGATGTTGCTACTTTAGCCATTCCAATGGTAAGGAAGTATTCTTGTAATGTGTTTAATTCTACATCGCCTTTTTTGAAGGTATCTGATGCTCGTAAAGCCATTTCCTTTGAACCGCCTCCTCCTGGAATTACGCCCACTCCAAATTCCACTAAACCAATGTAAGTTTCAGCTGCTGCAACAACTTTATCAGCGTGCATTGACAATTCACAGCCACCACCAAGAGACATTCCATGAGGAGCAGCAATTGTTGGAATAGAGGAGTAGCGCATACGCATCATCGTATCCTGGAAATATTTAATTGCCATGTTCAACTCATCGTATTCCTGCTCGACAGCCATCATGAATATCATGCCAATATTGGCTCCTACCGAGAAGTTGGCACCTTGGTTACCAATAACCAATCCATCAAAATCTTTTTCGGCTAAATCCACCGCTTTATTTAATCCTGCTAAAACGTCTCCACCTATAGTGTTCATTTTAGATTGGAATTCGCAGTTCAGGATTCCATCACCTAAATCTTCAACAACAACTCCTGAATTTTTGAAAACTTCATTTGATTTTCTGATGTTATCCAAAATGATGAACGCATCTTGTCCTGGAATTTTTTCCTGTGATTTTGTTGGAATATCGTAAGCATAAGTCGCTCCATCTTTAATTGAATAGAATGAAGAACTTCCTGAAGCTAACATATCATTTACCCAATCTGACGGTTTCTTGCCTTCAGCTTCCATGATTTTGATTCCTTTTTCAACACCAATGGCATCCCAAATCTGGAACGGACCATGTTCCCAACCAAAACCAGCTTTCATAGCATCGTCAATCTTATATAGTTCGTCTGTTATTTCCGGGATTCTGTTTGACACATATTCAAACATAGCAGCAAAATTCTTTCTGTAGAATTCACCAGCTTTATCTTTTCCAGAAGCTAATACTTTAAAACGGTCAACTACTTTATCAATAGTTTTAGTTAATTCTAAAGTGGCAAAGTTTGCTCTCTTTTTTGAACGATATTCTAATGTATCTAAATCCAATGATAGGATTTCACTTTTACCATTATCACCTTTCACTTTTTTATAGAATCCTTGACCAGTTTTGCTTCCTAGCCATTTGTTTTCCATCATTGTGTTGATGAAATCTGGGAGTTTGAAGAGTTCGTGCGCTTCATCATCCGGACAATTGTCATAAATTCCATTGGCTACGTGAACCAATGTATCCAATCCAACCACATCAACCGTTCTAAAGGTTGCCGATTTTGGACGACCAATAACAGGGCCGGTTAATTTATCTACTTCTTCAATGGTTAATCCTAATTCTTTTACTTGATGGAATAAGGATTGAATGCCGAAGATTCCAATTCTATTACCAATAAAAGCAGGTGTATCTTTAGCAATTACTGATGTTTTTCCGAGGAATTGTTCGCCATACCCATTAAGGAAATCCAACACATCCTGTGAAGTTTTTGGACCTGGAATAATTTCGAATAATTTTAAGTAACGCGCAGGATTGAAGAAGTGAGTTCCGCAGAAATGCTTCTGGAAATCTTCACTACGACCTTCGCTCATGAAATTAATAGGGATTCCCGAAGTATTCGATGTAATTAAAGTTCCTGGAGTTCGGTGTTTTTCAAGATTCTCAAAAACCATTTTTTTAATATCGAGGCGTTCTACAACAACCTCAATAATCCAATCGACATTTTTAACCTTTGCGATATCATCCTCTAAATTCCCAGTCGTAATTCTATTGGCGAATTTTTGATGATAAATAGGCGAGGGCTTTGATTTTAAAGCCGCTTTAAGCGAATCGTTAACTAAACGGTTTCTAACCACTTTATCTTCAAGTGTTAAGCCTTTAGCCTTTTCGGCATCGTTGAGTTCTCTTGGCACGATGTCCAGTAACAAAACGTCCACACCAATATTGGCGAAATGACAAGCGATTCCGCTTCCCATAATTCCTGAGCCAATAACTGCTACTTTTTTAATTCTTCGTTTGCTCATTATTTTAAAATATCTTCTTTATGATTGTAAATTTTTTTGTTTGAAATCATTTCGTTGATTACTTCTGTCACTTCATAGAAATGCTTCAATTTTTCTTCAGAAATATTATCACGAATTGCATTGTTAAACGTTAGAACTCGTTCCCGGGAATATTCTCTTTTTTCCCTACCAAAATCAGTTAAATGAATAAGAACACCACGACCATCATCAGGATTTGGTTTTCGTTCTATTAAGCCTCGTTCTTCCATGGTTTTTAGTATTCTTGAAAGGCTTGTGGCTTCCATTCCCATTTTTGGGCCTAATGCTGTTGAGGGTGTGCCTTCTTCCGGATCGATACTTAATAATGTAAAACCGGTAGCCATCGTACTATCAAACTTTAAGGCCTCTTCATTATACATTTTGTTTACAGCTTGCCAAGTTATTCTTAGCACATAGTCAATTGTTTTTTCTTTCATACGGTTAAGCAAAAGTCAAATATAATGAAATTTACTATGCATGCATAGTAAATTAACAAAAAATTATGCGTGCATAATAAAATTGTTTTGAAGTTAAGTTTGAGCACAAAAAAACTCCTTGAAGTAAGGAGTTTAAATTAATTATGAGCGATATATTTTTTCGATAAGGTCTTTATATTTTTCTTTAATGACCTTTCGCTTCATTTTCATGGTAGGTGTTAAGTGTCCATCGTCAATAGTCCAAATATCAGGAGTGAGTTCAAATTTTTTGATTTGTTCCCATTTACCGAAATGTTGATTGGCTTCGTCTATTTCACGTTGTATTCTATCTATGATAATTTGAGACTTACATATAGCATGAGGGTCTTTATTAATATCCTTGTTTTTTCTGTCTATCCAATCATTAATAAATTCATAATTAGGCTGAATAAGTGCAGCAGGCATTTTTTCGCCTTCACCAATAACTATAATTTGTTCTATAAAACGTGATTGTTTTAATTGGTTTTCCAATAATGAAGGCACTACATATTTACCACCAGAGGTTTTGAACATATCTTTTTTGCGGTCTGTAATTTTTAAAAATCCATCATCACATATTTCTCCAATATCGCCTGTATGAAAGTATTCGCCAGACATGACTTCACTTGTTTTATCTGGGTCTTTGTAATACCCTTGCATTACGTTGGGTCCTTTTACAAGTATTTCGCCATCATTAGCAATTTTAACTTCAACATTATCAATTATCCGTCCAACAGTTCCAATTTTAAAGCCTCCATTGCGTTGGTCGTTTACAGATACTACTGGTGAGGTTTCGGTCAATCCATAACCTTCCATAATTGGCATTCCAGCTGCTGCAAAAATTCGTGTTAGTCTTGGTTGTAAAGCTGCACTACCAGAGACCATTAAATCTAAATTTCCACCAAGTCCTTCTTTCCATTTACTGAAAATTAGTTTTCTGGCAAGGGCTAATTGTTTTTCGTACCACCAACCATTTGCGCCATAAGGTTCATATTTTAAACCTACGTTTACCGCCCAAAAGAAAAGTGTTTTTTTTATTCCTTTTAGCTCACTTCCTTTGGCTATTATCTTATCATATACCTTTTCATATAATCGTGGTACAGCAGTCATTACATTTGGTTTAACTTCTTTTAAATTTTCGCTCATTTGTTCAATAGATTCAGCAAAATAAATTTCTACACCACAGTATTGATATAGATACAGAATCATACGCTCAAACACATGGCACACAGGAAGGAAACTTAATGCTTTGGATTTACCATAATCAAAAGGAACACGTTTTTCGCTGTCCAAGACATTTGATACTAAATTATTATGCGACAACATCACACCTTTAGGCTTACCTGTGGTTCCTGAAGTATATATTAATGTTGCTAAATCTTCTGGCTTTACGTTATTTTTTCTATCTTCAACCACATCTTGATTGCTTTCATCTTTTCCAAGTTCTAAAACTTTTTTCCAACTATTTTCATTAGCAATATCGTTAAATGTGTAAACACCTTTCAGCTTGGTGTTTTGTTTTATAGCATTTAGTTTTTCAATAATGTCGGCATCAGAAACAAAACAATAAATGGCTTCGGAATGATTTAGGATGTATTCGTAATCTTCTTTAGAAATGGTTGGATAAATGGGTACATTTTGTGCACCTATTTGAAGAATGCCAATATCCATAATATTCCATTCGGTTCTATTGGTTGTGGAGATGACTGCAATTTTATCGTTGGGTTGCACGCCAAGTTTTAATAACCCACGGCTTATGGCATTGGCTTGGTTTATATAGTCTTGGGTAGAAGTAGATTGCCATTTCCCATTTTTTTTCATGGTTAATGCCTTATCTAAATTATAGGTTTTTAATTGATGCTGTGGAAAATCGAAAATTCGTGTAATGGGTGTCATTAATTTCTATTAGTTAGGAGAGTTGCAAAGTATGAAATTTAATAGGATTTTCAAATATGGTACAAAAAAAGGCGCTTATTATTAATAAACACCTTGATTTTTTAAAAATCATTAAACTTATGAGTTACTTTCAATCCA
>CAXBFU010000010.1:0-98111 GCA_963975205.1 uncultured Flavobacteriaceae bacterium | reverse complement strand
TTACAACAAAACCCTCGTATTTACAAGGGTTTTGCAATATTATGAATGCGCCTAAGAATCGTGCTGCTTTATCACCTGCCTACTGTTAGGCAGGACTAACCAACCAAATATAAGACTGTTTTATAAACAAAATGTTACATTATTTCTACTGTATTAACTCGTAATTAACAAGTTTGCTAAAGTTTAAGCTTCAATTTGTTCATGAATTATTTCTTCCATACTGTTAACTGAGTGACTAGTGCCAATTCTATCAGCTCCTGAGCCTATGTGTTTTAAAACTGTATCAATACTTCCAATATTGCCTGAAGCCTCAATTTTTAACTGACCCTTAACAGTTTTTTTTATCATTTTAACAGCAGTAAAAGTAGCTCCGCTTTTTGAAAACCCTGTGGAGGTTTTAATAAAATCGGCTCTGGCATCAATGCAAATTTGACAGACCCTTAGAATTTCATTTTTTGATAGCTCACTAATTTCAATAATGACTTTTAATGGTTGTTTGTCGATAGCTAATTTAACATCGCGAATATCCTTATAAACACCAACATAGTTCCTGCTTTTAAGCATACCGAGATTAATAACCATCTCAATTTCATCAGCACCATCTTCAATGGCCTTTTTGGCTTCCATCACTTTGGCTCTTGTTGATGAAGCTCCAAATGGGAATCCTACGGTAGAACAAACTTTAACATCGCTTTTATTTAGATAACTTTTTGCACTTAAAACGTTGCAGCTATTAACACAAACCGAATAGAGCTTGTACTGTTTGGCTTCTTTACAAAGTTGGATAATGTCTTTTTTTGTGGCTACTGGTTTTAGTTGTGAGTGATTAAAATAGGCTTGGAGCTGCATTGAATTTTGTTTTAGTATTTGGACTTTACTTTATATACGGTGTTTTTTTATGGAAAGATTTTGATGTTTAAATATTTAAGTTTTAATTAAGATTTTTTCCTAGCTGATAAATTTCAAAACATAAAAAAGCAACAATCATCATTTTTATGAATTATGTTGCTTTTTATCTACTTATCGTTATAAGGCATTAACCAACCAATTATGAAAATTCGTAAAAACGAAAGTTACATTTCTTCAACCAAATCGTTTTGATTTCTAAATACCAGTTCATCATCAAACGAATCAAGCAGTATAATACTATCTGTTGTTACAGTTCCAGCTAATATTTCTTTACTTAAAGCATTCAATACCTCTTTTTGAATGACACGTTTTACAGGTCTTGCTCCATATTCTGGATTATATCCCTTTTCTGCTAGATAGGAAACAGCTTCTGCTGTAGCATCAAAAGTTATACCTTGTTGAGCAACCATTTTAGTTACTCCTTTTAATTGTAGTCCAACAATATCTGTTATGTTTTCCTTACTTAAAGGAGTGAACATGATGGTGTCATCTATTCTATTTAAAAATTCTGGACGTACACTTTGTTTTAATAGAGCCAACACATCTATTTTTGCAGCTTCAATTGCTGAATCTATATCTTTGGTGGCATCAAAACGCTCGTGAATAATTTGACTTCCCATGTTTGAGGTCATGATAATAATCGTGTTTTTAAAATCAGCCACACGCCCTTTATTATCTGTCAATCGTCCTTCATCCAATACTTGCAATAATATATTAAAGGTATCTGGATGCGCTTTTTCAATTTCGTCCAACAAAACAACAGAATACGGTTTTCTTCGAACCGCTTCGGTTAATTGTCCACCTTCTTCGTAACCAATATATCCTGGAGGTGCTCCTACCAATCTACTCACTGCATGACGTTCTTGATATTCACTCATATCTATTCTGGTCATGGCATTTTCATCATCAAATAAATATTCTGCCAAGGCTTTAGCCAATTCAGTTTTACCAACTCCAGTGGTTCCAAGGAACAGGAATGTACCAATAGGTTTTTGAGGGTTTTGCAATCCTGATCTACTACGCCTAACAGCATCACTTACAGCTATAATGGCTTCTTCTTGTCCAACGACGCGTTTGTGCAATTCATCTTCCAATTTCAACAGTTTTTCCCGATCACTTTGAAGCATTTTGGTTACAGGAATTCCTGTCCATTTAGCTACAACATCAGCAATATCTTCGTATGTGACTTCTTCTTTTATTAAAGAATTTTCGGCTTGTTCTTTTAATTTTTCTTGAAACAATTCGAGCTGTTCTTGAGCTTCCTTAATCTTTCCGTAACGTAATTCGGCTACTTTACCATAATCGCCTTCACGTTCAGCACGTTCGGCTTCCAATTTATAGTTTTCTATATCTTGTTTGATGTTTTGAATATTATCAACAACTTCTTTTTCGCTTTTCCACTTTGCATTTAGGTCATTTCGTTCTTCTTTCAAATTGGCTAAATCCGAACGAAGAGATTTCAGTTTAGATTCATCTTTCTCTCGCTTAATAGCTTCAATTTCTATTTCCAGTTGCATAATCTTTCTATCCAAAACATCTAATTCTTCAGGTTTTGAATTGATTTCCATACGCAGTTTAGATGCAGCCTCATCCATTAGGTCAATGGCTTTATCTGGTAAAAAGCGATTAGTAATATATCTGGTTGATAACTCTACAGCACCAATAATTGCTTCATCTTTTATTCTTACCTTATGATGGGTTTCATATTTTTCCTTGATACCACGAAGTATTGAAATGGCACTTTCGGTATCTGGTTCATCAACCACTACTTTTTGAAAGCGTCTTTCCAGAGCTTTATCTTTCTCGAAATACTTTTGGTATTCATCCAACGTCGTTGCTCCAATGGCACGCAGTTCACCTCGTGCTAAAGCAGGTTTTAATATGTTTGCGGCATCCATGGCGCCTTGACCTCCTCCAGCACCAACAAGCGTGTGTATTTCATCTATAAACAATACGATATCTCCATCGCTAGTTGTAACTTCTTTAATAACAGCTTTTAAGCGCTCTTCAAATTCGCCTTTAAATTTTGCACCAGCAATAAGAGCACCCATATCCAATGCAAATATTTGCTTGTCACGAAGATTTTCAGGAATGTCACCATCGATTATTCTGTGTGCTAAACCTTCTGCAATAGCTGTTTTACCAGTACCTGGTTCACCAACCAAAATTGGATTGTTTTTGGTACGACGTGATAGAATTTGAAGGATACGTCGTATTTCTTCATCACGACCAATTACAGGATCCAGTTTTCCATCCTTTGCCAATTGGTTGAGGTTTTTTGCGTATTTATTTAAGGCATTATATGTTTCTTCTTGACTTTGCGATGTTACACGGTCGCCTTTTCTTAATTCATCAATGGCTGCTTTCAAACCTTTTTCAGTGACACCTTGGTCTTTTAAAATTTGGGCGATTTTGCTTTTGGTTTTAAAAACACCAAGGATTAAATGTTCGATGGAAACAAAATCATCGTTCATTTTTTTTGCAATTATAGATGCTTCGTTTACTGCTTTACCAGCTTCACGAGATAGCATAATATCACCTCCAGATACTTTTGGAAAGCTATCAAGTTCTTTATCTAAAATTTGTTGTAAGAGTGAAACGTTTACATTCAATTTTTTTAAAATGAATGGCAACACGTTTTCATCAACTTCAAAAATGGATTTAAATAAATGCTCATTTTCTATTTGTTGATGACCCAAGCCTTGAGCAAGCTGTTGCGCCTGCTGAATGGCTTCTTGCGATTTAATTGTAAAATTATTTAGGTTCATATTATTATATTTTTCTTTTTTGAGTAGTTTTGTTCAATAATCTTACCAATGCCTTTTGCAAGACATTTTGTCCGTAAACACTTGGTATTATGCGACTTTTCGTCAGTCTGTAAGGTTTAACGATTAGTGCGACTTACACATTATGGGACTACTTAGCAACATTTTTAAACCAACAAAACCAAAGGAAGAAAAGTTATTGCCTTGGATTACTTTACACGCAACAGCACAGTTGCACGATATTGTTGAAACATCAAAAACTAAAACGCAAGTTATATTTAAACATTCTACACGTTGTGGTATTAGCCGAATGGTGATGAACCAGTTCGTTGGTGCCTATGATGTAGATGCTAATTTGGACTTATATTATTTGGATTTGTTGAGTTATAGAGATGTATCTAACGAAGTAGGTTATAAATTTCAAGTGATGCACGAGTCACCACAATTATTGGTAATAAGGAATGGTGTCGTGGTTGCGCATGCTAGTCATGGAGCAATTAATGGGTTGGATTTAAGTAGGTTTGTTTAAAAGTTTTGTAAAGATTGATGTTGATAATTCTTGAGCTTCTAAGCTAAAAAATTTAATTTCGCTAATGGTTGATAAAATTTAATAATACTGAATTTATTTTTGCCCTTGTGTGCAATTTGGCTACGTTACCAAGATTTGGTATATTTGAATAAATATAGTCAAAATGGGAAAAAACACATCAATATCACTCGGAAATCATTTTGAGGATTTTATAAGAGAAGAAGTAAATTCTGGCAGATATGGTTCTGTTAGTGAAGTAATTCGTTCTGCGCTACGATTATTAGAACGTGAAGAAAAAAAAGAAAGAGAACTGATTAAAGCTCTTGAAATTGGAGAACAAAGCGGATTTGTTGAAAATTTCGACCCAAAACAGCATCTAAAGGATTTACATCGTCAACACTTATGAGCAAAAACAAATATCGCATAAGTCAACAAGCGATTGAGGATTTGGACAAAATTTGGGCTTATACACTCAACAAATGGTCTAAAAAACAAGCTGATAGATATTACGACTTGATAGTTAAAGAAATTGAATTTATTGCTGAAAACTTTATAACAGGAAAGTCAGCAGAACAAACTCGAAAGAATTATCGTGTGACTAAAATAAAATCGCATTTGATTTTTTATAGAAAAGTGGAAAATGACATCGTGGAAATTGTTAGAATTTTGCACCAACGAATGGATATTAAAAAACGATTGAAATAAAAAACTGTAAACAACAAAGAACTGTATTAAAAGACAACCATTATTAAGCTAACTTTAAAACAAAATTTTCATCTTAAAGTAAACCTAGATTTAATAGTTAAAACTGTATGAGTTTATAATATTTTTTAATTTGAGTTTTAAATCTTCACCAGTATCATAAACCATTTGCTCGTTAGAAGGAAATGGTACTTGCCTGTTTCTAGCAATATCGAGATCTTCTCGAGTTAAGGCTCTTTTGTCACCTCTGTATCTTGCGAATACATTTTCAAAAACAAAGCCACTATCTATTGGAAATGCATCCAAGATTTGGTTGGATGCTAAATTGGTATAAACCACATTAGCAATAACCTGAGATGATTTTGTTTGTACAAACTCATTATATCTAGCTTTTACAGTTATAATTTTATCTACTTTAATATCGTTACCCAAGGTATCTTTAGCAACATTGCCATCACGATCTAATTTGTATTCCCAACCATCCACTACCTCTTTTTCTCTAATTAGTTGTTGTTCTTTAATTCTTTCTGGTGAGATATTAATGCGTTGCAACTGTAATTGCATGGCAAAATCATATGTAATATTTACATTGGAATTTGCGTGATAGGTTGTCCAGAATTGGTTTAAACCATAGGTGTCAAAATTAAGCAAATCGTCCTCAAGTTGTTGTGGTATTATTTGTTGTGTTTGATTTTCTATGCTAACAATAACGTAACTTATACCTCTTTGGTGAGCTTCGTCCATCAATTCTCGAGAATTTTCATAATTTGGATAAATACGTTCTATGTAATTATAAATATCATAGGCTTCTCGCATTTTTGCTTTATTGTCTGTTTCTAATAAAGCAAGTCCTTTTTCGTATAGATAATCGGCTGCGTCGTTACGAGATTTAATAATGTCATTGCTGTAATCGTTAAACTTAAACTTTACAGCTTTTCCGTTCACCAAAAGCGGCATTACAGGTTTAATAGCTTCTTGACGTGCATCTAAATCTAAAAAAAGCTCATGGATTTCTGTGTACAGCTCTGGATTGTTGTCTTTTTGCAAATGATTTATAGTATTTAAGTCACGCTCGATAGCTTTGTAATAAGCGTCCCTGAGCATTAAAACATAATCTTGTTTACGTTTTTTGTTTTTATTTGTTTCAAGCTTTTTTAATGCATTTGCAATGGCTTGGTCGTAATTACCAGAATTTACTGCTTTTTCGACCTGTTTTCTTCCATTGCATGATATGAGTACTGTGAACAATACTGTTAAGAGTAGTAATTTTTTCATAAGCTTAATATTCAGGGTTTTTTTATCTATTTTTCAATTATGATGCCAAACTTCGACAAGCTCAGTTTATAGCTAATAATTTGCTACAAGATTAATTCGAAATGTCTTTTTTAAATTGGGTGTGGTTTTTTGATAATTTTGGTAGTTCATTGTGTAGATTGTTTATCAATGCTTCTTTCTTTTTTCTACCCCAATCTTGTACTTGCTTTTCTCTATTGAAGGCTTGATGAATTTGAGGAAATACTTCATGATAAACTAAAACTACAGGTAAATATCTTTTAGTATGCTTAGAGCCTTCACCGTTTTGGTGTTGTTTACATCTATATTCCAAATTGACTGTACTACCTACATAGTAGCTTCCATTAGAGCATTCTAATATGTATAGGTACCCTTTAGGCATACTTATAAATTAAATTATAAAAGGTAGCTGAGCATGTCGAAGCTATTTTTTCTTTTTTGGATTAAAAACTGGTAGTAATTGAGATTGTACTTCTCCAAAACCAATTCTAGTATCATTTTTTTCGCAATAACCTCTTAAAATTACTGTATCGTTGTCATTAATAAACTTGCGTTCGGTGCCATCTTTCATTTTAATTGGTTTTTCACCTTTCCATGTTAATTCAAGCATCGAACCGTAAGAGTCTTTGGTTGGCCCAGAAATCGTACCACTTCCCATCATATCGCCAGAGTTTACAGGACACCCATTAACTGTGTGGTGTGCTAATTGTTGCGCCATATTCCAATACATATATTTAAAATTAGAACGTGAAACCACAGTTTCTTTAGCGCCTTTTGGTTTAATAGCAGCCTCTAAATTGATATCGAAACTCTTTTTGCCTTTAAACTGTAAATACTCTAACGGCTTGGGATTTTGTTTTGGGGTGTCTGTCCTAAAAGGTTCTAAAGCGTCTAAAGTTACAATCCATGGTGAAATTGATGATGCAAAATTCTTTCCTAAGAAAGGCCCTAATGGCACATATTCCCATTTTTGAATGTCTCTTGCGCTCCAATCGTTAAATAATACTAGTCCAAAAATATATTCTTCGGCTTCTTCAATTGGGATAGGTTCTCCTAAATCGTTTGCATCTGTGGTAATAAAAGCCATTTCCAGTTCGAAATCTACTAACTTAGATGGTCCAAAAACAGGAGTATCTGCACCTTCAGGAAGCGTTTGCCCTTGAGGCCTGTGAATTGGAATTCCAGATGGAATAATAGACGAGCTTCTGCCATGATAGCCAACAGGTAAATGCAACCAATTTGGCATTAACGCATTGTCTTTGCCTCTAAACATGGTCCCAACATTGGTCGCATGTTCCTTACTTGCATAAAAATCGGTATAATCGCAAATTTGTACAGGCAATTGCATTTCTATTTCGTCTAAGCGGAATAAAACAATTTCTTTATGAGGCTTGTTATTTTTTAGTTTATCATTATTGCTATCAAATATTTCAGCAATTCTATTTCTAACTAAACGCCATGTTTTACGTCCATCGGCAATAAAATCGTTAAGGGTATCTTGAAGAAATATATCATCGGTTAATGGGATACCATCAAAGTATCCTAGTTGATGCAAAGCACCTAAATCTATTGCAGTATCTCCAATTCTTGTTCCAATGGTAATAATGTCATCACGTGTTAAAAACACACCAAAAGGAATGTTCTGTATTGGAAAATCAGAATTTTTATCAACGTGGAGCCACGAAGTTCTATCTGGATTATTTGCTGATAAAGGCATAGTATTTATGTTGATTAGTTTTTAATGAATTATATTTCAAACCTACATAATTTTTTAATACTAGATGTGATTTTTAACTTAAAATGTAAATTCGGTCACACCTTAATAAATGGTTGATAAATTACTTAGTAAATATATGTTTTTTACAAAATTAAACTAATGTATTTACTATTTTTGAGTTTAATAATAATACAATTAATAATTATGCAACGCGATAAACAAATCTTTGAATTGATAGAAGCAGAAAAAGAACGCCAGTTACATGGTATTGAATTAATAGCTTCAGAGAATTTTGTAAGCGATCAAGTAATGGAAGCTGCGGGATCTGTATTAACAAACAAATATGCCGAAGGCTATCCTGGAAAGCGTTATTACGGTGGCTGCGAAGTGGTAGATGAAGTAGAGCAAATTGCTATCGACAGGGCGAAGACTTTATTTGGAGCTGAGTATGTAAATGTACAGCCACATTCTGGAAGTCAGGCAAATACTGCAGTGTTTTTTGCGTGCTTAAATCCAGGCGATAAAATTCTTGGATTCGATTTATCGCATGGTGGTCACTTAACTCATGGATCGCCAGTAAATTTTTCTGGTAAATTATACACTCCAGTTTTTTATGGCGTCAATCAAGAGACTGGACGTATAGATTATGACAAGATGGAAACTATTGCTAGAAAAGAACAGCCAAAACTTATTATTGCTGGTGCTTCGGCATATTCTAGAGATATGGATTTTGAGCGTTTTAGAAAGATAGCTGATAGCATTGGAGCAATTTTAATGGCAGATATTTCACATCCAGCAGGATTAATTGCTAAAGGTATTTTAAACGACCCCTTACCACATTGTCATGTGGTAACAACAACCACTCATAAAACCTTACGTGGTCCAAGAGGTGGATTGATTATGATGGGAAAAGATTTTGAAAATCCGTTTGGGCAGACTTTAAAATCTGGTAAGCCAAAAATGATGTCGTCACTTTTAAATTCTGCTGTGTTTCCAGGAAACCAAGGAGGTCCATTAGAACACATTATTGCTGCCAAAGCTATTGCGTTTGGTGAAGCTTTGAGCGACGATTTTATGCATTACACATTACAAGTAAAAAAGAATGCTGAAGCTATGGCAAAGGCTTTAGTTGGTAAAGGGTATCATATTATTTCCAATGGAACAGACAACCACATGATGCTTATTGATTTAAGAAACAAAAATATTACCGGAAAAGATGCCGAACAAGCACTAGTGAAAGCAGATATCACAGTTAATAAAAACATGGTGCCTTTTGATGATAAATCGCCATTTGTAACCTCTGGGATTAGAATTGGTACACCAGCAATTACTACAAGAGGCATGAAAGAAGAAGATATGGCTCCTATAGTAGATTTAATTGATGAGGTAATTATGAATTACAAGAACGAAGATGCTTTAGCTACTGTAAAAGAAAAAGTTTATGATATGATGGCACACAGACCATTATTTGCTCAAAATGAGTATCAAGATTAGTATAAAAAAAACTTAAAAAAATTAGGTTACATCATTGCGAGGAACGTAGCAATTATAAAATTGTAATTAACAATTAACAGATTAATCCATTGTGTTTGTAATGACGTTATATTTTGATTTCTAGAAAGTTTTTATTTTTCTCATGGTCTTTCCTAAATTACTTGTTCTATCATCTATTTTCACTGTGCAGTAATTTTTACAGTAACACTATAATTACCAATGCCTAAATTTTTTTTGGCTTTTTTAGCGAGTATTAGACTTTGCAAATTATTTTTTTCATAAATAAATTATAGCTTAAACAGTTAAGGTTGAGAAGATTAATTTTGTATCACATGAATCTGTATGCGAAATTTCAAATTATCCAACTCAAATTTTTGTATGAGATTTAAGTTTAATTATCCGTAAACTCAACACTTTCATAAGCTCCTAAATCTGGTGCAGTTCCTCTAGTTGTATTTAAAATATCTGATGACAAATTCCCGAAGACAATACCAAAATTGTCAGCTGATGAACCATTTGGAATATTTAGTTTGTTGTTATTTGGGTCTAGAAATTCTGGATCTTGATTAAAAATAATATTCTCATATAATAAACTATTGCTGAAATTATAAACATCACCAGTAAAATTATTTTTGGAATTATCAAATTTGATGAGGCTATTGGTGAATTTAAAATTGAAAACATCCGAAGGATCTCTATCTAAAATCAACTCAGGATTATCGTTTCCGTACACTATGCAGTTTGTAAAATTTGCTTCATTTAATGGATTTGTGAAAACTGTATTGTCTTCATCTACAATAAAATTGTTTAATAAAACCGATGGGAACTGCCTAAAACTATTGCTCCAATAATTGGCAAATGTTGAATGCACAAAATTATACGAACCACCATAAGTACCAGCAAACGATGATTGACCGCTATTATTTACCACGACATTTTCGCCATTAATAGAAGTCCCTCTTCCTAAAATTCCAAAATTACTTGAATTATATATTTGTGAATTTGTGATGACGAGTTTTGTTGGGTTATCTTGATTGCCATCACTTAAAATACCAATGGTACCATTTTTAATAGTTGCATTATTAATTAGGTTATCTATACTGCCATCAAATAACCAAATGGCTTGCCATTGCCCAGGAACCTTGGCAAAAGCAGGTTCCAATCTGTCGCCTTCAAAAATAACTTCGCCTTCCATGAGCTCTTGGTCAATGCTTGTTGTGCCATTTACCTTTAAAGAAGCTCCACTTGTAACTAATAAGCCAGAATTTGCATGAAAATGGATTCTTGCGCCAGCATCAATGGTTAGTGTTTTGCCATCCGCGACCGCAGCATAACCAAAAATAACATAGGGTTTTTCGTTGGTAAAAATTAGTTCATTATCGGCTAAAAAACGTCCTTGAATGGTGGTTTCGTCTTCCATACCATCACCATCTACATCAAACGTTAATGTTTCAATAACATGAATTTCTTCTCCTGTTTCAGAGTCAATTGTGGTTGAGCGATCTGGGTAAATAAAATTGGCATCTTTAACCAAGGTAACCAATTCTACTTTTTGAAGATTCTCGCCAGAGTCGAATTCTATTGCATCAGTGTATAAAAATTGCGTTTGCAAAGCAGCCAAATCTTCAATATCTATGGTAGTTTCAATGAAAATATACATACTATCTTTAGCGAGCATTTCTATGTTCTCGAACACTTTTCCAATAGGCTCGTTTGGACCACCTTCAAGACCTGTGGTGCCATCGATGGTCATTCGGTAGTACGAATTATAACCTTCAGCAAGTTTAATTGAAGGAATTACAATATCGTCATTACTGTTATTATATACTTTCAAGTTGTAAGTGCTAGAACCAATGTTGGTGAAAACGGTGTCTAAATACACAGTGTCTTTAGAGAATATTAACGAGCCTGTGCTAGCAGAAAATTCAAAATCTTTGCGGCAAGAACTCCAAAACATTAGAATTGTTAGGCTAAGTAAAAAATAAGATAGACGCTTCATTTTGTAAAAGTAAACTTTCAAACTATTTTATTCAATTTTTGAGTTTAAAAATTAGTAGCAAACTAAAAATATAACTTCTGTTGCAGAGTATTATTATTCCAGTAAGGATTTTAATTTTTAATGAATTCTGAAAATTCAATACTATATTTCATAAAAGCATCCAACAATAAAAACTTACTGTTTTCTTTTAAAAAATTTTTGTTGATTTGCTTGACATCACAATATTCAAAAAAAAGATATTTATACTCTTTTGGTATTTTAAGTTCTTCAGTTAGAAGTGTATCATTAAAAAACCTATCTGTATTAAAAAGAGAATCTATAGATTTATAAGATAAAGGAGTAAACAGAGGTTTTATATTTTTTTTGCGTTTAAATAATTTCCCAATTAGTTTCCCAATGGCAGCAATATCAATATTACTACGTGGTGGAGGACCATATAAATATGGTCTACGTTTCATATCTTCCTTTATTTGGTTTTTAAAAGTTGTAGTATATTCTTTTTCATTAAATTCTTTAGCTTCTGGTTCTGTGTAAATTAAAACTTCATCAAGGTTATTGACAGTTTTTTTGACCTCAACAACAATATTATCGCCAAAGTGGTGTGATTCAATCAATAATGTTTTGGTTTGATGAAACAAAGAACCAAACATTAAAGTGTCATTTATGTTTGCACTAATGGTAAAGTAACCTTTATCATCAGTGTAGGTTTTTACTTTTTGAGTTGTATTTGTAACAGTGAGTCCTTTTGCAGTAGATAAATTATCATACACAATCCCTTCAATATTTTGGGAATTTACCATTATTGTAAATAGAAATAGCGATAAAAATAACTTAAGCCTAATCAAGAGTTACGTTTGGTTGTTATATTCAAATTAATAACAATTGATTAAAGAAGAATACCTAATTAAGAAAATTTAACAAAGGATTTAATTAAGAATTAACAAAAAGCGATTTAATCTCTTCAGTAATACGAGCTGGACGATTTGTAGAGACACTCAATAAACACCAAACTGTTTCTGCTTTTACAAGTAGTTTGTCGTTTTTATGCATTTCAACAACGCGAGTTGAGGTAACACTTGTATAGTTAGTGACGTAGGTTTTTATTAAAATTTGGTCGTTTAAAAACGCAGGAGATTTATACTCTATAAAATGATTTACAACTACCCAAAAGAACGAATCCCTAATGTTTTTAGTGGTATTTTGTTCCCAATGTGCTTTTGCAATGTCTTGAATCCATTGCACGTAGCGTACATTGTTTACGTGGTTGAGTTCGTCTAAATCATTTTTGTTGACGGTAATGTACTTTTCATAAACCTGCATAAAGCTTAGTTTTCTATAATCTCTATTTCAAAAAGCTTGTTCCAATGTTTCCCTGTAACAAATATTGTGTTGGTGTCTGGGTTGTAAGCAATACCGTTTAAAACATCTAAAGTTGGATGTTGCTTTACTTTTTTCTTTAATGATGAAAAATCAATTAACCCTTCTACAGCGCCATTTTCTGGGTTTATAATGGCAACACCATCATTTTGATAGCTATTGGAATATATTTTGTCGCCAATCCATTCCAGTTCGTTTAAATTCTCAACTTTACCTTTGTTTCGGTAAGCTTCAATATGGTCTTTTTCTACAAGAGTTTCTGGATCTAATATCCATATATTTTCTGTACCATCACTTTTATAAAGTACTTTTCCGTCGTTGCAAAGTCCCCAACCTTCTTTACTTTTCCCATATTTAAAACTGCTCTTTTTTTCAAACGTATTTACATCATACACAAAGCCAATACCACTTTGCCAAGTTAGTTGGTAAATATTATCATTTAAAATGGTAAGTCCTTCACCAAAATAGTCTTTAGGTAAGTTAATGTTTTTTAGTACTTTACCAGTTTTATAATCTACTTTTCTGAGTTTCGATTTTCCTAATTGCCCTGTGCTTTCATAAAGTTCGCCATTGTAAAACTCTAGCCCTTGGGTGTATGAGGTAATATCGTGAGGATATTCATTAATAATTTTGAAGCTGTATATTTTTGGTGTAAAGCTGTTTAAGATAATGATATTAGTCGAAATGGTCTCATTTTGGCCATTATAATAAACTGTAGCTTCAATAACCTGTTTCCCTAGTTTACTATTGCTTAAATCAATATTATCACTGGTTTTTTGGTTATTCAGTTTGTAAGAAACAGAATCAATGGTTAAGTTCTTAGAATTTTTAATAGATAAGGTTAAAGTTTCATTATTTGAAATAGTATTCCTTTTTGTATTGGTTTCAATGGAGAAGTTCTTTGATTTTTTTTCAGAATTACTACCACAAGCAATCATTAATAATGGTAATACTGTGATAGTAAGAATTTTAAATAGCCGCATAGCTTTGATTGAATTTTTTAGCAATTTATTTATTTAAATTCAGTAAAAAAAATCATTGCCCAACTATTAAAAGGTTGTATCTTTGCACGAGGCAAGTCCTACACAACCAGCTCCTGTTGAATCCTCCAGGGCGGGAACGCAGCAAAGGTAAATGGTCGTAGCGGTGTGATGTAGGTAGCTTGCCTTTTTTTATGACCTATCTTATCCCAAAGCTTCGGGATTTGCCAAAGAATAAGACTTTAAATATAAGGTTTGTTAACGGTTAGTTTTCAAATCTTTTTTGTTTTAAGTTACTTTAATTGAATTTCATTGTTAATTTTACATTTTTAATTATTTATATGTCTAAAGTTGTTTTAGTTACTGGTGGATCCTCTGGAATAGGGAAGTCTGTTTGCGAGTTTCTTATAAGTAAAGACTTTACAGTTTATGGTACTAGTAGAAATCCACAAAACTATCCTGAAAGCCAATTTCCAATAGTAATGCTAGATGTTGTTGACAGCAAAAGTATTTTAAGCTGTATTGAAGAAGTTATTAGTAAAGAAGGAAAAATTGATGTGCTTATTAATAACGCTGGAGCTGGAATAACAGGTCCAATAGAAGAAATTCCTGAAATTGAAATCAAGCGAAATTTCGACACCAATTTTTTTGGACCTATAAATGTAATTAAAGCTGTACTACCACACATGCGTCAACAAAATTCTGGACTTATTATAAATATCACATCTATTGCAGGTTATATGGGATTGCCTTACAGAGGTATATATAGTGCTAGCAAAGGCGCTTTAGAGCTTATTACTGAGGCATTTAGAATGGAAATTAAAGGGTTTAATGTAAATATGACTAACGTAGCTCCTGGAGATTTTGCCACAAACATTGCCGCTGGACGTTATCATGCGCCTGTATTAAATGATTCACCTTACAAAGAATCTTATGGGAACACATTAAAGCTTATGAATGAACATGTAGATAGTGGTCAAGATCCTTTGCTTATGGCAAAAGCTATATTTAATGTTATAAATACTAAAAAGCCTAAAGTACATTATAAAGTAGGAGAGTTTATGCAAAAATTCTCGATTGTATTAAAAAGAATCCTTCCTGATAGAGTTTATGAAAAACTCTTAATGAACCACTATAAATTATAGGTTTTAAAAATTTTGGCAAGTTGTTAATATATTTTAATTAAAATGTATTTTCATGCTATACTATTGTTGTAAATTCGCCACGAATTTTATACACAACTAAAACTACGTTTAAAAATGAAATTTTTTATTGATACTGCTAATCTTAATCAGATTAATGAAGCTCAAGATCTTGGAGTGCTTGATGGCGTAACTACAAACCCATCATTAATGGCAAAAGAAGGCATCACTGGGCATGATAATATTTTAAAACACTACGTTGACATTTGTAATATTGTTGATGGAGATGTGAGTGCCGAAGTTATCTCAACAGATTTTGAAGGCATGGTAAGAGAAGGGGAAGCATTGGCAGAATTGCACGATCAAATAGTTATTAAGTTACCTATGATTAAAGATGGAATTAAGGCGTGCAAGTATTTTTCAGAAAGAGGTATAAAAACCAATGTAACACTTGTGTTTTCTCCAGGACAAGCATTGTTGGCAGCTAAAGCAGGAGCAACCTATGTGTCTCCATTTATTGGAAGGCTAGACGATATTTCTACAGATGGTTTAAACCTTATAGGCGAGATTAGACATATATACGATAACTATGCTTTCGAAACACAAATTTTAGCAGCATCAGTACGACACACAATGCACGTGATAGATTGCGCTAAATTAGGTGCTGATGTTATGACAGGACCTTTAAGCTCGATTGAAGGCTTATTAAAGCACCCATTAACAGATATTGGTTTGGCTAAGTTTTTAGAAGACTATAAAAAAGGAAATTAAATTCTCCGACTATATAAAATAAAAGAGGCTGTTTAAAAAGTAATGAAGAACTATAATTTGTCATTCTGAGCGCAGTCGAAGAATCTTAAATATCAGTATGTTAGATATTTCGACTGCGCTCAATATGACACTAAAAACTACTTTTTAAACAGCCTCTTTTATTTTATATCATCTAATAAAACCTTGAAGTCACTTTTAAATAAATTGGCATTCGAGGAGATAATATTGTCATTCCTATCAACAACAATCACTTTATTTATATACCGTATTGCTAAGAGTTTTTTCGCAATTTCAGGATTTCTAAAACGGTATTCATTGGCAAAATTAATATTGTTTTGTTTCAACAGGAGTTTCCAATTTGACTCATTGTTTGAGTTGATGTTTATTGATATAAAGTCAATGCTTGGGTATAAGGCTTTCAATTCTTTTACCTTGGCATGACTGTTTTTAAAGTGGTATTGATTGGCACTCGTCCAAAAATATAGAATGGTTGGTTTTTTTGTTACGCTGTTAAGGGTTGAAGCCTCATTTTTAAAGTTCAAGATTTCTATATCTGGAACATTATTTCCAGGGCGTAACCTATTAAGTGTTTTATAGATGGTTGTTACATAACCTGCATTCTGCTTACTTGTATTCTTTTCTATGTACGAATTGAACATAGCTTCAGAATCCTCAAAAGAGGTTGAATAGTTTAAAAAATTTATAGTAGGAAATTTTAAAAGTATGTTTTTCATGACATCACTTTCAACCATGTCATCAATTAATTCTAGTTTGTTTAAGTGATAGTTTATGTTGGTTCTTACTAGTTTTTTTTCGGCATTGTCCTTAAAATACTTTTCCATGGCCAAATTGTTAAAGTGCGGGAAAAGGAAATTAAAATAAGGATAAAATTCTTTTAGTTCTTCTCTATTATAATCGATCTCTTTTCTAAAATCGAAGTAATCACTTGGAAGAGAATCTAGAGGCAATGGCTCATTAATACCAAAATATCTGTAAGCATATATCTCTTTATCTCTATAATAGCTATAGTCAATCCCTGTTTTTGCAACGTTAATAAAAAAGGGAGTTGGTAAGTATTTTTGTTTAAAATTTTCTAATGCTTGATATTTCTCATCTTTAATCGAGTCAAGTTTTACAAGAAATATTTTAGGACTTAATTTGGACGATTCATAAACAAAATGTTCTTCTTCTTCCAGTTTTAAGAACATGTTTATCAAATAGTTGTTTTTTTTAGAACCAGAACCTGAAAATACCAACGACTCATCAAAATCAATGGTGTTCAACCTAATCATAATACTATCGTTTGGCTCAATAATCATTACTTGATACTCACCACCATGGTTAAACGAATGTAATCCAGGATTTAAAGATTCTATTTTGTAAGAAAAACGATTGTTCTCATCTAAATAAAGTGTATCAATTGGAGAAGCGTCTTTGTAAAGTGTTACATACTTATTATTCGGATTAATTATTTCGCCACCAATAAAGGCATGTCCGCAAGTATTTTCATTGGTATTGCAGCCAAAAAACGTCGTAATTAATAGTATAATAACAATTAGTTGTTTCATAGTAAACTCGCCATCTAAAACAGGAAGACTCACCTATTTCCTTGCAAAAGTATGTCTTGCACACTAAAACTGGTGTTAAGGCGTTGTTAAATGTTATTTGGTGTTGCTATTTAATTGTTTGAATGGATTGATTTTTCTACTTTTGCGCCAAACTTACAAAAGGTTTTATGTCAAGGAGTAAAACGTGTCAATTTGTAAGTTTACGAAGAGCTATTTTAGAATAAAAACCATCTGAGTAAAATTAAAAACAAAAAAATGTTATCAGTTTCAAATTTATCTGTGCAGTTTGGTAAACGCGTCCTTTTTGATGAGGTAAATACTACTTTCAACAATGGCAATTGTTATGGCATTATTGGAGCGAATGGTGCTGGAAAATCCACATTTTTAAAAATTTTAGCAGGAAAACAAGACCCAACCTCTGGACATGTGCATTTAGAGCCAGGTAAACGCATGTCTGTGCTGGAGCAAGACCACAATTTATATGATGAGTTTTCAGTTTTAGAGACTGTATTAAGAGGGAATAAACCTTTGTTCAAGATTAAATCTGAAATAGATGCTTTATATGCAGATTATTCTGATGAAAATGCTGAAAAAATTGGCGAACTTCAAGTGCAATTTGAAGAAATGAACGGTTGGAATGCCGATAGCGATGCCGCTTCTATGTTATCAAACTTAGGTATAAAAGAAGATTTGCATTATACTCTAATGAAAGATTTGGATGGAAAACAAAAAGTACGTGTTTTAATTGCACAAGCGCTCTTTGGAAACCCAGATGTGCTAATAATGGATGAGCCTACCAACGACCTAGATTATGAAACAATTTCCTGGCTCGAAAACTTTTTGGCAAATTACGATAACTGTGTGATAGTAGTTTCTCACGACAGACACTTTCTTGATGCTGTTTGCACACATATTTCAGACATTGATTTCGGTAAGATAAATCATTACTCAGGTAACTACTCTTTTTGGTACGAATCATCGCAGTTAGCAGCCAAACAACGAGCACAACAAAACAAAAAAGCAGAGGACAAGAAAAAGGAGCTGGAAGAATTTATTAGGCGTTTTTCTGCCAATGTTGCCAAATCCAAGCAAGCTACTAGTAGAAAAAAAATGATCGAGAAACTAAACGTTTCCGAAATCAAACCATCTAGCCGTCGTTATCCTGCCATTATCTTTGAAAGAGATAGAGAAGCTGGCGACCAAATTTTAAATATTGAAGGGTTGGCAGCAACTCAAGATGGAGAAACTTTATTTAGTAATATAGACCTAAACCTTAGTAAAGGAGATAAAGTAGTTGTTTACTCAAAAGACTCAAGGGCTACAACAGCGTTTTACCAATTAATTTCTGGTAACGAAAAAGCAGATACTGGAAAAGTTGCTTGGGGAATTACCACGTCACAATCGTATTTACCCTTAGATAATAGTAGTTTTTTTGAAAATAAGTTAACTCTTGTAGATTGGTTACGCCAATGGGCAACAACTGAAGAAGAACGCGAGGAAGTTTATGTAAGAGGTTTTTTAGGAAAAATGATTTTTAGTGGCGAAGAAGCCTTAAAAACAGCAAATGTATTATCGGGTGGAGAAAAAGTACGTTGTATGTTATCTAGAATGATGATGCTTCGTGCCAATGTTTTGATGCTTGATGAACCAACAAACCATTTAGACCTAGAAAGTATTACAGCATTTAATAACTCGCTAAAGAACTTTAAAGGAACTGTGTTGTTTACAACCCATGATCATGAATTTGCACAAACTTTGGCAAATCGAGTGGTAGAGTTAACACCTAACGGAATAATAGATCGTTACACCACTTTTGATGAGTATATGCAAAATCCGAAGATTAAAGCATTACGAGAAAAAATGTACTCGGTTACCGCTTAATTAGAAACTTTTAGTTAATTAAAGTTAGCGATTGTCCATTTCTGCTATTGCAGCTTGAACAATAGGTACAGCTTTTTCAAGTTCATCTTTATGTACATAGATTTCTTGAAGTAAATGGCCACCATAAATTTTTGGATCAAGATTTGATTCATTTTGATCTTTTACAACAGGTGTAATACCTATCTCCTCTAGTTTTGATGTCAATAACTGCACAATAATCATGCTTCCTGTATATATTCTAGTATAATGTGATTCCATAATAATTAAGTTTAAGATGTCTATTAAAGGTACAAAAAAACAAATCAATTTGTGTACTTTTAGAACTATAAATATTACGTTTTCTTATATAGGTAATAGAATTAAATGCTTAAACTAATTGTAGTGAATCAACTTAAACAACAAATTTTAAATTTACAGTCTCAGTCTCAGTCTCTTGAGCCAAATGAAACTCAAAGAACAGCTTATTTAAATAAGGTTAATACTTATGCGAATTCATTTTTAAACTCAATAGAAACCACCAAAGCCTTTTGTAGTGATAAGGAAACGCCACACGTTTTTAAGCTTACAAACAACACTAAATCCATCGAAGAAATTTTAGAGCTATATGCTAGTGAAGTAGCGGCAAAAGGCATAAACGCAGCTTCGGGAGGCCATTTAGGTTATATTCCTGGAGGCGGTATCTACACCTCTTCTTTGGCGGATTATTTAGTAGATATTACCAACGAATATACAGGAATGTATTTTTCTTGCCCTGGAGGCGTTGTGATAGAGCATGAACTATTAAACTGGATGAAATCTATTTTTAATTTCCCAGAATCTGCTATTGGTAATTTAACTTCAGGAGGTTCCATTGCTAATTTAATCGCCTTAACAGCTGCTAGGGATAAACATGCGATAAAAAATGCTGTTATAGAGAAAAGCGTTATTTATACTAGCCCTCAAGTGCATCATTGCATTCAAAAAGCACTTCGAATTATTGGTTTGGAAGATGTGCAAATACGATATTTAAAACTAGATACTTATTCTAGAATAATGGCTTCAGATTTAGAAGAAAAAATTACAAATGATAAAGAGAAAGGCTTAAATCCTTTTATGGTAATAGCTTCAGCAGGAACAACAGATACTGGAGCAATCGACCCTTTGCAAGATATTGGAAACATAGCAAAGGTAAATAACCTATGGTACCATATTGATGCTGCTTATGGAGGATTTTTTATTTTGGTTGATAAAGTAAAAGAACGTTTTAAAGGGATAGAGATGGCAGATTCTTTAGTAATAGATCCTCATAAAGGGCTTTTTCTACCTTACGGACTTGGAGCAGTATTAGTAAAAGATAAAGAAGCAGTTTACCATTCAAATCACTATCGCGCCAATTATATGCAAGATGCCATTAATGATGATATGCCAGTAAATCCTGCCGATGTGTCGCCAGAACTAACCAAACATTTTAGAAGCTTACGTCTATGGTTGCCTTTGCAACTACATGGTATTAATCCATTTATAGCTTGCTTAGAAGAAAAACTGTTATTAACACAATATTTTAGAGAAGCACTTAAAAGAATTGGATTTAAATTAGGACCACAGCCAGATTTATCGGTAAGTTACTTTTGGTGGCCAACAAATAATAACAATGACAATGCATTCAATGAAAAATTAATGAACGAAATTCATAATGATGGCGAAATTTTCCTAAGCTCAACATTAATCAACGAAAAGTTTGTAATACGAATGGCTATTTTGTCTTTTAGAACCAAACTTACAACTATCGATAAAGCGATTTCTATGATACAAAGAATATTAAATAAAATGATTAATTAGAACAGTATTTAATTATGAAAAAAATTAACTATTTATTACTTGTTACCTTATTAATATCAGCAAATATGGACTCACAAAACAAACGACTTAGAGATTACGGTATTGAAATAGGTGTTTTAAAAACAGGTAAACTTAATGCCATAACCGATGTTGAAGGTGTTTATGTTGGTCATGAAACCATTATTGAAGGTAATAATGTAAGAACAGGAGTGACTGCTATAATACCACACCAAGGGAATATTTTTCAAAATAAAGTGCCTGCAGCCATTTATATTGGTAATGGCTTCGGAAAATTAGCAGGCTACAGTCAAGTTAAAGAATTAGGGAATATTGAAACTCCAATTATTTTAACCAATACGCTAAGTGTAGCTGCAGCTACTGAAGGCCTAATAAGTTATACATTAAATGAAGAGGAAAACAAGAATGTGCGTTCGGTAAACTCAGTTGTAGGCGAAACAAACGACGGTTGGTTGAACGATATTCGTGGTCGTCATGTAAAAGAACAACATATTTTAAATGCCATAGCCAATGCTAAAAGCGGTAGTGTAGAAGAGGGCAATGTAGGAGCAGGAACCGGAACTATTTGTTTTGGTTATAAAGGAGGTATTGGAACGTCTTCCAGAAAACTCCCAAAGTCTTTAGGTGGCTATACAGTTGGTGTGCTGGTTCAAACAAACTTTGGAGGTGTTTTAGAAATAAATGGTGTTCCGATAGCTAAAGAACTTCAAGAGTATCCTTATAAAGATAAAATTTTAAATGATGCTGATGGTTCTTGTATGATAGTGGTTATGACTGATGCTCCATTAAATGCTAGAAACCTGGAACGTCTAGCTAAAAGAGCAATGCTTGGGTTGGCAAAAACTGGAGGCATTGCCTCAAACGGAAGTGGTGATTATGTGATTGCTCTTTCTACTGCCAAAGAAAATCTAATTCCTTACCAAAGTGAATCAATGTTCAACGAGAAGAAAGAAGTAAGAAATAATGATATGTCTCCATTATTTTTAGCTACTATAGAATCAACTGAAGAAGCTATTTTAAATTCGCTTTTTGCTGCTGAAACCATGTCTGGAAGAGATGGACATACCATTAAATCATTGCCAATAGACAAGGTTATAGAACTCATGAAAAAGTACCACAAAATAAAAAACTAATTTATTAAATAGTTGTTGAAGAATCTAGAATATTTGTTTTTGCTTTTCGCTTTATTGGCTGAAATCTTTGGAACGGTTGGAGGGTTTGGTTCGTCAGTGTTCTTTGTTCCTCTTGCTAATATATATTTTGATTTTCAAACCGTATTAGGTATTACTGCACTATTTCATGTTGCTAGTAATTTAAGTAAGATTGCTATGTTTAAAAAAGGCATCGACAAAAAACTCATTACCTACATTGGAATTCCAGCGGTAGCTTTTGTAATCATTGGCGGAATTATAGCCAAATACCTTAACGAACATATTTTGGAAATTTTCTTAGGTGTTTTCTTAATAGGTTTAAGTCTTCTGTTCATCATTAAAACAGGATTAATTATAAAGCCCAATAAAAGAGAAGCACTAGTTGGAGGTGCTTTTTCAGGATTATTTGCTGGAATTTTAGGCACAGGAGGAGCGATTAGAGGGTTAACCATGGCAGCCTTTAATCTTGAAAAAAATGCCTTTATAGCAACTTCTGCAATTATTGATTTTTTTGTTGATTTTAGTAGAAGTGTGATCTATTTTATAAATGGTTTTATTACTATGGAAGTTCTTATTTATATTCCTTTTTTAATAGTGATTAGTATTGTTGGTACATACCTTGGTAAGTTATTATTAAAGAGAATATCACAGGAAACATTCAAAAAAATGTCTTTATATCTAATTTTAATTATTGGTATATCAACATTTGTTAGCGCTCTATTGCATTATAAATAATATGTCTAAATTAAAATATATAATCCGGGAAGCAAAACCAAATGAGTTTCAAGAAGTTGGACAACTTATGGTTAATGTTTATTCGCAGCTTGATGGCTTTCCTAATAAAGATGAACAACCCAATTACTATAAAACACTTGCTAATGCTGGCAAATTTGCACTAAAACCAAAAGTAAAGCTTCTAGTTGCAAAACTTCCAAATGCGTCTATTGATGGTGTCGTAGTGTATTTTGGTGATATGCAATTTTATGGATCTGGCGGAATTGCACCTAACCAAAAAAATGCTGCAGGCTTCAGGTTGCTCGCTGTATCAAAAAAGGCAAGAGGGAAAGGCATTGGAAAATTATTGACCAACTATTGTATAGAACTGGCTAAAAACGAACTTCAAAAAGAACTCATTATTCACTCAACAATGTCTATGAACATAGCATGGAGTATGTATAAAAAAATGGGTTTTACACGCTCACCAGAATTAGACTTTATGCAAGAAGGACTAAAGGTATTTGGTTTTAGGTTAAAGCTATAAAATTATCTCAATTCGGCTCCAAGTTGGTTCTCGAAATTAGCTTGTAGCTTACTCATTATCTTATCTATTTGTTTGTCAGTGAGTGTTTTGTATTGGTCTTGTATAGTAAAACTAACCGCATAACTCTTTTTGCCTTTAGGAAGATTTTTGCCTTCATACACATCAAACAAATTCACATCTTTAAGTAACTGCTTTTCGGTTTGTTTAGCAATTTTATGAATATCTTCAAACTGTACTTTTTGGTCTAATAACAAAGCAAAATCACGACGTACTTCAGGATATTTTGGTATATCTGTAAATGTAATTTTATTGCGTTTTGCTGTTTCAAGCATACGATTCCAGTTAAAATCTGCAAACAAGACGTCTTGTGAAATTCCAAACGATTTTAAAATCGATTTCTTCACAATTCCATAATCTACCAATTTCGTTTTTCCAAGGCTCAAGCTTAAACCTTCGCTAAATACGTCATTTTTTATTGGCGAAGTTCTTAAACGAGAAATCCCTAATCTGTCCAAAACAGCATCAACGCTACCTTTTAAGAAAAAGAAATCGCTTGCCTTTTTCTCGACATTCCAACGTTCAACATGTTTGTTGCCGGAAACTAATAACGATAAATGCTTATGCTCTTCACGAGCATCGTTATAATTGTGATAGGTTTTGCCAAACTCAAACAGTTTTAAACTTGTTTGTTGCCTGTTGATGTTGTGCGAAATAGCTTCTAACCCAGAAAACAATAGTGACTGTCTCAGCACAGATAAATCATTGCTCAAGGGATTTAGCATTACAACATTGTGTTCTTCTTTTAACTGTTCGCTTAACTGTATATAATTTGGAGTTGTTAAGGAGTTGGCCATAATTTCGTAAAACCCTTGTGAAACTAGCTGGTTTCCAATAATATTTTGCACTTTGTGGTCTTCAAATCTTGAAGCATTAGATATGGAAGCATTTAACTTTTGGGTAGTGCCAACATTATTGTAACCATATACACGTAAAATTTCTTCAATTATATCAGCTTCACGTTGTACATCATTTCTATATGCAGGCACGGTTAATCCTAAACCAGTTTCTGTCACGTTGTTTATGGTAATGTCCAGCGACATTAATATACGTTTAATTATTTCACGAGGAATTTCTTCGCCAATTAAATTTTTGGCATTTTCAAAGCTTAAACGTACCTGGAAATCATCGATTTTTACTGGGTATTCATCAATGACATCGCTTGTAATTTCGCCTCCAGCAATTTCAGTAATTAAAAGTGCAGCACGTTTTAAAGCGTACTCTGTAATATTTGGGTCGATACCTCTTTCAAACCTAAAAGAAGCATCAGTATTCAAGGCATGGCGTTTTGCTGTTTTTCTAATCGAGATAGGGTCAAAGTAGGCACTTTCTAAAAAGATACTTGTGGTTTCCTCAGTCACCCCAGAATTAATACCTCCAAATACACCAGCAATACACATTGGCTTTTCTTTACCATCGCAAATCATTAAATCTTCATCGTGTAATTCACGCTTAACTTCATCAAGTGTTACAAATTTGGTTCCTTTAGGAAGTGTTTTTACAATAATTTTTTTCCCTGCAATTTTATCGGCATCAAAAGCGTGTAAGGGTTGCCCAAGTTCATGCAATACATAATTAGTGGCATCAACCACATTGTTTATTGGAGATAAGCCAATAGCTTTTAAACGATGTTGTAACCAATTTGGCGACGTCTGGACATTTAATCCAGAAATGGTTACACCACAATAACGAGGCGATCTTTGTTTGTCTTGAACATCGACATCTATTTTAAGCGCACGATTATCCACGTGAAATGCGCTTACCGATGGTGTAATTAACTCAAGATTTATTTCTTGCTGTACAAGTCCTGCTTTTAAATCGCGAGCGACTCCAAAATGACTCATGGCATCAGCTCTATTGGGTGTTAGCCCAATTTCGAAAACTTGGTCGTTTACAATTTCAAAAATATCAGCAGCCAAGGTCCCAACAGGAATCTTGCTATCAAGAATCATAATGCCATCATGCGACGAGCCTAGACCTAATTCGTCTTCAGCGCAAATCATGCCATGACTTTCTTGACCTCTAATCTTTCCTTTTTTAATGGTCCAAGCCTCACCTTCGGCAGAGTATAACGTCGTTCCAATTGTAGCTACAGGTACTTTTTGTCCAACTGCAACATTTGGAGCACCACAAACAATATGTAAATGTTCTTTGGCACCTATATCAACGGTTGTCACTTTTAGTCTATCGGCATTTGGATGTTGTTCACAAGTTAAAACTTCGCCAACAATAACACCTTCCAATCCACCTTTAACCGATTGATAGGCTTCAATGCCTTCAATTTCCAACCCTAAATCGGTTAGTAGTTCGCCAGTTTTTTGGGCTTTCCAGTCTATGTTAATAAATTGCTTTAACCAATTATATGAAATCTTCATTGTGTAGTCTTTACAAGCGACAAACCTACATATTTTTTTTCATTTTTTATTGGTAAAAATAGATGAAATAAAAATATAAAGTAGGTTCACGAAGCCATGTTTAACTAAATTAAAACCACCTGAGTAAATATAATAATACTTGACTTTTAACTCTAGGTATAAGCTTATTTTTTTATATGAGTAAAATGTTGTTATTTCGAATTATTAAACAAATTTTTAGTTATGAGAAATTGTGTATTGTTTTTTATCTTATTACTGGTTTTGTCTTGTCAAGAAAAAGAAGTAAAAAAACTAGAAATAGGAATGTATAGAGGGAATTTAATTGGTCAGGATAACCAAGCAATGCCATTTTTGTTTGAAGTAACCTCAAATACCACTTTAAAAATATACAATGCCGATGAAGTGATTGAGGTTGATGAGATTAGTTACAGTAACGATTCGGTTTACATTAAGCTACCTTATTTTGAAACGGTTATTGCCGCAAAATTTGAAGGTAACAATTTTCAAGGCCAATGGATAGAAGAGGACAGAGATAGGAGTGTAGCTATATTTTCTGAATACGGTGTTAAACAACGATTTGATGATGAAGCCACTAGTAACGTGGATGTTTCGGGTGTTTGGGAAATGGCGTTTAATAATTATGGAGATATCTATCCTTCAAAAGCTGTGTTAGAGCAAGATGGAAATAGAGTAACAGGTACCATTAGAACGCCTGTTGGAGATTATCGTTATTTGGAAGGTATTGTTTCTGCTGATAGTATGAAGATTTCAACTTTTGATGGAGCGCATGCATTTTTATTTAAAGCACAGGTAACCGACTCAAGTATGGTTGGTAATTTCTATTCAGGCAACCACTCTGTGGAAACTTTTGTTGGGAAACCAAACCCAAATTTTGAATTACCTGATGAATACACACTAACGTTTATTAAAGAAGGTTACGATACGTTTAATTTTTCATTTCCTGATTTAGATGGAAATGTAGTGTCATTAAGCGATGAACGTTTTAAAGATAAAGTGGTTTTAATACAATTGATGGGTTCGTATTGCCCAAACTGTTTGGATGAAACCAAGTTCTACTCAAAATTCTATGAAGCCAATAAAGACAAGGGTTTGGAGATTGTTGCTTTGGCATTTGAGAATGCTAAAACTAAAGAAAAAGCCATTAAAGGCATTACCAGAATGAAAGAACGTGTAGGTTTAAATTATGAGATTTTACTAGCGCAAATTGGTACTAATGATAAAGGTAAAGCCCAAGAAAAAATGCCGATGCTTAATAAGGTAGTGTCTTATCCAACTACGATATATTTGGATAGAAAAGGCAAAGTAAGAAAAATCCACACTGGTTTTAATGGTCCAGCGACAGGTGAGAAATACATTAGTTTTCAAAAAGAGTTTAATGCGTTTATGGAAATGTTGTTAAGTGAGTAGTTTGTTTTGAGAACCGCTTATCGTGCATGGTTTTGTTAGGTGAAAATCTGTAAGAGTTTTTCTGTGGTAACCTAAATAAAATAAAAGCACAAAGTATTCTATGTCTAACTTAGGTTAACTAATATAATTCCAAATATTTTTATACTTACTCAATTGCTTGTAGGTATTTAAGATGGTTTTATTGTCCGGATGAGATAATGAGGGGTCATTGTTTAAAATGCGCTTAGCGTAAAAACGAGCTTGCTGTAAAATATCTTTATCTTTAACTATATCAGCTATTTTAAGATTTAACACGCCACTTTGTTGAGTTCCCATAATATCTCCTGGACCTCGAAGTTTTAAATCGACTTCAGCAATTTCAAAACCATCATTGGTTTTTACCATGGTTTCTAATCGAATTTTACTATCATTACTTAATTTGTGACTGGTCATCAAGATGCAATAGCTCTGTTCGGCACCTCGACCAACACGACCTCGTAATTGGTGTAATTGTGACAAGCCAAAACGTTCGGCGCTCTCAATTACCATTACTGATGCATTAGGTACGTTTACACCAACCTCAATAACAGTAGTGGCAACCATGATTTGTGTTTCGCGTTTCACAAAGCGCTGCATTTCGTAGTCTTTGTCGGCAGATTTCATTTTTCCATGTACAATAGAGATTTGGTAGTCTGGTTTTGGGAAATCACGTTCTAAACTAGCATAACCATCCATTAAATCTTTATAATCCATAGTTGCGCTTTCTTGAATTAATGGATACACAATATAAACTTGCCTGCCTTTAGCAATTTCGTCTTTTAAAAATCGCCACACCTTTAATCTATTATTATCATAACGATGCACTGTTTTTATCTCTTTTCTACCTGGTGGCATTTCGTCTATAATTGAGATATCTAGGTCGCCGTAAACAGACATTGCTAAGGTTCTAGGAATTGGTGTTGCAGTCATAATTAAAATGTGTGGAGGCGAGGTATTCTTATGCCACAATTTACTTCTTTGAGCAACTCCAAATCTGTGTTGTTCGTCAATAATAGCCAGCCCTAAATTCTTGAATTTTACCTTGTCTTCTAGTAGCGCATGAGTACCAATTAAGATGTCTAATTCGCCATCTTCGAGAGATTCATGAATTTTTCGTCTTTCTAAAGTTTTAGTTGAGCCAGTTAATAGTTTTATACTGATATTCAGTTTTTTACATCTATCAATTAAATTATTATAGTGTTGGACTGACAAAATTTCAGTTGGCGCCATTAAACAAGCTTGAAAACCGTTATCAAGTGCTATAAACATTGACATTAGTGCAACTATAGTCTTTCCAGATCCTACATCACCTTGCAAAAGACGATTCATTTGTGCATTGCTGCCTAAATCGTGTCGAATTTCTTTTATTACTCGTTTTTGTGCGTCGGTCAATTCGAAAGGTAAATGCTCCTTAAAGAAGGTGTTGAAATAGTTGCCTACATTCTCAAAAGGAAAGCCTTTTATTTTTGATTTATGAATTAGATTTTTTAAAATTAATTGCAGTTGAATGTAAAATAATTCTTCAAATTTTAACCTAAATTGAGCACGTGCTAAAAGTGCTTGTGACTTTGGAAAATGAATGTTGAAAAGTGCTTCAGATTTTGAAATTAACTTTTGTTCTTCTATAAGGGTTTCAGATAATGTTTCAGAAAATTTTCCTTTGCTGTCTAAAAATAATTGTTGCATTATTTTTATAATCACACGATTGGTGATGCCTTTGTTGGATAGCTTTTCGGTTGATGGGTAAACCGCTTGCATGGCTGTGCTTAAATTTTTTTCATGATCTTTAAGAAACTCCATTTCTGGATGAGGCATGCTAAACGAACCATTGAACCAATTGGTTTTTCCAAAAATCACGTAAGGCGTATTGAGGTTAATGCTTTCACGTATCCATTTGTGGCCTCTAAACCAAACTAATTTCATGCTCCCTGTGTCGTCTTGAAAAGTCGCAACTAAGCGTTTGCCTCTTTTTTGGGTCACTTCTTTTAAGTTGGTAATTTGTCCAATAACTTGAACTTCTGCTGAGTTTTGTTGTAGTTGACTGATTTTGTAATACTGGGTTCTGTCTATATATCTATTTGGAAACAAGTTTATTAAATCTTGATAGGTATGAATACCAAGTTCCTTGCGCAATAAATCGGCGCGATTTGGACCTACCCCTTTTAAATAGTCTATGGGTGTTTGGAGGTTTGTATTCATTAAAGCGAATATAATTTTAATTTTTCAATTCTTATTTCAATCATTTTTGTAAAAAATATAAATTGTTAATAAAAGGGCATTTATTGTTAATAAATTAACTAATATCTATTGCATGCCAAAGATGCCTAAAGGCCTAGAAAGTATGGCATTTCCGTAGTTCTTTTACGGTTTATCCGTAATTAAAATAAATAGATTTAGTATAACTTAGATGAAGTTAGTATTAATTAAATCAACAATTAAATCATGAAACAAAAATTACTTAATTTATTATTATTTATTCCTTTTATAGCTCTATCTCAAATTCCATCATATTATAATGATGTTAATTTGAGTTTAACAGGTTCAACTTTAAAAGATGAACTAGCTGTTAAAATAATTAGTAGCCACACTAACTTTTTAGTTTATACTCCTGGTGTTTGGGATGCTTTAAAGCAAACAGATTTAGATCCTGCTGATAATACTAAGGTCTTACTAATTTACGGCTATGATGATAATGATGGTGTCGCTAAAACCGATAGAACCAGAAGTGTTGATATGAATGGCGGAAATATTGGGGAATGGAATAGAGAACACGTTTACGCAAAATCTTTGGGAACTCCAAATTTGGGGACAACTGGCCCTGGATCTGATGCACATCATTTGAGGCCTGCTGATGGTCAATGGAATTCTACCAGAAACAATAGAAAGTTTACTGATGGATCTGGTAATGCAGCAATAGTCGGTACTTTTTGGTATCCAGGTGATGAATGGAAAGGTGATGTTGCCAGAATGATGATGTATATGTATTTACGTTATGGGAATCAGTGTTTGCCAATAAATGTAGGTAATGGCAACCCTATAAGCGCAGACCCAAATATGATAGACCTATTCTTACAATGGAACGTGGAGGATCCTGTATCTGCATTTGAAATGCAAAGAAATCCTATTTTAGAAACTATTCAAGGTAATCGCAACCCATTTATTGATAATCCTGCATTTGCAACCCAAATTTGGGGAGGGCCTCAGGCCGAAGATAAATTTGGATCAACATTACCAGATACTGAAGCACCAACTGCACCATCAAATTTAATATCTTCAAACGTTACCTCTAATTCAGTAATACTAAATTGGACTGCATCTACAGATAATGTATTTGTTAGTGGTTATGATGTTTATCTAGATGGAGTTTTTATAAATTCAACTTCAAACTTATCTTTTAATGTTACCGGTTTAACAGCAGATACAACTTATTCTTATACAGTTTATGCCAAGGATTCAGCGGGAAATGTTTCCAGTGCAAGCAATACTCTTGTTGTGACTACTGGTTCAGATTCAGGCGCAACTACATCTGAACTCTTCATTTCTGAATACGTTGAGGGCTCATCTTACAACAAGGCAATAGAAATTGCGAACTTTACTGGGGCAAGTATAGATTTATCAGCATATTCTTTAAAGAGAAACACTAATGGAGGTACAACTTGGGGAGCAGCTTTTGCTCTTACAGGTACTGTTGTAAATCAAGATGTGTTTGTAGTTTCGCATAGTTCGGCAGCTACGGAAGTTATTAATGCAGCAGATGTGACAACAGGAGCAAGTGCCATGACCTTTAATGGTAATGATCCTGTGGGTTTATTTAAAAATGATGTATTAATAGATGTTGTGGGGACATTTAATGGTGGTACTGCTAATTTTGCGGCAAATACTACTTTAAGACGAAATGCTTCTGTTTTAGATCCATCCACGGCTTACATTGTATCACAATGGGATTCATATTCTGTAGATGCATTTAACGGATTGGGAAGTCACACTATATCAGGAACTGGAGGAGGAGATACGGTTTCTCCATCAGTGGTAACCAATGTTAATATTTCTAATATTACAGAAACCACATTGGATATTTCCTGGTCAGCATCTACCGATAATGTTGCGGTTACCGAGTACGATGTTTACATTGATGGAGGTTTTAATTTAAGTACAACAAATACATTTACCCAGATTACTGGATTGACAGTTAGCACATCATATTCATTCAATGTCTATGCTAAGGATGCGGCAGGTAATGTTTCAGACATTAATACTACTGTAATAGAATCTACGGTAGATTTAACTTCACCATCTATTCCCCTAAATGTTGTTGCATCAAATATTACAGAAACCTCTATCGACCTTGCATGGGATGTTTCTACAGACAATGTGGGAGTGTTAGGGTATGATGTATATGAGTCTGGTATTTATTTGGCTACTGTTACAGGAGCAAATTATCAGGCGGCAGGACTTACTCCGGATACAATGTACGCATTTGCTATAACTGCGTTTGATGCTTCAGGAAATACTTCCGTAGCAAGTAATGTGGTTGAGGTAATAACAAATGTAAGCCAAACGGGAGGCTCTGTAGTGTTACATGAAGGTTTTTTTGAATCTGGATGGGATGGATGGTCTGATGGAGGAAGTGATTGTGCTCGTTATTCGGGTTCGCGCTCTTTTGAAGGGAGTTATGCAATTAGGTTAAGGGATAATTCTGGAATTAAGTCTGCAATGACTTCTGAAGTTTTTGACCTCTCTTCCTTTAATTCAGTTGATTTTGAATTCTATTTTTATTCATATAGTATGGAAAATGGAGAGGATTTCTTTGTTGAGTACTTTGATGGAAATACTTGGGTTGACGTTGCAAATTATATAAGTGGATCAGCATTTAATAATAATGGGTTTTATGTTGCAACAATAAAGCTTGATGGTACTTCTTATAATTTATCCAATAACGCGCAATTTAGAATTCGTTGTGATGCATCTAATAATTCTGACCACATCTATATAGATCAAATAACAATTACTGGAAATAATACGGGCTTATTGGCAAGACAGCGCATTGCCAGTACTAAAATTAATTCTGTTGATCTTGTAAGTATTAAAGATACTTCATTTGAAGGCACAGATTTAGGCATGTTCTCAGTGTATCCTAACCCTGTTAAAGGTGACGATCTTAACATAGAAATAGATTTGGATTTTGTAGATTATAGTATATATAATTTGTTGGGGCAGCGTGTAATGTTTGGGGTGTTAAATACTAACTCAATTAAAGTAAATACTTTAAAGGCAGGTATTTATATCATAAAATTTAATGATGGTGAAAATGTTCTTACCAAAAAATTTATTAAGGAGTAATATGTTCTTTAAAATAGTAGTTAAAGCCGAGTTTCCACTCGGCTTTTTATAGGTATAATATTGAGGTTAAAAGAATATAAAATATTTTTTTTCATAGAGCTGCATATTCTATTTTAGAATTGTATAAATTAACGGTCAATTATAAGTGAGTTTAAAACAATCACAATTTTATATTTAGTTAAATGAGAGCATTAGTCATATCAGGAGGAGGAAGTAAAGGTGCATTCGCAGGTGGTGTTGTACAATATTTAATGCAAGATCTTGGCAGGGAATACGATATGTTTTTAGGAACTTCTACCGGAAGTTTGCTCATTCCTCATTTATCTTTAAATAAAATTGATAAAATTTATGATATTTTCACAAATGTGACACAACGGGATATTTTTAGTGTAAGTCCATTTGTACAGCGCAAAAAAGGCGATCGTGAGTTTGTATCCATTGATTTTATTAATTCGCTGTGGCAATTTATACGAATGAAAAGAACGTTTGGAGAAAGCAAACACTTAAAACGCAATATAAGACGGAATTTTACAGAAGAGGAATTTCAGGAAATTAGAGCAACAAAGGAAGATGTTGTAGTAACGGTTTCAAATTTGTCTAAAAATAGAGTAGAATACAAGTCAATTAACGATTGTACATATGAGGAGTTTTGTGATTGGATTTGGATTTCATGTAACTACATACCATTTATGTCTTTAGCTACTGTTGATGGTTTTGAGTATGCTGATGGAGGATTGGGTTGTGTGATACCCATTCGTGAAGCTATATTAAGAGGAGCTACCGAAGTAGATGCTGTAGTGTTAGAGGCTCAAAATATGGAAAAACAAAAAGTACTAGGAAAGAACCCATTTTCGTTAATGCTAAACCTATTTGGCCATTTGTTGGATCAAGTGGAAAGAAACGATATTACTATTGGAAAATTAGCAGCAAAAAACAATAATGTTAACTTAAACCTATATTATACACCAACGAGCTTAACAGAAAACTCATTAATCTTTAGTAAACGTTTAATGGTAAATTGGTGGAAAGATGGTTACGAATATGGCAAGAATAAGCACCAAGACCCTTTGTCTAATGAGCTGAAGGGGTTTTAAATTACCACAAATCACCAACTTCTTTTTTAATAAACGCTAAAGCTGCATCGCTAGGCGCTCTTTTTTCCATCATTTCGGTTAAAATAACCTCTCTTAGTTTATCTGCCGTTCCAGTTTTTTCTAATAACCCAGCTTTTCTAATGAGTTGTATAGTGGCGTTTTTTGCGGCCACAATAATGTTCCAACAATCATCACTAATGTATATTTGTTGAGATAAATTATGCTCAAATTCTTGTTCAATAGTTGCTACAAGTAAAGATTCGTAAGTATCTTCATCAGAACTTGTTGGCTTTGTTCTAATTAATAATTTAGATGGTGTAATACGTTCTAAAAATAATGCCATACGCTCGTAGGCTTGTAACCTAATAGGAAGTGTATTTACTTGAATATCTTTGTGCAATAAAAACCGTCTGCGACCATCTTCATTTTTTGTGTGTTCTTTAAAAAAGTAATAAGCTATCAATCCTGTAATTAATGCAGGGACAGCATATAAAAATACTTCAAAAATTTTTTCAACTTCCATAGGTTATTGTTTAGGTGTTTAAATGTAAAAGTACTATAACTTTTTAAAACTACATACTGAATACTGAGACTGAATTCTACCTACTGATTCTTCCCTCCCAAATATATGCAATCTTTTAAATCTTGCATAGTGGTGTAAGGAACAGGTGTTTTTTCGTAGTTGTATGTTTTGTTTAATTCTTCCGATAAATTATGATCATCTACATTTACATCAATATCTTTCATCGTAAATTGGCAAGGGTGTTCGTAACCTGCTGCATGAGTGATTTCAACCAATTCTTTTCTAAAAGTTTTAAAGTATTGAGCAAGTCTTACAGATTTTAATGGAATGTTGATTCCATTTTGTAACCATTTGTTTTGTGTAGCTATACCACTTGGGCAGCGGTTTGTATGACATATTTGCGCTTGAATACAGCCAATGCTCATCATCGCTTCTCGAGCTACATTAATGCAATCAACTCCCATAGCAAATGCCATGGCAGCTTTAGCTGGAAAACCTAATTTTCCGCTACCAATAAATACGATTCTATTAGTTAAGTTTCGTTTTTGAAATACTTTGTATAAATCACTAAAGCCATACACCCAAGGTAGCGATACATGATCGGCAAAACTTGGAGGTGCAGCTCCTGTACCACCTTCACCACCATCTACAGTAATAAAATCTGGGCCTTTGCCAGTTTTTAACATAATGTCGGCAAGTTCTTCCCATTCATTGAGTTTCCCAATGGCAGCTTTAATGCCAACAGGAAGTCCTGTATTTTTAGCGATATCTTCAACAAAATCTAACAATTCTTTTACATTGGAAAACGCTGAATGGTTTGGAGGAGATAACACATCCTTGCCAACTTCGACGCCACGAATATTAGCAATTTCTTTAGTTATTTTGGCTCCAGGTAATACACCTCCTTTACCTGGTTTAGCACCTTGAGATAGTTTTACTTCTATCGCTTTAATAAATGGATTGTCAATAACTAATTGTTTTAATTTTTCCATAGAAAAGCGGCCATCATTTGTACGAACACCAAAGTAGCCAGTTCCAAAATGAAAAACGACATCGCCTCCATTACTATGGTAAGGCGATAAGCCTCCTTCGCCTGTATTGTGGTATGCTCCAGCCATTTTAACTCCTCTGTTTAACGATTCTACAGCTTTTGCCGAGAGGGAACCAAAACTCATAGCCGAGACATTAATAATGGAAGCTGGACGAAAGGGTTTTTTACGTTTGTTATAAACTCCTATAACTTTTGCACATGGTAAAAAGTTTGGGTTAATTTTATTTGGATGGTTCTCAGGTAACTTATAAGGCATCATCGCATTGTTTATAAAAATATGCTGATGCGCATAAATATCCCTATCTGTACCAAAGCCTTCGTAATTATTTTCCTTTTTTGCAGAAGCATAGATCCAACCACGTTCTATTCGGTTAAAAGGCAACTCTTCTCTATTGTTGGCTACAAAATACTGTCTGATTTCTGGACCGATACTTTCAAAAAAGTAGCGAATATGACCAATTATAGGAAAATTATGACTAATAGTGTGCTTTTTCTGCAATAAAACATCTCGAATGGCTACTAATACTAAAGCAATGAGTAGCCACATCCACCAAGAAATTTGGGACAGAAATTCCATGAACTATGTTTTAATTATTTAAATAATCAAGTGACAATTGAATAAATGTTTTTACGCCTAGTATCAAACCGTCTTCATCAATAAAAAAGTCAGGTGTATGATGTGGAAAAGCCTCTGTATTTCCAGGAGTCATTCCTCCTAAAAAGAAAAATAATCCTGGAACTTCTTTTTGATAGAATGAAAAATCTTCGGCTCCAGTAATGGCTTTCATAATATTTACATTGTCTTTTCCTGCGGCCTTTTCTAAAGAAGGAGCCATTTGTGCTGTAAGTTCCAAGTTATTATATGTGATTGCAGTACCATCAGCTATATCTATAGTTGCTTCAGCGCGATACGCTTTTGCAATAGCTGGTACCATTTCCTTCATTCGTTTGTTTACTTTAGCTTGCATATCATAATCTAAAGTGCGAATAGTACCAATAATTTGAGCAGATTCTGGTATGATATTATTTCTAACACCGCTAGTAAATTTACCAACAGTTATTACTACTGCTTCTTGTGTTAATCGCATTTCTCTACTCACAATTGTTTGTAAGCCATCGATTATTTTAGCACTTACTAAAATAGGGTCAATACCAGACCAAGGTTCTGAACCATGGCTTTGTTTTCCTTTAACATTTATTTCAAATCGCTGTGCAGCTGCCATTATTCCGCCTGATTTATAAGAAAGTGTATTAACAGGTATCTCAGAGTCTATATGCAATCCAAAAATAGCATCAACTTTTGGGTTTTCTAGCACACCTTCTTTAATCATAAGTTGTGCACCACCTTCTTCACCAACAGGAGCGCCTTCTTCGGCTGGTTGGAAAATGAATTTTATAGTGCCATGAATCTTGTCTTTATTTTTCGATAAAATTTCGGCAACTCCCATAAGTATTGCTGTATGTGTATCGTGACCGCAAGCATGCATTACGCCAACATCTAGACCTCCAAAAGTACTTGTTACTTCAGATTTAAATGGTAAGTCTGCTCTTTCAGTTACAGGTAGAGCATCAATATCAGCTCTTAAAGCCAATACTTTTCCAGGATGCTCTCCTTTTAAGATACCCACAACTCCTGTATGAGCAATTCCTGTTTGCACTTCCATGCCAAGCGATTTTAAGTGTGCTGCGATTTTTGCTGCAGTTTTAAATTCTCTGTTTGATAACTCTGGATTTTGGTGAAAGTCGCGTCGCCATTCTATGACTTTAGATTCAATAGATGCAATGTCTTTATCCAATCCATGTTGCGCAAATCCAAAGGTGCATGATAAAATAGTGATGGTTAGTAATAATTTTTTCATTTGTTTAATTTGGTGTTTATAATTTGATATTAATATTTTTTAGAAACTTATATAAATATAGTCGTTTTTTTGATATTGTATGAGTGCTGTCATTGCAGATAAAGCAAACTTTACATTTGGATTAACATTTTTTTTTGTAAGCCCTCTAAAAGAAGCTGTTTGTCCGCAAATAATAATATCTGCACCAGCTTCGGTAAGTTCATTAATTAATTCTAAATTCGGATTATCAATACCATATTTTTCTTTATATGTTTCATTGTCCAAAACATCTTGCCACGCAGCACCATGAATAGTCATGGCAACTTTTAGTTGGCTTGGTTCCATGCCTTCATTGGCGTGCATGTTTAAAAACCTTGCGGCAGTAACAATATGTTTGTTAATAACACTTTTATCACTAGATGATTGAGATACATCAAAAATCACTTTAAATTCTTCAGATGTATTTGTTTTAATATCAATATTTTCAACATTAAAAGTTTCACCAAAATTTTTAATAATTTCCCCCTCCACACGTTCGTTTTGTGCGAATATAGCGAAGCAAGCCAATGTAAAAAGGCAAAAAGTAAATAGGAATTTTTTCATATCAATTAATTAAGAACGTTAAAGATATTTAAATTTTTATGAAACCTTATTGCACAATTCTAATTGTTTATAATTATTCCATTTTAGATTTAGAAAACCGTTCAACATTGGCTAAATTCACACTTTTAAAATAAAATTGAATTGGAGACGTATTTAAGTCAGTTAAACGAAGCTCAGTTAGCACCAACTTTGCAAAAGGATGGCCCAATGATTGTGATTGCTGGAGCAGGCTCTGGTAAAACGAGGGTGCTTACTTACCGCATTGCTTATTTAATGAGTCAAGGGGTTGATCCATTTAATATCCTTGCTTTGACCTTTACGAACAAAGCTGCTCGTGAAATGAAGGAACGTATCGCAACCATTGTTGGCGATAGTGAGGCAAAGAATTTATGGATGGGGACGTTCCATTCTGTCTTTGCGAAAATACTGCGTTTTGAAGGGCATCATTTGGGGTTTCCAAGTAATTTTACAATTTACGACACACAAGATTCTCAAAAATTATTGGGCTCCATTATTAAAGAAATGGGCTTAGAGAAAGATATCTATAAAACAAAACAGGTTTATAGCAGGATTTCTTCATATAAAAACAGTTTAATAACAGTAACAGCATATTTTAAAAACCCAGAACTCATGGAGGCAGATGCTGCGACAAGACGACCAAAAATGGGAGAAATTTACGCTGAGTATGTAGATCGTTGTTTTAAAGCTGGTGCGATGGACTTTGATGATTTGTTATTAAGAACCAATGAGTTATTAACACGTTTCCCAAATGTTTTAGCACGATATCAAGATAAGTTTCGTTACATTCTTGTCGATGAGTACCAAGATACCAATCACTCACAATATTTAATAGTTCGTGCTTTGGCAGACCGTTTTCAAAATATATGTGTGGTGGGTGATGATGCGCAAAGTATTTATGCGTTTCGTGGCGCTAATATTAATAACATCTTGAATTTTCAAAAAGATTACGATAATGTAAAGCTATATCGTTTAGAACAAAATTACCGTTCAACAAAAAACATTGTAGGTGCAGCAAACTCAGTTATAGAACACAACAAAACCAAGTTGGATAAAGTGGTTTGGACTGCCAATGAAGAAGGACACAAAGTTAAGGTGCATCGTTCACTAACCGATGGAGACGAAGGACGTTATGTGGCAAGTACCATTTGGGAGGAGAAAATGAACAACCAATTGCATAACAGCGATTTTGCAGTATTATATCGTACCAATGCACAATCCCGAGCCATTGAAGATGCCTTGCGTAAACGAGATATACCTTATCGTATTTATGGAGGCTTATCCTTCTATCAGCGCAAGGAAATCAAAGATGTTACCGCTTATCTGCGTTTGGTTTTAAATCCAGCCGATGAAGAAGCACTAAAACGCATTATAAATTTTCCAGCACGAGGCATTGGCCAAACAACCATTGATAGGTTGGTTGTTGCTGCAAATAATTACAACAAAACCATTTTTGAGATTTTAAAAAATCTTGATACAATTGCTATTAATATTAACAACGGAACAAAAAATAAGCTTAAAGATTTTGTAACACTTATTGAAAGCTATCAAGTAATGAATAAAACAGCCAATGCATTTGATTTGGCCGAACATATTACCAAAACCAGTGGGTTAATAAGAGAGTTCAATAAAGATGGTACACCAGAAGGGATTACCCGATTGGAAAATGTGCAAGAACTTTTAAATGGTATCAAGGATTTTGTTGATGGACAAATGGAACTAGCTGATGCTGGCGATTCTTTGGCAGAATTCCTGGAAGATGTTGCACTTGCAACAGATTTGGATGGTGACAAGGGCGACCCTGACCATGTTGCGTTAATGACTATTCACTTAGCAAAAGGATTGGAGTTTAACCACGTATTTATTGTTGGTTTGGAGGAAGATCTGTTTCCTAGTGCTATGAGTATGAATACACGTAGTGAGTTAGAAGAAGAACGTAGGTTGTTTTATGTGGCTTTAACTAGAGCCGAAAAACAAGCCTATTTAACCTATGCTTTAACACGTTACCGATGGGGAAAACTAATAGATGCCGAACCAAGTAGATTTATTGAAGAAATTAAGGAAGAATTTTTAGATATAATCACACCAATTGAAGAACGACGTATAAATCCAATGCTTGATGCCAGTATTTTTGGCGATGTACCTCAAAATAAAATTAGATTTAAGCCTGCAAAAAAACACCAACCCAAAAGAAAAAGCAGTATAAAGCCCAAACCCGAAGGTATTAAAATAAGTACACCTAAGAATTTCAAGAAAATAACGAGCCCTAATGAAAAAACCAATTTGTTTGATAGTAAACTAACTATTGGCAATATTGTGCAGCATTTAAGATTTGGTAAAGGTAAAGTCATAAAAATTGAAGGCGTAGGCGCAGATGTAAAAGCTGAAATTAATTTTGAAAATGGAGGTTCAAAAAAATTACTTTTACGTTTTGCAAAACTTAAAATAATAGGGTAATGGCAGCGTTTGTAAAAATTTATGAAGATAACCCCAATCCTAAAGAAATTGCTAAGGTTGTCGCAGTTTTAAAAAAAGGAGGATTGATTGTTTATCCAACCGATACGGTATATGGTTTAGGTTGCGATATTACCAATAACAAAGCATTGGAGCGTGTTGCCAGAATTAAAGGCGTTAAATTAGATAAAGCTAATTTTTCGTTTGTGTGCCATGATTTAAGTAATTTGAGCGATTATGTAAAGCAAATAGACACGGCTACTTTTAAGGTTTTAAAGCGAGCGCTTCCAGGTCCTTACACATTTATCCTTCCAGGAGCAAAAAGTTTACCCAATGCTTTTAAAAAGAAGAAAACGGTTGGTATTAGGATTCCAGATAATTCTATAGCATTAGAAATAGTAAAGCAATTAGGTAACCCAATTATTTCAACGTCTATTTATGATGAAGATGAAATTTTGGAATATACTACAGATCCTGAGCTAATTCTAGAAAAATGGGATAACCTAGTCGATATGGTTATTGATGGTGGTTATGGTGGGAACGAACCCTCTACAATCATTGATTTTTCTGAAGAAGAACCCAAAGTGATAAGAAAAGGAAAAGGCAACTTAGAGATATTTTAAATAAAAAAACCCAACCATTTGGTTGAGTTTTTTTATTTAAAATATTATCACTAATTAGTTGCCACCAGCAGATAGATTCTTCATTTCTTTCTCTATCATGTCGTAGAACTGATCGATTTTTGGCATTACAACAATTCGTGTACGTCTGTTTTTTGCTCTGTTTTCAGCGGTATCGTTATCAACTAAAGGAACATAATAGCTTCTTCCTGCTGCAATTAAACGAGACGAGTTCACACCTAAATCTTCTAATACTCTAATAATAGATGTTGCGCGCTTTACACTTAAGTCCCAGTTGTCCAACAGTACACCTTTTTGGTACGAACGACTATCGGTATGTCCTTCAACCATAGCCTCAAAATCTGGTTTGTCGTTTACAACCTTGGCAACTTTTGCTAAAACATTTTTGGCATTATCAGTAACTATGTAACTTCCGCTTTTAAATAGTAATTTATCCGAAATAGAAATAAACACGACACCTTTTTCAACATTAATCTCAATATCTGGATCGTTTAATCCAACTTCACGTTTCAAACTTGTTACTAAAGCTAGGGTCACACTGTCTTTTTTGTTAATTGCATCTTGTAAACGCGTAATTTTAAGGTCCTTTTCTTTAATACTTTCTAAAGTTCTTTCAACATTATCTGCTCCTTTTGCGGTAAGCATTGTTAAATCTTTGTTGCTTTGTATAAGACTTTCGTTGTTTTTTCTCATATCAGCTAATTGATCTTTTAAAGCTTCTGCTCGTGCATTTGCAGCTGCAGCATCAGATAAGCATGCATTTAATTTAACAGTTGCAGTATTTAATAGATCTTGTGTTTCTTGTTGTTTTGCCTCTAATGCAGCATATTCTTTTTTTGATACGCAAGAACTTAAAACAAGCATTGCAGATAGACTTAACAAAAATATTTTCTTCATGGTAAGGATGTTAATTAATTTATATTCGACGAATATCACAAAATTATGCAAAAAAGCCCAATAATACTTAGTATTAACAAAACTTTTACTAACTAATTTATAAACTTTTAAAAGATTTTTTTTTTGAGATAAAATATGACCAAACGATGCTTTTATGAGTTTGGAAATGTACTATTTTGTTTTGAGATTTTCTTTGCTTAAGCAGGATGCTTAAATGGTTATAAAATGAGAAGTGTGCTTTAATAATTGCTAAGGTGTGTTTTGGTTTAAATTCAAATAAAAATTTTATTCCTGCTAAACCATCAAGAAGAAGCCTAATAAATACTAGATAAAAAATATTATTTGAAGCATTTTTGACAAGGGTGTACAAACTGTTTCTAAAATTTAAATAGGTTTTTTTTGGGCTTGTATTGCTTAATGTGGCACCACCAATATGGTAAATAGTTGAGGTGCCAACATATGTAACATCGAAACTCAAGTTTTTTGCCCTCCAGCAAAAATCTATTTCTTCCATGTGAGCAAAAAAGGATTCATCAAAGCCATTTAACGTATTAAAAACAGTACTCCTTACAAATAAACAAGCCCCAGAAGCCCAAAAAACATCAATAATATCGTTGTATTGACCTTCGTCTTTTTCAATGGTATTAAAAATCCGTCCACGACAATAAGGATATCCAAATTTGTCTATAAATCCACCAGCTGCTCCTGCATATTCAAAATACTCCTTGTTCTTTTGGTCTAGAATTTTGGGTTGTATAATCGCAGTGTTTGGATTACTTGTAAAAGTTTCCAGAACTGGATCAAGCCAATTTTTAGTCACTTCTACATCGCTGTTCAATAAACAGTACACATCTGCTTCAACATGTTGCAAGGCATCGTTATAGCCTTTGGCATAACCACCATTTGTGTTGTTTTGAATAATTGTTACCTGAGGGTAATGATCTTTTAAGAATTCAACCGAATTATCAGTAGATGCATTGTCGGCAACATAAACTTTTGCTCCTTTAGAAAATAATAACACCGAAGGTAAAAATTGTTCTAACAATGCCTTTCCGTTCCAGTTTAATATGACAATTGCTATTTTCACAGACTATATGGCGGAATATCTTTTAAAAATTGATAACGTTCTTCTTCAAAATCGATACTGCAATAATAGTGATTTAATCCATTGGTAACCATTAAAAAGGTAGCGTTTAAGGCTAAATTATATCTTGCAATTTGATCGAAAGTACTCTGGTCTATAGTAATTTTAGGTGCTTTACATTCAACAATTAAATGAATGGAGCCATCAGAATTAAAAACAACAATATCGTAGCGTTTTTTTAGATTGTTTATTTTTAATTCTTTCTCGACATTAATAAGTGATTTCGGATACTTTTTTTCATTAATAAGGTATTGTACACAATGTTGGCGCACCCATTCTTCTGGTTGTAAAACCACAAATTTTTTGCGTATGCCATCAAAAATATAAGGTTTATTTTCGCTATTTTTGAATCGAAATGTATATGTGGGAAAATTTATTTTTTGCACAATACAAATTTGGTGATTTTTTTTTAATGGACGAAGTTAAACAGTTAGTAAACGATATTAAAAAAGGTAATATTAAACCTATTTACTTCCTTATGGGTGAGGAGGCTTATTATATAGATAAGATTTCCGATTTTATTGAAGACAACGTGCTTGCCGAAGAGGAGAAAGGCTTTAACCAAATGGTTTTATATGGTCGTGATGTGTCGATTGATGATATTGTGGGCAATGCCAAACGTTACCCAATGATGGCAGAACGCCAAGTGGTAATCGTAAAAGAAGCACAAGACCTATCGCGTACCATTGAAAAACTAAGCTCTTATGCCCAAAACCCACAGCCAACAACGGTTTTGGTGATAAATTATAAGTACAAAAAAATCGACAAACGTAAAGCGTTGTATAAAGCCATAAATAAGATTGGCGTTGTTTATGAAAGTAAAAAACTATACGAAAACCAAGTAGCCGATTGGATACGCCGTGTATTGTCACCAAAGGGCTATAGTATTTCACCTAAAGCAGCGCAAATGTTGGTGGAATTTTTAGGCACCGATTTAAGTAAGATTAATAACGAGTTAGAGAAATTACAACTTATCATTCCAAAAGACACCCAGATTTCGCCTGAACTTATAGAAGAGAACATCGGTATTTCAAAAGATTATAACAATTTTGAATTACGCAAAGCGGTAGGAGAGAAGAACGTAGTTAAAGTGCATAGAATTATTAATTATTTTGCCGATAACCCAAAGGACAACCCAATGGTGGTAACGGTTTCACTGCTATTTAATTTCTTTTCACAGTTATTGCATTTGCATGGTTTAAACGATAGGTCACCAAGAGCCATAGCCTCATCCTTACGCATTAACCCTTATTTTGTGAGCGAATATACCAATGCCGCAAAAAACTACCCTATGAAAAAGGTAAGTAGTGTGATTGCCACCTTGCGCGAGTTTGATGTTAAAAGTAAAGGTGTTGGTTCTAATGCTGTACCACAAGGCGATTTGCTAAAAGAGTTGATGGCGAGGATTTTGGGTTGATTAACACATTTCTTTGTTGATAACTATCTTTTACAAAGCATATTAGGCTATTGACTTATTAATTTTAAAAAACTATCTTCGCTTATCGTACAGAAGCGTCAATTAAAACTGAAGATACTTTAATCGTTGTGTTTCATACTACCAGCCGCATATTTTAGCACTTTCGGTTTTTGCCAATTCTAAATTCCAACGCTCTAAAAACCAAAAGAGCTAAAATTTCCCAACGCTTGAATAAGAATGTCAAAAGCAATTTGTACATTTGACCTAATTAAGTCAAGTTAAAATTAGGAAAATGACAATAGGTCAGAAAATAAGAGAATTACGAGAGAAAACAGGAATGTTGCAAAGAGAATTAGCTTATGAACTAAAAGTTGGAGATGCGTATTTAAGTAAAATTGAGAGTAATCAGAAAAACCTCAAAAAAGAACATCTAACAACTATAAGCAAATTATTTAAATACTCATATTCTGAATTAGAAACTTTGTGGCTTGCTAATAAAGTTTATGACTTAATCAAAGATGAAAAAAAGGCAATTGAAGTTTTAAAAGTTGCTGAACAAGAAATAAAATATAGAAAAACACTATGACCTACTTTGAAGAATTAAGAGAAATTACAAAAACTATACCTACATCAATCGTTGATTTTACTATACCAAGAGATAGAACGTCACCACCAACTCAAGCATCTTCTAACTTTATAACTAATAAAGAACAAGGAGATTGGGCAGAAGATTTAATTTTTAGAGCAATCAATGAAACTTCAGAAAATTATGTAGCTGTACGATATGGAAAATCTGATGACTTAATTGCTGGAGATAGTGGATTTGATAAATTCTATACAGACTTTCAAGATGAATTAGATACAATCGGTAAACGACCAGATTTATTAGTGTTTAAAAAAACTGACTTTGATGCAGAACTTGGTTTTGATATTAGCAATATTGAACATTCTACTATTACAAACTATGTTAAAAAATCAATTGCAGGATTAGAAATACGTTCGAGTGCATTCTTAATAGACAAATATGAAAAAGAAATGCAAGACAGAACTGCATATCATCTTAAAGAAGCTCTATTAGTAAAAGACAAAATACTGGCTGAATATTCAGACATTTTAAAAGATGATAAAAAAAAACATTTTATTGATATACTAAATAGTATTAATGAAGAAACTATTAGTTCAATAAGTTTTAGAAGACCCAGTTGGAAAGCAACTGATAGACTTCAACAGTTATCATTGTTTTTCAAGGATTTAAAAGACAATATAGTCATTGTTCAGAAAAGGGATTATTTAAGTATCACACCAAAAATAGAAGATGTCAAGGTTGTTTATAAATGGGCTGAAACATTCAATGTTCCTCATTATTATTTTCAAGTTTTCTTTGACAAATCTTACGGAATATCTTTTAAAAATATCTTAACCTTACTTACTCAACCCGAAAAAGAGGGTACACATTATGAAATTAGTCAAGATATTAAGAACCAAAATAAAACTACAGTAAAAATAAACACACGAAATACCAACCAAGTGGCTTATAAAGTACTTGAACCTGAACACAAAAGTGTTAGGCGTGAAATGGGAAGAGGTCGATTGTTATTTTATGTTAGTTTTGAAAAAGGTACAGCTTATTTAGATATTGACAGCCTAAAAGAATTATTAAATATAACTGATTTTTAAGATGGAGTTAGAAAAAATATATACTAAAAATACAAGTTTAACTCATCGTAAAGAATTTGCACAATTTTTCACACCACAACCCATTGCAAATCTTATGTCTGATTGGTTGCTTGGCAACAAATCGTTAAAGACAGTTTTGGAGCCAGCATTTGGTTTGGGCATTTTTTCAAGGACTTTGATTTCTAAACAAGATAACTTAAAAATTAAAGGTTTTGATATTGATAAAACAATTCTTAATGAAGCAAGAACATATTTTAAATCCCACAAAAATGTTTCATTAAAACTTGAAGATTATATGTATAACGATTGGAAAAACAAATATGATGGAATCATTTGCAATCCACCATATTTAAAATTTCACGATTATGACAATAAACAAATTCTAAAGGAAGTTGAAAACAACTTAAAATTTAAATTCAATGGATTTACAAATCTTTATACACTCTTCCTTTTAAAATCAATATTCCAATTAAAAAAGAATGGCAGAGCCTCTTATATAATTCCATCAGAATTTTTAAATTCTGATTATGGTAAATTAGTAAAAGAGTATCTTTTAAAAACTAAAACTTTAAGGCATTTATTTGTAATTGATTTTAAAGAAAATGTTTTTGATGATGTAATGACGACAGTATCAATACTTCTTTTGGCTAATGATAACAACACTTCGGAAATAAATATCACAACAATTGATTCAAAATCAGATTTACAATTAATTGATAATTATATTAAGTCATACCCAAAACAAAAAGGCGAATTTAGCTTTAAGCCAAATGATTTAGACCCAAATATTAAATGGCGTAAATATTATCAATTACAAAATTCAATTAATTACAAAAACCTTGTCCCATTTTCAACTTATGCAAAAGTGGTGAGAGGTATTGCAACTGGTGCAAATGATTATTTTACATTCAATGAATCAAAAGCTAAAGAGTTTTCCATTCCAAAAGAAAACCTATTACCTTGTATTTGTAAAGCAAAAGATGTTAAAGGTAATTTTTTTACTGAATCTGATTATAAAAGTTTAGTTGAAAATAATGAGCTAGCATATTTATTTGATGGCAAGAATTCTACTAATAAGAATGTTTTAGATTACATAGAAAAAGGAGTTACGGAAGAAATAAATGAGAAATATCTAACCAAATGTAGAAAACCTTGGTATTCTTTGGAAAATCGTCCACCTGCACCAATTTGGGTTTCTGTTTTTAACAGAAATGGAGTTAAATTTATACGTAATGAAGCAAACATCTCTAATTTAACTACTTTTCATTGCGTCTATCCAACAAATTCAGACTTATTTTCAAAAGTTTCTAATGATTTACTATTTGCCTATTTATTGACAGATGTTGCAAAGGAAATTTTTAGTGATAATAGACGTGAATACGGAAATGGATTAAAGAAATTCGAACCAAATGATTTGAATAAATCAAAAATGCTTGATTTATCTATCCTATCTGAATCGCAAATTGAGAAAATTTTAGATTTTTATTCTAAATTTAAAAAGAGTAATGACAATAACTATATTACTGAAATAGATAATATTTTGCGACTTGAATTTTCCATCGCTAAAAGCCATACACATTTGCAATTCGCTACAGCCTAAACACAAGCCAAAAATTGCAAAAGAGTATGTCTTTGCCAACGCTACATTCAGAACGGAAATAAAGTACGAAAACACAACAACGTATATAAAAAATAGCGGTTTTAGTGTTTAAACGAAAGATAAATAATAAAATAAAGGTCAGTTATAATTCGAAAAATTAGTGCATAAATCAGCTACTTTTCATATACAAAACCGATAAGCGTAACTCCAAAAAACACAACTAAAAATTCCTTAAGTGTACTTAAGAGTCTTTTACACAAGAAACTTATTATCTTTTGTCAATAGAATACTTCCCAGGGCCAGCCAAAAATATCACTAAAAATGCCATTAAAAAGAGTAATGCCTTTTCTTGTTTTCCAATTGGGTCACTTAAATGCACAAAAAAGAACGCCACTAACATGGTTGCAATTGGAAAAATCGCAGCCAATTTTGTTCTAAACCCAAAAATGATAAAGATTGGCGCAATTACTTCACCAATGATAGCTAAGGTAAGCGAGGTAGAAGCACCAACTCCTAATGGATCACCAAATTTGATTGTTTCTGCAAATAGACGCTCAATTTTAGGAATACCATGAGTCAACATCAAGGTTGAAGTACCAATTCTTAAAATAGCCAATGCTAAGTCGTTGTAGTTTTTTGTAAACATGGTTATGGGTTTAAGGATTTTAAAAAGTTTGATTTATAGGTTTGACCTATTGGAACGGTTTTGTCTCCAACAGTAGCAATATTTCCTGCTAAGCTATTCATTTTTTTTAAATTAATAGCAAACGATTTGTGACAGCGTACAAAATGGTTAGGTAAAAGCTTTAAAATATTAGTAAACGTACCATTGGTTGTAATTACTGAATTTTCTTGATGTACTTTTACATAATCACCAAAAGCTTCTACAAATAAAATAGCGCTAGGATGCACTTTGTGTAACACTTTATTTGCTTTTATTAAAATAGCATCATCAGTTGGTTTTTTAAATTTTTTCTTGTTTAGAGCTTTGTTTACAGCAGCTAAAAAGCGTTCAAAAGAAAATGGTTTTAATAAATAATCTATGGCATTTACTTCAAAACCTTCTAAAGCATATTCCGAATAGGCTGTGGTAAAAATAACATCAGGCCGATTTTGTAAAGACTTATAAAAATCAAGTCCAGATAGTTTTGGCATGTTTATGTCTAAAAAAAGTAAGTCAATATGGGTTTGTTTGTTTAAAACAGACATAGCTTCCAAAGCGTTATTGCAAATTGAAATAACGTTTAGAAACTCGACATCATCACAAAATATTTTTATGATAGATTGCGAAGAAGGTTCATCATCTATTATTAAACAGTTAAGCATCATGGCTTTATGGTTGTGTATTTATGGTTAGTTGTACAGTAAATATTTTATTGATCTCGTTTGTAATAAATGTATGATTATTTGGATATACAATTTCTAGATTTTTTTGGATGTTTTCAAGTCCTACGCCAGATTTTTCGTTTGAGATGTTATCGTTTTCCTTTAAGCTATTGTTTTCAATTTTAAAATAAAACGTATCGCCTTGTTGATTTAGTTCGATGTTTATAAAAGTATCTTCTAAATTTCCTTTAATACCATGTTTAAAACTGTTTTCAACAAGTGGAAGTAATAGCATTGGAAAAATTTTAAAATTTTTGTTTTCAATGGTTGCTTTTAAGTGTATGTTATCGAATCCTTGCACTCTAAATTTTTGAAAATCTATGTAATTTTTTAGAAGTTTTATTTCCTCCTTCAACATAACCCTTTGGGTGTTAGAATCGTAAATAACATATCGTAATATGTCTGATAATTGCACAATGGCGTCTTTAATATTTTCTTTTTTTTGAATAGCAAGCGCATAAATAACATTTAATGAATTGAATAAAAAATGCGGATTTATTTGAGAGCGTAATGACGCTAATTGTAATTGAATGAGTTCATTTTGGGTTTTAAGCGTTTTGTTTTCATTTTGGTTAAAATAGAACCAATCTTCGGATAGTTTCAGTAGTGTTGTAGAAATTAAAAATATACTAAAAATAACAATATACCTCGTATTTGAAAAGTATGACATGAAAAAATAGTTAGGAAATAGTGTATCAATTAGTGGCTCAAAAAACCAAATGTGTAATTGTGTAAATAGGATAAGGTTGGCAGTAAATGCTAACCCAAAAAAGGCATATTTTTCTTTTTTTAAAAATCGAGGAACGATTATATATAAGTTAATTACTACTGGAATAGCCACACTTATTAAAAAACCAATGGTATAGATATAGTCTATTTTAATTGGCTTTTGTCCTTTTGAAAAAATAAAGAGCAAAATTACAAACGAGCAAAACCACAGCACCAAATTAAATAAAAATGGCCTGTGGTTATTTAATTTTTTAAAATACGGATTAAGGTTGAGCATTTGTTTTGGTTAAAGTATATTTTTCTGAAGATTCCCATTTGTTTTCGATATCGGCTTTCATATATTTTTTTAAAAATGCATACAGCTCTTTGGAAGTGGCTGTTAATACAAATGATTCGTCTATACCAACTTTTTCATGTTTAAGTTTTAATTTGTCTTTTTTAAACAAATCGGTCAATCTACTTTCATCAAGCCATGTAATATTTATGGTATTGCTTTCTAATGTATCTATTTTGGCTACCGAGTGTGTTCTAAGCAAGTGTTGACTAACCAAATCGTTGCTAATTTCTTCATTATCAAATGGGATAAAATCCATAAATAGTTGCTCATCTATTTTAAAGGGCATCGCCATAAAGACAGATTCTTTGTCGTTTTTTGTGCGTATAATAAAGTAGCCATCTTTGTATTTTTGGTAAGCAACTTTGTCTTCGTCGCTAACTTTAGCCCAGTCTTTATTATCTTCTAAGAACATGTCTTTAAATGATACAACTGTCCAAGTTGCTTTTTTATTATCTGTCCATTCACCAATAAGATGTGGTTGGTATTCGGTAGCTTCTGCTATATAAAAAGGTTGGATAGATTTTACAATGCAAGAACTAAAAAATGCTAATAAAAAAAGTAATAAAAGCGATCGTGTTTTCATAATTTCCATGTTTTTTTTGGTTTCTAAAAAACAAATCAATAACAAAGATGAATGCCAATCAACAAATTTCGTCCAACATAGATTAACTCATGCCAAACAATTTATTTTCCTTTTAAAAGGTTAATACTTACAGTTGCCAATTCACTGTTTGGGAACTTTGTAAAATAACGTTCGTCTTGGTAAAGTCCTGCTTCAGCTGCAATGGCGTTAAATACATCGACTTCCAAAATATATTGGTCGGAATAGCCATGAGTAGCATCATAGGCTGTCGCTGCTGTTTTGCCAAGGTTTTTGGATACAAGTTTTGGGTTTACGGAATGTAGTTCTATAATAAGTAAGCCAAAATTTTCAACATAGGGTTTCCATTTTTCCAGATGTTCTTTTAGAGAATCTTCAACGACACGATTGTTAAGCCTCTTTCCTTCAAAAGCATAAGCCCCTGTTGATTTACTAACTCTATTTGTATTTTGTTTAGGAGGTTCCCAAATACGGTTGTGGTCAAGAAAGGTTCTAACGTTTAACAAATCTTTTAAATCTATGTTGTAATCTTCTTTTAAATCGTTAGCCAATAAATCAGGTCTGCCAATATCGCCCCAAATAACTTTTGCCCAAATATCGGCTTTAATAAGATTTGCTCTTGTTACTTTTAAAGCTGCTTGATTAAAATCGGCACCAACGAGCAATAATGGGTGTTCTTCAAGTAATTTACCTCTTAGAGTTTGGTGCTCTATAACATCAAAAATATGCTGAATAAACGCACCATTGCCACAGCCCATGTCCAAAACACCTTTTGGTTGCTCGTCTATTGGTTTATTAAAGAGTTCGATGATAATTTCATCAATCACTTTAAAATAGGTAGAATGTGCGCCACCACTTCCCCAAACATTCATTTCGCGATGTACATGTTTTTCGGTGTCGTTTGGTGAACCTGTTTTTAGTATTAAGGGGTTTCCAAAAATAAGTTCATTTAGATTGTGAAATGTTGGTAAGTAAGACACAGTTACACCATAAGCACTTGCGCGCTTAGCAAAAAACAAACCTTTTTCTGTGAATTGATAGGTTTCCTTTTTTTTATTGAACCATCCTAAGTGGACGAAAAAATCCAATATTTTTTTAAAGCTTTCAGGGTTTTTATGATATTCCTGAGCTCTAAATGATGCTTCCATAAAGTATTTATGAAACAATCCGTTAACACCTAACATGACTATTATTGGCGCAATAATTACACCTTCAATATGCATTAATATTTGGTGTTCGATTGAATCTTCTTTTATGTTCTCTAGATCAAAATGGTTTTTATATTTATTAAATATTTTTTCTAAGGCACTAAAAGCGTCAGGGCCAATGCTTTCTTCGGGAAACTTTATGGAATAGGAGATAAGGTTTATAGCATCTTCATATAGAGGAATTAAGCTAAATGCTTTATTGCTATTCTCATTGGTTGTATATGTAATTATATTTGTTTCGTTATCAAGGTTTCTATCTAGCCAACCTTGTGAAGATAAAATCCTTAATGCGATATTTAAATAACCTTCATTAGCATTAAAAGTTTTGGTGAGCTCGTTAAGAGTTGTTTCTTGATTATCAATGAGGTATTTATAAACACCTTTTTTGTGTAAAGCAAAAGCAGTGGTAGAAACAGCAATACCATCTAGATGACGAAAAATAATACTTCTAAGTTGCTCTTTATCTTTTTTGGTTAGCATATTTAAGGTGTTAAGTACTTAAATATATAAAAAAAAAGCTATGGTTATGAGGGAATAAAAATTTGAAATTAACGAAGCTTCGGATAATCATCTGGATTTACCTCATGCATCACATTGTATACAGCCTCAAAAATATCTTCTAAAGAGGGTTTTGAGAAGTAATCACCATCAGTGCCATAAGCTGGCCTGTGCTCTTTTGCAGTTAGTGTTTGAGGTTGGCTATCTAAAAATTGGTAGCCATTTTGTGTATTCATAATCTCATCTAAAATATAAGCTGAAGCACCTCCAGGAACATCTTCGTCAATAATCATTAAACGGTTGGTGTTTTTTAGGCTTTTAGAAATATCGTGAGCAATATCAAAAGGTATTAAGGATTGTACGTCAATTACTTCGGCGTCAATACCAACCTCTAGTAATTCTTTTGCAGCTTGTTCAACAATTCTTAAAGTAGAACCGTAAGATACTAAAGTAATATCTGCGCCTTCTTTTACAGTTTCAACAAAACCAACAGGTGTTTTAAACTTACCTACATTGTTTGGCATTTTTTCTTTTAGTCGGTAACCGTTAAGGCATTCAATAATTAGAGCTGGTTGATCGCTCTCAAGCATGGTATTATAGAATCCAGCTGCTTTGGTCATGTTTCTAGGAACTAGCACATGAATACCTCTAACTAAATTTAAAATACCACCCAATTGCGATCCAGAATGCCAAATACCTTCAAGCCTGTGGCCTCTTGTTCTAATAATCATTGGTGCCTTTTGCTTGCCCAAAGTTCTGTAATGTAAGGTTGCAAGATCGTCACTTATTATTTGAAGTGCATACATTATGTAATCCAAATATTGTATTTCGGCAATTGGCCGTAAGCCTCTCATGGCCATTCCAATTCCTTGGCCTACAATTGAGGCTTCTCTTATACCTACATCAGCTACTCTAAGTTCGCCATACTTTTTTTGTAAACCTTCTAAGCCTTGGTTGACATCTCCAATATTACCTGAATCTTCACCAAAAATAAGTGCTTCGGGATATTTGCCAAATATGGCGTCAAAATTATCTCTTATAATAATTCTACCATCTACCATAGTAGCATTGTCATCATAAGTTGCTGCGAGATCTTTTATATTTGTGGCTTTTTCAGCCGATTCACTATAAAGGTGAGAGCTGTATTTTGGTTGGTTGACGGTAAAATAATTATTTATCCAAGTTTGCAATGCTTCTTTTTCAACAGAATCATCAAAAGTAATGTAACGTAGTGCTTTTCGAGCAGCAGAAATAACATCTCTTCTTGTTGGTTCATGAATTGCATTTAGTTCGTTTGCTGTTTTTTGGATAAAAACCTTATTGTGACTCGTGTGAGATACTTTTTCAAGTAAAGTAATAAGCTCTAGTTTGTCCTTTAATATAGGAGAAATAAAAGCGTTCCAAGCTGCTTTTTTTCCATCTCTTACTTGTTTTTTTATATCTTTTTCTATTTGCGTAGCTTCTTGGTTGGTAAAAATACTATTGCTAATCATCCATTCACGCATTTTAGCAATGCAATCATGGTTTTTTTCCCAAGCTAATCTTTCAGGACTTTTATAACGTTCGTGTGAACCTGAAGTTGAATGTCCTTGTGGTTGCGTGAGCTCTTGTACGTGCAACAGTACTGGAACATGCTCTTCTCTGGCTATTTTTGAAGCTTCTTCAAAAGCATTTATCAATCCAGCATAATCCCAACCTTTTACTCTTATAATTTCGTAGCCATTACCATGTTTATCTCGCTGAAAGCCTTTAAGGATTTCAGAGATGTTTTCTTTGGTAGTTTGATGTTTTGCATGTACCGAAATTCCATATTCATCATCCCAAATACTAATAACCATTGGGACTTGCAACACGCCTGCTGCATTTATTGTTTCAAAAAAAACACCTTCACTTGTACTTGCGTTGCCTATAGTTCCCCAAGCGACTTCATTTCCATTTACCGAAAATTTTGAGCTATTAATTCCTTTTACATTTCTGTAAATTTTAGATGCTTGAGCTAATCCTAATAACCTTGGCATTTGACCAGCGGTAGGAGAAATGTCTGAGCTAGAATTTTTTTGTTTTGTGAGGTCTTTCCAATTGTAGTTATCATCCAGACTATGTGTTCCAAAATGACCACCCATTTGCCTTCCAGCACTCATTGGGTCTGCTTCAATCTCTGTATGTGCGTAAAGGCCAGCAAAAAATTGCTGAATGGTCAATTCGCCAATAGCCATCATAAAGGTTTGGTCTCTATAATATCCAGATCTAAAATCACCATCTCTAAATGCTTTTGCCCAAGCTAGTTGTGGAATTTCTTTTCCATCACCAAAAATTCCAAATTTTGCTTTTCCAGTTAGTACTTCACGACGACCAAGTAAACTACACTCTCTACTTGTTACAGCGATTGTATAATCGTTAATGATTTCACTTTTAAAATCATTGAAAGACATGTTCTTGGTAATCTCTGGATTTGTTTGCATTTATTAGGAATTAAGATGCTGCAAATTTAGCTATTTTTTATGTTTTATGCAATGTAGTTGATTGTTAATAAGTTGATGAATTCTTAAATAAAACCTGATAAAAATGATAATTATTTAAAAATGCTAAGTATTTTAAATTTTCATTAAGAATTATTCAAACTAAAAAAGTATGATTAATACCACTTTCTACGGAATAACCCTAATAGTGATTGAGGATCTACTGTAAAAACAAAGCGAATTTTTTGATCGTAATTTGGTAGGCCAATTTCCCATCCAAGGTTTGAGTAAATAGGGAAATAGACTTCAAAATAATCGGTTACCAAGTCAACTCTTAAGCCAGTATCGTATTGAAATTTAACGGGATTGAATGTGTTTTTTACTAGACCAAAATCGGTGTAAGCTTGGATATATTTCCAGAGCGTGGTGCTAAAATTAAAAGTAGTCATCCATTTGTTGGCATAAGGTGTGTTTAATTTTGATTTAAAGCCACCTTCTGCAATAATGATTTGCTGACTAAATATTCCAGAAGCTTCCGAACGCCCTAAATAATTATAGTCAAATAAATAATCGGTTGGTCTATCTAATGCGAAACTAAAATAATCGAAACCTGTTGGATTATTGTTGTATAAAAAAGCACCTGCAAAAAACCTAACATTAACCTGTCTGTTGTTTTCAAATAGCTTTCGATACTCATAGTTAAACGATAGTTTTCCAAAATCTTTAGCCATTTGAAAATCTGTAAACCACTTGTAGTAGTCAATAAGACCAGGATTTGTATTAATGTATCTGGCATTGAAAATACTATAATTTGGATCGGTATTATTTGCTATGTTATTAATGTCTTCATCTCTATTAATATCTAAATACCTAAAGGTTAGAGACTGAAACTTGTTAGATCTGTAGTCTGCATGATTCCTAAAATTAAACCTTAAATAAGGCGTAATAACCCTTGCAAATAAATCTGGTGCATAAGATGAGTACTTTCCAGTAAGGCCATAAGTAATGCCATATAAGTCACTGTTTTCAATATTTTGTGTGTAATTTACAGAAGCTGAAAATGTGAACGATTTAGACTTTGTACCATAGTTTGGAGAGATTTTATAGTTAAATCCACGACGCAATAAGGTTTTGTTGTAAAACTTGCTACCTAGAACCAACCCATCATAAATATTTCTAAATTCTACTAAAGGCATTAAAAATAACTGCGTTTTTGAAGGATCTTCTAAATCTTTAAAAAGGCGTATTTGTAAGGGTTTATTATTAGCAAGAAAACCATTTAGGGATTTCCAATTATCCCTTATATTGTATTCTGGAATGGAATTATCGTAATTTAAAACCAGTTTATTGGTGTCATGTCTTGGAATCGTAATTGTTTTGCTATTCTTAATATTTTCAACCCAAGTTTTTGATGTTACAGTATCGTTTCTTAAGGTGAATAATGAAATTGGCATACTGTTATCACGCTTGTTTTTTATGGTGAGTGTTATAGAATCGTTTGTTTTTTTTAAACTTTTTATTTTAAAATCTATTTTTTTATGGGTGTTGATATACTCTTTAAAAAACCAGTCTATATTTTTATTGGTTTTAGATTTTAATAAATTTTCAAATGCTTTTGTGGTAGTATTTTTTAACAAGTTGTTTTTTAGAAATTCTTTGAGTGTGTTTTCTAAAATTTGAGCGTTTATAAAATCATCTAGATATTTTAAACCAACTCCTGCTTTGTACTTATTTGCTAAATCACTATTAAATCGTAGCAAAGAATCTTTAGAAGTTGTTAACGGTTGATCTCTATTGGTTCGTGCCATGTGCAAATAAACCAAATTGTACTGCTCGTTAAATTTTAGTGATGCTGCATGAAATGATCTAAGTCCCCAAATATCTGCTAAGGAACCTGCAAGTTTCATATCTGGATAATTTTCTTCAATATATTTTATAAGATAATATATTTGAATTCCATCTTTTAACCATTGCTCTTTTCGTGGATTTAATAGTAAGGTATTGTCCAAATAGTTTCCAAGTGTTGTTTTTAGTAACTGCAATTCAAACTGAAAATTTTTAGGAAATGGACTTATAAAATCTGGAAGCTGGTTTAGGCCATATATAGGATCTTTTTTTGTATCAATATTTGAAACAATTAGTTTTTTATGAGGATATGGACCAAGATGTTTTGTCACAAAGGCTGTTATTTTATCTGTAATAATAGCTTTTTTTGAAGGTTCTAGATCTTTTTCGGTATAGTTGGAAACTATTGAAAATTTATCGGTTTGAATGGTTTTGTAAACAGGGAGTTTTTGTAAAAACAGTTTACTGTCAACTCTGTTTACTCCTTGTAAAAGAACTGTTTGCGAATTGCTGTCTTGTGTGATGTTCACTAGATCCAACTCTGAAGTAAGTACATAATTTCTAGGAAACTCGATTTGTAGTGTAATATCTGTTTTTGGAACATAAAGATCATCTAGGTTTTTATTACTGTAATAGTTCCAATTTCCATTATAAACAGCTGGTGTTATGTACCAATATTTTAGGTTATAATCTTTTAAAGGTGTGACACCATAATCTGTAAATTTCGTTTTAGGGAGTTTTACAATGTATTCTAGTACAATTTCATAACTTTTGTTTGGCAGTAAAGGTGTTGCTAAATCTATTTTTAATACATCTGGATGTGCCTTTAGCCTTTCAAAGTTTAAATTAGTTTTAGCTGAATTAATAATTGATGTTATTGCAGTAAACCCACGTTCTTCGCTTTCGGCAAAATGAAATTTACTGTCATATTCTTCAGAAAAACGTCTAGCCAATGGCGTGCTTTTTGTAGAGTAGCTATTGCTCCAATCGTTTAAATAGATGCTCTTTAAAGTATCTTTTGTTGTGTTTTTGTAAGCAATAAATTGGTGAATTTTTATTTGGTCCAAATTAACATTAAATGTAGCTTTTAGATCAATTTTATCTTGACAAAATGCATTTGTAAAAATGAAGGCAAAAATTAATATGTTTAGAATTTTAAGTTTCAAATTAACGTTTGATAAATTTTAAGGGCTCAATAATGCTATTGTCTGTAATTATATAATACATACCACTGGACAAGTATGAAACATTTAACTTAACAAAATTCCTATCCTCAACTTGATATTCTTCCATTTTTTGCCCTAATATGTTATAAATGCTCAACTTTTTTATAGTTAGTTGCGAATTTATTTTTAAACTAATATTATTTTTCACCAAATTACTTCCCTCGATAGTTATTTCGTTTTTTAGTTCAAACTTTTTTGTTCCCAATGTTTCATTGGTTTGAAGCGTTAAGGTTACTGGTAGATGATCGCTAAAATAGTAAAGTGCTTCTCTAATAAATGGGCTAAATGTAGAACCGTTACAATTGGTAGAATTTATATTATTGTTATAACAGTTAGTATTATTATTGTTTCCATAAACTTGATAAGAGTTAGGAACAAAAGATATATCTGGGTTTGTCACCATGTTTTCCGATGTCATTATAAAATCAAACCTGTCATCAAAACCACCACTTGCTCCACCTATTGCACTGGTCGTTCTAGTAGATTGTGTAAATACATCTATATAGTTTGTGTTATTGCTCCAACTGCCAATACGATTGGCAGGATCCATTAGTGTGATATTATTAGTGTTATCTATTAATTCTTGAAAAGCTGGCTCGGATGATGTGTATAAATTAAAATCTCCAGCCAGCAAAATATTACTATCGCTTGGCATAGTGCTTAAGTAGGATACAAAATCATCAACCATTTGCTTGCGGTAAGCTATATTGTCAGCACCTCTTGAAGCTTTTAGGTGCGCAACAAACACATCAATATATATTGGGTTGTTAACTTGGTTTACAGTATTTAATTTTAATCTATAATGATTAAAATCACGGTAAATACTTGTAATAACTACTTGCGATTCTAGTATAAACTTGGAGCTATCGTAAAAAATCATGTTTTGTAAATCGTTTTGATCTCCAATATTATTGTCCGAAGTATTTTCAACAAAAGTAGCTCTCTCATAGTCTGGATTTATAAACTGCAAAATCTGTAATATGGTATTGGCTCCAGTTTCATTATTCAATTCGTTAATCATAAATAAATCTGGTAAATAATCAGTCAATATCACATCTAAATATTGAATCCTACTTGCAGGTTCTTGCAAAGGAAAATTAAGCACATTATAAAACATGGCCTTAAAGGTTTCTTGCGAGAAACCAAAAAAACTACAGAGCAATAGGGTTAGTATTATTGTAAACTTTTTCACCATACTTAGGGAGATGGAAGCTAATGTTTAAAAGTTAGGGCTTAATTCATATTCTTTATAGAATGCATCTAAAATGTCTATAACTTCATCTTCTGTATCTACTAGATTAATTAAATCTAAATCGGTTGCGCTAATATTTCCAAATTTTTTAAGTAATGTGCTCTTTATCCAATCTAAAACACCGCTCCAAAATTCGGTACCAACCAAAATAATAGGGAATTTTTCAATCTTATTGGTTTGAATAAGTGTAATCGCTTCAAACAATTCATCTAGTGTACCGAAGCCTCCTGGCATTACCACAAAACCTTGCGAGTATTTTACAAACATGACCTTTCGTACAAAAAAATAGTCAAAATCGAGGCTTTTGTCGTTATCGATATATGGATTATCATGTTGCTCGAAAGGCAATTCAATATTAAGCCCTACCGATGTTCCGCCACCTAAATGTGCACCTTTATTACCAGCTTCCATAATCCCTGGGCCACCACCAGTAATAACGCCATAACCAGCTTCCACTATTTTTTGAGCAATATTTTCTGCTAATTTGTAATACTCGTTATCAGGTTTTGTTCTAGCCGAACCAAATATGGAAATACAAGGTCCAATACGACTCATTGTTTCAAAACCATTTACAAACTCTCCCATAATCTTAAAAATAGCCCACGAGTCGTTTGTTTTTATTTCATTCCAACCTTTTGGATGTAAATTTTTATTCATCTATTTGCTTCATTTTTATTTTATACCAAATGCTAATTTAGTTCTTTTTTAAGGAATTGTGCAGTATAACTTTTTGGATGTTTTGCAACTTCTTCAGGAGTGCCTTCCACAATTATTTCTCCACCACCTTTTCCGCCTTCGTATCCAATATCTATAATATGATCTACTGTTTTAATAACATCCATATTATGTTCAATAATTAATACTGTATTGCCTTTATCTACTAATTTGTTTAAGACCAACATCAACACACGAATATCTTCAAAATGCAGGCCAGTTGTAGGTTCGTCAAGAATATAAAACGTGTTTCCTGTGTCGCGTTTACTTAATTCGGTAGCGAGTTTTATACGTTGTGCTTCGCCACCAGACAAAGTCGTGCTTTGTTGCCCTAACGAGATATAGCCCAAACCAACATCTTGTATGGTTTTTAGTTTCCTGTGAATTTTAGGAATCAATTCAAAAAACGGAACAGCTTCTTCAATGGTCATATTCAACACATCGCTAATCGACTTTCCTTTGTAGCGAATTTCTAAGGTTTCACGATTAAAACGTTTGCCTTGACAGGTTTCGCATTCTACATAGACATCAGGAAGAAAATTCATTTCTATTACTCGCAAGCCACCACCTTTGCAGGTTTCACAACGACCACCAGTAACATTAAAACTAAAACGACCAGGTTTATAACCACGAATCATCGCTTCAGGGATTTTTGCAAACAAGCTTCGTATTTCACTAAAAACACCTGTGTAAGTTGCAGGATTACTTCGTGGTGTACGACCAATTGGTGACTGATTAATGTCTATGACCTTATCGATATGCTTTAAGCCAGTAATTTTTTTATAAGGCATTGGTGTTTTTACACCGTTAAAATAGAAGTTGTTTAAAATAGGATAGAGGGTTTCGTTTATTAATGTGGACTTTCCACTACCAGAAACACCAGTCACACCAATCATTTTTCCTAACGGAATTTTTACCGAGACATTTTTTAGGTTATTCCCAGTACAGCCAGTTAAACTCATTGTTTTTCCATTGCCTTTGCGTCGTTTTTTAGGAATTTCAATAGCTTTGGTTCCGTTTAAATAATCTGAGGTAAGTGTATGATGTGTTAGTAATTCTTCAGGCGTGCCTTCGCTAATAATTTCGCCACCATGTTTTCCAGCAAAAGGACCAATGTCTATCACATGGTCTGCACGCTCAATCATGTCCTTATCATGCTCCACTACAATCACAGAGTTTCCTATGTCTCTTAAAGATAATAAAGAGTTAATCAGCTTTTCGTTGTCACGTTGATGCAACCCAATACTTGGTTCGTCCAAAATATAGAGTACACCAACCAGTTGCGACCCAATTTGTGTGGCTAATCGAATACGTTGCGCTTCACCACCAGACAAGGATTTTGAGCTTCTGTTAATCGTTAAATAGGTTAAGCCAACATCCAGTAAAAACTGTACCCTTGCTCTAATTTCTTTGATAATTTCTTCGGAAATTGTTTTTTGTTTTTCAGATAAATGATTTTCTAAATCGGCAAACCATTCTGCCAAATCAACAATATCCAAATCTGCTAGTTCCGAAATATTTTTACCATTCACTTTAAAGAACAATGATTCTTTCTTTAATCGAGAGCCTTCACATTCCGAACAAATTACTTTATCCATAAAGCCTTTCGCCCAACGTTTAATGGATGTAGATTCTGCATTTTTGTACTGACTCTCTATAAAATTGGCAATCCCTTCAAAATCAATGTTGTAATTTCTTGATACGCCTAAGGTTTTACTATCCACTGTAAATTTTTCGTTGCCACCATATAAAATCATCTGTAAAGCATCTTTTGGGATTTTATTTATTGGATCGTTTAAATCGAATTTGTAGCGCATGGCAATCGCTTCCAATTGTTTGAAAATCCATGAGTTTTTTTGCGGTCCTTGTGGTGCTAATCCACCATGTTTAATCGATATGGTTGGGTCTGGAATAATTTTTTCTTCGTTCACTTGGTAGAGCGTTCCAATACCATTGCACTTGCTACAAGCACCTTTTGGTGAGTTGAACGAAAAGTTATTAGGCTCTGGGTTTGGATATGAAATCCCAGATGATGGACACATGAGATTTCTACTAAAGTAGCGTACTTCGTTCGTGTCGTTATCAATTACCATGAGCACATTATCGCCATGATACATAGCAGTATTAATACTTTCTGTAAGGCGTTTATCGTTATCGACAGTCTCGTTAATTTTAAGTCTGTCAATTACTATTTCTATATCGTGTGTTTTATAGCGATCCAGTTTCATGCCTCTAACAAGGTCTTTAATCTCACCATCTGCTCGTACCTTTACAAAACCTTGTTTAGCAATTTGCTCAAACAGTTCGCGGTAATGCCCTTTTCTGGAACGAATTATTGGTGCTAAAATATTAATGCGCTTACCTGCAAAACTTTCTAAAATTAAGTTTTGGATTTGCTCATCGCTGTAGCTTACCATTTTTTCGCCAGTGTTATAGCTAAACGCATCACTAGCACGAGCATATAGTAAACGTAAAAAATCGTAAATCTCGGTAATGGTACCAACTGTTGATCGTGGTGACTTGCTTGTTGTTTTTTGCTCAATGGCTATCACAGGAGAAAGCCCATCTATTTTATCGACATCTGGACGCTCCAAACTACCTAAAAACTGTCGTGCATAGGCCGAAAACGTTTCAATATAACGTCGTTGTCCTTCGGCATAAATAGTATCGAACGCCAAGGACGATTTACCACTACCAGATAAACCTGTAATAACTACAAGTTTTTCTCTAGGTATGGTCACATCTATGTTTTTTAGGTTGTGAACCCTTGCACCTTGAACGTCTATATATTCTTTAAACTCAGTCATAAATTGGCAAAGTTGCAAAGGTACAGATTTTAAAGGTAAATAGGAAGTAAAGTACTAACAGTGAATTGTTGATAAGTGTGATTGATATACGTAGATATACGTATTGATTTTATACTTTTAAAAAGCTACCTTCGTTTAACAATAGATATAAATAATTAAAAAAGTTTATATAAGGCATTGTAAAACATTTAGAAATGAAACAAACAATCTTAATATTATTTTCCTTATTTTTTTCTTCTACTCTTTTTAGTCAAGTGACTACAAATGACAATTTTGAAATAAAACTTCAAAAAGCCAGACAAGTAGACAACCGAAGTATTCTTCAAAGTAGTCAATTAAAAATTAAAACCAATGAATTGATTAAAATTATGATAAAAGTAAAGATAAAATCTAAAGGAAATGATAAACTCAATTTGAGTGCTTTTTCTTTGTTGGACACAGAAAATAAAATTAGATATCGATTAGCTGATTATAAAGGGTATACTGGAATTATTGGATATCCAGAATATGCTCCCTATTTAAAAACCCAACTGTTTAATGAAAAAGGCAAAGAATTAGTTAATATCCCTAAATACGACCCAAACCAAAGAGATCTTTTTAATGATTTCGATAAAACTGATTATCAAGATTTTGAGGTTCTTGTAAACTTCGGCAGTAAAGAAAACCCAAACTTAAGTATAGTATATTATGGAAATACACATTATAAAAATTTCACTGCTGAACTATTCTTTGGGATACTAAATAAAAACAAAGAATCAAGCTATGAGTTATATTATAAAGATGAAAAAATTTCCAAAATAAATATGGCATTAAGATAAAACGTTTTACAACAATATATATTAAAAATAGTACAAGTCATTGCTAACACTAAGGCTTAGGCTTTTTTAGAAGTCGACAAATTTTTAAATTTGACGATTTTCAAAAAAATAAAATAAATAGTAAAATTTAAAAATTCGGCTTATGTTAATCCGAATAGTAATCGCTGATTTTCAGTGCTATTTTTCATATATGGAGCCGTTAAACAAACTTCCAGAAAAAGCTACTCTAAACCTAAATATTAGTTTAATGAGAAAAGTACTATTGTCTTTTTTTGCATTTTTAACAATTTTTTCATGTGGAAATGAATCGACCGACAATATATACAAAACAAAATCAGGCGAATATGCTTCAAAACCTGGAAATTTTATAGCCGATTTTCCAACAGAGCCAAAGCACTCAGCTATAGATAATCAAATAGGGTTGGATAAATTTCAAATACATTTATTTCGTTCTACTTTGGACCAAATAAAATATTTTCAATTGAATATATAGATTATCCTAAACACATGATTACATCGATGTCTGATGAGCAAATTTTCAATCAAGGTGTTACAAATTATTCCAATAAAGTGTCTGAATCTTTTCAACTTGAATCTCAAGAATCTATTGAACAACATGGCTTGAATGGGAAATATTTTGTTTTAAGGCTTAACCAAGGTGCCATAGATAAAGGTGTTAAAGGTTATATTGAAGGAAAATTATTTAGAAAAGGTAATAGAGTTTATACTATAACTTATCTAGGACACAATGACAAAAACACTGATGCTTTTATGAAGTCGTTTAGATTAATGAAGTAAACCGTTTTAAATACCTCAAAAAAATTAATATACTTGTAGTAGTAATTAACAGGTTCCCATTTGTTGGAACATAAGCAAATTTATTAATAAGATTCCCTCTTTCGAGGGAATGAAAAAAGATTTTCTATGAGATTATTAGGCATTGGCTCACGTATTAACCATCAAGATTACGGAAAAGGCGTCGTTACTAACGTTACCTCAAGACACTATTGGGTTACATTTATAGACAGAGGTTTAGAAACTATTGAGTTAGACAGTGAATTTGAAGTGATAGAACACGCTGCATCAGACGATGTAGATACCGTTAGTTTGTTTGATGTGGAAAGCAGTTTGGTACAAATACTTAAAAAATGGAGTGATGCCAGCGAAATTGTGCCAATTGCAGATAAATGGAAAGGCGGTAACCTTATTCTCGAATCAGGCGATACAGCACTGCAAAGTAAAGAAATACCTATCGATACGTTTTTTCATAAAATAGTGATGCTTCGTGATAGGCTTCGTGTGATGGAACAAAAAATAAACTCTAGCAAAAATCTTGACGAACAGGAAAAAATAGACTTGCAACAATACATAACCAGATGCTATGGTAGTTTAACAACATTTAATGTGTTGTTTAAGCAAAAAAATCAACAATTTTCAGGGCAGAGTAGTAAATAACGTGAGTTCGATATAAAAGTCATTGACTATAAGCTGATAGAAATAAAAACACCCCTAAAGTCCCCTCAAGGGGACAATGTCATCTTTGGGAATTCCTCCCTTGAGGGAGGAGCAAGGAGGGTGTTTACAATAAATAAACACATATCACAATAATAATCAAGCAATTATACTTTGACTATATACTTTTAGTTATATCGAACTCAAGTTAAATAGATTTACCTAGCCGTTTTAATATGGTTAATCTTAAAACCAAAAAACAATATTTTATGAAAGGTTGGGAGTTGTGCTCCTGTTGAGGTGGTCGTCCAATCGATCCATGAGGCTTCAAGTCCATCCATAGGTAACAAATCTGTCCACATTTTAAACTTTAAAGGTTTTCCTGTAGTATCAAAAGACCATAAATAAGAATCACCAGGAGTGGTGCCTCCTTGAGTATAAGTCACTAACAGTGCATCTTTCCCCTCTCTTTTTACTAGGCTACGTTTAACACCATCGTCATACACTTTGTAAGGAGCTACTAACCAAAAGGAGTCGTTGTTAAAATAATTAAGTGCAGTTGTAACGAGTTGGTCTTTTTGTTCGCCAATAATATTAAAGCTGTGGACGTAGGCTTTACTACGTTCAGGGAAATTAAGATGTAAATCTACTTTGTACTCTTTCCAGCGTACAGTGCACAAGTTGTTGGTTTTATCCCATTCGTAACGACGCTTATTCTGGTAAGTCCACTCGATGTAGTCGGTTTTTTTGTACGCTTCGTAATTCAAGGCATCTAGCATGTTATTGGCTAAAGCATCAGCAGCTTCTCCTTCAATACCAATAGGGACATCTTCGCTATATTTAAAATAAACGTATCCTAAAAAGAGCAGGGTAGGAAGCGTAAAGAATATTATAACGCCTGCAATAATTTTTATGGGTTTTTTTAGCTTCATTATACAATGTTTCTAATAGCTTCTCTGTGACTTAAAGGCTTTAAACTGGTTGAATTTACAAAATTTAATACGGATTGAGGGTTAGTTTTTCCATATTCTCTAAGTGCCCAACCAATGGCTTTTTGTATAAAGAACTCGTTAGATTCTTTATGAGCCATACATTGTTTAAACAATAATTCTTCGTTGGTATTGTGTTTATAACCCAACTGAAAAATGATGGTGCTCCTATTTAGCCACATATTATCTACGTTAGAAAACCTAGTAATGGTTTTTTTGACCATTTCTGGGTACATGGTTAGGTAGTTGCCTAAAATTTGTTTTGCGATAAAATCAACCGTGTCCCACCAGGAGTTTTTAGTGATTAATCTTTCTATTAAAGCAATATCGCTTTTTAAGTATTTTTTGCGAAGTTGCTTATCGAAAACTTCGTTGGCTGTAAGATGTAATTCTCGTTGAGGTAATGCGTATAATTTAAAGGTAAGCTCACGAACATTGGTAGCCAGTTCTTCTTTGTTTTGCTCTATGGTTTTTTTTAAAAGCACACGACGTTCTTTAGTTTTTATACCATAAAATTCAAATTTGCCTCTCATATAACCTTTCATGTGAGAAGCGTTTTTGGCATTGGCATGCTTACTAAAAAGGCTAGTGAGATCTTCTATAAACATTTTTAATTACAAAGCTTTTTGAGCAGATAAGAACTCTAATTTTTCTTTTGAAAAAGCAATTAATTCTTTAAAAAAAGAAGTGAATTCCATTTCAAACTCATCATAAAATTCTACAAGTTCGTTAACTGCTAAATTCATTTGAGATCTATTATGCGTTCGGTTGTTCATTCCTTCCAGTACTTTAGCAATTCCATTAATTGATGCATAACTCAGCAACCAATTATTGGTAATCATATATGGCGTCATTTTTTTGATGCGTAATGGTAAAACGTCAAAATGTACTTCTAGCGAACCGTAAAAATGTTCAACGTACTTATCTAGAGGAATGTTGCAATAGTTACTCCAATTTTTAGCTAAAAAGTGATCATATAAAATATCGACAATTACACCAGAATAATGACTGTATTTTTCATGCAATCGTTTGGTGCTTTTTCTAACTGTTTCATGCGCATCGGTAAAGGTGTCGATTTCACGATGCAGTAAAATTCCAATTTGGAGTTCTCGGTTGTATTTTCGATAATCTTTCCCTTTAATACCATCAGCCATAAAATTGCCAATGGTTATTAAATCGCTATCGCCTGAAAGATAAATATGAGCTAAAAAATTCATTGTTCGAATTTACAAATTCGTAATGAGGAATACGGTTTTGAAATATTATATTTGTTCAAAATTAAAAGGGACTATGACACTTATAAAATCAATATCAGGAATTCGAGGAACCATTGGAGGGAAAGTTGGCGAGAACTTAACGCCTATTGATGCTGTTAAATTTGCATCAGCCTATGGTATGTGGATCAAGCAACAACGCAATAAAAAAGATTATAGAGTCGTGGTTGGTCGTGATGCGAGAATTTCTGGTGAAATGATTCAGAATTTGGTAATGAATACGCTCGTTGGTATGGGAATTCATGTAATTGATCTAGGCTTATCAACCACACCAACGGTTGAGGTGGCTGTACCCATGGAACATGCCGATGGTGGTATAATATTAACTGCCAGTCATAACCCAAAACAGTGGAATGCCCTTAAATTGTTAAACCATAAAGGCGAATTTTTAAATGGTGCTGATGGTGAAGACATTTTAAGATTGGCTGAATCTAATAATATAACTTTTAGTGAGGTAGATAACTTAGGTAAAATTACCATTAACGAGGCCTATATCGATATACATATTGATGAAGTGTTAAAATTGCCTTTAGTAAATAAAAAAGCGATTGAAAATGCTAAGTTTAAAGTGGTGGTCGATGGTGTAAATTCTACTGGTGGAATTGCAATTCCGTTACTGTTGGAAAGACTTGGCGTGCATGCTGTGAAATTGTACTGTGATCCAACAGGACATTTTCCGCATAATCCAGAGCCTTTAAAAGAACATCTAGCGGACTTATCGAGGTTGGTTGTAAAAGAGCATGCCGATTTGGGCATTGTGGTCGATCCAGATGTTGATAGGTTAGCTTTTGTGAGTGAAGATGGAGAAATGTTTGGTGAAGAATATACCTTGGTTGCTTGTACCGATTATGTGTTGAGCAATACACCAGGAAACACGGTAAGTAATATGAGTTCTACACGCGCACTTCGTGATGTGACCGACACACATGGTGGAACCTATGAAGCAAGTGCAGTAGGAGAAGTAAATGTAGTGGAGCTAATGAAAAAAAACAACGCCATTATTGGAGGCGAAGGTAACGGCGGCATTATATATCCTGCATTGCATTATGGAAGAGATGCCTTGGTTGGTGTAGCCTTGTTTTTAAGCTTATTGGCAGAAAAGAAAATAATGGTAAGTGAGTTGCGTAAAACTTATCCATCGTATTTTATGAGTAAGAACAAAATACAATTAACACCAGAGTTGGATGTGGATGTTATTTTAAAAGAAATGGAGCAGCGCTACTCTCATGAAAATATAACCACCATTGATGGTGTAAAAATTGATTTCCCAAACAGTTGGGTGCATTTACGTAAAAGCAACACAGAGCCAATAATAAGAATTTATACAGAAGCAAAATCGCAGCAAGAAGCAGATGATTTAGCTTTTAAAATAATGGGTGAAATTAAAGAGATAGCGAATATTTAAGCTGTTTATTGAAATTTCTCTGGAACGTTGTTCTTGTGCTTCCAGCGTTTATGTGTCCATAGATAAAATTGAGGTGCTTTCTTAATTTGCCGTTCGACCAATTTATGGAACATATCGGTTAATTCATAGTCCTTAAAGTCTTTAGGCGTTTTTGTAATGGTGCTAAAAGTAGCTTTATAAAAGCCTCTTTTTATTTTTTTTATTTCTAAAAAAAGTAATGGTAAGTTAAGTCGTTTGGTTATCAACTCTGCGCCTGTATAACAAGGCACCTTAACTCCCATAAACTCGGTCCAGTGATGAGCTTTTGTTAGTTTTGGTGATTGGTCGGCAACCATTCCACACAAAAAAAGGTTGCCATCTTCCTTGGATTTAACTAAAGTGGAAATGGTTTCTTTAGTATCAATTAAGTAACTGTTGTACCTGCCTCTTACGCGCTTAACTAATCTATCAAAATAGGGGTTTCTCAATCTTTTGTAAACACCATAGCCAGTAAAGTTAATGTGTTTTTGTATGCTCATTGCCCATTCCCAGCTTGCATAATGCCCACATAAAAAAATAACACTTTTATTTGCTTTTTCGTACTGTTTTATTTCTTCGATGTTTGTTATCTTAAAGCGCCTTAAAATTTGTTTTTCTGAAATTGTCAAAGACTTAATAGCCTCAAACATCATATCGCAAAAATGATGGTAGAACTTTTTTGAGATTTGTTTAATTTCTTGCTCGTTTTTTTCTGGGAATACCAATTTGAGGTTATCTTTTACTACTTTTTTTCTATAACCAATCACATAGTATAGTAATACATAAACACCATCAGACAACATATATAAAAGCCTAAATGGCAGTATGGAAATAATCCATAAAATGGGATAAATAATTATGTATGCTAGAAATTGCAAATGTTTAATTGTTTTGGCAAATATATGCTATATTTTTTCTTCAAAAACTAAATTTGATTTATTAAAATGTGCAAATTTTAATTTTGCTTCAGCAAATACTTTATTGATTTATAATTTTTTTTCATTTGCTTCTTGTTAATTTTTAAATGAGAAAAAATCATGTACTTTTGGCTTTTTACGTTTATAGTATATGGGCAATATAGATTTAATTACAATTATTATTATAGGAGCTAATATTTTAGTCTCTTTAAAAGGGTTTAATGACTTTTCTTTCTTTGAAAAATATAAGTTCAATATTGGAGGCATACGACGTGGTGAGCAAGTAAGAATGCTTAGTTCTGGGTTTTTACATGTAGATGAGATGCACTTGTTTTTTAATATGTTTACCCTCTATTTTTTTGCTGATGAAGTCATAAATTATTTAGGTTCGTTTAATTTTTTATTAGTTTATTTTGGAAGTCTTATTGTTGGTAATTTGCTTTCTTTTTATTTTCATAAAAACGAATATCATTATAGTGCAGTCGGTGCAAGTGGTGCTGTTACAGGTGTTTTATATGCAGCCATATTATTGAATCCAAATATGAAATTGTTTATGATTTTTATTCCCATTCCAATTCCAGCATATATCTTTGGTATTGGTTATTTATTATATTCTATTTATGGAATGAAAAAGAGAAGCGGAAATATTGGTCACGATGCGCATTTTGGTGGTGCTATTGGTGGTTATGTGATTACCTTGATTTTGGCTTCATGGTTATTTACAGAGAATACACTTATGGTAATTTTGTTAGCTATACCAATAGTTATCTTGTATGTTATGAGAAAAACAGGAAAAATATAAAACAAATACACCTACAATTTAAGAGTGTTTTTGTTAATCCAGCATTTTAGAAATTTGGTCTTCCAATGCCTTTCCACGTAATCTTTTTGCGACAATCTTACCTTCTTCATCAAGAATGAATGAAGCTGGAATAGAGCTTATATTATACATTCTAGCTACAGGGTCGTTAAAATATTGTAAACTCCCAACATGATACCAATTTAAATTGTCGTCTTCAATAGCTTTTCTCCATCTCTCTTTTTGTCCTGGTCTATCCAAAGACACACCAATAATCACCAATCCTTTATCTTTATATTTTTCGTAAACCTTCACAATGTTGGGGTTTTCGCGTCTACAAGGCCCACACCATGATGCCCAAAACTCAACAATAGTAGCTTTTCCTTTAATGTCATACAACGAGATCATTTCCCCATCAATGGATGGTGCTGTAAAATTTGGTGCAATTTTACCAATGTTTAAGTTGGCACTTGCTTCAATTATATCTATTTCGCTTTTTATTTTAGCACCAATAGATTTATAAGCGGCATTTTTATCTATAACATTTTGTAAAGCACTATAGTTGCTTTTTAATTTTTCTAGATTAACATCAGAGGTTGAGATTTGGGTCTCTAACAGTAAAAGAGATAAGGCCGAACTTGTGTTATTGGCAATAAATTCCATTGCAAATTCTTCCATTTTGGTGTTTAATTTCCTTGCCTCTTCAATAATTCTGTTTTTAGACTCTTGGTCAGAAACATTTCTGTATTCAACATTTAAATCATTAATGGCTTTCGGTATTTTATTATATTCAGACTTGTATAAATTGAAATCTTCATTGTTTTTTGAGCCTAAAACAGGAGAGGAATATAAGTTGTCTTTACTAACATTTATAGCTATTCTTCCAGGTTCTAGCACAAAAGGCAAACTACCATTAACGCTGTTTATGGTAATTGTTTTAATAGAAGGAGTAGCAACTTTTCCACTAAAAGTAAACGCTTCGTTCATGATAATTGCAGTATCAATAGTCACTTGACGATTGTTTTCAGAAGAATGTATATAAGCCCTAAGCCCATTTACAACACCTTTTGCGGTACCCTGAATTTCGTATATATTAGGAGGTAAGGACTCTTCTTTTGTATTGCAACTGTAAAAAGCTATGATTGAGACTATAAGTAGGATTGTCTTTTTCATTTCAGTAAATTTTATACAAATATACAGCGATTTTCTTTACTTCCGAATTTTTAAGTTAAGATACCCTATAATTAGGTAATATGTATAAAGTCAATGGTCAATTTCCTATTTTTGCTTAAAATTTAGATTAGTGATACACAATGATAACATTATTGCATTAGCAACACCTTCGGGAGCTGGAGCTATTTCGGTTATAAGAATTTCTGGTAATGATGCTATAGAGATAGTTGATGGGTTTTTTAAGTCTGTGAAAAGCCATAAATCGTTATGTGACCAAAAAACACATACCATTCATTTAGGACATATATTAAAAGAAGGGAACACTTTAGATGAGGTTTTGGTGTCTATATTTAAAGACCCACAATCTTATACTGGTGAAAATGTTGTTGAAATATCTTGCCATGGAAGCCCGTATATTCAGCAGGAAATCATTCAATTATTTTTGCGAAATGGCTGTAGAATAGCAAACCCAGGAGAGTTTACATTAAGAGCGTTTTTAAATGGAAAGCTGGATTTAAGTCAAGCCGAAGCCGTTGCCGATTTAATCGCTAGCGATAACGAAGCGTCTCATCAAGTAGCTATACAGCAAATGCGTGGCGGTTTTAGTAATGAAATAAAAGTGTTGCGAGATGAACTCTTAAATTTTGCATCTTTAATAGAACTAGAGTTGGATTTTGCCGAAGAAGATGTGGAGTTTGCCAATCGCAATCAGTTTAAAGATTTAATTGAGCGAATTACTAAAGTTTTAAAACATTTAATAGATTCTTTTGCTGTAGGAAATGTGATTAAAAATGGTATTCCAGTAGCTATTGTAGGTGAGCCAAATGTTGGAAAATCTACTTTACTCAATGCTTTATTAAATGAAGAAAAGGCTATTGTAAGTGACATTGCAGGAACCACACGTGATGCCATTGAAGACGAATTAATTATTGGCGGCATAAGTTTTAGATTTATTGATACTGCAGGAATACGTGATACCAAGGACGTTGTAGAAAGTATTGGCATTAAAAAAACCTTTGAAAAAATAGACCAATCGCAAGTGGTTATTTATTTGTTTGATAGCGCTTTGAGTATTGATAGCCTAAATAAAGTTAAGCTTGAGATTGAAAAAATTAAAAACAGACATCCGCAAAAACCATTAATTATCATTGCCAATAAAATAGATAAACTCGACGATATTCAACTAGCAAAATTGAATACTGAAATACCGAAAGTATATTTATTATCTGCAAAAACTGGTTTTGGTGTTGAGCAACTCACTAGCTCTTTGCTTAATTTAATAAATATAGGAGCACTTCGAAACAATGAAACCATTGTTACTAATTCACGCCATTATGATGCTTTGCTAAAAGCCCTCGAAGAAATACAAAAAGTAAAACAAGGCTTGGATGAAAATTTATCTGGAGATTTGTTAGCTATAGATATCCGTCAGGCTTTATACCATTTTGGAGAAATTACAGGAGAAATTACTAACGATGATTTATTAGGTAATATTTTTGCTAATTTCTGTATCGGGAAGTAATTAAGCTTCTTTTGGTTAGTTTTTGCTTGTTTTTCAGTGGTTTACATATTCTTTTTTGTTGCCTAATTGCCCTTTTTTAACTATATTTGTTTCATATATGTTGCCCAACATACGGATTTGTTGCCCAAATCTGTTGGCAAAAATAAAGGCGAAATGATGCACCATATTGCCCCACGTTGCACCATAACGCTACATAAAGCACCATTTATGAGCAGTAATTTATACATCCCGAAAACTTGTAAGCATTGCGGAAATGCTTTTACAGCACGTACAACAGTAACTCAATATTGTGGTAATTCTTGCGCTAAAAAAGCCTATAAGGCCAGAAAGCGTAAAGAAAAAATTCAATCAACTCTTAATGCTGATATGAAGCAAAAGAATGAAGTGGTTGAGGTTCAAAATCCAAATGCTGTAAACAATAAAGATTTTTTAAGCGTTACAGAGGCTTCTCAATTAATTGGTGTTAGTAGATGGACCATTCAAAGAATGATTCAACAAGGACGTTTAAAAGCTGTTCCTTTCGGAAGAAAACGTATTGTAGCCAGATGGCAAATAGAAAACCTTTTTAATTAGTATCCTATGAAAGTAACATTAAGACAACGCAAGAAGAATGACAAAATAAGTTTGTATTTAGATTACTATCATAAAGGCAAACGTAAAACCGAATATTTGCGTTTATACCTTACACCTAACCCTAAAACTAAAACTGAAAGAGAGGTTAACAAGAAAACCAAACAATTAGCGGAAACTATTTGCGCTCAACGACAGATTGAAATTCAAAACGGTATTTATGGATTCCAAGATATTGAGAAATTAAAAGGGAGTTTTATTACTTATGTAACAGCATTAGCAGAGAAAAAGAATACAAGCTCTGGTAACTATGGTAATTGGAACAGTATGTTAAAACATCTAAAAACTTTTTGTCCAACAGACGTAAGTTTTGAAGATATTGATAAGGATTTTGTAGAACGGTTTAAAGAGTATTTAGATAAGGATGCTATGGCAAGAGCAGGTAAAAAATTATCTCAAAACTCTAAATATTCTTATTATGGTAAATTTAATGCAGCATTAAAACAAGCTGTTAAAGATGGTATTTTAAGAATAAACCCAGCAAATGGTGTTGAATATTTTAAACAAGGTGAACCACAACGAGAGTTTTTAACTTTGGATGAATTACAAATAGCAGTTAACACAGAATGTGAATTACCACTTTTAAAAAGTGCTTTTATATTTTCTGCGCTTACCGGTTTACGTTGGTCAGATATTGAAAAACTAATTTGGTCAGAAATTCAACATTCTAAAGAAATGGGATATTATATTCGTTTCAGACAAAAGAAAACCAAAGGAGTTGAAACTTTACCTATTTCAGACCAGGCAGCAGGATTTTTAGGAGATAAAGGTAAACCCGAAGAAAAAGTTTTTCAAGGATTACATTATAGTGCTTGGTCAAATTTAAAGTTGCAACAATGGATGCTTAAAGCAGGAATAACAAAAAATATCACGTTCCATTGTGCGCGTCATACCTATGCAACTTTACAATTAACTTTAGGAACAGATATTTATACTGTTTCCAAGTTATTAGGTCATAAGGAATTGAGAACTACGCAGATTTATGCAAAAGTTATTGATGATAAAAAGAAAGAAGCTGCTAATAAAATTAAATTGGATTTATAATGAAAGGAAGTATGTTTTTAAGTTTGGTTTCTATAACCAATGGCTTACATAGAGATAATAGAAAGGAAAAGGATTTTAAGCACTTATTGTCTGATTTCAAATTGAATCCAAAAGCTAATAATGCGGTTTTTAAAGTAAACTTTAAAAAGCCTTTAAATGCTAAAAAAGAATACTACCAAAAGCTGATATTTAATGAAACAGAAAAGACAGTAGTATCATTTGTAAAAGAATTTCCTGAAAACGCTACAGTTCCAGAAAATAAATACAGTTTTACTATTCTGCTTAACAAGTTTGATAAGTACTTAAATGACATCGCAAATTATATAAATAATAGAGCGATAACAGCAGATTTTAATATTGACGACAATTATATCATCAATTACTTAAAAGTATCTGTAATCCGATTATATGCTGAATTGCAAGAACAATATGGTCAGTTTTCAGAAGATTCAAAATTCACAATTTTAGAAATAGCTGAAAAATATTTTAATGACACTACCTTTAATATTAATCAGATAGTAAAAACGAACATTAAAGAAATAGTTATTAGAAAAGCACAGAAAGCCACAGCAAAACCCAAAACCTCATTTGGATATAAAAACAAAGACACCTCAACCTTATTAACTGTACTAAAGCAGTTAAACCTAAAAATTGATTTGTTAGATAATCGTTCAACTGTTGAGCAATTTCAAGAACTATTATTATCTAAAGATTTTACAGTAGTAGATTTTCAAATTTATCTTCAATGCGAAACCACACAGTTTAGTTACGTGGTAAAAAAGCTAAAACCATTTTTTAATAGTTTCAACCCTACTTCAATTGAACGCTCTGGTAAATTTAGAACTAAAACAGATACACCTTTAAGAGCAAATAATCTTCACAAAAACAAAGTCCACAACCCAAAAGAAAAGGAAGAAATAGACAATATTATTCTACAACTGCAATAAAAAACAGTAAGAATAGTAAGAAATCTTACTGTTGTCTTACCCTTGCTTTACACTCTTACTAAAATAGGAAAGCCAATTTTAAACCTTTGTCCTGTTCTTGAAAACCAAGAATGACATTTGCGCAGATGTCCTCATTTATTTAAAACAAAATAAACGATGGACACAAATATCATCGAAAAGTTAGACCGTATTGAAAAACTCTTATTAGAGCAACAAACAATGCAAAAGCAAGTATTAAACTTTAATGAAACTTGCAAATATTTAGAACTATCACAATCGCACTTGTATAAACTTACAAGTACGGGAGCCATTCCACATTATAAACCGAATGGAAAAAAAATCTATTTCCAACGTCAGGAGTTAGACCAATGGTTACTTCGTAACCGTATGGATTCCCAAGATGAAATCGAACAGCAAGCTGCCGATTACCTAATTAAAAAAGGAAAGGTAAAGTTATGACTGAAATAATCGATTTACTCTTGGCACTCTCACAAGAGATTAAGGACATAAAAGCGCGTATTGAATTAATAAGAGCAACGAGAGCAAAGTGCTTAAAAGATACGTGGATTGACAATCAAGATGTTTTGCAAATGCTACATATTAGCCAACGCACACTACAAACATTCCGTGCAAATGGTACGCTTCCATATAGCAAAATACAAGGTAAATTTTATTACAAGGTATCAGATATAGAGGAATTATTACAGAGCAATTATTACAACCCAAATTTCAAATGCGATGGAAATAAGTAGAGAAAATATCTTGAAGAAAACGCATTACGGTTTAAATATCTATGCGTATGTATTAAGGCAGTATTATCCTAAAACAACAGTCCTTTCCTTAAAAGGAAGGGACTGCGGGATAACCCGAAACCCTTTTAATGGAGGTAAAGAAACCTTACGGATTCATATTGATGGTGTAATAGCAACACATAAAGATACAGAACTAAAGACCTTTAGTGGTGATGTATTCGATTTTGCACAATACCATTTCAGAATAACCGATGAAGAAGAATTGTTGCATAAGATTAACCAAGAGTTACATCTCAATTTAGAAGTCAAAGAAAAAGACGAATTAGATTGGTTGAATAATCCAGACGATACCTGGTATGCTTACTGTAGCTTTTTCAAAGCCCCAGTTCGCAATGTAATTCCTTCGGAAACTCTGCGGTTACATCAAGTATTTGCATTAATCACAAGTGATAAATACAAAAGAATTACTGAAGATTTAAGAGCAATTACCAATGTAAAAGAAGCACGTAAATTCAAAGCGAATTGCTTTGATTACGTGACCTTTTCAGGAACGTTTGAAAAGCGAAACGATAATAACTTGTTAGAGCATTCCAATCTATTAACGATTGATTTTGACCATTTGGAAAATCTTCAAGAGTTAAAGGCACTGATACTAAATGATGAATACTTTGAAACCGAAATGCTATTTACATCACCTTCTGGTGATGGCCTAAAATGGATTATCAGAATAGATGTTTCAGAAGTAACACATTCAGAGTATTTCACGGCAGTAGCCAATTACATTAAACACACTTATAACATAGAGGTTGACAAGTCAGGTAAAGACGTTTCCAGAGCGTGTTTTTTACCATACGACCCTACAGCCTTTTTACATAATAGACACCAAGCATTATGATCAAAATATTTAACCCAAAAGAATGGTTGGAAGTTAAAGAAGAGCAACTACAACCAACAAGCAACAACGCAACAACTAATGTTGTTGCTGTTGCTAATAACGACATTGAAACCTACATTTCTACAATTGAGCAATCAGGTATAGACATCACAGGTAATTATGCTACTTGGAGAGATTTAGGCTTTGCTTTGGCTGAAGAATATGGAGAAACAGGAAGGGATTATTTCCACAGAATAAGTAAAAACTATATAGGTTATGATTCAAAAGAATGTGACGAACAATTTAATAAATGCCTTAATGCCAAAGGGCACGGTATCACTATTGCAACGTTTTACCATTATGCGCATCAGGCAGGTGTAAAACCAATGAAACAACAACACAACAACGAGGTTGCAACAAATGTTGCAACTGTTGTTGATGCACCAGAGCAAGCAATGCCAACAATACCGGATGAGGTATTTAATACCTTACCGCAGTTTTTACAACAAGTTGTAAACCCTGCGAGCAGTCAAGAGGAAAAGGATATTTTGCTATTGGGTGCTTTAACGGCTTTTAGTGCCTGTTTTCCTAAACTCTTTGGTATTTACGACCAACGTAAAGTCTTTACTAATTTATATTTATTTGTTACTGCACCTGCATCTGCAGGTAAAGGCAGGCTTAACCAAATTAAAAATTTGGTAGATCCTGTTCATAAATTAAAGCGTGAGCAAGCCAAAGTACTAAAGCAACAATTTAATACAGAAATGGCAACCTATAATATGAACAAGGGTAAAAATGAAAATTTAGAGAAACCAGGTAAACCACCTGAAAGAATGTTGTTCATACCTGCCAACAATAGTGTTACAGGTGTCTATCAGTTAATTTCTGATAATGAAGGCAAAGGATTGATTTTTGAAACCGAAGGCGATACATTAGCACAAGCCTTTAAAAGCGATTACGGTAATTATTCCGATGGTTTTCGTAAAGCCTTCCATCACGAAACCATTAGTTACTATCGTAGAACAGACAGAGAGTATGTAGATATTGAAAAACCGTGTTTATCTACTGTATTGTCTGGAACGCCGAAACAAGTGGCAACCTTAATCCCAAATGCCGAAAATGGTTTGTTCAGTCGCTTTATGTTCTACTATATGAATATAAAACCTACTTGGAAAAATGTGTTTTCAAGAAATAATAATGTTGGGTTAGATGATTACTATTCACAATTAGGTAGTGAGTTTTTAGGCTTATACAAAACCTTAAAGGATAATCCAGAAATCGAAATAAGGCTATCGATACAGCAGCAACAGCAATTCAACACGTTTTTTGAATCCTTACAGACTAAATACATCAATTTACAACCCGAAGAGTATATTGCAACCATTAGACGATTAGGCTTAATTGCATTTCGCTTAATGATGCTATTCACAGCGTTTCGCATTATGGAAGACGGGGATGTAAACGCAATAAAACAATGTGAGGATATAGATTTTGAAAACGCTCTAACCATAATTTCAATTTTAGTAAAGCACAGTAGTAAAGTGTTTAATGATTTGCCAATAGAGCAAAAAGTAACAAAAAGACTAAATCGTAAGGAACGTTTTTTAGAGAATTTATCGAAACAGTTTAATAGACAAGACTATTTAGAACTAGCTACCAAACAAAATATCCCACATAAAACGGCAGAAGGGTACATTACAAAGTTTGTAGAAGTAGGTCTTATACACAGAGAGGCCTATGGTGTGTATATAAAATATAATTAAGTCAGTTTCTTAAAAAAAGAAAGTAAAAACACAAAAAAAATGATTACTTTTGTGTGAATTATTTCAAACAAAATTTTTGAACCTAATAAGAAACATATTATTCTTTTCTGCACTTATCATTATGATAGGTCACGATGTGGTTCCTCATAATGATGCACACCACAGTGAGCATAACGAACAAGTAACCTATACCAATGTTTCAGATACGGTTCACGACCATAATAGTTTAGAGCTAGGTCATCTTTTTTCACATCTACAGCACACTACTGATAATAATTTTGTACTTCACTCAATCGTTAAAGTAGAACTTTCAAAGCAGCAAAATCAGTTTGTCGCTTACTATCAATTTATAAATAAAGAAAGTCAAGAACTATGGTATGCAAATCTCGAAAAACAACGTTTTCGCGATTGTATAATTATTCCATATCCAACATTACTCTCTTCCCATAGCCTTCGTGGCCCACCTTCTATTTGCTAACATTTTTATTAGTTAATTTAAATTTATAACCGCATCGATTATTCGAAGCGTATGCATATTTATTTAACTAATAAACCTTCAGTTGCAAGATATTCTTTCTTGTAGCTAATTTCAGAATATCATTTTTTTTTAAGCTCTAACCAGATATGTATATCACATATTTGATTAGCAAGCTTTGGTATTCAAATTTTTAACTTAAAAAGTTTACATATAATGTTAGATAAAATCATTCAGTTTTCGATAAAAAATAAACTGGTTATCGGAATATGTATGTTAGCGCTTATAGGTTGGGGAACCTATTCGCTATCAAAACTGCCTATTGATGCTGTTCCCGATATTACAGATAACCAAGTAATGGTTATTACAGTATCACCAACTTTAGCAGCACAAGAGGTAGAGCAGTTAGTTACCTTCCCCGTAGAACAAACAATGGTTAGCATTCCCGAAATTAAAGAAATGCGTTCTTTTTCAAGATTTGGACTGTCTATTGTAACCATTGTTTTTGAAGAAGATACAGATTTGTATTGGGCACGACAACAGGTGCAAGAAAGATTATCTCTTGCAGCTAAAGAAATCCCTCAAGGTGTAGGTGAACCAGAAATGGCACCTGTAACCACTGGTTTAGGAGAAATTTACCAATACGTAATTCATACTGAAGAAGGTTATGAAGATAAATACGACGCAACAGAATTACGAACCATTCAAGATTGGATAATTAAACGGCAATTATTAGGGACACCTGGTGTTGCTGAAGTTAGTGGATTTGGTGGTTATGTAAAACAATATGAAATAGCTGTTGACCCTGATAAACTACAAAGCTTAAATATAAGTATATCAGATATATTTTCAGCTTTAGAAACCAATAACCAAAATACAGGGGGAGCTTACATTGATAAAGGCCCGAATGCCTTTTTTATTCGTAGTCAAGGTTTGATAAATAACCTAGATGAAATCAATAAAATTGTAGTTAAAAACACCAACGGAACACCTATTCTAATAAGAGATGTGGCTACCGTACAATTTGGAAGTGGTATTCGTTATGGTGCAGCTACAAGAAATGGCGAAGGCGAAGTTGTTACAGGTATAGTAATGATGCTCAAAGGAGCCAATTCATCAGAAGTCATTAACAACGTTAAAGATAAGATAGAGCAAATTAAACAAACGCTTCCAGAAGGGGTTACCATCGAGCCTTATCTAGACCGAAAAAATTTGGTCGACAGAGCTATTGGTACTGTCACAACTAACCTTGTAGAAGGGGCGTTAATTGTCATTTTTGTATTGGTTCTCTTTTTGGGTAATTGGCGAGGTGGATTAATTGTTGCTTCTGTAATTCCTTTAGCAATGTTATTTGCTATAGCTATGATGAATCTATTTGGTGTATCGGGTAATTTAATGAGTCTTGGTGCAATTGATTTTGGAATTATTGTCGATGGTGCAGTTATCATTGTTGAGGCCGTAATGCACGGCATAACCAAAGCAAAACAACGATACCCTGGCGTTTTTAAATTATCACAAAGCCAAATGGATGAAGAAGTTTTTCAATCATCTAGTAAAATCCGAACTTCTGCAGCTTTTGGAGAGATTATAATACTTATTGTATATCTACCTATTCTTGCACTTACGGGAGTAGCAGGTAAAATGTTCCATCCAATGGCGCAAACAGTTTCTTTTGCTATTCTAGGGGCATTCATACTATCGCTAACCTATGTACCTATGATGTCTGCTTTGGTATTAAGCAAAAAAACAGAACACAAACGCAATTTTTCAGATAAAATGATGGATTTTTTCCAACGTTTGTACCGTCCTATTATTGAACGCGCTATTCATAAAAAAATGCTTGTTGTGGTATTAGCTTCAGGCTTATTTATTATCTCTTTAATTACATTTTCTAATATGGGTGGTGAGTTTATCCCTCAATTAGATGAAGGTGATTTTGCCGTTGAAACTCGCGTACCTGTAGGTAGTTCTATTAATCAAATGATTGATGTTTCTCAAAAAGCACAAACTATTTTGTTAAGTCAGTATGGCAGTGAGGTTTCACAGGTAGTTAATAAAATTGGTTCAGGTGAAATTCCTACTGACCCAATGCCTATTGAAGCTGGAGATATGATGGTTATTTTAAAACCTAAAGATGGTTGGACAAATGCTGAAAATCGTGAAGAATTAATAGAAAAAATGCAAACATCTTTATCTGTAATTCCTAACGCTACATTTAGCTTTCAGCAACCAATTCAAATGCGTTTTAATGAACTGTTAACAGGAGCCAAACAAGATGTGGTAATTAAAATTTATGGCGAAGACCTAAATATTTTATCTGATTTAGCAGGTACAGTGGGTAATAAAATAAAATCTGTAGACGGTGTTGAAGATTTATATGTAGAAGAAATAACAGGTTTACCACAAATTCTTATCCAGTTAAACAGAGATAAAATTGCCCAATATGGTTTAAACGTTCAAAATATAAACACAACTATTAAAACAGGTTTTGCAGGTCAAGCAGCAGGAATGGTGTTTGAAGGAGAAAGACGTTTTGATTTAGTAGTTCGTTTAGCTGAAAAAAATAGAGGTAGTATTGAAGATGTTCAAAATCTTTATATAGATACACCAAGCGGTAATCAAATTCCATTGCGAGAAGTCGCTAATATATCTTTTGAACCCGGTCCTGTACAAATACAAAGAGATGATGCAAAACGCAGAGTAACTATTGGGTTTAATGTAAGAAATAGAGATGTACAAAGTATCGTTAATGATATAAAAAATATTGTTGGCACTAAAGTAACTATGCCAGCTGGTTATTATGTTACTTATGGCGGGCAGTTCCAAAACTTACAAGAAGCAAACCAACGTTTAATGATTGCTTTGCCAATTGCCTTATTATTAATTTTGGTACTACTCTACTTCACTTTTAAATCAATCAAACAGAGTTTATTAATATTTACAGCAATTCCATTATCTGCAATAGGTGGTGTCTTTGCTTTACTAATAAGAGATATGCCTTTTAGTATTTCTGCAGGTATTGGTTTTATAGCTCTATTTGGGGTAGCTGTATTAAACGGTATTGTACTTATTGCCGAATTTAATCGCCTACAAAAAGAAGGTATAACAGACATTTACGAAAGGGTACTAAAAGGAACCAAAGTTAGGTTACGTCCTGTTTTAATGACGGCAACTGTGGCTTCTTTCGGTTTCTTACCAATGGCAATTTCATCTAGCTCTGGTGCAGAAGTTCAACGCCCTTTAGCAACTGTAGTAATAGGAGGATTAATCACAGCAACAGCACTAACCCTAATTGTTTTACCAGTACTCTATATTTATTTTACAGAAGGAAAAATGAAAATTAAACTGAAGAAGAAGCAAGTTATTACAAGTGTTTTGGTTTTGGCTGCTATACTATTACCTCTTAATAATATACAAGCTCAAGAAACACCAATTAATAAACAAAGAACATTAAATCTACAGCAAGCTATTCAAGAGGCTTTAAGCAATAATAATCGTATAAAAATAGCAGATTATGAGGTTGATGTAGCCGAGACAGGAAAGTTGGGAGCTATTAATATTCCAAAAACAGAACTGTCTTATGGTATTGGTGATATAAACAATCCGGAGATACAGGACAATAATTTTGGAATACAGCAAAGAATTAATTTCCCTACGTTGTATGCAAGTCAATATAAACTAGCAAAAGCTAAAATCTTAAGTCAAGAGCAACTAAAAATAATGGAAGAAAACAGATTAATAGGTGAAGTAAAAATGGCCTATTTAAATTATCAGTATGTACTTCATAAAAATAAGCTGTTGGCAAAACAAGATAGTTTGTATAGTAACCTAAACAAGTCTAGTCTCTCAAGATATAAATCAGGAGAATCTACAAAGTTAGAAAGTGTTACCTCTACAACACAGGCTATGCAGGTGAAAAATAAGTTGTTGCAAAACCAAGCAGATTTACGAATTGCTAAAAAGCAATTACAAACGTTGCTAAACACAAAAGATGATATAACTATTGTTGAGAATGAAATGCAACCGCAGGTTTTAGAAATAATAATACAACCAGAACTTGTACAGCAAAGTCCGCTGTTGGCCTATTTAAATCAAGAAACCAAAGTATCGCAACAAGAAACCAAAGTACAAAAAAATGGTCTCTTGCCAGACTTAATATTTGGTTATAACAGTCAAACATTTGTGGGACAAAACTTAAATAGTCAAACATTGACAAAAAGTAACCGATTTTCATTTTTTCAAGCAGGAATAGCAATACCCATCTTACCAGGGGGACAACGTGCTAAAATAAAAGAAGCCAAATTGAATGAATCTATTGCCAAGTCACAATTAGAGTTAACTAAAACCACGCTTCTAGGTGAATTAGAAATTTTATATCAAGAATATCTTAAACATCAAAGCACATTAAAATATTATCAAGATGAAGCACTTCCTCAAGCTAATTTAATTATTGAGAATTCAGAGAAAAGTTTTAAAGGAGGTGATGTGTCTTATACACAATACTTGCAAAACCTAACATTAGCAACAACAATTCAAGCAGAGTATTTAAACACCTTATGGCAGTACAATCAATCAATCATTACAATTAAAACGGTAATAGGTTTACCATAGGTTGATATAATTAATTAAAAAAGTACAGAAATAATGAAAAAAATAATTTCACAAACAATTACCGTTGCCTTGATAGTATTAAGTGTAACGGCCTGTAGTAATAAAAACAAAGAAGCCCCTTCTGAAGCTACATTAGAAGTAAACAGTTCAGAAAAAACAGTTTCAGAAAATCAGATTGTATTTACTAATGCACAATATGAGTTAGCAAAAATAGAAACGGGCAGTATCGTATCTAGAAACTTAAGTAATATTATAAAGTTAAATGGTGTAATTGATGTCGAACCCAAAAGTATGGCAACAGTATCAGCACCATTAGGAGGCTACTTAAAATCAGCAGGGTTGTTACCTGGTGAAAAGGTAAAAAAAGGACAAGTTTTGGCAACTATTGAAAACCCTGAATTTATAACTATTCAGCAAGTATATTTAGAAAGTTTAGGTGAATTAGAGTTTTTAGAAGCCGAATATCAACGTCAAAAACAGTTAAGAGATGAAGATGTAAATGCCTTAAAGACCTTTCAAAAAATAGCTTCAGAACTCAAAATTACACAAGCGAAAATAAAAGGATACGAGCAAAAAATAACACTCGCAGGTCTTAATATTAGTGCTATAAAAAAAGGGAATATCTCAAGAGTTGCCAATTTATACGCACCTATATCAGGGTATGTTAAAACCAGCGAAAAAAATATTGGAGATTACGTAAACCCTCAAGATGTCATTTTTAAATTGGTAAACGTAGAAGATATTCACCTAGCCTTAAATGCTTTTGAAAAAGACCTAAAGCATATTGAAGTCAATCAATCTGTAAAGTTTTCGTTGGCTAACGAAAATAATTTTAATCGTACTGCTAAAGTGTTTTTAGTAGGTAAGGCAACGGATGAAAACCGTATGACAGAAGTATATTGCTATATAGAAGGAGAAAGCAAAAATTTACTTCCTGGAATGTATGTAAAAGCCTGGGTAGAAACCGATGCAAGTACACAACAAGCAGTACCAACAGAAGCTTTGGTACAATATGAAGGTAAAGATTTTATCATTGTCGAAATGGCTAATAATCAAAACCAAATCACCTTCAAACTAGAACAAGTTAATAAAGCAGCCCAACAAGAAGGTTATACGGCTATATCAGGCGGTAACCTTGCACAATTAAAAAATGCAAAAATCGTAACCAAAAATGCGTATGCTATTTTATCGGCCTTACGTAATGCAACCGAAGAAGAATAATACTATAAACTTTAAAATATAAAACAAATGAAAAAATTAATCATTATCCCAGCAATAGCATTAGCCGTATTATCATCTTGTAGAGATACCAAAAGGAAGGCATCCTCACAAGAAACCACTAATACAACTACAGAAATCAAAGCATCAAAATCTCAAAAAGAAAGAGAAGCACAAAAAGAGAAACGACGTTTAGATAGTATCCAACAAGTAAAATCACACGGTCACGCACACTAAATTTAAAATTATGCAAACAAAAAAAATATGGGCACTATGTACGCTGTTTTTTCTAGCAGCTTTAGGCTCTACAGCTTATGCTCACGGTGTAGACGAAAACACACAATCTTTTTTAACAGGCAATAGCGGTGTCGCGTTTGGTCCCTTCTTATATATAGGAGCCAAACATATGATTACAGGGTATGACCATTTATTGTTCTTGGTAGGCGTTATATTCTTTTTATACAAGCCTAAAGAAGTGCTTTTATATGTCAGCTTTTTTACAATTGGACATAGCACAACACTTCTATTGGGAGTAATGGCAGATATGAGTATAAACGCATATCTAATAGATGCAATTATTGCATTATCTATTGTTTACAAAGGTTTTGATAACCTAGGTGGATTTAAAAAATTCTTTGGTAAACAACCCAATACCAAAGCGGCAGTACTCATTTTTGGACTCTTTCACGGTTTTGGACTCGCTAGTAAATTACAAGAATTTAAATTCGATAGAGAGGGCTTATTTACCAACCTTATTGGCTTTAATATAGGTGTAGAAATTGGTCAATTTATAGCATTAGCTATCGTGCTTATTCTTATTACGATCTGGAGGCGTTACCCTAGTTTTCTCAAGTTCTCAACAATTACAAACACAGCATTAATGGCTGCTGGGTTCCTTTTATTAGGATTCCAATTAGCCGGTTATTTCACATCTTAAAATTTATAAAAAATGGAAAATTCAAATTCAACACCAACCCAAAATATAGAAAAGAAAAGTATCATTAAAGCAATAGGTATAGCGTTTATTTGCGGTATGGCACTTTTAATAGTAGCAGTACTTCCTGCCGAATATGGTATAGACCCTATTGGAACAGGAAAATTATTTGGCTTTAGTAAATTATACGTTCCCGATGAAGACGATAATAACTTACAAGCAATGGTATCAAGCACAAATATACCGCTGGTAAAAATGGAAAAAGTAGGTTCAGGACCTAATGTCCCTAGACCTGTAGAAGCAGATTACCCTGCACCAGATAAACAATTACCAATTAGAGAAGACCAAACAGAAGTTATTGTTCCTGCTGGCAAAGGAATCGAGTTTAAAATTAATGTGCTTAAATACGGTACAGTAAAATATGAATGGACAACTCAAAATAGAGAACTTTTATATTTCGATTTTCACGGCGAAGTCAAGCAGAAAGTAAAACCTAAACAAACGTACTACGACAGCTACACCATAGCCAATGCCAATAATATGGTAGGCTCAATGTTAGCCCCTTTTGAAGGAAGTCACGGATGGTATTTTAAAAATAATACAGAGCAAGATATTGTTGTAAACTTAAAACTTAAAGGGCAGTACACCCTATAAATAAAAGTCCTGTAATGAAGGGCTTGTCACTGCCCAATGCTATTAATAGCAGCCCTTCATTAACAGGCACAAATAGGCTGCTATATTTTTTATAGAATATGAAAAAACTATGTAGCAGTGTTAGGAGTTCAATATGTTTTAGGTCATAAGTAAACTGATGAACTTAAGGAATTGAAGGATTTTAAGGAAACGAGGATTTTTACAAAACGTCATATCCTCAAAATCCTTAAAATCCGCATTTCCTGTTTTAAATGTTCTTTTATTTTTCATTGCTTTTAATTTCTTTTTCTTACATTAGACAATTATTGACAAGTCAATTTAAGAACTATGAGATTCGGCGAACACATTAGGCAATTAAGAGAGCAAAACAAACTGCTGTTAAGGCATTTGGCAAGCGAGTTAGATATTGATACAGCTATGATGAGTAAGATAGAACGTAGCGAACGTAAAGCGAAAAGAGAACACATTCCGCAATTAGCTAAATTATTGAGGGCTTCGGTTACGGAGTTACAAACACTTTATATAGCAGACCAAATTATTGAGTTATTAGATGATGAAGAAAACCCTCGAGCTATATTATATGCTGCTGAAAAAGAAATCAATCAAATGAAAAAAGACAGTTAGAAGAAAATGGAAAATACACTTCAAATAAAAGATAATAAAATCTTTGCCCCTTTATTAGATAAATGGTTAGTACTTAAACCAGAAGAAAAGGTAAGGCAGCAATACATTCAACGTTTAATTGAAAATTATGGCTTTTCACCAGACCAAATGGCTCAAGAAGTTAAAGTGAGTAATTCACAACGTGGTCAAGGTAGAGCAATGGCAGATATTGTAATATGGAAATCTAAAGAAGATAAAAATGAAGGCAATCACGCTGCTATTGTGGTAGAATGTAAAGCAGAACATTTAACTATTCGTGAAGAAGACTATTTTCAAGGCTATAACTATGCGTCTTGGGCAGGTGCAGACTTTTTCGTAACCACCAACCTAAAAGAAACGAGAATTTTTAGGGTTATAAAAGGTAAAATTCCAAAACGACTCGATGAGGTTGTAGATATTCCAACGGCAAGTATAATTAATAATGCTAAAAAAGTAGATGCCTTATTAAAGCAAACAAAAGCGTTCACGCGTGATGAGTTTTCTAAACTATTGTTTAAATGCCATAACATTATTAGAAACAATGATAAATTGTCACCAGAAGCTGCGTTTGATGAAATAAGTAAAATATTATTTATCAAGATCAGATATGAACGTGAAAATTCTAATGCACAGGTGTTTTCTCTTGAAGAATTTAAAAAGGGAAAAGCTTATGATGATAAATATAGAGCGTCAACAGATTTACCTTTTTATCAAAAGCTTTTTGAGAATACTAAAAAGGAATTTAAAGACGATGATTTATTCGACCCTAACGAATCCATTAGAATACGAGAAAATAGTTTTGAAGCTATTGTAAAAGAATTGGAAACATATAACCTTTCTACAACATCAGATGATGTTAAAGGTATTGCGTTTGAGCAATTTTTAGGTAGAACCTTTAGAGGTGAGCTTGGACAATTCTTTACACCGCGTACTATTGTAGATTTTATGGTAGATGTATTAGACCCACAAGAAGGAGAAATTGTATGTGACCCTTGCTGTGGTTCAGGCGGTTTTCTTATTAAAGCGTTTGAATATGTAAGAGCTAAAATTGAAGAAGATATTCATCAGGAAAAAGAGAAAATCAAAGAAAAATACTATACGGCTGAATACGAAAAACTATCAGAAAAAAAGAAAGAAGAAGTAGATGAGGTGGTAAACGACATATTCGCTAAACTCAATCAAGAACTAGACATAAACAATCCTAAAAGTAGATTGAGAGTATTGAGTTACGAATGCATTTTCGGTACAGATGCCAACCCTCGTATGAGTCGTACTGCCAAAATGAATATGATTATGCACGGTGATGGTCACGGTGGCGTACATCATAACGATGGTTTGTTAAACGTAAACGGAATATTCGATAATCGCTTTGATGTCATATTAACTAATCCACCATTTGGAGCAAGAGTAGAAAAAAGCTTAAAGATTACAGAAGCTGATAAATACAAGGATGCAGACCGTATTGTTAAATACAAAAAAAGATATGGTAAAGAGTACGAAAATGCGTTGAAACAAATTAGCGACAATATTGGCAAACCATTGTTGAGTTTATACAAAACAGGAAGTATGAGTACACTAACAGAAGTGTTATTTATAGAACGTTGTTTAAATTTATTAAAACCAGGTGGTAGAATTGGTATTGTATTACCAGAAGGGGTGTTAAACAATTCCAACCTTCAAAAAATTAGGGATTTTGTAGAGAGCAAAGCAAAAATTGTTCTAATAACTTCAATTCCGCAAGATGTATTCATTGCATCAGGTGCAACCGTAAAACCAAGTTTACTATTCTTTAAAAAGTTTACAGAAGAAGAAGCTAAAACCTATAAAAAGGTAGCCTTAAAAGCTAAAAAAGATATAGAAGCAAAGTATCAACCACAAATAGCACCTATCAAATCAAAATTGGCATTACGTGGTAAAGAGGCATTACCTGCTGATGAGAAAAAAGAATTAAGAACAGAATTAAAAGTATTGCAACAAACTGTTGAAACTGAAATTAAAGCTCAAATTAAAGAGCAGTTTAATTACGAAATACCAATTGCCGAAGTAGAAAAAGCAGGGATTAGCACAACAGGGGCAAAAATTGATAACGAGTTAGAGCCATTAGCCAAAGAGTTTACAGCGTATAGAGTAAGCAACGAGCTTTGGGAAAATATCATCAATAAAGTAGAATACCAAATTGTTGACGATAGCACCATATACCGCATTCCTTTGTCAGAAAATAACAAAGCCCAAGAACCTGAAATATTTTATAATTAATGGCAGAATTAGTTAAAATACCTTTGACAAATCTTGTTAATTGGAGTGTTAGGTTTCTACTTGAATCTACTTTCAACTATAATCCAGATTTTGAATTAGTTTCAATTGATTCATTATTGAAAAAAAATAATAAACGAATTAAAGTTGATAACAATGGATTATATAAACGCATAACTGTAAAAGTTAGAAATAACGGTGTTGAATTAAGAGACGAAATAAAAGGGGAATTGATAGGAACTAAAAATCAATTTCAAGTTAAAAGTGGTCAATTTATTTTATCCAAAATAGATGCAAGAAATGGTTCGTTTGGCATTATTCCTAAAGTGTTAGATGGAGCTATTGTCACTAATGATTTTCCAACTTATGATATTAATGAAAATTTAGTCAATCCAGCATTCTTTTTGTTGATTACGACCACAAAAGAATTTATAAAATTTGCTCAAAGTTGTAGCGTTGGAACAACCAATAGACAACGGATAGATTTAGATATGTTCTTAATGCAACAAATCCCATTACCATCATTGTCAGAGCAAAACCATATTGTTTCGCAATACAATCAAAAAATACAACTTGCACAGAAACAAGAGCAAGAAGCTGAAAATCTAGAAAATGAGATTGAAGAGTATTTAATGGAAAGATTAGACCTTAAAAAACTCGATGTGAAAGAGAATGTTAAGGGGTTACAATTAATTAGCTTTAAGAATATTGATAGATGGGACATTCTAGCAAAAGATATGAGAATATTAAACGGTTTAACTACATCAAGGTTCCCTTTAAAGAAGATTGGTGATGTATTCAGTTTTGCTAAACGTTCTTGGAATAAAAAGAAATATAATAAAGAAACCTTTAGATATATCGAATTAGGTGCTATTGATACAATTGAAGGAATTACTGAAATTAAGGAAATATTAACGAACAAAGCACCAAGTAGAGCTACGCAACAAGTTGTAGAAGGTGACTTGTTAATAGGTACAACAAGACCATATTTAAAAAGGTTTGTAATAATTGACCATAGATATGATGGAGATATATGTTCTTCAGGATTTACTGTATTAGAGCCTAATCAACATACAGAATTAGCTTTTCTTAAAGAGTTTTTAATGTCTTACTATGGTTTAGAGCAATTAAAAAATAGAATGACAGGTGCAACATATCCAGCAATTACCACAAGTGAGTTAAAGGAAATTCTTGTACCATTTCCACCAAGATTTGTTCAGATTGAAATTGCTTCAGAAATAAAGAAAATGAGAGGAAAAATTAAAGACTTACAAGACAAAGCCAAACAAAACAGAGATGAAGCTCTACTTAATTTTGAACAAGAAATATTTACTGCCTAATGAAAATAACTAACCTAAAAATAGAAGGCTATAAAAATTTAGAAGTACAATTGTTGCACAATGCAGATATAATCGCCTTAATTGGTAACAATGGTAGTGGTAAAAGTAATTTGTTAGAAGCTATTAGTTACATTTTTAGAAGCTTATACCGCTCAAACGAGAATGTATCTTTTGATTACCTCATTGAGTATGTTAATAGCAATAATCAAAAGATTAAAATAGAAAAGAACCGCTCTAAAGTCACCTCTTTTGTTGATGATGTAGCAACAATAAATATAAAAGATTATTTACCAAAAAAAGTAATTGCTATTTACAGCGGAGAAGAAGATAGGCTTTGGCAAAATTGCTTTTTTCCATTTTATGATGAGTATGTTAAAAACATAAACAAATCAAGCCATACAGGTATTTTGCAAGCAACATCTTTAATGCCTCAAATGCTATACTTAAATAAGTTCTATTGGCATTTATCATTATTAAGTTTACTGTTGTCAGACCTAGAAGACAATAAAGAATTTGTTAAAAATGTTCTTAAAATAAATCAAGTAGATAAAATCTATATAAACTTTAATAAGTCAAATTACTCACAATACACAGAGGGTTTAGTGCTAGATTTTATAAGAAAAATTGATAAAAAAAATGAGTATACTTTAAAGGAGTTTAAAAAAATAATTAGTGAAGAAGGCTATATACCAGACGATGTCTATAAGTTACTTTACATAGCTTTTTCCCCTAAAAAAACTAAAATTGTTACAGATATTGTAATACGTTTTAATCAACATTTAACCGTTCAAGATTTAAGCGAAGGAGAAAAGAAATTATTATTAATTAAAGCAGCATTTGAGTTTGCCGAACAAGAAGATAGCTTGTTTATTTTAGATGAGCCAGATGCACATATACACCTTAATAATAAAAACCAAATAATAAAAACTTTTGAGCCATATAAAGATAACAGGCAAATAGTGATAACTACGCATTCACCAACCGTAACAAAAGCAATGAACGATGATTGTTTGTTTATGGTGAATAACGGTAAAATTATTTCTAAACAAAAACAGGAAATTATAGATGATTTAGCGGGTGATTTTTGGAATAAGCATCAACAAAGCACCTTCTTATCTAGTAACAAAAATATTATACTATTAGTTGAAGGTAAGCACGATAAAATACATATAAAAAATGCATTTGATAAGTTAAAATCAAAATATAAAAATTTAGATTTTGACATATTCTCATTCGGTAGTGAATCTAAAATACAGCCTTTTATGTTAGGGCTGTTTGAAGCTAACTTAAACAATGATAAAGTTTATATAGCAATTTATGACAATGATGCACCAGGTCAAAATTCTTTAGGTAAATTTCAAAAAGAAGAAAACAAAGAAGGGTATAGAAAGGGTTTAAAAGTAGAACCTTCAAAAAAAGATTGGCCTAATAATTTTTACGCTTTAGCATTACCAAAACCAGAAAATCATTCTGCAGATTGTACAATTGAAAATTTGTATGCACCTGAAAAATTTGAACAAGCTTTTCAGCAAGCATTAAAAGAAAAAGCTGGTTATTTTTCAAACTTATCAATCGACAAGATAAGTTCAGATTTAAAAAAATCTGCAAAAAATATTTTAGCTCAAAATTGTATTGCTTGTAAAACGGATGAGTTAAAAAATTTCGAAGCTCTTTTTGAACTAATACAAAATATCTATTTAGATGCTTTAGCCAATAAAACAGCAAAAAAGGCTAAAGAGTTATTTTCAACCAACAAAGAAGAAAAGAACCCTTTAAAGTTGGTGAGTCTCACAACACAAAAAGGAAAGTACACAGAAGAAGACCATTTCAAAAATAGAAACGGAGTTATAATTCAATTATATAAAGAGGTTAAAGAAGCAATTTTAGCTTTAGATAACGAGATTAAAGTGATTCCAAAGAAAGATTATATCGCATTCAAAACAAAAACCAATATTGTAGACATCACTATCCAGACTAAACAGTTAAAAATGTGGATTAATAAGAAAAAAGGTGAACTAAATGACCCAAATGGTTTAACCAAGGATGTTTCTGGTAAAGGTCACTGGGGAAATGGTGATTATGAAATAATCATTAAAGACCTTTCTAGCATCGAAGATATTAAAAACCTTATAAATCAAGTATTGTAAAATGGCAACAGAAGAAATGAAAGCAATGCGTTTGGAAGCATTCTTAAACAGAGCTTACAAATTAGATAGACGAATAAGAAGGCCATCCAAAGGAGAATATTATTCCCTTACCAGAGCCGAAGAAAAGGGCAATCCTCAAAAGGAACTTAATATTTTAAAGCAAAGAATTAAACAGGCTATTGAAATTTTCTTTAAACAAGATATTGATTACCAAACAGAGGAAGGCTTAAAGGTATTACTATCTTTAAATGCACAAGCCAAATCCAGTAATGATATAGCGGTTGAAATAGATAGAGGTTTAATACTTACAGAACAGTTTAAATAATAAAGACAATGAGCGAGAAACTACCACAAGAAAGTGAGTTCCTACTCTACACAACACCACAAGGCGATGTTCGTTTACAAGTTTTAGTTCAAGATGAAACCATCTGGCTTACGCAAAAAGCATTGGCAGAGTTATTTAAGGTTTCAAAACAAACAATAAGCTACCACCTTGGTAACATATTTAATGATGGTGAGTTACAACAAAATTCAGTTGTCAAAGAAATTTTGACAACTGCAAGCGATGGCAAAAATTATAATACTGCATTTTATAACCTCGATGCTATAATTTCAGTAGGCTACCGTGTCAATTCACAGCGAGCAACACAATTCCGTATTTGGGCTACAAAAACTTTACGCGAATATATTATAAAAGGCTTTGCTATAGACGATAACCGTTTAAAACAAGCACAAAGCACATTCGGTAAAGATTATTTTAGAGAATTACTCGATAGAGTACGCTCTATACGTGCTAGTGAGCAACGCATTTACCATCAAGTAACACAAATATTTGCAGAGTGTAGTATAGATTATAACCCTAAAAGCGAGATTACTAAAAACTTTTATGCAATGGTGCAAAACAAGTTTCATTACGCCATTACAGGTCAAACAGCTGCCGAAATCATTCATAAACGTGCCGATAGCAAAAAGCCAAAAATGGGCTTAACCACATATAAAAATGCACCAGACGGTAGAGTCTTAAAAACCGATGCTAAAATCGCAAAAAACTATTTAGAAGAAGATGAAATTAAAGAGTTAGAACGCAACGTTTCCGGCTACTTTGATTACATCGAAAATCTAATTAAAAGACGTAACACCTTTACAATGCAAGGTCTTGCAGAAAGCGTAGACAAGTTTTTAAACTTTAATGAATATCAAATACTAGAAGGTAAAGGGCGTATCTCTCACAAACAAGCTATCTCTAAAGCAGAAAAAGAATACGACACCTTCAATAAATCTCAAAAAATCATTTCAGATTTTGATAAACATATCAAAAAACTAAAAAAAAACGATAACGACTAATACACTTTATCCTTAATTCCCCTGAATCCTTATGTAAAAACTAAACACCTCATTATTATGCAAGAACACTTAAAAACCAACATTCTCAATTTTAAATGGCCAAGTAGTACACCTACCATTTTTCTTTCGTTAGAAGAGACAGAAGGCAGTCATCCCATACATTGGTCAAAGTTTTCAAAGCATATAAAAGAGGCATTTCCAGATACAGATATATCAGGTTTAGAGCATATTTACACCACCTTTACCCAAGAGATACCCAACGCACCAAGCACTAAAATAGACTTAACAAACGGCAAAGAACTTCGCATATATAAGCAATTCCTTAAACACCAATTAAAAACTTATTTTTTAGACAAGGGTTATATCGTAGTCAAAAACTTTGTACGTGATGTACAGGTATGGATGCCTTCAAAAAAAGGAAATACAGCAGACTATAATTTATATTATAAATTTTCATTCAAAATACAGTTTGCAACACTCACAGACCTACCCGAGCTAGTGGTGTCATATGATGGCAACTCAAAAGTCCTTACAAAGTCCGTTCAGGATATTGAGGAAACCGAGTATATTAAGCGTTGTGTATATGGTCAAAAAACCTTCAATTACCAAATGAACCTCGATACAGAGGACAAACAAGAATTTCACAATAGCATAGACTTCAATCAAGCCTTTCCAATATTTAATTTACAATTGGCAAGAGCTTTAAACATACCTATTGAAGAACCAAACAGACCAAAAAACAAATACCAAAAGTATATAGCACTTATTTCCAAATTTGCAGAAAAGTATTTGTTTACAGAAGAATTTAAAGCCTTATTTCCTTTTAAGGAAGATGCTTTTATAGATGTTCCTGGTAACCGTATTAATCACATTAATCCTAACTTGGGTTTATTAGAGTTTGGCAAAGACCAATATGGTAACAAAAGAACCCATTTAGTGCCTAAAAAGGCAATGAACATTCTAAACCCTTACAGACGTCCAAACAATCAAAATATCAAGATATTTTTTATTTGCCATACCTCACATAAAGATTCGGTGCTGTCTTTCTATCAAAATCTAAAAGAAGGTGTAAATACCGCAAAAAACTATTATAAAGGATTGGAAGCCTATGTAAATATCAAGGCTACAGCTTCAAAAGAACACTTTATTGAATTCACAAATGAAAACGACCCAATTCCAGAAATCGTTGAAAAACTCGAAAGTTTAACGTTTGACCACGACAATATAAAGTATGCAGCATTTTACATCAGTCCTTTCGATAAATTTACACCACATCCAGACGATAGGGAAATTTACATCCACATTAAAGAATTGTTTTTAAATGAAGGCATTGTAACCCAAGTAGTGGATTACGAAAAAATGATTGTAAACATCCAAGACCAATACAATTTTCAGTTTTCATTACAAAATATGGCATTAGCTATTCACGCCAAATTAGGCGGAGCACCTTGGAAGCTGGCAGTAACCGATAAGAAAGAATTGGTTATAGGGGTAGGAGCATTTACCAATCAAGGCGAAAACAGAAGGTATATAGCAAGTGCATTTAGTTTTCAAAATAATGGATTATTCAGAAATTTTGAATACTTCAACCAAAACGAAACAGAACTATTAGCAGGCAGCATATTAAAGGCAATTAGAGATTTTACGTCCGTAAGTCAAGCAGATAAAGTAGTCATTCATTTTTATAAAGAAATGAGCTATGAAGAACTAAAACCAATTATTGATGGGATGAACAAACTAAAATTAGGAGTGCCTTTATATATTTTGAATATCAATAAAACCGAAGCAGAAGATATGATTGCTTACGATGTAAATTGGGGAGATAAATTAATGCCCGTAAGTGGTACATACATTCGTATAGGTTTAAATAAATTTTTACTTTTCAATAATGCACGCTATCCAAACGACCGTTTTTATTCTGATACAGACGGTTATCCATTCCCAATTAAAATAAAAATAAGCAGTCCGGATGATGATGCTTTTGAAGATGTTGAGGTAATTGAAGCATTATTAACCCAAGTATATCAGTTCAGCAGATTGTATTGGAAATCCTTACGTCAACAAAATGTACCAATTACCATAAAATATCCCGAAATGGTAGCCCAAATAGCACCACGTTTTAATAACGGTGTTCCAGATGATGCTAAAGATGCTTTATGGTTTTTATAAAAGAATGATATCTCAAGATTAAGAAGAAAAGAAAAACTTGCATTTATAATAAAGTATAGCTTTATCCATTTTTATTCGTATTTTATTTTCCCCACAAAACAAAACCCAGTTTTTTCGTACCTCAAAACCCTCTGTCTTTTGTTTTGTTCCGCTATCCAACGCGCTTGTAGTTTTTGGTTGCCAACCCACACACAGCACATTGCTTATTTTGTCTAATCAACTATTGATTTTAATTGGTACAACAAAAAAGCAAAGAGCTGTTGCCAACGCGCACACCAAAAACTACCCCAAGCTATGTTTACATAATACAAGTTATAGTAGCAAACGGCACTTTTCAAAGGTTTGCTATCGCAGTGTTAATGCATTTTGTAGCTATAACTGGTATTATGTAAAATATCCACTCACCATCCGCACAAATCGGAACTAAAATTAAACTGTGGATATTCACGAGTACATTAATTTAAAATAAAAATGATATGAGCTAAATATCCGCTATTCCAACGCTCACATCCGAACATATAACGATATTTTGAACAAGCATTAAACAGTCGTAAATTTAAAAGGTTGAATTAGTTTAGTATTATATTCGTTATCTCATTCAAGCTGCACAAAACCATCGTTAAGTCCAAGTATTCCTTACCTCAAGTCTTTGTTTGTTTCATTTCGTTAACAAATTTAATAGTCCACTTTTCCCCACCACCCAAGTCAGCGGTTATAAAAAAATAGATTCATAAAATGTAGTAATACGCCATAGCATATTGCTTTTTCTCGTACCTCAAAAAAACAAAAAGCTATTGCCTAAAAGTCCTGTATAAGTAGCTTGTTTAAATGCTGTTTTATCAAACAACTATTTAAAACGCTACCCATACAAACGCTTCACCCCACGCTCAAATTGGAAATAACCTATTTTTTTAAGAGTTTATGCCCCAAAAAGTGTTGTTCAATTAATTAAATACATTTCAATATGATTACAAAAACAATCCAAATTACAGAAGTCACAATTGATGAATTAGCCGATAAGGTAGCTGATAAATTATTGTTTAAAATAGAAGATTATCTTAAAGAACTATCAAAATCAAAAAATGATGAATTACTAACAAGACAAGAAGTAGCCGATTATTTAAGAATAAGTTTAGTAACGATACATTCTTGGAATAAACACGGTATTTTAAATCCAATTCGTATGGGCAACAGAATCTTATACAAAAAACAAGATATTTTAGATGTTTTAGAAGAACAGTCAATAAATAAAAAAGGTAGCAAATATATGTGGCTACCACAGCCAACGCGCAAGGCTATAAAGGTCAAGCCCTACGGGTTTTGAATAAAACTTTT
>CAXBFU010000009.1:0-101640 GCA_963975205.1 uncultured Flavobacteriaceae bacterium | reverse complement strand
ATCTTGGATTTTTTTGTGGTGTATTCTAAAACTTAGCTAAATTCTGAATGCGCCTCTTTATATGAAATTTATGTCATAAACTATTCACCCATTGATGCAGCAACAGCAGCAGATAAACGTTTATAGGTTCCATTTTCAAGTCTAGATCTAATTGCCGAAAAAGCATTTAAAGTAACTTCGACATCTTCTAAGGTATGCGTTGCCGTTGGTATCATTCGTAATAGAATTATTCCTTTAGGTACCACAGGATAAACTACTATAGAACAGAAGATTCCGTAATTTTCTCTTAAGTCTCTAACTAAAGCCATAGCTTCAGGAATACTGCCATTTAAAAACACAGGAGTTACACAACTTTGTGTTGTTCCAATATCAAAACCACGCTCTTTTAGTCCAGATTGTAATGCATTAACAATGGTCCAAAGATTATTTTTAAGTTCAGGCATTGACCTTAACATATCTAAACGCTTCAATGCGCCAACAACCAATTGCATTTGCAGTGATTTAGCAAACATTTGCGAACGCAAGTTATATTTTAAAAAATCTATTATCTCTTTATCGGCAGCTATAAAAGCTCCTGTTGCAGCCATAGATTTGGCAAAAGTTGCAAAATATACGTCTATATCATCTTGTACGCCTTGCTCTTCTCCTGCTCCAGCACCTGTTTTACCTAAGGTGCCAAAACCATGAGCATCATCAACTAAAAACCTAAAGTTGAATTTCTTTTTAAGGGCAACAATTTCTTTTAGTCGTCCTTGTTCACCACGCATACCAAACACACCTTCAGAAATCACAAGAATTCCTCCTCCTGTTTGTTCGGCCATTTTAGTAGCGCGTTCTAGGTTTTTTTCTAAACTCTCCACATCATTGTGCTTGTAGGTGAAGCGTTTACCCATGTGCAAACGCACACCATCGATAATACAAGCATGTGCATCAACATCATATACTATAATATCGTCCTTTCCAACTAAAGCGTCGATGGTTGATACCATTCCTTGATAACCAAAGTTTAGTAAATAGGCAGCCTCTTTATTAACAAAAGCAGCTAGCTCTTCTTGTAATTGTTCGTGAAGTGCTGTATGACCTGACATCATTCGAGCTCCCATTGGGTACGCTGAGCCGTAAGCAGCTCCTGCTTCGGCATCGACTTTACGTACTTCTGGGTGGTTGGCCAATCCTAAATAATCATTTATACTCCATGTTATCACATCTTTTCCTTGGAATTTCATCCTATTGGAAATTTGTCCTTCCAGTTTTGGAAACACAAAATAACCTTCTGCTTGTGAAGCCCATTTTCCTAATGGTCCTTTGTCTTTATATATCTTTTCAAATAAATCCTTCATTCAGCTATTAGTCTTAGTTAGATGCAGCAAAATTATACAAATTAATCTTCACAACATAATTAATTTATACACTATATGTTTATAAAATTTTGTCCATAAAAAAACCTGTAATACTTGTATGAAAAAAATTACAGGTTGTTGTGGTTATTTGTTTTGGCTAGTTAATATATTGTATTTTTTTTATTAATGCTTCATTTTTACTATCCAAGAAGCCTTGTTCTTCCATCCATTTATCACTATATATTTTGCTCATATAACGCGATCCATGATCTGGGAAAATTATTACAATATTATCTTCTTTTTTAAATTCTCCTTCTTCATTTAGTTGTTTTATTGCTTGCATAGCAGCGCCACTTGTGTAGCCAACAAAAAGGCCTTCGATTCTTGCTATTTCTCTTGCAGTATGTGCGCTTTCTTCATCGGTAACTTTTATAAATGTATCGATGATATCAAAATCTGTAGCACTAGGAATCAAATTTTTTCCCAAACCTTCGATTCTATAAGGATAAATTTCATCGGTATCTAACTCACGAGTTTCGTGATACTTTTTAAGTACTGAGCCATAAGCATCAACACCAATCACTTTTATATCAGGATTTTGCTCTTTTAAATACTTAGCAGTTCCTGAAATTGTTCCTCCTGTCCCACTACAAGCTACCAAATGTGTTATTTTTCCTTCAGTTTGGTTCCAAATTTCTGGACCAGTAGTTTCGTAATGTGCTTGAAGGTTTAATTCGTTAAAATATTGATTAATATAAACCGAGCCTTTTGTTTCTTCGTGCAGTTGTTTTGCTACTTGGTAATAAGAGCGAGGGTCATTAGCACTTACATGTGCTGGACAAACATACACTTTTGCTCCCATAGTACGAAGCATGTCTATTTTATCGGCTGATGACTTAGAACTTACTGCCAAAATACATTCATATCCTTTAATAATACTCACCATAGCTATGCTAAATCCAGTATTTCCTGAAGTAGTCTCAATGATGGTATCACCTGGTTTTAGAATACCTTTCTTTTCAGCTTGCTCTATAATGTAAAGTGCTATTCTATCTTTGGAAGAATGACCTGGATTAAAAGCTTCAACTTTAGCTAAATATTCACCTTTAAAATTTGAGGTCAATTTATTAAGTTTGATAAGAGGTGTATTGCCTATAAGGTCTAACACATTATCAAATACATTTTTGCTGTGTTTCATAAATGTAATTTAAAGTTACATGTAGTAACTCTTCAACTTGGCAAAAGTACATGTTTTTTTTTAATTAGGCTTTAATTCCTTCTAAATCGAATAAAAATGCAAATTCTAATGCATCTTCTTTCAGTGATTCAAATCTTCCTGAAGCACCACCATGTCCTGCATCCATATTGGTTTTTAACAATAAAAGTGCATTATTTGTTTTGTGTGTACGTAATTTTGCAACCCATTTCGCTGGTTCCCAATATTGTACTTGACTATCATGCAAACCTGCAATTACCAATAGATTGGGATAATTTTGCTTTGCTACATTATCATAAGGGGAATACGACTTTATATAGTTATAAGAGGCTAAATCGTTAGGGTTTCCCCATTCGTCGTACTCACCTGTTGTTAACGGAATGGAATTGTCGAGCATAGTGGTAATGACATCCACAAAAGGCACTTGAGCCACAACTCCATTATACAAATTAGGTTCCATGTTGATAATGCTTCCCATTAGTAAACCTCCTGCACTTCCTCCCATTGCATACAAATGATTTGACGAGGTATAGTTAATATCTATTAAATGCCGTGAACAAGTAATAAAATCGGTAAATGTGTTTTTCTTCAACAGTAATTTTCCATTTTCGTACCAAGGTCTGCCCAAATATTCTCCACCTCTTACGTGTGCAATTACATATATAAAACCTCTGTCTAACAAGCTTAACCTAATAGTTGAAAAATAAGGGTCAATGGTATGACCATACGAACCATACGCGTAAATTAATAAAGGTGTATCTTTGTTTTTTTTAGTGTTTTTATGATGCACGATAGACATTGGGATTTTTGTTCCATCATCTGCTGTTGCCCAAATACGTTCAGATACGTAATTGTTCTTATTAAATTTTCCACCTAAAACTTCCTGTTCTTTTTTAATGTCCTTGGTTTTATTAACCATATCAAAATCAATAATCGACGCTGGAGTTGTGAGCGAATTATAACCATAACGCAAAATAGTAGTGTCAAAATCTACGTTGGTACTTGAATAAGCAGTATAGGTTTCATTATTGAAAGGTAAATAGTAGTCGTCGGTGTTGTCCCAACGTTTAATTCTAATATTATTCAAACCATTTTCACGCTCACTAATTACTAAGAATTCTTTAAAAATATCAATGCCTTCGAGCATTACATTTTTACGATGCGGAATCACTTCTTCCCAATGTTCAATAGCTGTATTAGCAATATTGGTTTTCATGAGTTTAAAGTTGGTAGCATTATCCAAATTTGTAAGGATATAAAAGTGGTTTTCAAAATGCGAAATGCTATATTCTAAACCTCTAATACGTTCTTGAAATAATTCAAATTCATCATTTGGCTTATTGGCATCTAAAATTTGGTATTCGTTAGTCAACGTGCTATGACTAGCTATAATGATATATTGTCGTGATTTCGATTTATAAACTGACACATTAAATGTATTGTCTTCTTCATGATAAACCAGTTCATCATTTTTAGTGTCGGTTCCTAAAATATGCTTTAATACTTTTTCTGAACGAAGCGTTTGCTCGTTCTTAGAAGTATAAAACAAGGTGTTATTATCATTAGCCCAAGTGGACGAACCAGTTGCGTTGGTAATACGTTCTGGGAATAATTCGTTAGTCTTTAAATCTTTAATATGAATAGTGTATTGACGTCTGCCAACAGTATCTAAAGCAAAGGCTGCTTTTGAGTTATCGGGACTAATACTAATTCCTGAAAGCTTAAAGTAGGATTGTCCTTCGGCCATTTTATTACAGTCAAACAATAGCTCATCAGGAGCATCTATAGTTTTTTTACGTCTAAAATAAATAGGATAATCCTTTCCGGTTTCAAATTTAACTATATACCAATAACCATTATATTTATAAGGAACTGATTGGTCATCTTCTTTAATACGCGATTTCATTTCCTCGAACAAGTCTTTCTGGAACTGTTCAGTATGCTTCATTTTATTATCACAATACGCGTTTTCTTGTTCTAAACAATCAATTACTTCAGGATTTTCTCTATCATTTAACCAGAAGTAATTATCTATTCTAACATCATTATGAGCTACTAATTCTTTAGGAATTTGTTTTGCAACTGGAGGGAAATTATTTTTTTTCAAGAGGTTAAATTTTACGCCTTATTTAGCGCTCAAAAATATAAAAATTAAATAGTTTTGCATGAGAAACTAAAAACTAAAAATTATGTTCGGTGATTTAATGGGAATGATGGGAAAACTTAAAGAAACCCAAGCTAAAGTTGAAGCTACTAAAGAGCGATTAAACTCAGTTTATATTGATGAATCAAGTATTGATGGTTTATTAAAAGTTACTCTTACTGGAAACAGAGCAGTTAAATCGATTGAAATTGATGAGCAATTGCTTGAAGACAAAGAACAACTGGAAGATTACTTAGTTTTAACACTTAATAAAGCCATTGAAAAAGCTGGTAATGTTCACGAAACTGAAGTGGCTGCTGTAGCAAAAGAAGGTATGCCGAATATTCCTGGAATGGATATCTTTAAGTGAGACCGTTTCACTGTTAGAAATTAGATTATAGACCGCTACGCTGTTAGACTTGCCGCTCAAATTCTTATTATTTATTAGAAGATAATTTATCTATAAATAACACCCTCCTTAATCCTCCCTCAAGGGAGGAATTGAATTAAATTGTCATTTTGAGAAGACTTTTAGGAGGTATGCTACTTCAAAACTAAAATGTGAAATCAACGTTATGTAGAGTCCTTTACTTCGAGGCGATATTGGATGATTAATTTTTTTCGTCCCCATTTTTTAGCGGCTTTTACATCGTTTCCCATGTAAATATCAATGCGGTTTTTCCAGCGTCTATTCATTTTGTCTTTTACCAAATAAATACCTTCTAACCCTTCAATGGTAACAAGCGTATTATGCTTTAAACCTAAAGCCAATAAATCTCTAGACACTGCAATGTATTTCATTCCTGGTTTTAAAGAGTCTCCAAAAGCAGTAATATTTGGTTGCTCGCTTGTTTGATAAGCTAAGGAATTATAAGCCGTAGCAGTCACTTCTCTTGTGTACCAAACGTATTTGTTGGAGTCTTTAGGATTACAACCTAAAAAGAGTAATAAACCAAAAAATATGAAAACGCATTTTCGCATAAACTAAGGTAGTCGTTTATGTTAAGGTACAAAATAAATGAAAAGTACTTAAGAAACTAAAAATCACTTAGAATAGAAAGCAACTTCTCATGCATCACATCAGTATAATCCAAATGGGTTACCATACGTAATTTTCCACCACCCATTCCTATAATTTGAATATTGTTATCAGCCAATTGTTGAAGAAATTCACTTTCATCAACATGAGATTCTAACTCAAAAATCACAATATTAGTTTCAATAGGCTCTACAGCTTTAATTATAGATAATTCATGCAAAACCACTCCAATATCTTTAGCTTTTTTATGGTCTGCTTTAAGTCTGTCTATATTATTATCCAAGGCATATAATCCAGCTGCAGCCAAATAACCTACTTGCCGCATACCTCCTCCAAAAATTTTACGGATTCTTATAGCGCCTTTCATAATATCTTCATCTCCAACAAGCACAGAACCAATAGGACAGCCTAAACCTTTGCTTAAACACACCGAAATCGTATCGAACACCTCACCATATTGCTTTGCAGTTTCATCTTTAGTTACCAATGCATTCCATAAACGCGCGCCATCTAAATGATATCCCAAGTTATGTGCATCGCAAACGGTTCTTATTTTTTTAATTTCTTCAAAATCCCAACACGCTCCTCCTCCTTTGTTTGTGGTGTTTTCAACAGCCACTAAACGTGTTAGTGGACTGTGATAAAAATCTGGCGGATTTATAGATTCCACAACTTGATTTGTAGTAAACATTCCTCTGTGACCATCAATAAGTTTGCAAGACACACCGCTGTTAAAGGATGCTCCTCCACCTTCGTAGTTATAGACATGAGCATATTTATCGCATATCACTTGTTCACCTGGATTGGTGTGCAGTTTTATTGCAGCTTGATTAGCCATACTTCCTGTAGGAAAAAACAATGCTGATTTTTTTCCAAACATGCTTGCAATACGTTCTTCTAAAGCATTAACGGTTGGGTCTTCTTTATATACATCGTCACCAACTTGTGCCGACAACATAGCATCTAACATACCTTTTGTTGGCTTGGTAACTGTATCGCTTCTTAAATCTATAATCATATTTATTTTCTCATCTTTTGACTCCTCTCAAGAAAATTCCAATGGGAATCTTTTTGTTAAAACTAATTTTTGACGAGGTTTTGACTGCACTCAACCAGACACTCTAATAATTAGGATTGTAATTACACATATCGCTTCCAATTGGAGAGCCATCAGGAATTTCAGGAGCTGAAGGCAACTTGAATTCATTTGGATCATCACTAAACTGCTTCATCATTAAAGCATATTGCATTTTGTAAGCGTCATTAAAACTTAAAGACTTCATCGCTATATCCCTAATCGCTTTGTTTGCAATTGCCTTTACTTGAAAAAACGATTGGTCACTTACAGCAAGGTTCATTAAATATTTTAACACATTTTGGTTAACCATTTGCTGTACTTCAGCCAAATAATCATCTTTATGAGTTTTATTAATCCAATTATCAATAAGTGTATTCAACATATCTTCCAAACCTAGTTGTTTGCTATCTAAACTTTTTTGCTGAATCATTCTATTGGCACGTTGTGGATGCAATAATAATTTCAAAGTCATATCACTAGCCGTAGAAACTGCACTTAATGGATCGAAGGCAACACCTGTTTTACCTTTAAATGATTCTCTACTTCTCCAATATCCAAAGGCTCTTGGTGGAAATAATTCTAATTTGTTCTTTGGAATAGCCAGCGTTTTGGCATCAATGGTTTTTAAAAGTGCGTTTAAAGCTTCTTTTTGTGTTGCCACATCAATACTTTTCACTGTCAATTGACCATCGCCTTTAACAGCATAGTTATAATCCAATCCTCCAACTACTTTTGAAGCAGCTTCAGTTTGATAACGATGAAAAAAGTACAAAGGCACAAATACATCTTCTAACGCAGAATAAGGTTCGTTGGTACGAATATTATCTACTGAAAAACTATTAATTGCTTTTTTTCTAACAGCCAAAACATTGTTCAATTCATCAGAAGCACTTTTACCATTATCCCAAAGATGCGCCAAAGCATGCGCACCTCCTTGAGCTCTAGCATCACTATCTGTAATAAAACGAAGTCCATCGCTTTTGGCTTTGTCTAAAATTTTGTTTAATTCTTCACGTTCATTTGCTCCTTTATCAAATTCGGCATAACTATAGGCTACTGTTACTTTATCCCAAACGCCAATGCCAACAGCATAGGCATTACTTAAATCTACGTCACCATTTTTAAGTGTAATTGTAGGATGCGGATAATCCATTACTGATGCTCTTCCGTTGGTACTCGCAGCAAAATTGTGAGCAAATCCAATAGTGTGACCAACCTCGTGCGCACTTAATTGCCTAATTCTTGCCAAAGCCATGTCTAACATTGGTTGGTAATTATCATCACGCTCAGCAAATGGCTTGTTCATTAATGCTTGAGCTATTAAAAAATCTTGACGTACTCTTAAACTTCCCAGACTTACATGACCTTTTATGATTTCGCCAGTTCTTGGGTCGGTAACACTAGCTCCATAACTCCAGCCTCTTGTAGAGCGATGAACCCATTGAATCACGTTATACCTACAATCCATTGGGTCGGCATCGTCTGGCAACATTTTTACCTGAAATGCATTTATAAAACCTGCCGCTTCATAAGCTTGATTCCACCATTTAGCACCATCTATTAATGCCGAACGAATTGGTTCTGGTGTGCCATTATCTAAATAATACACTATTGGCTCCACCACTTCACTCTTTGCTGCACCAGGATTCTTTTTTTGCAATCTATGTCGAACCACAAAACGCTTTCTAATTTGCTCCTGAACTGGTGTTGCATAATCCATATATGACATAGAAATGGCTCCACTACGTACATCAAACTCTCTTGGTTGATAATTATCATCTGGTAATTCAATAAAAGAATGGTGTTGGTTTACAGTAACCAACGAACCTGTTGGAGTTACGCTTCTTAAATTACGTCCTGTTGGTTGTCCTTTAAAAGTCAATAGCACATCAAATTCTATGTTTTTTGGAAATGCTTTAGTTCTTGGTAACCACATAGCACTTTTACTTTTATCCAAACTGTATGAACCCTCGCGTGAACCCTTTAATCTATTTGAAACGCCATGCGTATCTTGCATTAAAAAAGGAGTTAAATCAATTTTATGGACTCCATTTTTCTCTTCTATAATTGGAAAACCAAACAATACCGATTTTGCAAAAGCCTGTTCAATACTCGCTCGTTCTAATGCATTATCTGTAAGTGCCCTATAATCTTGATTTGGTTGGACAAGCAATAGCTTATTACCTGCTTTAATGAATTTTACTACACGCTCACCACCTAGTTGACCTCTATCCAATCCTATATCGTTAGAACCTATACCGCTGGACAATGAGCTTACATATAAAAACTCTTTATCTAAATCCTTGACATCAAGTGTGATTTTGTCTGAAGATTCGTCATAAGAAAAATCGAAATAGCCTTTAAAGTTTTTTAGCTGTTTGTCATTATTATTTTGAGCAACAACAAAAACTGTAAATAGAACGAATACGGATAATGCAAATAATTTTTTCATTATAAATGTATAGTTGATTAAAAAATTAAGACTATAAATCTACACAAATTAATCAGGACTAAAAAAGCTGTTTAACGCTAATTTGGTTAACAACTAAATTCTCGATTTTTAATTTTGAACATGATATAATAATCCTATTTTTGTTGAAAATTAAAACATGATTACATCCGATCACATAAAAGACCTTAATACACGCCTTGACAAACTAAGGCACTATCTTTGACATTGATGCCAAACTTATAGAAATTCAAAACGAAGAAGAACAAACATTTGACCCAAATTTCTGGAATGATTCCAAGCAAGCAGAAATAGTCATGAAGTCTATTCGAGAGAAAAAAAGCTGGGTCGAAGACTATAATGCATCCAAAACTTTAGTTGATGACCTTGAGGTAATCTATGAATTTTTCAAGGAAGATGAAGCTTCTGCTGAAGACGTTCAAAAAAGATTTGACAAAGCTTTAAACCTTATTGAAAAGTTAGAGTTCAAAAACATGCTCTCTGAACCAGGTGATTCATTAAGCGCAGTGTTACAAATAACAGCTGGAGCTGGTGGCACTGAATCTTGTGATTGGGCAAGTATGTTGATGCGAATGTACTTGATGTATGCCGAAAAAAATGGCTTTAAAGTAAAGGAACTCAACCTTCAGGAAGGCGATGTTGCAGGCATTAAAACCGTAACCCTTGAAATTGAAGGTGACTTCGCTTTCGGTTGGCTTAAAGGAGAAAATGGTGTACATCGTTTGGTACGTATTTCGCCTTTTGATAGTAATGCCAAACGTCATACAAGTTTTGCTTCGGTATATGTATATCCTTTAGTTGATGATACTATTGAAATTGACATAAATCCAGCAGATATTGAAATTACAACAGCTCGCTCAAGTGGTGCTGGAGGGCAAAACGTGAATAAAGTAGAAACTAAAGTACAGCTTTTACATAAACCTTCTGGCATTCAAATTCAATGTTCTGAAACGCGATCTCAACATGATAATCGTGCAAGAGCACTTCAAATGTTAAAGTCACAATTGTATGAAATAGAATTACAAAAACAAATGGAACAGCGTGATGATATTGAAGCAGGTAAAATGAAAATAGAATGGGGAAGCCAAATACGTAACTACGTTATGCATCCATATAAATTAGTTAAAGATGTTAGAACAAGTCATGAAACAGGCAATGTTGATGCTGTTATGGATGGTGACATTGAAGCATTCTTAAAGTCTTATTTAATGATGATGGGACAGCAAGAAAGTAGTGACAATAATCTTTAAATTATAAAACATGATAAAAATATACCATAATAACAGATGCAGCAAATCGCGTCAAGGACTACAAGTTTTAGAAAAATCTGGTAAGGAATTTGAAGTGATAAAATACTTAGAAAACGTACCAACAGCTAAAGAACTCGAAGACATTATAAATCTTTTAGGCATTTCACCAATTGAGTTGGTTAGAAAAAATGAAACCATTTGGAAAGGAAACTACAAAAATAAAGCCCTTTCGGACAATGAACTTATTGAAGCAATGGTTAACAATCCCAAGCTTATTGAGCGACCAATTATAATCAATGACGACAAGGCCGTTATTGGACGTCCACCAGAGAAAATTTTAGACATATTATAGTTTTGTTTAATGTTTTTAAGTATTTAGTTAACAAAACCTTAATTTCTTTTAACAAAAGTTTAACCAAACTAGGTTAAACCTTACTCTACTTTTGGGGTCTAAATTGCAAAAATCACACATGAACAAACTATTTCTAACCATCCTTTTTATAGGACTATTTGTAACTACTGTAATTGCCCAACAAGGACCAAGTCCTACAAATGTTCTAAAAGATGTAAAAATAACTGGTAAGGTTCTTGATAAAGAAACCAAAGAGCCACTAGAATATGCTACCGTTGCTTTTTTCAGTAAACAAGAAAACAAAATTGTCACAGGAGGTATTACCGATGTAAAAGGAGACTTTAGTATTCCTGTTCCTGCTGGAGTTTACGATGTTTCTATTGAATATATTTCATTTAAAAAAATAACCATAGCTAACCGTAGTTTAACAACTGATACAGACCTTGGAGTTTTTGAAATGGAAATAGATGCTCAAGCCCTTGGTGAAATAGAAGTTATTGCAGAAAGAACAACTGTTGAGATTAAATTGGACAAAAAGATTTACAATGTTGGTAAAGACCTTACTGTAAGTGGAGGGACTGTAAGTGATGTTCTAGATAATGTACCATCGGTTTCGGTTGATGTAGAAGGTAATGTAGCCTTGCGTGGCAATGATAATGTACGCATCCTTATTAATGGTAAACCATCAGGTTTAGTTGGTCTAAACTCTACTGATGCATTAAGGCAACTGCCAGCTGAAGCCATTGAGAAAGTTGAAGTAATCACTTCTCCCTCGGCACGTTATGATGCCCAAGGTACTGCTGGGATTTTAAACATCATTTTACGGCGTAGTAAATTGCAAGGGTTAAACGGTGCTATTACAACAAATGCAGGATACCCTAATAATGCAGGTATTTCTGGAAATATAAACTACAGGACTGGTGATTTTAATTTCTTTAATACTTCTGGATATACCTATAGAGAATCTCCTGGGAATTCACTTACCGAAACCAACTATATCAACGGTTCTTATTTAAAAGAAGAACGCGAGTTTGATAGGCAACGACTAGCTCTTAACATTTATTCTGGTGTTGAATGGTATATAACAGATGATGCATCCGTGACAGGTTCTATTATTTATAGAGATAACCGTAGCGATAATGAAACAACCAATAACATTAATGGATTTAGAGATGATGGTACTCCAATTTCTTCATTCCGTTTTGATCCAGAAAACGACGATAGCAAAACAGTAGAATATGCCTTGAATTATGACAAACAGTTCAATGGTGAAAGTGACCACAGACTTACTTTTGATTTTAAATATGAAAGTAGTAACGACAATGAGTACTCTCTTATAACCGAAAATGGTGACGAGATTGAGACTGTAAGAACAATTAATGACCAAAACAGGATTCTACTACAAAGCGATTATGTGCTCCCATTTGGCGAGGACAGTCAATTTGAATTGGGTTATCGTGGTACATTTAATAATTTGGATACCGATTATGCCCTAGCATTCAATGAAAATGGGGATTTTATAATAGACACCAATGTGAGCAATAATTTATTATATAGAGAATATGTTAATGCTGTTTACACACAATATGGAAGTAAAATAAAAAATAAATTTTCGTATTTATTAGGACTACGTGTTGAATCTACTCGAATTATCATAGACCAAGCCACTAGTGGCGATTTTGAAAGAAAAAATTATACAGGCTTATTCCCTACTGTTAATTTAGGCTATGAAATTACTGAAGACCAAAGTATAACCCTTGGATATAATAGACGAATCCGACGACCACGCTCCCGTTTTATCAATCCATTTCCATCAAGAAGTAGTGCGACTAATTTGTTTCAAGGAAATGCTGACATCGACCCAAGTTATTCAAACACCTTGGATTTAGGATACTTAAATAAAATTGGTAAACTAATGCTTAACTCTTCTATTTATTATTCAAATTCTACAAGTGTATTTACATTTATTAGTGAAGATACTGGAGATACAGCCATTGTTGGTGGTAATGAAATTCCGGTAATTAGAAGAACACCTATTAACTTAGCTACCAATAATCGTTATGGATTCGAATTTACCCTAACCTATAGACCAACAAAAAAATGGAATTTTAACGGTAATTTTAATTTGTTTCAATCTATTACAAGAGGCGACTACAAAGGTGAGAGCTTCGATGCCGATAATTTAAGTTGGTTTATACGCCTTAACAATAAGGTAACTTTGCCCTCAAATATAGATTGGCAAACCATAGTATTTTATAGTGGCCCGAGTGAAGATGCTCAAAATGTAAGAAAAGGCATGTTTTCTACAACGCTTGCCTTTAGTAAGGATTTATTTAAAGAAAGAGCTTCTATCTCATTTAACATAAGTGACGTGTTCAATTCCAGAAAACGGATAATGACCTCTACAACTTCTACATTTTTTAGCGAGAGTGAATTTCAATGGCGTGAGCGCAGTTTCAATTTATCGTTTACTTACAGGTTCAACATGAAAAAACAACGAGAAAGATCTGGTCGACAAGATATGGGAGACGAAGATATGATGTTTTAAGAAAACACAAACTCACAATCTCATAAAAACAAAAAAGGAAGCCATAAGCTTCCTTTTTTTATATAATAAAACACAAAATTATTGTGTTAATGCTTCACGTTTTGCTCTTTTCTCTGCACGTTTTTCTTTAAACCTTTCCATCATTGCACCCATCATCCAATAAGGCATTACAAATACCATTAAAAAAATCATTAACCAAAATCCTATAGTTAAAATGGTTAAAAAAGCTAAAAATCCTAAATATTGGTCAAATTCAAACATAATTGTATCTATTGTTTTAAACTGTGTACAAAGATAAGTTAAGAAATATTGTTATACAATAGGAAATTTCAAATTTATTAACAGGATATAAACGGTTAGAATTTAGAATTACACATAGTAATATAATATATAAATTTAAAAGTCATTACTTATCAATTTGTTATAGCCAGGTCATTGTTCTTAGTTCTATAAGCAAAGCGATCTTGATGCTTTAATTGGACAATACTGTTTTTTTTGGATGATTATTACTCCAACCCAAGACTCTTAATATAAGCTTTATTATTAGAAGGTCTTCCTAAAAACTCTTCAACAGCTTCGTCAATATCCCTTTGGGCACCATTTGATAGAATAAGTTTTCGGTATTTAATTCCTGTTTCAGTATCTCTTAACCCATTTTTTTTAAATACCGTAAACATGTCTTGTGCATACACTTCGGACCATAAATACCCATACATATATACCGGATTGGTATTTATATGAATCCAGCTGGCTTGTGGATGTGTTCCTTCTATGTAGTAATCCATAACACCCATTTGGGAATCAATATCTTTCCATAATTTATCGGTATTCAATGGTTGTTCGGGATTGTATTTATCGTATAAATACATATCATATAACACATATCTCAAAGACCCTTGTGCTCCTAAACCAGAGGATACATTTTTTGCATTTCGCTTACTATCAAATAATGCTTTTGGAAATACTTTGCCTGTTTCGTAATGTTTAGCAAAGGAGCTTAATATATCATAATCGTCAATCCAGTTTTCAAAAATTTGCGACATGGCCTCAGCAAAATCAGACTTTGTATTAGAGAGTATAGAAAATTCTCCTTCATACGACATCATATTTACAATATGTCCAAATTCATGAAACAAGGTATTTAATTCTCCAAAGCTTAATAGAGATGGTAATTCATCTGTAGCTTTCGTGAAATTGCCTAACAACATGGCTTCAGGCACTTCATAACCACTATTAGTTTGACTTCCAGAAGTTAAAGGTACTCCATAAAACCAAGTTTCTTTATTTGGTCTTGGGTAAAGGTCTAAATAAAAGCGTCCTTTTAATTTTTCGCCTTCATATACTTCATACATCGAAACATCTTCATGCCAAACCGAAGGATTTTCTACCTTTTTAAACTCTAAACCTAAAAGTTCTTGGTATAAGGTAAGCATACCCTCTAAACACAAATCCATTGGTAAGTAATCTCGCATTTTTTGGTAATCTACTTGGTACTTGGTTTTTAATAATTGGTTATTATAGTAACCCATGTCCCAAGGTTTAATTGGGCTATCATCATTTGGTGTATTTAGATCTGCATTTCTAACGGTTTTTAATACCTCAATATCCTGCAAAGCCTTAGCTTTCGATTCTGCCAGCAAGCCATTAATAAACTCCCATACACGCTCTGGTGTTTTAGCCATTTTAGGTTGTAAACTGTAACCTGCATAGGAATCATAGCCCATTAATTTCCCTAATTGGTATCGTTTACTGATAAGTGAATCTAGGATTGGTAGATTTAGTTTAGCTGCTATATTTGCTTTTTTTATGGAATAGGCTTTTCTAACCTCGCTAGAAGAAGCATTGCTCACCACTAAACCAGTGGCGTTAATAATTGGTATCTTATAACTGTCATCCTCTAAACGGTAGGTATTCTTAAAATTTTCTGGTAACCCATTGGCATCTGCTTCATTTAATACTAGATATTCTTCTGCGGAATTCATGTTGTTAGAGAATTGTGACGATAGTTCACTAATCTCAGCAGAAAGTTGTTTATAGGTTTCTAAATCTTTTGTGTTTAAATTAACTCCAGATTGTTTAAATCCGTCTAAAATTTTATTGACCAGTGTTTTTTTATTGCCTTTAAGCGTTGTGCCTTCTTCTGAATTTGCAAAGGATTGAAAGGTATTGTATAAAGCTTTATCAGAGCCAATATCAGTAAATAAAGAGTCTATTTTTTGATATCCTGCAACACCTTTTGCTCTAGTAAGCGAATCAGTAGAAACCCAATTAATCATAAAAGCATTGCTATATGCTTTTGATAAATCGCTTGAAATTCTGTCATACACTTCAAAGGTGTTCTCAAAACTCAAGTTATCTGTGGTTTTTATATTATCTAAATCCACCACAGCATTTGTAATTGTTATATTTACATAAGCTTCTATATCGTCTGCTTTAATATTTGCATAAGCAATGGGTTCATTTAACGTTCTATTAAAAGGATTGTCGGCAGATAGTGTTAATTTCTCAATTTTAGCTTCATTAGAGCAGCTTATTAATAATGCTGTTAAAAAAAGTGTAGTTAGTTTTATTTTCATTATTGTTGGTTTTAGTTTTAGTGTTTTTGTCAACTTATGTGAAACAAGTTATACCAAAGTAGGTTTAGTACAAGCAAGATATATTTTTAATTAAAGAAAACCAACCACTTAGCTCGTCGTACTTACTTGTTTTGTTAACAATATAATTAATCTGTAACCTTTCTAGGTACCTTACTATCCATTTCAGATAACTTATAAATGGTCCAAGCCAAAATAACTGCGTTTTTCATAATATCTTCTTCTGGTACATATTCTAATACATCTAATTGTGTATGGTGTGTCACATTATTATAAGTCAATTTGTCTTGAATAAATTGAAATGAAGGAATGTTATAATGATCGAATGTTTCATGATCGGTTGACAAGGTATTCTCAATGGTCAAGGTTCCTTCACTTAAATTAGCAATTGGTGCAAATACGTTTTGAAATACTGGTCGAGCCAGTTCATTTTTTTGCAAATACATTCCTCTAATTGCTCCAGCACCATTATCTAAATTCAAATAGGCTGAAATTTTCTTTGAAGCATTGTTTGGTTTCTCATCTAGTTTTCCAAAATGCTTTCTAGCATAAGCTGCCGAACCCAAAAAAGCCTGCTCTTCGCCTCCCCAAAGTCCTATTTTTAAAGTGCGTTTTGGTTGGTAGCCAATAGCTTTTAAAATGCGTAATGCTTCAACAAGAACCACACTACTCGCACCATTATCTGTCGCTCCAGTTCCAGAATGCCAAGAGTCAAAATGTGCACCAATTAATATGGTTTCTGATTTTAATTTGGAATCGGTTCCAGTAATTTCACCAATAACGTTTACATTATTTTCCTGTTCGTTATAAAATTCGGTTTCAAGGTTCAATCTTATTTTTGGTGTTACTCCTTTCTTAATCATTCTCGCTAATCTCCCAAAATGTTCCTGCATGATTGTAAAATAAGGAAGTGGTTTGTAATCGTTTATTTTATAATAGTACGTGCCATCTGGATGCAAAACCCCTAATAACATTGACCTAGATTTTATTACAGCCAAAGCGCCTTCAGCCTCTAAAAATTTTAAAGCATCTTGATCGTACTTATCACTTGTTTCCCAAGATTTGAATAACTCTGGAAGTGGTGTTTGTCTGGTTTCTGGCACTAATTTATCTTCCATTTTTTTTAGCTCCTCATTGGAATATCTTTTCAACACATCTTCATTCAAGGATTTATTTGTTGGAGCGTTTCCTGTTAAAACAATTTTCCCGTTAAGCTTACCAGAATAATTTTTTTTAACAGATTCCATATCTTTAAAACTAGGAATATGAACTACTTCCCCTTCAACAATCCCCTGGCTACTTTTTGACATTGCCAATGGATACGCATTAATATGCATAAAATTTGGAGCAGTCATTTCTACATTAAAACTCTTCATGCTCCAACCACGACAATTGTTACAGTAATTTTCAAAATGTACTTTCTGCAAGCCCAATGCTTTCATTTTATTAGACATAAATGTTGCAGCTGCAAAATATTCTCTAGAACCTGTTAAACGTTGTCCGTAAACATCGGTAAGTTCTTCAAGCATTGACATAACTTGTGAGTTTAAAAAGCCCTCAGCTCTTATTTGAGCCAAAACCTTTTCATCACTATTTTGTGAGTTGGCATTAATAAAAATTCCTAAAAAAGTTACAATAAAAATGATATTCTTAAATGTCATAATTAATATGGTTTTTTATTTTAAAATTGAAAAACCGAATATAGGTTAATTTTTTGTATAATTTTTTTAGATAAAGTGTTTAAAACTGTTTTAAAAACAATGAGGCTTGATATTAAAAATGTTTACTAAATGGTGTAACTTTGTAACTCAAAATTAATAGTTTAAACAATGAGTTATAGAATAGAAAAAGATACCATGGGTGAAGTTAAAGTTCCTGCTGATAAACTTTGGGGAGCTCAAACTGAACGTTCAAGAAACAATTTTAAAATTGGTGCTCCTGCCTCAATGCCTATAGAAATAGTCTATGGCTTTGCTTATCTAAAAAAGGCGGCTGCTTATACCAATTGTGAACTTGGTATTCTTTCTGAAGAAAAAAGAAATTTAATTGCCAAAGTATGTGATGAAATTCTTGCTGGGAAACACGACGCACAATTTCCGTTAGTAATTTGGCAAACAGGTTCTGGCACACAAAGTAATATGAATGTGAATGAAGTTATTGCCAATAGAGCACACCAATTGGCAGGCAAAGTTATTGGCGAAGGCGAAAAAACCATTCAACCCAATGATGATGTAAACAAATCGCAATCATCCAACGACACCTTTCCTACTGGAATGCACATTGCTGCTTATAAAAAAATTGTTGAAACGACTATTCCTGGAATAGCACAATTACGCGATACACTTAAACAAAAAGCAGAAGCCTTTAAAGATGTTGTAAAAATTGGTAGAACCCATTTAATGGACGCCACACCTTTAACATTAGGGCAAGAGTTTTCGGGTTATGTCTCTCAATTGAATCATGGTATAAAAGCGTTGAAAAACACCTTACCACACTTAAGCGAACTGGCTCTTGGCGGAACAGCTGTTGGAACAGGTTTAAACACACCTAAGGGTTATGATGTTTTAGTAGCAAAATATATTGCTGAATTCACTGGCTTACCATTTGTAACTGCAGCTAACAAATTTGAAGCACTTGCAGCACATGATGCCATTGTAGAGTCGCATGGTGCTTTAAAGCAACTAGCCGTATCACTTAATAAAATAGCCAATGACATTAGAATGATGGCTTCTGGGCCTAGAAGTGGTATTGGAGAAATTATTATTCCAGCTAACGAACCTGGAAGCTCTATTATGCCTGGAAAAGTAAATCCAACACAATGTGAAGCATTAACTATGGTTTGCGCTCAAGTTATGGGTAATGATGTTGCGGTTACTGTTGGAGGCACACAAGGTCATTACGAATTAAATGTATTTAAACCAATGATGGCTGCCAATTTATTGCAATCGGCTCAATTAATTGGTGATGCATGTGTAAGTTTTAATGTTAATTGTGCAGTTGGCATAGAGCCAAATCATGCCGTAATAAAACAACTGCTTAACAACTCTCTAATGCTTGTTACTGCGTTAAATACAAAAATTGGGTACTATAAAGCGGCCGAAATTGCCAATACGGCACATAAAAACGGTACAACCTTAAAAGAAGAAGCTATAAACTTAGGTTATGTGACTGCAGAAGATTATGACCAATGGGTAAAACCTGAAGATATGGTAGGTAATTTAAAATAGAAATGCATCAAACAATAAAATAATCAAACAAAAAAATATAACCCTTAATAGCATCATTATGAAAAACAAGTTACATTATCTTATTATCCTTTTTTGCATCTCTATTGCTGTAAATGCACAAACCACCTTTAGTTCTAAAAATAATATTGCTAATACTGGAGACCAACCTTATAGAATGGTTTCTGGTGATTTTAACAACGATGGCAGCATCGATTTAATTGTTGTAACATATGCAGCAAATACTATTGAGTTATATAGTAATGATGGTAGCGGTAATTTTTCATTACATTCTTCCTTACCAAACACATTATCTGGCATTACAGGAATAAAGTTTGTTGATTTTAATGGTGATACTTTTGAAGATATTGTCGTTTGCTCATACATCAATGACAAAGTTGTTTGGTTTGCAAACGATGCTGGAGGTTCGGGAAATTTTGGATTAGAGCAAACCATTTCAACATCTGTAAATGGCGCCAGCGGCTTAGCTGTTGGTACCATTAATGCTGGCGCAACAATTGATATAGCTGTATCAGCCTATGACGGTAATACGATTGTTTGGTTTAGTAATGATGGCTCTGGAACCTTTTCAGGTCCAAATGCATTAGACAATACACTCACAACTCCAGATACAATTACTTTAGAAGATATAGATGGAGACACCGATTTGGATGCTTTGGTGGTAACTGGTCAATACAATTCATCAAATGTTGTTGAGATTTTTAGAAATGATGGTGCTGGAGTTTTTACTAAGGATGCATCATCGGTAGCTACTGGTTTAAATTATCTCACAGAAGCCGTATTAGTTGATTATGATGGTGACGCCAATTTAGATATTTTAGTTACTGTTCTTGGTGCAACTCCAGGAACTGGCTCTCTTATTTGGTATGAGGACAGTGGTGCAGGTTTTACCGCTACACCAATAGCAACAAGTTTTGGAAATCCTTCTATGGTTCGTATGAAAGATTTAGATAACGATGGCATAGATGATCTAATTGTAAGTAGTGGTGCTTTAGCAGATGTTAACGACTTAATTTGGTTTAAAAACAATGGTGCTGGTAGTTTTGGACCTGAACAAGTAATAGATAATACACAAGGACAAGCTTATGTTTTTGAGTTGGCAGATTTTGATAATGACACTTACCCAGATATTGCCAGTTCTGCATTTAATGATGACCAATTAAACTGGTTCGAAAATCAATATTATATATTAGGCTTAGATGATAGTGATAAAGACACGTTTGGAGTTTACCCTAATCCTTCATCAAATATATTAAACTTTAGAAGCACGACCTCTGAAGATTTTAATGTTTTGGTATATGATATTTTAGGAAAGAAAGTGATAGAAACCACTAAAAATATTAATACTTCTTTAGATATTTCTTCTCTAGAGAGTGGGATTTATATTTTAAAACTTAAGGATTTCAACAAAGCTTATAAGTTCATAAAAAAATAAATATGTATTGCTTATTAATGCAAAAAGCAGGCAACAATTAAGTTTCCTGCTTTTTTTCAATTGGTTAGTTAGCTATTAATCTTTTCTTAGGATGATCATGTAAATGACGTTATAAAAGTATTACTCTCAAACTAATTCTTCATTAACATATGTTTATAGTTTAGTTTTTTTCTAACCCTGCTTAATTGCACAGGTGAGATATTTAAAAAAGAAGCTATTTGAAATTGCGGAATAAGATCATCAATATTTGGAATGCGCCTCCTTAAGTTAAGATACCTTTGGGTAGCATTTAGAGACATGAGCTCAATGTTTCTAGTTTCGTACTCTATAAATAGAAGTTCGAGAATCCTGTTATAAAAATTAGAGAGCTTGATATCTGTTTTGCACATATCTAAAAAAGCGTCAAAATTAGCTTCAAGCACTTTGCATTCGGTAAGTGTTTCATAAGTTAACTTAGATGGTTTTTTGGTAATAATTGCCGTTAATGGCCCTACAAACGATTTTGGTGCGAATAGTTTCTTGTTGTATTGCTTACCAGATTCAGCATTGATATAAGCTCTCATGATACCAGAAACAAGCATATACACTTTTGGGGAAGGTATTTCATTTTCTTTGGCGATTATTTCGTTCTTTTTTAGGATTTTATATGAGGTAATCTTCTGAAGCTTTTTAAAAGTTGTTTCATCTATTTGGGCAAATGAGTTAAGGAAAACAAAGTTAGCATTCATAGTATTACTTATTTTAAAGTGCTATTAAATGCTGCATTTGCATGAATTTTTGTAGTATCAAATACAGGAACCAAAACGTCTTCTTGCTTAATTAGCAAAGGTATTTCGGTACAACCCAAAATTACACCTTTTACGCCTTTGTCAATTAAATTATCTATTATTTGCAAATAAATTTGTTTAGATGCATTATTAATGATGCCTTTTGCCAATTCAGTATAAATTACATCATGTATTATTTGTCTTTGATTAGAATCTGGAATCACCACTTCAATATTACTTGAAAGTAAAATATCCTTAAAAAAATCCTTTTCCATAGTATATTTTGTTCCTAAAAGGGCCACTTTATTAATTTGTGCTTCTTTTATTTTCTCAGCCGTAGCTTCAGCAATATGGATAACAGGGATTGAAACCGCACTCCTCACAGCATCAATGCATAAATGCATGGTATTAGCACATATTATTATCAAATCTGCTCCAGCACTTTCTAAGCTTTTTCCTGCATTCTTCATTATTTCATCTAATGTATCCCAATCATCTTTGGATTGGAGCTTGGAAATTTCACCAAAATCCAAAGAATTAATAATCGCTTTGCATGAATGATTACCTCCAAACTTCGTATTCGCTAAGTCGTTTAAAATTTGATAATATAATATGGTAGATTGCGGTGAGATTCCTCCAATAAGTCCTATAGTATTCATAAAACCCTTTTGTTTTTAGTGTAAATTATTAACAAATAAAACAATTAATTTAAAGCATAACTTATCAAGCATCATATTTTATTCTAAATTTATAGCTTATAACAGCTGCATTACAATTTTAAATGACAACACTAATAATAAATATTAAAGAATTACTTCAAGTTAGAGACATAACTATCACTAGGGTTTCAGGCAAAGACATGAAACATTTACCTACCATTAAAAATGCTTTTATTATTATTGAAAATGGTGTTATTGCAAATTTTGGAGAAATGAAAGACTTGCCTAACATAAAAGCAGATAATGTAATTGATGCCAAAGGCAAAATGGTATTGCCTAGTTGGTGCGATTCTCATACACATATTGTCTATGCTGGAAATAGAGAACAGGAATTTGTAGATAGAATTAATGGACTTAGTTACGAAGAAATTGCTAATCGTGGTGGTGGTATTTTAAATTCGGCTAAAACGCTTCAAGCAACTTCTATAGACGATTTATATAATCAAACTGTACCACGTGTTAAAGAGGTAATGAAACTTGGCACGGGAGCCATTGAAATAAAATCTGGTTATGGTTTAACAACCGAGGCTGAACTTAAAATGCTTCGCGTTGCAAAAAGAATTGAAAAAGAATTTCCAATATTGGTTAAAACCACTTTTTTAGGTGCTCATGCATTGCCTACTAAATACAAAAATCGTAAAGAGGATTTTATAGATTTGGTAATAAACAATATGCTGCCAAAAGTGGCAGAAGAGAATTTAGCAGATTATATTGATGTGTTTTGCGAAAAAGGCTATTTCTCGTTAAAGGACACCGAACGTATTTTAATAGCTGGAAAAGCATACAACCTAATCCCAAAAATTCATGTGAACCAATTTAATGCGTTTGGCGGAGTTGCTCTTGGTGTAAAATACAATGCCTTATCTGTAGATCATTTAGAGGAATTAAATCAAGAAGATATTATCGCTTTACAAGATAGTAACACAATTCCTGTAGCTTTGCCCTCATGTTCTTACTTTTTAAGCATTCCATATACACCTGCCAGAAAGCTTATTGATGCTGGTTTACCGCTTGCTTTGGCAACCGATTATAATCCTGGGTCCACACCAAGTGGGAATATGAATTTTGTAGTGAGTACAGCCTGTATTAAAATGAAAATGACTCCAGAGGAAGCCATTAATGCTGCAACAATAAATGGTGCTTATGCAATGGGGTTATCACAAGAATGTGGCAGTATTACTAAAGGAAAAATAGCTAACCTTATTATTACTAAAGCTATTCCTAGCTATGGTTTTTTACCTTATGCCTTTGGAGATAATCATATCGATACTGTCATTATAAAAGGTGAAGTTTTAGCATAAAAAGGAGGCTGTCTAAAAATTACTTTTTAGACAGCCTCCTTTTTATAACCAATTATAAGACTGTTATTTTAATACAAATTCTGTTGAAGACACTAGATTTTTTTGATCAAATACGTTAACTACATAACGGCCTTCACCAAATTTATCTGCTCCTCTAGCTTCCACGAATTCACATACGTCAAGGTTTCTGGCTTCATAATTAAACTTGCTTATTAAGCTATAGTTTAAAGTCGTTTCATCAAATTTTATTTGTTCGTTTAATCCCAACACATTGCTTTGTGGATCCAATACTTGAACAAAGAATTCTTTATCACCCTTCTCAACTAAGTTGTTTTTAGCAACTGTGTAGCATACTCTAATTTTATCTACTCTACGTGCTCTTTCCATTGGAATTAGTTTTCCAGAAGTACGAACCAATACACCATAACCTTGCAGTTTTGCTGTGGTCAATACTGCTGCATTTTCAACAATATCAGCTAGTTCGGAATTTTGAACCAACAAAGAATCGTTAAACATAGTTGTAGATTCTAACTCTAATTTTGTGCTATCTAAAGACGAAGCCAATAACACGTTTTCAACTTTTAATGAATCGTTTTCAGCAAGAATCACATCCATTTCGGCCTGAAGATCCAAGAATTTCTTTTTATATCTCCATAAACTTCTCACTGAGTTTTCTGAAACTTTAAGAGAATCCATTAAGCCTTTAATACGCTCTCTAGCTTCTACTAACTTTTCGTTTGCAATCTCGTTTTCACCAATGGCAACATCAAATTGTGCAGCCATATTGTTAAGGTCTTTTAATACAAGTTCCTTTTCTTGTGTTAATTGCTTTTTTGTATCTACACTATCGTTATATAACGAATACGAGTAAAATGCTGTCCCTACAAGTAATAATACTGCGATGCTTAAAATTACTTTTAAACTTCTGTTGTTGTCTGCAGTTTTGTTTTCCATAATTGATAATTTGTTTTGTTAAATACTTTCTAAATCTAATTAAAACTTTAATGCTTGTTATTGTAATGAGCAAATAATTATAACCATATAATTAACAATTTGTGTTTGTTAACCATTCATGCATTATATACGACTAACTAAAATATTTGGATCTCAGCAATACCATAAATACAGTTTAAAACCAAACTATTAGTTAGTAAGACATTATAAATGAGCTGATTAAAAAATTTTTATTGTAGTAAAAGTTTTGTTAAAATTTATAATTTGATACTATTAATAATATATTAACGTGAGTTCGATATAACTAAAAGTATATAGTCAAAATATAATTACTTGATTGTTAGTGTGATATGTGTTTATTTATTGTAAACACCCTCCTTGCTCCTCCCTCAAGGGAGGAATTCCCAAAGATCACATTATCCCCTTGAGGATTATCGAAATGAAAATATATTTTCAGTGAAGATACCGAGCGAAGCTCATTAGTGGTGTTTTTATTTCAATCAGCTTATAGTCATTTTATACCGAACTCACGTTATATTAGACTAGTGTTAAAGTTTTTATGTTCAATTAACATTGTTCTTTAAAAAGTACACATTCAAAAGGTTTCTATTATCTAAACACCCAATGGTTAAAAACGTTTTTTTAAGTAGAACCGATTGATGAAGATGTTTTAAACAATCCCGACACATATAAAGAACAGCCCATTTACGAAGTGATATTACGATGGAGTATGGTTTTAGTCATCACTACGACGCTTTAACGAATCTATTTTACGCTGTAAGGCGTCAATTTCTTCTTGATTTTTATTACTGTTTGGAATGGTTTTAACTGTATCGGTTACTGCTTTAATTAAATCGATATCTATTGTTGGCTTTTCGTTATAATAATAGCCAATACCTTCGCTAGCCCTCCAAGCTTCAGCTAATTGGTCATACACGGTTTTATCCCATTGACTTGGATGCTTTACATCAATCCAAATCACATCGCGATATTCACTATCTATCAACGCTAAATCTGGTGTTGCCGAACCATCGAAGTTTTTTGAATCTTCTTTAACTGCTGATACTGTTCCTAAGAAAAACATACGTTTTCTGCCTGCAATATCTTTAATATAAGGCCTAAACTCTACTGGTTTGTTAACAGACCAATCAAATTCTTTTCGCGATTCTATTACTTTTAGCGGCATCGCCGAAACACCTGCATATCCTTGCTTTTTTGCTGCATGATCATAATAATATAATTTATCTGATCCATCGGCAGGTATAAATACACTAAAGGTTAAACTGGTGCGCTCCTTACCTATTGGCTCTAAACCAAACCAGTGATATAAACCACTATACGCATCGGTTTGTGAGCCTTCAAAATTAAAATCGGTAACAAATGGTTGCTGGTTTTGGTCGTCTGGCAAATCTGGAATCTTAACTGCAGTCTCCATATTCCAAGGCAAAGGATCGCTAAAGCCTCCTAAAAATTTTAAAGACTCTGCTTGTAATCGTGATACTTTTTCTGATAAGGTATTTTGTTTAGTTAAGAATGGATAGTCCTTCATATCATCTGGACTTACAAAAGTGCCTTTGCCAATCAATACACGTTCTAAATAATCATTAAAATCATGTGCGCCATTTTCAATAATTACCACACCACCAAATGTTGGATATGGGAAGAAAAAGCCTTTCCAATTAATTAAACTCACTACTTGAACCCATTGGTCATCGTCATTCTTCATATAAAATACATCTCCAGGTTCTGTAGAAAATAATTTTGTAATCCCAAATCGTTGCACGACTGCGTTATAGGTGTTTCTACTAAACTTTAAAGACTCTCCAATTGAAAACGTTACTGGAATTCTATTCTCACTTGAAAACCGTGGAAAAGGTGTTGTACTAGACACTGAAAATACTTCTTCGGTATTATCGCTTATACGCTGCCAAATATATTTTTTAGTTGGCTGAATGGCCATGGTCCATTGGTTTTCGCCATCAACCCTTACTAAATGCGGTAACGATACGTCTTTGGTTTCACCAACCGATTCGTTTGCCATTGAAAAAATATTACGCAATGGTTGTATGCGCTCGTTTTGGGTCAATGGTAACTCATGTATTTCAACTTTGTTTAGGTTGTTAAATACATTGTAGGTTTTCATATAATCGTACATTTTAAAATGCCAACCAACCAGATAAATTATTCCAAATATGACTACCAACAATCCCAAAATACCGAAGCGTTTCCCTGAGCTAGCAGTGCGCCTAAATTTTTGTAACATTAAGAACAGAATTGCTCCAGATAATAAAATGATGAAAATAAACTTTCTAATAAACAGCAATAATGGTTGGTATTCGTCACGTAGAATGAATAATAACAATAATAAAATAATGGTACCAATTGTGGTGATTACTTTTTGTTTTGTTCCTTTTTGCCAGTATTTTTTTATCATAATAAGCCCTTTTGTTCTTGGACATTTTCCCAAAGGGAAAAATTTATATAGTTTATAATTTAATGCTTCCGTCGCATTGTAAGGTCCCGATGCCTTGGGAAAGGATGCGTGTTACATTAGCCCTTTATCTTTTAATCGCTCTCGAGCACTTCTCTTTTCTTCTTTTGGAGTCTCATCAATTTTTGGAGCTTCATCGTTCTCGACTGCTCTCGAATTGACATGATCATCTTTAGTAGTTATATCGTCCAGAAATTCTTTTCCTTTTTCAATCGTTTCACTTACCATTTCTGTTAAGGTTTCGCTTTTTTCGTCTACTATTTTTCCAGATTTCAAAACAAAATTTGCAAGGTAAGTCCCTAAAACGGTTCCAACAATACTAGATGCAAATGTTGACACTCCATTGTAACTACCAAATGGTTTAAATGGCGTAAAAAATTGTAATACCAATGAGATAATAACAAATAGAAAGGTAACATACACTATTCGTAGTAAAAATTTTTGTTGAAACACAAATCCTGTTCTGTCACCTTCTTTCATTTGTAATTCTTTAGAATTTACAATCTTGTTTACAAAACGATATAAGCCATTACCATTGGATTCTCTCCAATATAATAAAACACCAAACAGAATGGCAACGATAAATACAATGAGTTCTATGGTCATAATGCTTACTTTTAGTTAATACCCTTTATAAAGTTAGTCTATAATTTTTAAATATTGTTACTAATGGTTTCAATTACCCAATCTTGAAAGGACTCGTCCCAAGTTTCGTAAGACTTGTAAAATTGTTCCTTATCGTACCAATACAAGAATAAAACGTCTTTTGGAGATACATTAACCAAGAGCTTCCAGATTAAATCGTGTTGCTTTACATTTAACGATGAATGTGGTTGGTGCAGCGCAAAATAAAAATGTTCATCTACCAAATCGTGTATCTTAAAGGCATTACTGCGTTCTAGTCGTTCTAAATATATTTCTACACCTGTAACACGTTTTAAAGCATTTGCATCAATTAAATTTAAATACCTACGGAATAGCACTTTATCATTTAAAATATCACTTATAGGATGTTCGGATTTCTTTAGTTCGTCAAACAGCATCCTCTTTTTAATACGCTCATAGCGTTTTGTTTTTACAACCTCATCCAAACTGCATTCAATAATTAAATGATCCTTTAGTTTATCCATAAGTTCAGGTTGTGAAATATGGTATATCAACACATCGTGCACTGTGTCCTTTATAGCTTCTTTGTGAGTCTTTTTGTCTTCAAAAATAACGATTGGAGAAATAAAATCGCGCAATACATAAACACCTCCAAATGCTTTTGTGAAGAACGAATTTGTTTGGTACACAATAGGCTTAAGATAAAGCTTTCGGTGGCGCAAGTCGCCATGGCTTTTAGCCGATTCTAATAATTCTTGATGAATGGCTTCATCTACAAAATTGTTGCCTTGGTTAAATTTTTCAACTAATTGCAATTGCTCTTCTTGAATATGAAACAGATTATTAATTAAATGAAAATTGATTGTGAAACTATTATATTTTAAGACATCCAATGGTCCAAAAAACGCATCAATATCTTGATCAAAATCTATGCAAATAGCACAATCTCTTGTAATATCGTTTATAGCATCTCCATGTTCTTTAAAAATTAGTTGCATCATCTCTCTATCGAACGTGTGTGTTGGGACATACACAGGTTTTCCTTTTTGCAATGGTGAAATTATGATACCATGGGGATTTGCATCGCCATGATTTAAGTAATACAAGTTTTTCTTTTCTTCAGCTATTTCAGGACTCCAACCCAAACCATCGATAGAAAACGACTTGAGTTTGGTCTTTTTAAATCCTAATTTTTCAAGACACAAATTATAACGCTCAACCAATTTTCCACTTACTTGAATAAGTTCACTTCTATATAAATTTGCCGTTTTTAGTTTTTGCATATTTATTGTCATTGTGTGTCAAACTATATTTGCTGTGGCAATCTGCTTGTTTTTAAAGATTACCACGTCACTTTGTTTCTTATAATAACTTGTGTTAATTCGCTTTATCAAACTTCTTTTTTGCTTCCAAATCTATATTTAATTGATTGATACGTGCATCAACTTTACGTTTAAAATCGGTATCTGCAATGGTGGCAACATTATCAAGGTAACGTACTACTTCTTGACGTCTAATTTCAGAAAAATCCAAACCTTTCATATTGGCTCGCATCAATTCTTGAAGCATATTGAACTTGGTATCGTAATCTTTTTTAAAATAGATTTCAGGATTTTCAAACCAATCTTCTTCCAGATCAAAATCGGTTAAACGCAATGAAACTGCGCTTTGAATGTTCCTCACATCTCGAGAAGAGAAAAACGGAAATATCTTTTGAATCTCCTTATATAAATTCGCATAAAATAAGTGTTGGTTTGTTTTAAAATGCTTCTCAATCTTATCATAAGCTTCCAAAACACGTTCTTCTGATGGTTTATCTGAAACCTTTAATATTTCTCCCATATTTTTAGCCAAACCCTGGTCTTGTAAATAGCTATAATTTTCAGGTCCTTGCATGTTTATAAAATCTGGCATCGTATCATCTAATTTACGCCACCATAAATGATCTTGGTCTAAAAAGTCATGTTCGGTACGTGCGCCATCAATTTTAAAGCGTCCTTGTACACGAGAAATTACCGCTTTATCCAACATTTCGGGTAAGTTTGTAAATAGACCAATAGAGCTATTGCCATAATTTACAGCGTAAGCACCTTCGGTATATCTTAAAAATACACCAATTACTTCTTTAACACCAGCAGAAACCCCTTGGGTTGTACGCTCTTGGAGATTGTTTTCGGCATCATCAATTGGCGCAAATATTAATCGTGTAGGATCTTGCAAGGGTTTCATCCATTCTACCATTTTTTCGGCTGAACCACCTTGAAAAGTACTTATTAATGTATCAGGCATTGGGTGAAACAAAAACGGAATATCTAAATGATCGCAATGTTCTTTTAATCGTGTGGCAATGGCAGCAATAAGCATACTTTTACCAGTTCCTGGAATTCCATAACCCATAAATACTGGCATAAAACCACCTAGCTCTTGAAACGGATTTTTTTGAGCAGCGAAATCATAGCTTAGCATACGTTCGGTTAAACGACGTGCAAAATGTTTTGCATCTCTATTACCTACAATTTGTTCAAACTTAATTTTATTAAACTCAACACTTTTTGCTGCACCTTGAAACACATTTTCCCAACCAGATACCGCAAAATCTGTCCCGACGCCTCGGGATTCAAGTTTATAGGTTCTATCGAGAATGGTCTCGGTATATTCCAATGAATTTTTACGTAATTGAATTTCGTCAATAAGTGCTTCAAAGTACACGACTGTAAAGTCTATTACGTCCTTATCAGTCTTTACAATATCTGGATGACTTAAATATTTATCGTAATAGTATAAAGTACAAGCAATTCCTTTAAGTGGCGAAATAAAGGATACTTCGGGAATACCTGCAAATTTGTTTTTCATCACACTTAAATCGTCGGACGCATGTGGTATTAAATTATGAAGGATATTATACGCTGTTGCAAATAACATGAAGGCTGTTGCAGTGTGCATCTTGCTTTCGTACTCACGTTTTCCAGCGTTATCTAGAACCGATTTTCGTTCGCTTAAACTAGATAAACCAGATGCATCATAATAACTGTCTTTTATCCAAATTCCCAAAGCCAATCCTTCTTGTACAGCAAACAACGTTTCGTTTAAATAAATTGGAATTGCTACCGAACCTGGTAATAATCGCTTTTTTAAGGCCAAAATAGTTTTGGAAACAGATGTTACCTCAATACCTCCATTACCTCCTTGAGCTCTGGACAAATACAGTAAAATGGATTCGTCTTTACCATTGTTTTCTTTGTTTTTAGCGCGTTGTCCTTGTTCCCATTGTACACTTTTTATATACGACGTCGCTTCATCGCGAAGTGCATTGAGTTCGTTTTGCTTTATTGGAAAAGTTGAGTTGTGTTCCATGTTTCGGTCTTCAGTTGGTAGTCTAAAGTCTGTGGTCACTACTTGTGTTCCATAAGACTTTGACTATTATTTTTATTACTTAATTTTAACTGGATTATTCATTATATAATTGATAAGCGTCCTTATTTCTTCATTTTTTGTTGTAGTTCATTTCTTTTATCTTCGGAAATATGCTCACAAGCAACCCAAAAATCTAACCATATTTGTGTTTCAAAATTTTCTTCATCGGCATCAGATAATTTACTTTTAAAATGTTTTTCATATTGTTTTTGACTGAATACTGCTTACTGCATACTGCTAACTTGAATAGGAGATTTTGCCAATGTATTCATGATGTCTGGTGTTTTATTATAGAGCATCTGTATAATTCGGTGTGGTGCAAATACATACTGCTGGTTAGCTATTTCACTCCAGTTTTGGAGTGTTTGTTTGCTAAAAAACCCGCCTTCTTTAAATTCGCTGCCAGAAAAGACTTCATCAACCTTGAGTGATATAGCATAAGATGCTAAGGGTATTTCTTTTTTGCTTATACTATCTAAAATAGCATGAGTAATATCATTCTCATCTTTCGCAAAAACGTTATGTAAGGGTCCTAAATCTATACGTTTAATATGCTTTGGAAATACTTCTGGTAGTTTCCTGTCTATAGCATAAGCCATGGTGTCTAATGGCATTTTTCTATCGGCAGAGGTTTTTAAAACTCCATAAATTTTATTCTTGTAATCGTTTATTTTATTTCCGCTATAATCAAAATACATAAAACATACAAAAGGTCTGTTAAGGGAAACATCGAAGAAACTCCAGCTAGTCATGAAAACTCCTTTACTCTGTTTTGGTGCATCAATAACTTTACCTTGAACAAAGCGATTAAAAATATATTTTTGCTGTACAGATGTATAATAAACGATAGATGCAGCTTGAAACAACTTGTTTTTTTTAACAGGTATTTTTTTTCGCATCAAAGTATCTAAAAACGCTTCTTTTAATGTTTCGGCAGGAATTAGCTTGTTTAAATATTCGGCTCTTAAAGACAGATCGTTAAATAAATAGCGAAACTCTAAATAGTTGGGAAAGCCTGAATCTGTTAAATCAATTTTCATGTTATCCTCTTCATCGTACATGTACTTAATGCGCATGGCTTCAATAGAATATAATAACAAATCGCAATATTGTTTAAAAAACACGACCTCTTGTTTGTCGCAAATTTGTTGACGCTGTACATTAACAATAAGCTCCTTTAAAGTAAAATCTACCATTTTATGATAAAACACATACTGCTCCTTAGAATCGAGTTGAGCAGAATCCAATGGTGTTACTATGTGGTTAATGGACATGTTTAAAGTGTACAGTTAATGGTATTCGGTTGGCAGTTTATAAAAAATAAACTTAGCTCAATAAATCGTCGTTTCCTTCTGGTTTAGAATCATCTCCTTTACTTCCATCATCATCTATTGGAGGATTATTATCTGCTTTATAGTATTCTTCAAAAATCTCTTTCATATCGATGCCATAACGATCAGCAAAGTTCTTTTGAATTTCGGCATCCTTGACACGAATTTCCTGTAAGGCTTCGGCATAGCTGCCATAAACGCCTTGCATTACTTTTTCGTGAACTGGAATATTATCCATCATTTCTTGTCTTGCTTTGGCAGAAGCCGAATGCATTGCTGCTAAGGTTTCTCCTATATGTTCATCGGTTTTAACGCCTAAATGTTCTAGAATAGCTGCAAATTCTTGGTCTGTACGCGCTTTTAAAGCTACCACATAACCATCGTAGTATTTTAGGCGTTCTTCTGTATCAGACTTTAATTTGGCTCTATGGGTTTGTAAATTACTTCGCAACGATGTGAGTACCTTAATGGTTAAATTATGTTTATGAACAAAGCTATCTTTAGATGCTGCCAAGGTTGTATAGGCATTTTTTAAGCCTTCTAATTCTTCTACTTTTTGCTCTAACTGAGTGACTTTACCTATTGCTTGTGCGTAGTCTGCAGATTGTTTGTCAACGATTTCCTCAAGTTCTTGGCGAGCTTGTTTTAACAGTGCGTATTTTTCTTCTAAAAGTGCTTCTACTTCTTTTTTCTTTTCTAATGCTTTGGTGTGATTTTTTGTTGCTTCTACAATAGCGTCTTGAAGTTTATCCTCGACTTCTTTAATCTCAACTTCACGATCTTTTAAACGCTTAACTGCTGCCTGACTTTTAAATGACAATTCATTAAGTAAGGTTTGTACATCAGCATTTTCAATGCGTTGTTGGAATAATGCCTTAGCTTTATTATCTGCTTCATCACGAGATTTTTGAGCAGCTTTTAATTCATCTTGAGCTTTTTTTATCTTACTTTTTCTTCCCCAAAGGTTATTCCACCAAGTGTCTGGTTTGTTCTCGGCATCTTCAAGTTCAACTCTTGCACGTTCTAAACGCTTTATGGCACTATCAATAATTTTTTGCTCGTCACCATTTAAAGAAGAAAAGTTTTCGAAAATAATACCTACTTCATCTTGATAATCGGTTAGGTCTTTTATAGCGTCCAACAAAGAAGTTCGGTCTTTTTCGGCCATATGCACAACGTCATCTAATGTAGCATTTAATATTTTTTGACGCATTTCTGGATCATCTTCTTGAGCCAATTTAGATTTCATGGTATCAATGGCTTTTCCCCAGTTTACATCAACTTTTCCTTGTTTTTCGTTAGAATTGGTTTCTAATAAATCAAAATCATCAGACATATTGTGTAGTATTTTTAATGTAGTTGAACATAATGTGAATAGTTAAGCAATTTCGTTAAAAAATATGATTTTTTAAATAGAAACTCCTTAAAATATTTGTAGTAATAAAATGAAAAATGTTACAGAAAATATTTTTTTAAACTCTAAAAAAGCGATTTCTAAATATTGAAATCGCTTTTTAAGAGTTTATAAAAGGCTAAAACATATTATAGTTTTGCCTCCTTTTTGTTAAAAGTATAACTCATACCAAATTGAATCATTGAAGTTGTCATATCGTAAGCGACTTCGCTTCCAGGGATTGCTCCATATGGAGGGAACGTAGGAATAAAATTTGGGTTAAGAACTTGTCCAGTTGTTTTGCCACCACTTGAACCATAATGATATACAGCATCGATTTGCCAGTTATAATTTAGCTCATAACTAAAGCCAAATTGAAAAGCATTCTTAATAATTGCAGTAGCTGGAATATTATAAAATGTGAGCTCTTCTGGAATAGGGTTTGAACTATATGTATATCCAAGGCGTAGTGGCAATTTATCTATTCCTTTATATTGAATACCTGCTGATACTATTGAAATGTTTTCCCATCCAAAACCTGCAACAACTACTGGGAAACCTTGTGCTGGCCCACTTGTTGCTGGTATCCAGCCACTTTTTTTAAAGCCATTTGTGTTTTCATAATTTACGGTTCTATAATCTAATGCTAAATCGAGTACAGCATTAGAATACCCTAGGCCAAATGAAAGAATTGAAGGATAATCCATATCAAAATTATTGTTTTCTCCAGCTGAATTATCAAACTCAAACTCACTAAAATTTTGTGTAGTTTTATAAGATGCGCCTGCTTTAAATCCAACACCTGAGTCGTAGAATAAACCAAATTGTCCACCAAAACCTGTGGCCTTGGCTTTATTAGTAGATGGATAACCAGTAGCAGTTGGGCTTGCTGTAGGGTTTGGCTCCAATTGCAATGATGCATAATTAAAAGTTGGTTCCACACCAATAGAAAATTTATCTGATAGCTTATAAGCCCAAGTAAAACCAATTTGTAATAACATGTAATCTGATTCAATACGTCCAAATCCTCCAACACTTTGAGGAGCATTCACTGGGTTGGTCATGTTTTCTGGAAAAGTAACCCCAAAACCACTAATACCGAATGCAGAAGCACCAAAAGTGTGCTTACTATCTTCTTTCCCCCAAACCATAGCCAATGCAGGCATTGGTGAAACACCTCTGTCGTCTTTTGTATTACCACTAAAGAAATTTCCGGTAGGTTGCCCAAAAGTGTCAAATTCAGGAACTGTTGAATACAATTCTGGTGATGAAAAGAATAAACCCAAATCAAATTTTAAAATTTTAGAATCAAAAGTACTTATGGCTGCAGGATTCCATTGCAAAGCACCCGAAATATCTAGTGGTTGTGCTGTTGAAGCACCACCCATCGACATGTTTACTGCTCCAACACCCTGCATAATATGTCCAGATTGCGCATATACTATTGTTGAAAACAATAATGCAAATAGTTTAAATAAATTGGATTTCATAATATAAATGTTTTAGTTAATATCTTTTAATAGTAATTTGTATAGAAACAATACTATGGCAAAAGTTAGTATTAAAAATACTAGTTAAATTATGATAAAAATAATTGAGTTATGCAACTTATGTTACATAACTCATAAGGGATAAGATAACCATTTGTAAAACTCTTTATTTTATAAAAAACCAATTATTCAATAATTTAGGTAGTTAGCTCATAAAATGTATTTAATCGATAATTTCTTCATTTTAAGTAAATTAGTAAAATATTTATTATATATTTGAGCATGATTAACCCAAATCAATTTTTTAAATGCTACTAATCAATCTACTAAAAACCAATTTTAATTCGATTTTACTAATAGAGCAAACTAGTATTGTTACTATACTAATAATTACTGTGGCGTTCTTTTTAATCTTATTGATATTGGGTGTAAGGAAGTCTTATAAATTAAAAGCTGAAAACGAGAGACTAAGTAAAAAATCAAATACTTCATCTACTGAAGATAATGAAAAGTATAAGGATTTTACCGAAGGTCATTTATACGATTAGCGTATAAAAAAGTATAAAATAACGAGGTTGACTAAATTTACTTTTCAGTCCAATCTCGTTATTTCTTATCTAACTAATTTCTTATATTTTATTCGCTTTGGCATCAAATCGCCACCAAGACGTTTTTTCTTATTCTCTTCATATTCACTAAAGCTACCTTCAAAGAAATAGACTTGACTATCGCCTTCAAAAGCTAAAATATGAGTGCATATTCTGTCTAAAAACCATCTATCGTGAGAAATAACTACTGCACAACCTGCAAAGTTTTCCAACCCTTCTTCGAGCGCTCTTAATGTATTGACATCAAGGTCGTTAGTAGGCTCATCTAAAAGCAATACATTACCTTCTTCTTTTAGCGTCATAGCTAAATGCAAACGGTTACGTTCTCCTCCAGAAAGCTGGCTTACCTTTTTGTTTTGCTCACTACCAGAAAAATTAAAACGACTTAAATAAGCTCTTGAATTTACTTGCTTTCCTCCCATCATAACAAGTTCTTGCTCGTCGCTAAAGTTTTGCCAAATGGTTTTGTTAGTATCGATATTAGAATGAGCTTGATCTACATAGGCAATTTTGGCTGTTTCTCCTACTTTAAATTCACCTTTATCTGGAGTAATTTCTTCCATTATCATTTTAAAAATGGTCGTTTTTCCTGCGCCATTTGGTCCAATAACACCAACTATTCCAGCTTGAGGTAATTTGAAGTTTAAATCTTCGTAAAGTAATTTGTCGCCAAAAGCTTTACTCACTCCAATGGCTTCAATAACATTGGTTCCTAAACGCGGTCCATTAGGAATGTATATCTCCAGCTTTTCATCCAATTGTTTTTGGTCTTGACTCATTAACTTGTCATAGTTTTTCAAACGTGCTTTTTGCTTTGTTTGACGACCTTTAGCTCCTTGACGAACCCATTCAAGCTCTCGTTCTAGCGTTTTCTGGCGTTTGGAAGCTGCTTTGCCTTCCTGAGCCATTCGTTTTGATTTTTGATCTAACCAAGAGGAGTAGTTACCTTTCCATGGAATGCCTTCGCCTCTGTCTAGCTCCAAAATCCAGCCAGCTACATTATCCAAAAAGTATCTATCGTGAGTTACAGCTATCACTGTCCCTTTATATTGTGCCAAGTGATGCTCCAACCAATGTACAGATTCGGCATCTAAATGGTTTGTAGGCTCATCTAATAACAATACATCTGGTTCTTGTAATAATAAACGACATAAAGCCACACGACGACGCTCACCTCCAGACAACACACCTATTTTCTTGTCACTATCTGGAGTACGCAAAGCATCCATAGCAATTTCAAGTTTGGTATCTAATTCCCAAGCATTTGCAGCATCAATTTGGTCTTGCAGCTCAGCCTGACGGTTCATAAGTTTTTCCATCTTGTCTGGGTCGCTATACACCTCTTCTAATCCAAATTGGTCATTGATTTTATTGTATTCATCTAAAATAGCAACTGTTTCAGCAGCACCTTCACGTACAACCTCCATCACAGTTTTATTATCGTCTAATTTGGGTTCTTGTTCTAAAAAGCCCACTGAGTAATCTTGAATAAAAGTTACATCACCTTGATAATTTTTATCAACACCTGCTATAATTTTAAGCAAGGTTGATTTACCAGAACCGTTTAAACCAAGTATTCCAATTTTAGCTCCATAAAAGAAGCTTAGGTAAATATTTTTAAGAACAGGAGTATTAGCAGATTGAAATGTCTTGGTAACTCCAGACATTGAAAAAATTACTTTTTTATCGTCGCTCATTGTTTAAGTGAATTGTTATTGAATTATTAAGTTAATAGGTTTTAACTACCTACTTAGTACTGTGATTTGAAGACTTTTAAACTCTTCCTTTTAAGGCATTAAACACCCAAGCTACAGCTAAAAACCCAACACCAACAGCTGCAAAACCATAACCAGCTACTTCATAATACCTAAATGCTCCTAACGCTATAAGTCCTAATCCTACGATAATCATTATTGTTGTAGCCCAAGCCAATACAGTGTTTTTATTCATTGCCATAATTTTATTCTTATTTTATTTGATAGTTAGTCGAAAAGCAAATATCGTGTTTTTACATAAAAAAAGCATCCTCATTAGGATGCTTTTTAGTACATGGGTAATTTTTTACAACTCAAGCATTGGCACTTCAATAAAAAGTAATTGTGAATTGTTTAAAGTTTTAATTGTAAAATCCTCAGTTTGAGAAACTCCAATGGCATCACGAGTTTTCAATGTATTGTCGTTAATGGCTACATTCCCATGTATTATCATAACGTACACACCGTGTTTTTTACTTTTTAAATGATATTTAAATACTTGGTTTTTATCTAAATCTATTCTAGACAAAATTGCATCTTGGTGAATTTTAAGACTGCCTTCATGGTTTTCATCAATTGAAGTAACCAAAGTTTGCAATTTGTTTTTCCTGTTTTCTTCTAGAAAAGTTTTTTGGTCGTAACGTGGTTCAACATTTTGTTTATTTGGAATAATCCAGATTTGGAATAAACTTAAGTGTTGATTGGCCGAGCCATTAATTTCAGAATGCTGAATGCCTTTTCCGGCAGACATTATCTGCACTTCTCCTGGTAAAACAGATTGCCATTCATTATGCATTGAATCACGATGCTTAAGCTCTCCTCCTAAAGGTATTGTAATAATTTCCATATTATCATGAGGATGAGTGCCAAATCCCATTTTGGGTGCAATAACATCATCATTCAATACTCGTAAGGCTCCAAAATGGAGCTTCTCTGGGTTATAATAATTAGCAAAACTAAATGAGTGATTTGCTTGTAACCAACCATGATTTGCAAATCCTCTACTCTCTGCTTTGTGAATTGTTGTTTTCATTTTTTATGTTTTTTTAGTTTCCATGGAAACTATTTAGTTAAATTTTTTTTAGCGAATTTTATCAAGCAAGTCGCTTAGTATTCCTGCTTCCTTTTCATTTAAGTTTTTCAATAAATCAAAATTCATTTTTTTTGAGATATCTTCAAGTAATTTTAAACCTGTACCTGTAATAGCTATATGCACAACTCTCCTATCTTCTGGACATGGTATGCGTTCAATTAAATTTTTGGCACATAATTTATCCATTAGCCGTGTTGCATTTGGTGCTCTTTCGATCATTCTTTCCTTAATTGTTTGCACTTTTAGTGGCTTTCCAGCACCACGTAAAATTCTAAGAATATTAAATTGCTGAGAAGAAATTCCAAACGGTTTAAAAAAGTTGTTTTGGTGACTGTTAATCCAATTGCTTGTATAAATAATGTTTAAGAAAGCTTTTACTTTGTTATTTGGAAACGATGAGTTTATGTCTTTAGAAATATTTCCCATTTGTTTAGTTTAACACATCTTTATAAGTTTCATCTCTAGTCATAATTGCTTTGGCAAATGGACATAGGGGAATAATCTTAATATTATTCGCCCTAACAAAGTCAGCAACCGTATTTATTAATTGCTTTCCTAAGTTTTTACCTTTATACGCTTCTGAAACTCCTGTATGACTAATAATAATTTTTTGTGGTCCAGCATACACGTAGGTTATTTCAGTATTACCAGAACGATCTTCTTCAAAATAGAAACGTCCTTTTTTAGTGTCGTCTTCCTGCTTAAAGTCCATATTATCCTATAAAATTTATGCCTTTATGATTACCGTCACAATATGGTTTATTGTTTGAAGCACCACATCTGCAAAACGCAGTAGAATTGCTCTTTACTTCATTACTGCCATCAGGCTTTTTAATATTTAAATTACCAGAAACTAACAAAGGCCCATTTTCAAGAACTTTAATTTCAATTTCATTCTGACCATCATTATTGTTAGAGCCTCTAAAATCATAAGTCAAAGCTCCAGATGGACATGCCTCAATTTGTTCTTTTAATTCTTCAATGGAAGCATTTTCAACTTTAATCCAAGGTTTATCATTTGGATTATAAACATTAGGCAAACGATTTACACATTCAGCGGCATGAATACATTTTGTTGGTTTCCAAATAACAGTTAAATCGCCGTTTTTATATTCTTTAACTATCTCTTTATCAGCGTTCATTATTAGGTTATTATATTATTGCTTCTTGAAATTTTAAAATTGATTGCTTTAATTTTTCGTTTAGTTTTTCATCTTTAATTCCTTGCTCAGAAAAATTCTCATAAAATGAAGGTAATGAAAAATTTGATACGATATTCCCTCCCATATAAGGAAATCTGTTTTTTGCAATATCTAAAACGGTTGCTCCTCCTCTTCCGCCAGGAGATGTTGCCATTAATAGCATTGGCTTATCATTCCAAAGTTTGCTGTCAATTCTACTCATCCAGTCAAAAATATTTTTAAATGCTGCAGAGTAAGCACCATTGTGCTCTGCAAGAGACAGTACAATACCACTTGACATTTTTATTTTATCAAGAAATGTGTGCGCATTATCAGGTATTCCATGTTCGTTTTCTAAATCAATGCCATAAAGAGGCAGCTCAAAATGGTTTAAATCTAAAACTTCAACTTTAACATTGCTAATTTGATTAGCAGCATACTCAGCTAATTGTTTATTTATTGAGTTTTTGCTGTTACTTCCAGCAAATGCAATAACTTTTTTCATATTATTATTTATTTATTCTTTTATTAAAAATATACGAAAGCACTAGCAGAATCATTGCTACTAAAGCTCCACCTTGTTCTCCATCACCAATCATAAAGTGTGCAAAAAACGCCAATATGAATGCGAAAAAAAAGCCAGCATAAGCCCATTCTTTAATGACTTTGAAATTTGGGTTCCAAATAGCAAAAAGACCCAATAGTTTAGCAATAGCATATGGATAAATAATGTACGTTGGGTATCCAAAGCCTTCAAACATAGCAGCTACTTCATCATGATTGAAAAAGTACATACTAACTGAAAATAGCATTAACAAGGTTAATAATCCTGTCGCTATGTAATAAATAAGTTTATCTCTTTTCATTTTATATATTGTTTAGTTCATTGCAAATATACAAAAAATAAATTAATATATACCATGGAATATATTTCCATGTAATATATAAATAAAATGTTCTATCTTTTATAGCATCTAGTTCTTTTGTACTTTAGCATCAAAACAAAATAATTAATGGACATCGACTTCAATAAAAACGAAGATTACAACAAACTTTTAGTATCCGATTTAACCAAACGATTGGCAAAAGTTAAACTCGGAGGCGGTAAAAACCGTATTGAAAAGCACAAGTCTAAAGGCAAAATGACTGCTCGTGAACGAATTGATTATTTGCTTGATGCTAAATCAAAAAGTATAGAAATTGGCGCTTTTGCAGGAGAAGATATGTATCAAGAACATGGAGGTTGCCCATCTGGTGGTGTTGTTGTTAAAATTGGATATATTAAAGGAAAACAATGTATTGTAGTAGCTAATGATGCTACTGTAAAAGCTGGTGCGTGGTTTCCAATTACTGGGAAAAAAAATTTACGTGCTCAAGAAATTGCTATAGAAAATAAACTACCAATTATATATTTGGTTGATTCGGCTGGTGTGTATTTACCAATGCAAGATGAAATTTTTCCTGACAAAGAACATTTCGGACGTATTTTTAGAAATAATGCTGTGATGAGCAGTATGGGTATTACGCAAATTTCGGCAGTTATGGGAAGTTGTGTCGCAGGTGGTGCTTACTTACCTATTATGAGCGATGAAGCATTGATTGTTGATAAAACAGGAAGCATATTTCTTGCTGGAAGCTATTTAGTTAAAGCTGCTATTGGTGAAACCATAGACAATGAAACACTTGGTGGCGCTACCACACATTGTGAAGTAAGTGGTGTTACCGATTACAAAGCAAAAGACGATAAAGATGCGTTAGATACTATTAAAAATATAATTGATAAAATAGGTGATTACGATAAAGCTGGATTTAACCGAACTAAAGCTGAACATCCAATAGAGAATCCTGGGGATATTTATGGCATCTTACCAAAAAGTCGTGCAGATCAATATGATATGTACGATATTATAAAGCGCCTTGTAGATAATTCGGAATACGACGAATATAAAGCTGGTTATGGGAAAACAATCATCACTGCGTATGCTAGAATTGATGGTTGGGCAGTTGGGATAGTAGCTAACCAACGTAAATTAGTTAAAACCACAAAAGCCAAAACTAAATCTAGCGAAATGCAATTTGGTGGTGTAATTTATAACGATAGTGCCGATAAAGCTACACGATTTATTGCCAATTGTAACCAGAAAAAAATTCCGTTGGTGTTTTTACAAGATGTCACTGGTTTTATGGTTGGTAGCAAAAGTGAGCATGGAGGTATTATAAAAGATGGTGCCAAAATGGTAAACGCAGTAAGTAACTCTGTGGTGCCAAAATTTACCATTATAATAGGCAATAGTTATGGCGCTGGTAATTATGCTATGTGTGGAAAAGCCTATGACCCAAGGCTTATTGTTGCATGGCCAAGTGCAGAACTGGCTGTTATGAGTGGCAACTCTGCTGCTAAAGTATTATTGCAAATTGAGACTGCTTCATTAAAGAAAAAAGGTGAAAAAATTACCCCTGAAAAGGAAGCTGAACTTTTTAATAAAATTAAAGATAGATACGACAACCAAGTATCGCCATATTATGCTGCTGCAAGATTATGGACAGATGCCATTATAGACCCATTAGACACCAGAACATGGATTAGCATGGGAATTGAAGCAGCTAACCACGCTCCTATTGAGAAAAAGTTTAATTTAGGGGTTTTGCAGGTTTAGTATGTCCAAAGAAAAAAGTTCATCGCCAATACATATAATCATCTTACTAATTCTAGCTGGTGAAGCTGTTTTTATTTTACCTTTTGTTTTAGTTAGAATTTTTAGAACGACGTTTTTAGAATCGTTTGCTATAAGTCAAACAGAATTAGGAAGCTGTTTTTCGGTATATGGTATTGTTGCCCTATTTTCTTACCTCTTTGGTGGTCCTCTTGCAGACAAATTCAAACCGCATGTATTAATGTCTGTTGCCTTAATCCTAACAGCTTTAGGTGGATTTTACTTAGCGACATATCCAACATTGGCAAGCCTTAGAATACTTTATGGTTTTTGGGGTTTCACCACGATTTTTCTCTTTTGGGCCGCTATGATAAAAGCAACAAGAATTTGGGGCGGAACAAGTAAACAAGGCATAGCCTTTGGCTTTTTAGATGGTGGTCGTGGACTCGTTGCTGCAATTTTTGGATCAGTTGGTGTACTAATTTTCTCATTATTTATAACAACTGATATAGAACTCACGACAATCGATGAACGTCGTATAGCATTTAAACAAGTTATCGTCTATTCTGCTGTAGCTATTATTGTTGTTGCATTTTTAGTGTTTTTCTTTTTAAAGCAATTAAAGACTGAAAAAGCCCATTTAGAAAAACAAACCAAACAACTCACCATAACGAATTTTAAAAAAATTATTGAATATAGAGTCGTTTGGTTACTTATGGTAATTATTCTATGTGCCTATTTTGGTTATAAAATGACAGATCTTTTTAGTCAGTATGCCGAAGATGTCATGAAATACAATAAGATTGAAGCTGCTAAAGTTGGCACTTATCTCTTGTATCTACGACCAATAATTGGTGTGGTTATTGGGTTGCTTGCAGATAGAACCAGAGCGTCACTATGGATTTTTATAGGATTTTTATTAATGGCTATCACGAGTCTCATATTCGCTTCAGGAATAATCAATGATAACTCTACAATTCTATTTGTTTTATCTATTGGCATTATGGCTTTAGGTATATATTCTGCCAGAGTGCTTTATTTTGCTACCTTAGAAGAAGGAAAGATACCTTTAGCAATTACTGGTACTGCTGTAGGTTTTATTTCAATTGTAGGCTATACTCCAGATATTTTTGCTGGTCCTTTGATGGGTTATTTTTTAGATGCAAATCCAGGAGCTATTGGTTTGCAAAACACTTTTGGCATTATGACTATGTTTTCTATAATTGGTTTGGTTGCCTCTTTTTTGTTTTACAAGCATTCTAAATCTACAAATGCTTAATTCCCTTGATGATCTTTTACTCGTGGAATGGTTAGCAACTTTGTTTGCCGTCCGTTTACATATCTAAATCCGTTTTCACCAAAAAAACCAGCTTCTTCAAACATGATGCGAATATCACGTTTCCATTCTGGAATATTCACTGTGGTATTTAACTCTATAGCATAAACTGTATTAGTATGTAAAGGGTAATCGCCATTTACGGCAACACCATCTTGTGCGTCCCACATGCCTAATGTAGTACCTGATGAGTGTCCATAACTTCCTAATGGGTGGGTATAAATTGACGGTCTTAATCCAGCTGTTTTGGCTTCTTGCAACGATTTTAATAGAATTTGATTTCCTGTGGCTCCTTCTACAAAATTGTTAGTAAAAATATCTTGTAATTTATTGCCTTCAGCAAAGGCATCAGATAAATATTTTGGCGGCTCTTTTTCTTCTGGTTTTAACACATACGCCAATTCTTGGCAATCGGTATTTAAGCGTAAATAGGTGATGCCAAAATCACAATGTAATAAATCTCCTGGTAAAATTACCATTTCGTTAGGTCTATCGGAAAAGGAATACAGATGTCCTTCTAATTTTTCACTCGTTCGTTGCACATCTACACTAGGGTGAAACCATGTTTCTAAACCCAGTTGTGTGACCTTATCTCGCATCCACCACTCGACATCAGTTGTTGTAGTTATTCCTGGAGTAATCACTTTTTCTGAAAAAGCTTCGGCAATAATATCGTGAGTAATATCTACCAACTGATTAAATATCACCATTTCGCGTTCTGTTCTAGTTTCTATCCAAGCAGTCGCCAAGGGTTGTGCCGATGTTACTTTACTATGATATTTCTTTGGTAAGTAATTTATAAATTCATCATAATCGGTTTTATCCAGTCCATCAGCAATGTTAAAATGTTTTGAATAGTTAAGCCCTATTTTATTAGGGTTACGCTCTTCTATAAGTTGCATTAAACGTTTCCATTGGTTTGGTTGTTTTGTTTTATCCCAAGCGGAAATAATATTTTCGCCAAAATTATATCTGGCAACTGCTAATTTTTCAATTGTATTTTTAACTTTATCTCTATAAAACAGAATAATGGTTCTTCGTCGTGCATTTAACCACGTTGCTGGTAACATGGTTCGTAGTACAGGGTCTTCGTTATATTCCCTGGAAATTAAAATCCACATATCTATGCCTGTACGATCCATTAATTTAGGTAACAGATTGTTAAATCTATCGGCTAAAATTTCATCCACTACTCTTGCTCTTTCACGTTCTGGAAGAATTTGCTGTGCATTAATTTGAAGAGTGATTAGTAATACAATGAAGCATAATTTTTTCATTTTATTGAATTTGGTTGGTTAAGTGTTAAAAATATTGAATTTTAATGGATTTCAAAAAAAAGAAGATCTTCAAAAATAGTGCTCCTTAAAGACAAAGCTTAAAATAATTTGTTTATAAACCAAGAATGAGAGAAGTGATGGTTTGAATAAGTAACCTGCTTATTATATTAATTCTAATGTTTGCTCACGTTTAATTTTACCAGAATTAGTAAATACAAACTGTGGCACACTAAGTATTTCTTTAGGAATTTCAAACTTATTGAGCACATCGAAGTCTTTTATGGATTGTGAAAGGTTATCTATATTACAATTACCTTCAATAACTAAAATTAGATGCTCACCAAATGAATCATTTTTTTTAGAAGCAACAAAAAATGGTTGTTGAATAACTCTAGCTAATTTTTTCTCTATCTGTTCTGGGAATAATTTTACGCCTCCCGAATTAATGACATTATCAATTCGTCCAAGAAGTTTAAAGCTTGTGTCGGTACACAATTCAATTACATCATTGGTTATTACAGGAGTTTCAATTAGTTTAGGTGCGTTAATTACTAGGCAATCTCTTTTGTCTATAGAAATGTGTATTTCGGGAAATAGTTGATAGCACTCATGTAAGCCATTATTTAGTTTTTTAACAGCTATGTGCGAGACCGTTTCTGTCATTCCGTAGGTAGCATAAATATCACAGCTCGAATCTTGAATGTTGTCTTTTATTTTTTTTGAAACAGTTGCGCCACCAACAATAAGTGTTTTTATGTGTTTTAAGAGTGGAATCGAATTTTGTAATTGCAAAGGTACCATGGCACAGAAATCGTAAGGTTTGTTGACGGAAGCAAGTGGGTGTGAGTTTGGTTGAATTAAATCTAATTCCAATCCTAAAATCAATGCTCTAACCAACATCATTTTGCCTGCAATAAACTCAGTTGGTAAACAATGTAATGCACTATTGCCAGGAGTTAATCCAAAAAAATTGCCTGTTGCAATAGCCGAATATACCATTGATTGCTTTTTAATGGATAGCACCTTTGGATTTCCAGTAGATCCTGATGTTGTAACCTTAATAAAATCTTTGTTATTTAGCCAATCCATTAAAAAATTGCCAATCACTTTTTGATATGGCAATCCTTCTTTAATAAAATCATAAGCGGCTTCTTTTAAAGTATTATTATTATAGTTCACACCATTTAATTTGAATTTATTATGGATTTTATTAAAATGAGGAAGCATTTTTTGAAGTACATTTAGTTTAACAAAACTAAAGTATTTTCAACGAATTATTTTAAAATAATTAGAATTAAAATGTGTTTAAATAATATATGATGAACGTAGAACTACGTATGGATTTAGTTACAAAAAATAGCTACATTTGTTTAACGTCGTGTATAAACATACTTGTACTGATTTTAACCGAAGTATTAAAACAGTTCATTCGCACGAAAAGTTGTTTTTCATTATAACCAACCTTTAATTAATGATAAAATTCTTTCGGAAAATTAGACAAAAACTACTCACTGAAAACAAGTTCAGTAAATATCTGCTTTATGCCATTGGGGAAATTGTTCTTGTAGTTATTGGAATTTTGATTGCACTTCAAATCAATAATTGGAATGAATTAAGAAAAGCAAACAATAGAGAACATTCATTATACCAAAACATACTAATCGACTTGGAGAATGAAGACATAATACTGAATAGTGCTTTGAATCAATATAAACAACACTCTGATGCCTATTATCATATTTATTATGAAACAATGGGCAAGGCAAATTATGATTCAACTAGTAATAAATTGGACATTTATAACATTTTAAGATGGCATAACGTATTTGATTTTGTAGTGACTATTAAACATAAAAACACTATTTCTGAAATTACGAATAATAACATCATAGAACTACTAAATGAAAAAGCGAATATTGAATCTAATGTCCTACAAGCAAATCAAAATTTTAATGATTTTATAGATGACATAATTATTCCTTTTTTTATTCGTCATAGGATATATGATAGTAATAAAGCATTTCAATCGGAAAAATATAAATTCAGTCCTCTTCTTGATAACAACTTTATTCGAAATGATAGACTAAAATCTCTAGACGCATCTGCAGAATTCGATCAAATATTAGTTGAATTAAAAATTAAAACTTCATATGCCATTGTGACTTTACAAGGACTCATTAAAAAGAATAGGGAAATTAGTATGGCTTTAAGAGAAGAATTGAAAAAAAAATAACGAAAGTACATCGCTGGATATAATTTATTGCTTGTACATGCCAGCCTACTTACTAATATCCTCACCTAAAACCTTATAATCTTCTTTGGGAGGTTCAATTACAGAGCCAAAAAGTTTATCTTTCCAGTTGGTCCATTTATATACTTTTGCAAATATTAAAAGTAATATTGGAAACATAATAAAAACAGGTGCAAACACATCCATAAAACCTGCCTTGGTTGGGTCGGAAATATCTTTAAAAACAGAGTGTGTTTGAAATGCCGTCCAATCGGCAGTAACCAATAAAGCCGTAAATAAATTATTAGCAGCATGAAAACCTAAAGCCAGCTCCAAACCATCGTCCATAATGGTTAAAATGCCTAAAAACAACCCTGTTCCTATATAATATACCAATAAGATATAGCCTAGTTTTTCAATTTCAGGATTGGCAATGTGCAAAAGTCCAAATACTGTTGAGGTTAACACTAAAGGGAACCATCTGTTTTTAACTAATACACCAATCCCTTGCATTAAATACCCTCTAAACAAGTATTCTTCAAAGCTGGTTTGTAATGGTACTAAAACTATGGCTATGATTACTAAAACGACAAATTTGCCAAATTTAAAGTTAAGTTCGTAGCCTTCTGGGTTTGCGAAATAATCAATCAATATCATACCAGAGGAAATGATTCCCCAAAATAAAAACGCAAACCAAAAACGTTTCCAATCTATTTTTTTTCTAGACGTAGTCAACATTTTAAACGATTGCTTATGCAAGTATTTAACTACTAAAAGCAAACAAATAAGTCCGCCAACAAAAGGCAACAATATAAACACCAAGTTTAAATTAGGTTCAAATAAGCTCAAAAGGTAATTCATATCTTCAAACTTCGATTGGTCTGCTGTTCCATCAAATACCTTTATCATTAATGCCATTAAATGTGGCATCGAAAAAATGCCCACACCAACAATAGCGGCAAATACGCCAATAACATAACGCCACCAATCGTGTTCTACTTTAAAAACTTGTGATATATACATACTTATAGGTTTATGTTCCAATGTTTATTTTTTTCGAGTTGCAATGTACCTTTTTTTACTATTAAAGGCGAATCGAAATTATTGGTAAATAAATCTCCTGTTCCTAAACCTTGCGGCATATTATTACCCAAAGTATAGGTCCATTGTGCAATGGCATTTAAGCCAATGTTACTCTCTAAGGCACTTGTAATCCACCAACCTATATTTTGTTTATTTGCAAGATTAATCCATTCTTCACTGCCTTTAAATCCTCCTACTAAACTTGGTTTTAAAATAATATATTGTGGATTTATGGTTTGTAGCAATTCTTCTTTTTTTGTTACAGAAAACACACCAATTAATTCTTCGTCTAATGCAATTGGTAATGGTGTCTCTTTGCATAATCGAGCCATTTCCTTAATTTGACCTTGCTTAATGGGTTGTTCAATGGAATGCAAATCTAGTTCTGATAGTATTTTTAGTTTTTCTAAAGCTTCACTTGGTAAAAACGCACCATTGGCATCTACACGCAATTCAATGTCATTAACCGAAAACTCTTGTCTTATAGATTTTAATAAGTCCACTTCAGACTTAAAATCAATGGCTCCAATTTTTATTTTAATACAAGAAAAACCAGCTTCAATTTTTGATTTGATTTGCTGTTTCATAAAGGGTAAATCTCCCATCCAAATTAAACCATTAATTGAGATAGCATCTTTTCCGTTTGTAAACTTAGAAGGAAACAAGGTAAATGTATCTTGACTCTTTAAAGACAGAAACGCCATTTCCAAACCAAATTGAATACTTGGGAATGCTATAAGCTCAATCATCAAGTCATCAAATTTTTTTGTAATGTTATTACAAACCCATTTTAGTGTATCTTCAAAATCTGGTCTGTCGTCAATGCTCAAGCCTCTAAAAACGCCACATTCGCCTATACCTTGCTTAGTACCATCGTTAATTATAATAAACCAGGTTTCTTTATTGGTTAATACACCTCTTGAGGTGCCACTTGGTTGTTTAAATTGAAGTTTATACTGCTTGTAAGCTGCTGTCATATACAAACCAAAAATAGGGATTTATTTTTTGATAGAATATATGTATTTTGGCTAAAAAAAGGAGTCGTTTTTTTGTATTTATGCTTATGGTTTCTTGTATGGTTTCGTTGCGTTTAGACTAAGATAGCAAAATAGAAAGTGACCATAGTTCAGCAGCGAGTAAATTCCGAATAGGAATTTAAGAGTAATGAACTATACCAGTTGTTTGGCTTAGTTAATCAAGTCATCTAGTAGTTTATTTAGATAATCCTTTCCAAAATATTCTCCTCGTCTCACTAATCCATTAATAGTTAAGGTGTTTTCAATATTATCTAATGGGTTCTTATCAAGAATTAAAATGTTTGCAATTTTACCTTTTTCAAGGGTTCCAAGTTCATCTTGACGCTCTACAAAAATGGCTGGATTTAAGGTTGCTGTTTGTAAGGCTTCTAATTCTGTGAAACCAGCTTCAACAAAAAGAGCTAATTCATCATGTAAACTAAATCCAGGATATATGTTTGGATTGCCAATGTCTGTTCCTGCTAAGAATCTGGTGCCATTATCTAGCATTGGTTTTAAGTATGACATCCTAAGATTAAATACAGCTCTTTCGGTTTCAACCCAATTTTCATTCGCTGCTAAATAGGAAGGCGTTCCTTCTTCTGTTATATCTCCAAACCAATAATCTTGTTCCTCTTTTGGGATGTATTTCAACCGAGGGTTATTTCTAAAAATGGAATCTATTTCTTCGGTAATTATGAAAGCTTTCAGATTAGCTAGTGTTGGACAAAACCAAGTGTATTTCGATTTTGTAATAGCAAGTACATTATCTTTTAGTGACTCATCGTATGACTTTAGAAAAGCAGCCATATTTTGATTATAATCTAAATCTTTATTGTAGAATGATTTAGGATCTGGAAGAGCATGTTGTAATCCTATGGCGTGTTCTATACTTTTTTGACCAGCCAAAATAGCCTCTTCAGCCGTGACTTCAATGGGCACATGACCTGCAAATGGAAAATCGAGTTTGTTGCATTCATCTGCGATCGCCTGATATGTTTCAGGACTTAGAAGATTATAAACCTTTACAAAATCGTAGCCAGCCTCATAATAATCACGAACTAATTGACGACCTTCTTCGGGATTTGATGCAACTTGAACGCCTGGGAATGTTTCTCCCGGCCCATCGGTAATTGGACTTGAATATAAAAACTCAAAACCTTTATAAAATCCATCTTTTCTAAGTTTTAAAACATCTTCTATACCTTTTCCGCCGTGCATACTTCGTAGTCCAGTAACACCCAAAGCCGTGTTAAGATTGGCAACCCAATCATTAAAAACAAGGTGCGCATGCATATCCCAAAGACTTGGAATTACATATTTGTCTGTAGCATCTATAAGCGTATCTGTTGTGGTTAAGTTTTTATTGTGAGATGTGATTTTAAGAATTCTACCCTTATCAATCCAAATGTCACTGCCTTTAGAAATTTCTCCCGTTTTTATATCTATTATATTGCAATTAGAGAGAATAGTAAAGTCAACAACAATTTCATTTTGACATGAAATCAAAAGAAGATATGTTACTAATATGAAAACTTTTTTAAGTTTCAATGTTTTTTAATTAAGCCCAATAGTTAAAGTATCCTCAGTTTTAATTGACGGTACTGTACGATAAGCTAAGGTAGTTTTTTCTTACTCGAAAGGCAAGGTTAAAAAATATCAAAAGCCAAAAAACTATCAAGTTTTGTTAACAACTATAACTCAATAGAATCTCCTATTTCTAAAAGCATAAGGTCTTTATTGTTTTCAAAAAACTTACGTTTAGCGCTTTCGTGGTCTATTTCTATATAGCCAAAGGTATCGAAATGATAGCCTAAAATTTTATCGCATTCTACAAAATCGGCGGCAATAAGAGCATCGTCTATTCCCATGGTAAAATTATCGCCAATAGGCAAAATGGCAAGGTCTAATTTTGTTTGTAATGGTATTAATTTCATATCGTAAGTTAAGGCTGTATCACCAGCTATATAGATGTTTTTATGCTCCCCTTCTATCACAAAGCCTCCAGGTTGACCACCATAACTACCATCTGGAAAAGACGAGGTATGAATCGCATTTACATATTTAAGTTTTCCAAATTCAAAATCCCAATTACCTCCATGGTTCATAGGGTGTCCTTCCAGTCCTTTATTTTGATAATGGCTTACGATTTCATAATTGGAAACTATTACGGCTTCGGTACGTTTTGCAATGGCTTCTACATCTAAAACATGGTCTTGATGTGCGTGTGTTACCAAAATATAATCGGCTTTTAAGGCGTCGATATCAATATGTGCTGCCTTTGGGTTTCCCGAAATAAAGGGATCTACTAAAATAGTGATGTCACCAATATTAATTTGCAAACTTGCGTGACCTAAGAATGTGATTTTCATTTGTTAAAAATTTATTATTAGATTAAGATAATTAAATTATTCTAAAACCATAAATCTTCGCTTTAAAGAAATAGCACTCATCATAATGAATCTGTTATTAAAAAAAGTACCAAGATAAGGGCGATAGAAACTATTTCCTTTATTGTCTTGGATTTTATTGTATGATACATCACCATTTTCTGAGTATACAAAATCATAAAGTGCAGTAGATTCAAGCCACCCTTTTGATACTTTAGTTCTCCCATCACTCTTTATAGTTAAATTTTTCCCTGAATTTAAAATAACATGTAAATAATCATCTTTCAAAAAGGCATTATATGATGTAACTGGTGCATTTTTAAATATACTTCTACCCCAATTTAGCTTTCCTTTAGAGTCAAATTTTAAAACTAAAATATCATCATAGTGATAAGTAATGGTTTGATATCCTCCAAATCCATTATTAACATAACTATAAGTTATATAAAACTGTTCAGCTAGCCAGTAAGAATTTCCCTCAGAGTCATTTATTACGTAATCAACTTTAAAATTAGACAATTCTTTGTCTTTCTTTTTTTTAGCTTTTTGGGTACCGTATAAGTCTTGGTATACTTGTTGGGGCAGTTGATATAATATGTGTTTATTCTTTAATTCAAAAGTATCAAGATTCAACACAAAAACACATGTCCCTTTAACATTACTAACTTTTTTTTCGGAATAAAAACCTAATAATTCTAACTGATTCCCTTTATTATTGAAAGTCAAGGATTTTATATGTAAACTATCTAAATTAATTTCTAACTTCTCAACTTCATTAGGTGTAATTTTATTTACAATAAATGTATAATTTGCTTGATTCTTCTTTTTTTGAGATTTACCGTCAATAAATAATTTTCCAAGTGTAAATGCGTTCCCTTTATCATCAATGAACAGATCATTAAGTTCGAAATATTGATCTTGGTGGCTATTGTATGATTTCTGGGTCATCTCCTCCAAAGTATTAGAATCAAAAACTCTTATGGTATATGAATTAAGATTCTTTTTAATATTATCGGTAGATAAAGCAATAAATTTACCATTTGGAGATATAGCAAAATTAGTTTGATGCTTTCTATTACTAAATAATGAATTACTTCCTTTCTCTAAAGTTACCTCAAATAGTTGAGTTTTTTTTATTGAAAGGTTTTCTAAATTGAAAACATAATAACTAACTATTCTTTTCTTCTGTTTTGGAGAAAAAACTGTGAAAATTTTTATTTCATCATCAAAAGAAACATAACCCACTAACTCTTCTTTTAACTCTCCCTTAATCAAATCTTTAAAAATAGGATTAAGATTATTATCAAAAGCCTCAAACAACATATCTCTATTTCTTTTTCTAACAACGCCAGTAATTCCAGAAGGCGACATGTAATTTGCTAAAACATCTCCAAACATATAGTATTTATCTCTATATTCTTGGCTCTCACTTACCTTTAGCTTCATTTCGTTTTGAGAAAAACAAACAAGACTAGTTAAGAAAATAAAAGAGTAGATAAATGTTTTCATGTGTAGGTTAATTTAAAAGTTATTAAAGAATATGAAATACTTGACCAATTCCTAACAAGATTGCTAACAAAAAAGTGGACAACGCCAATACTTTTAATTGAGAATCTAAAGCCTTGGGTTCCTTTACTTTTAAAACTACTTTAAGATGTATTATTAAAGGAATAAAAGCAATCACAAATATAAAATTAGTCATTGAGCGGTAATATAAAATACCGAATAGCATACTCAAAATAATGGCTCCAACAATTAAAATTGCATGATAGATTTTGGCCTTTTTTAAACCTAATTTTACTGCTACAGTAATTTTATTAGCAGACGTATCAGAATCTATATCGCGCATGTTGTTAAGGTTTAAAACTCCTGTGCTTAACAATCCTATAATACTAGCTGGTAATAATAATACATGATCCAGTTGTTTTGTATATAAAAAATAAGTACCAACAACACTTAAAATTCCAAAAAACAAAAACACCATAATATCTCCTCGAGCACGATAGCCATAGGCAGACTCTCCAATGGTGTATTTTAAGGCCGCATAAATACTTAGCCCACCCAAAGCAAAAAAGAGCATAGCATAGAGAAAATCTTGCGAACCAAAGGCGGTATAAACCAACAAAAAGACAAATAGTATAACTATAAGGATATTGTTTCTAATGGCTGCAAACATTTCGTCTGGAGTTATTTTTCCGCTCTGTATAGCACGTTCAGGACCTAAACGCTCATCATTATCTGTTCCTTTAATACCATCGCCATAATCATTAGCTAAATTAGATAATACTTGCAAACTAATCGTTACCAATATGGCTAGAATAAAAATAAGAATATTAAATGCGCCATTGTAGTATGCAAAACTGCTACCAATAATAATTCCAGAAATTGAAAGTGGCAATGTACGTAACCTAAAAGCTGAAATCCAAGGTTTAATTTTCTCCATTAGCATCAACATTTTATGGGATCCATTTTTTATTGAAATTAGGCTTACGCTTTTCTAAAAACGCATTTCTACCTTCAATGGCTTCATCGGTCATGTATGCCAATCGCGTGGCTTCGCCTGCAAATACTTGTTGACCAACCATACCATCGTCGGTAAGGTTCATGGCAAATTTAAGCATTTTAATGGACGTTGGCGATTTGGCCAAAATTTCTTGAGCCCATTCATACGCAGTATCTTCAAGCTTGTCATGAGAAATAACTGCATTGACCATTCCCATATCAAAAGCTTCCTGTGCCGAGTAGTTTCTTCCTAAAAAGAAAATTTCCCTAGCTTTTTTTTGCCCTACCATTTTGGCTAAATAAGCACTACCATAGCCACCATCAAAACTAGTAACGTCTGCATCTGTTTGTTTAAAAATAGCATGCTCCTTACTAGCCAAAGTTAAATCGCAAACCACATGAAGACTATGGCCTCCTCCAACTGCCCAACCTGGTACGACGGCAATAACAGCTTTTGGCATAAAGCGGATTAAACGTTGCACTTCTAGGATGTTTAAACGATGGTAACCATCTTCGCCTACATACCCTTGATGGCCTCGTGCTTTTTGATCACCACCACTACAAAACGAATACACACCGTCTTTGGTTGAAGGTCCTTCGGCACTTAACAACACAACACCAATAGAGGTGTCCTCATTGGCATCATAGAAAGCATCATACAACTCACTTGTGGTCTTTGGACGAAAAGCGTTTCTAACATCTGGTCTGTTAAATGCTATTCTCGCTACACCATTGGATTTTTTGTAAGTAATATCTTCATATACTTTTGCTGTCTCCCAATTTATCTTACTCATTAGTTTAAGTTATTTGGTGTAAAAATACATATTAAAATAGCTTTATTGAATAAGCTATCTTTTTTTTCTTAACTTTAAATGAACATTTTAAATCCCTCTTAATGACTATCAAAGAATCTACTTTGTCTAACGATGCTATTTCAATAGTTGAAACAAAATTTGGTGTTCTATTTTTTTTTAAAGACTACCTTATAACCGAAATTTTTGAGGGAATGATTGTAGGTAAAAAGGAATTTACCGAAATTTTTGATCTATGTATGGATATCTATGGACCCAACAAACCTTTTGGTATTGTTAGCCATAGGCTATTTCCTTATTCGGTTAATTTGTTTGAGTTGATTCCTATATCCAGTAGGTTCAATTCTGTAGTCGCCAATTCTGTAGTGGCCTATACTGATATTTCGATGAAAAATTTTGAATTGGAAAAACGTCTTTTAAAGTTTAAAGGAAAGTTCTTTAATAATCTCGATTCTGCAATTAATTGGGTTAAAAAAGAAGTTGAAAAAAGCGGTTAGTTAATTTTTAATTAATCTTATTCCATCATCTTCAATAATAATAAGTCGTTGTTTGTACAATGACCCAATGGCTTTTTTAAAGCTTTTTTTGCTCATTTGCAGTGTTTCTTTTATATGCTCTGGAGACGATTTATCGGTTAGTTGTAAGTAGCCATTATTATCTTCTAGCTCATTTAAAACCGCCTCAGCATTTGGTTCAATATTTCGGTAACCAATTTGTCCCAATGAAATATCCAATTTATTATCAGGACGTATTTTTTTAACAATCCCCTTTAATTTATCACCAACGCTCAAATCTTTAAAAATGTCCTCATTAAAAATTAGTCCACGATGTTTTTTATTAACGATAACGTTCATGCCAATTTCTGAAGGGTGAGATACTATAATATCTACCTCATCAAATTGATTAACTGTTAATTCTTTATTATCTAAAAAATGGTTTGTCTTGCTTGAAGCCACTAACCTATTGGTTTCTTCGTCTAAATAACAATGTACTAAATACCAACCTCCTTTTTTCATTTTAAAGGCTTGTTCTTTAAAAGGACAGAATAACTCTTTAACCATTCCCCAATCCAAAAAAGCACCATGATTAGTAACATCGTTACAACGCAAAAGCGCAAAATCACCTTTTGTAATATAGGGTCTGTCGGTAACAGCAACCAAACGTTCATCATTATCTAAATACACAAATACTTCTAGTTTATCCCATATTTTAAACTCTTTTGGAACATACCTATTTGGCAAAAGTACTTCATTGCCTTCATCATCGCTCAAAAACAATCCTGGTATATTTTCTCTAAGTATTTCTAATGTATTGTATTCTCCAATGTGTATCATGGTGCAAATGTAAGCATATTACAAGCAGAATAAAAAAAGCGCCACAACTAATTGCGACGCCTTTTAATGATGGTTAAGCTCATAAATAATAAGCTTATTTCTCTTTAATAAGTAGATTCTTTACCAAAATGTTTTGTTAACATATAGTAAACTACTGCTCTATATTTGTTTCTGTTTGAACGTCCATAGGTGTCCATAACTTTATCTATGGCTTTATCTAAATCTGCTCCATCCTTAAGCCCTAGTTTTTTAATCAAGAAGTTCTTTTTAACTGTTGCTAGCTCTGAAGCATCTGATCCAGATACTGTTGCAGCATCTGCATTGTAAATAGAAGGTCCGCAACCAATGGTTACTTTGGTTAATAAATCCATATCTGGTTTCATCCCACATTTGTCTTTTAAATCTGCAGCATACTTTGCAATAAGCTCGTCTCTTTTACTCATAATTACGTTGTTTATTTAAGATTAATTATACTAACTAACAATGTGACACCAATGTACAAAAAAAGTCACTAAAAAATTATTCTATTGCTTTAAAATAATTCAATAAAATTTGGTCATTATTTTGTCTTGGAGTAAAGATTTCCAAAAGTTTTGGTGACTTACCTTGTACATAAAAATTTTGGAGTTTATCTTCTAGATTAGATATACTATTTGCCTCTTGATAAGTTATATGGTACATATCACAAAGTTGCTTTGCGGTTAGATTGTGTTTGGTTTCAAAATAAGTATCGAAATTCTCTGTGTTTTTATGTCCTGGAAGGATTCTAAAAATACCTCCTCCTCCATTATTTATGAGAATGATCCTAAAATTATTTGGTATGTAATTATTCCACAAGGCATTACTATCGTAGAAGAAACTAAGGTCTCCAGTAATTAAAACAGTTTGGCTTTTAGAAACCACCGACGCACCTATTGCGGTAGAAGTGCTACCATCTATACCGCTGGTGCCTCTATTGCAATAGACCTGCAAACTGTTGTTAATATCAAAAAGTTGCATATATCTAATAGCTGAGCTATTTCCAGAGTGTACAATGGTATTATTTGGAAGGGATTGTAGTAATTTATTAAATACTTTTAAATCGGAATACTCACAGTTTTCAAGATACTTTTCATGTTCCAATTGTCTATGAAGCTTAATGTTGCTCCAATAAGACTTGTAACTACTTTTGGTGAGTATTTTATTTTTTAATAATTCTTTAAAAAATTGATTTACAGGATATTGAAAGTGTTTGCTTAAACTAAAAAATGTATCGTTTGCATTTATTTTATCGACATGCCAATGATGCTTTGGTTGGTATTTTCTAAGAAAGGCTTTAACTTTTTTTGACACTATCATACCACCAAAGGTTAACAATATTTCTGGCTGTAAGTTTTTAAATTCCTTTTCTTCAAGAGGCGCAATTATCTTATCTATGCTTGGAAAAAATTGACCGTGATGCAGATTTGATGTTGTTTCGGTAAATACAACAACACTATCATCGTTTGCTAAAAATTGTAAAATCTTTTTGTCTATTGAGTTTGGTGCATTAACACCTACTAAAATCATTTTTTTTGATGCCTTGCTCCACATATCGATATAAGTAGAAAAATCTTCCTGAGAAACAACTGGGTTTATTGGAATAACTTTGGCAGTTACTGAAAACTCATTGACCATCTCATACAACGGTTCATTAAAAGGGGTATTAATATGTACAGGCCCTTTATTTACAATAGCCGAGTTTATGGCATTATTAATTTTGTTTGAATTAAATTCATCCATAGCCTCACTTAGATTAGCCTCGTACAAAATATGGTTATGATATACACCTTTTTGATTTATGGTTTGTCCATCACCAATATTAATTAAATGCTCTGGTCTATCTGCCGAGATAACTATTAAAGGAATATGACTGTAATATGCTTCAGCGATTGCTGGATAATAGTTTAACAATGCGCTCCCAGAAGTACATACTACAGCTACTGGCTCTTGCAATTGTTGGGCTATTCCCAAAGCAAAAAAAGCAGCGCAACGTTCGTCAACAATACTATAACAGGTAAAATAGTCATGATTCGAGAAACCAATAGTTAAAGGTGCATTTCTACTACCTGGTGAGATTATAATATGCTCAATTTTTTTTGCCTTGCAAAGCTGTATTATAGTTTGCGCCAAGGGAATTTTTGGATATTTCATAGGATTAAACAAAGATACTAAATGGAAATCATTTTTATGTCAAAAAACTAAGACAGGACGCTTTTAATAGTGTGCATTTTAGCTATGGTTTCTTTCCATTCTTTTTCTGAAATAGAGTTTTTAGTAATTCCTCCTCCAACATAAATTTTTATATTGTCTTCACGCATTTGCATACACCTTAAATTCACAAATAAATGTGAAGCTCTTTTGTTATAAGTAAATGCTCTGTTCTCAATATTAAGCTTTCCTGTTCTTGGTTGTACCTTTACTTCTCTATTGAGTTCTCCCAAAAACCCTGCATAAAACTCTCTATTATAATCTTCGTTATCCAAAATAAATTGCATGGCTTCAATTTTCGGGAAACCACAAACTGCTGGAGTTGGATGCAACGCATTAATTAACTTTTGAAGCTTATTTTCATTTTCTAACAATCTACCTTTAATATCACTTTTGAGATGTAGAACATTACCAGCTCTAATCGTTTCTGGCTCATAAATTTCAAGTGTTGATGAAATTTTATTAATGTTTTCTTTGATGAAATCTATGACAATTTGTTGCTCATCATACTCTTTCTCATTCCATTTAACATCCATGATGCCATCATATTGCTGGGTTCCAGCCAAAGCCATGGTTGAAAATTCATTGCCTTCAATTTGCAAAAGTGTTTCAGGTGTAGCACCTAACCACATTCCAACTTTGGGATGGTACCAACAGTAAACAAATGCCGAATTATATATATGTAGCAAACGCTTAAAAATAAGTAAAGTGTCAGTTTTTATATTTGTTACATCAATATAGCGAGACAGCACAACCTTTTTAAAATCGCCTTTTTTTATTGCTTCTACTCCTTTATCTACTAAACTAATATGCTTTTCCTTATCACCAGGATGCAGATTATCAATAACATCAAAATCTTCAAGAATTACATCTTCCTCTGTCATCAATGTTTTTGACATACTCAAAGGGATTAGAATCGCATCTTTACGAATATCGAAAGGCGCAAAAATAAATCCGCTTTCATTGTAATCTTCAATTTTATAGAGCGTATCATTTTTTTGCAACAAAGCCTTAATCTGAAAAGACTTTGGCTTACTGTAAGCAACAAATGGAAGCTCTTTGTCAAGATGTTCTTGAAGGCTATTGAAAAAAGGCTCAGAACTCATAAATTTATTTAGATTTTGGGATGGCTACAGTTGTTAATTTACACAATGAAATTAAGTTGTCATTATCATCAGTAATTTTAACTTGAAGTAATTGCGTCGTTCTGCCTTTATGGATAAAAGAAGCTTTTGCATACACATAACCATCTTTAACACTTTTTATATGATTGGCCGAAATTTCAATACCTCTCACAAAAACATTACTTAAATCCAAAAACATGTGAGCTGCAAAGCTTCCTGTTGTTTCTGCCAAAGCTAAGGTTGCTCCACCATGAAGCACACCATCTGGTTGATAAACGCTTGAATTTACTGGCATTTTGGCTACAACAAAATCGTCACCAAAATCAGTAAATTCAATATTCAATGTTTCCATTAAAGTATTTTTGCAAATGGAATTTGCATGTGCTATCACATCTTGTTTAGATAATTGCATAGAAAAAGTTTACTTTTAATCTCTAGATTGTAAATGTACAAAACCGAAGTTAAAAATGAATTCAACCGAAAAAGAAATATCATACCAAACTACCAATAGTTATTCTACCCTTAACAGCTTAACTAAAACCACAAAAAATGTATGGTTTGTGTGTCATGGCATGAGCTATTTAAGTCGCTATTTTTTAAAATATTTTAAAGAACTAAATCCAGAAGAAAATTACATCATTGCGCCACAAGCACAGAGCAAATATTATATTCCTCCTGCTTTTAAACATGTTGGTGCTTCATGGTTGACTAAAGAAAACACACTCAAAGAAACCGATAATGTAATGCGTTATTTTGATGCTGTTTTAGACGCTGAACATATTCCTGATAATATCAACCTTATTGTTTTTGGATATTCACAAGGTGTAAGTGTTGCTATGCGATATGTAGCAAAGCGACAATTAAAATGCAGTCAAGTGGTTTTGCATTCTGGTGGAATACCAAAAGAACTTGTTTCAGATGATTTTAAATTTCTGAAAGGTGAATGCAAAGTTTCCCTAATTTATGGAACAAATGACGAATACTTAAATGATGAACGTATGCAACAGGAAACCAAAAGGGTTCATGAATTGTTTCAAACTAACGTAAGTGTCATTCCTTTTGATGGAAAGCATATAGTGAATGTTGAAATTATTAATAGTTTAGTTTAATCTGTCATTAATGTGACTTTTGCAGACCGAAGTTTCTGTAAAGTAGAAACCACTTTATTAATTAGTTAACTAAATTATATATCCAACTCACGTTAAATAAGTATTCACTAAAACAACGTAATTTGCCCTTCCTCATCAATGTCAAGATCTTTTGCTTCACCATTGGTAGGTACATTTGTAACAGATTTGGTTGCCCTATCTTCATTAGCAACAACTTCTTCGTCAACCACTTCTATCTCATCTGCTGGCACTTCCTTTGGTGCTGTATAAGGCAATGAATCTAGCAAATTAATTTGATTAACTTTGTCTTTAGTTAATTGATTTCCAAGAGCATTAATGCCTTTTATTGCTATAAATTCTTCAAGATTTATTTCTAGGTTGTCCTTTCTGTCTTTTCCTCTTTCTTTTGCAAATATTACCTCAGCCATTGGTCTCCAATCGGTTGATACTATTTCTAATTGAGATTTTTCATTGTCTGAAATAAAACTCTCAATCTTATTTTCGTTTTCTACCAAAAATCGTTTTACATAATATCGTTCTTTATCGCCATCATAGTAAATTGCAGAAATTGGCTTTTTAGGAATCCATTTTTCCATCACAATCATATCGGAATCAAATCTCGCAGTAATTTCTGGAATAATCGTTTTAATTAATCCCGTTTGCGTAATTATAAGTATTCTATCTTCGCCTCTAAATTCACCTACAAGTTCGCCTCTGCCATCAACATTTAAACGTTGTACAGTATCGTCAAACCATATTTTGCGAGGCTTTAAGGTGCTTACTCCTTTTTCTTTTAACTCAATACGTTTTATTGTATGTTTTGTGACTAGATTTCCTTTGGAAGCTCTTCCTTTAATAATAATATCTGCAAAATTGAGATCCCATTTTAGTTTTTTAATATTCCCTGCCTGACGCAGCATAACTGTTACTACTTCGGCTTCACCATTTGGATTTGCTGAGAAATAATGTACTATGGAACTACTATTTCCATTTGTAAGATCGTACTCTTTATCTCTAGTAATAGAGGTCACTACAAAGCGTTTTATGTACGATGGACCACCTTTACCGTCGCGATAAATCAAATTGTAAACAGTACGTTTATCCTTTTTCTTAAACACTGCAGCATGTATAATATTTTTACCAATAAAGGTTTTGGCATCTACTTTGGTAATCATCATTTTACCATCTTTTGTAAATACAATAATATCGTCTATATCACTACAATCGCAAACATATTCGTCACGACGTAAGGATGTACCAATAAAACCTTCGTCCCTATTTACATAAAGCTTTGTGTTTCTAATAATCACTTTAGTGGCATCGACATCATCAAAAATACGGATTTCGGTTTGACGTTCTCTGCCTTTACCATAGTCTTTTTTTAATCTAGTAAAGTATGCAATAGCATAATTAATTAAGTTTGCTAAATGATGCTTTACTTCAGCAATTTGATCTTCAAGGGCATCAATTTTTTGTTGTGCCTTATCTATATCAAATTTAGAAATACGCTTGATTCTAATTTCTGTTAATCGCGCTATATCGTCATCTGTAACTTTTCTTTTTAAATGTTTTATATGTGGTTTAAGTCCTTTGTCTATTGCTTGTATAACGCCTTCCCAAGTTTCCTCTTCTTCAATATCACGATAGATTCTGTTTTCAATAAAAATACGCTCCAAAGAAGCAAAATGCCATTGTTCTTCAAATTCGCCAAGCCTTACTTCTAGTTCTTGTTTAAGAAGCTGAACTGTGTTGTCGGTTGAGCGACGCAACATTTCTGAAACACCTACGAAAAAAGGTTTATTATCTTCAATAACACAACCTAGAGGTGAAATAGATGTCTCACAGTTTGTAAAGGCATATAAGGCATCGATGGTTTTATCTGGCGAAATTCCCGAAGGCAAGTGCACTAATATTTCTACATCGGCTGCCGTGTTATCTTCAATCTTTTTTATCTTGATTTTTCCTTTGTCGTTGGCTTTTAAAATAGAATCAATTAAAGATGATGTATTGGTTCCAAAAGGAATCTCAGATATTACCAAAGTGTTTTTATCCAATTGAGAAACCTTTGCTCTAACACGCACCTTACCGCCTCTTAAACCATCATTGTAATTGGTGAAATCTGCTATTCCTGCTGTTGGAAAATCTGGTAATATAGTAAATCGTTTCCCTTGAAGGTGTTTTACAGAAGCATCGATTAATTCGATAAAATTGTGTGGTAAAATTTTAGTTGACAGCCCAACTGCAATCCCTTCGCCTCCTTGCGCCAATAGTAGTGGGAACATGACTGGAAGGTTTACCGGCTCTTTTCGCCTACCATCATAAGAAGCTTGCCACTCAGTTATTTTTGGGTTGTACACTACATCTAATGCAAATTTAGATAAACGTGCTTCAATATAACGTGATGCAGCAGCGCGATCTCCTGTTAAAATATTTCCCCAGTTTCCTTGCGTGTCTATTAACAAATCTTTCTGGCCAATTTGTACCATAGCATCCGCAATACTGGCATCACCATGTGGATGGTATTGCATTGTGTGACCTACAATATTTGCTACTTTGTTATAGCGACCGTCATCCAAATCTTTCATGGAATGCATGATGCGACGTTGTACTGGCTTGAAGCCATCTTCAATGGCAGGAACTGCACGTTCTAGTATTACATAGGATGCATAGTCCAGAAACCAATCTTTGTACATTCCTGTAACTTTGGTAATGGTTTCTTGGTTATCATCTGAATTATTTATTAAATCGTCATCAATCATAATCTATCTTCTTCTACTAAATCGAGCTCAACTTTTAAATTATTAATAATGAATTTCTGTCTTGTTGGTGTGTTTTTCCCCATGTAAAAGGATAGCAATTCATCAATAGACATATCCTTATCCAGCATTACAGGATCGAGTCGAATATTTTCACCTATGAAGTGTTTAAACTCATCTGGCGATATTTCACCAAGTCCCTTAAATCGGGTGATTTCAGGTTTTGGTTTTAATTTTTCAATGGCTTCTTTTCGTTCTTCTTCAGAATAGCAATAAATGGTTTCTTTTTTATTTCTCACTCTAAACAAAGGTGTTTGTAATATGTACAAATGACCTTCTTTAATTACCTCCGGAAAAAACTGAAGAAAAAATGTTATTAAAAGTAATCTAATATGCATGCCATCTACATCGGCATCAGTGGCTATTACCACATTGTTATAGCGTAAATCTTCTAAAGATTCTTCTATGTTTAAGGCAGCTTGAAGTAAATTGAACTCTTCGTTTTCATATACAATTTTCTTACTTAGCCCATAACAGTTTAAGGGTTTACCTTTTAAGCTAAATACCGCTTGTGTGTTGACGTCTCTTGATTTTGTAATACTGCCAGAGGCAGAATCTCCTTCTGTTATAAATAGGGTTGTTTCTAAATTTCGCTCGTTCTTGGTGTCACCAAAATGTACACGACAATCGCGCAATTTCTTATTATGGAGACTTGCTTTCTTTGCTCTGTCTTTTGCCAGTTTTCTAATACCAGAAAGTTCCTTACGCTCGCGTTCGGCTTGAAGGATTTTATGTTGTATTTTATCGGCTGTATCTGGATTTTTATGCAGAAAATTATCTAGTTGTGTTTTTAGGAAATCGTTAATATAAGTTCTTACAGTTGGAAGATTTCCTCCCATGTCTGTTGATCCTAATTTGGTTTTTGTTTGACTCTCAAAAACAGGTTCCATAACTTTTATGGATACAGCAGAAACTACAGATTTTCTTATATCTGATGCTTCATAATTTTTTCCATAAAATTCTCTAATAGTTCTAACTAATGACTCTCTAAAAGCAGCAAGGTGTGTTCCTCCTTGTGTGGTGTTCTGTCCATTAACAAAAGAGTGATACTCTTCGCTATATTGTGTCTTGCTATGTGTTAAGGCAACTTCAATATCACTCCCTTTTAAATGAATAATTGGATATAGTAAATCTGTGTCGGCTATATTTTCGCTTAATAAATCTTTAAGTCCGTTTTCACTGTAATACTTTTCGCCATTAAATAAAATGGTTAATCCTGTGTTTAGATATACATAGTTTTTAAGTAGCTTAGCTACATATTCATTTCTAAACTTGTAATTTTTAAAGATTTGCTCATCAGGAATAAAAGATACTTTAGTTCCCTTGCGTCGTGAGGTATCTTCAAGCAAGTCTTGATTTGTGAGGTTTCCTTGTTCAAACTCTGCAGAGGCCGATTTCCCGTCACGTGTAGATTCTACTCTAAAATAGGCAGAGAGTGCGTTTACCGCTTTTGTACCTACACCATTTAAGCCTACCGACTTCTTAAATGCTTTGGAGTCGTACTTTCCTCCTGTATTCATTTTAGAAACCACATCCACCACTTTCCCAAGTGGAATACCACGACCGTAATCTCTAACAATTACTTTATTTCCTTGAATGGAAATTTCAATAGTTTTACCAGCTCCCATGACATATTCGTCAATGGAGTTGTCCAACACTTCTTTTACTAGGATATAAATACCATCATCTGGCGACGACCCATCACCAAGTTTACCAATATACATTCCAGGGCGCATCCGGATGTGTTCTTTCCAGTCGAGTGAGCGTATATTATCTTCGGTATATTTGGTTTCTTGAGACATAAAAACGTGAAAAAAATTGACAGGTTGCTAATATAATATAACCCTATAAAAAATAAAACACAGAATATACAAAGTAATTAACAATGTTTTCAATGCTTTTTCATTGAAAACATAAGTTACAAAATCTTAATACCAAATCCCAATTGAGCATCGTTATATTAAACCCATGAAGGATGCGTTTGTATCACTCTTTATTCTAATTTCTATAAGTGAAGCGGTTTTAATTCTTTCTTATACATTAAACAAGAAGTGCATCACATCGCCATCTTTAACAATGTATTGCTTACCTTCAACACGCATTTTTCCAGCTTCTTTTACCTTTGTTTCACTTCCATAGTGAACATAGTCATCATAACTAATAACTTCTGCTCTAATAAAGCCTTTTTCAAAATCGGTATGGATAACTCCAGCTGCTTGAGGTGCAGTAGCACCAATATCAATAGTCCAAGCTCGAACTTCCTTAACTCCAGCAGTAAAGTATGTTTGTTGATTTAATAGTTTGTATGCCGAACGGATTAATTTGGATGATCCAGGTTCGTCAAGCCCAATATCTTCTAAAAACATTTGGCGTTCTTCGTAATCGTCCAATTCATTGATGTCTGCTTCTGTGCCAACAGCAAGCACTAATACTTCAGCATTTTCATCGTTAACAGCTTCTTTTATTTGGTTTACATAAGCATTTCCTGAAACGGCTGACTTTTCATCAACATTACAAATGTACATTACAGGCTTGTCAGTAATAAATTGTAATGGTTTTACGTAAGTTACATAATCATCGTCACTAAAATCCAATGCTCTTATTGATGTTCCTGCTTCTAATCCGGCTTTTATTGCCAACAAAACGGTTTCTTCTTTTTGCGCCTCTTTATTACCAGTTTTAGCAGCACGCTTTACTTTGTCAAGTTTTTTTTCGGTGGTTTCTAAATCCTTTAGTTGTAATTCAAAATCGATAGTTTCTTTGTCTCTAAGCGGGTTGATATTGCCATCCACATGAATAATATTATCATTATCAAAGCATCTTAAAACATGAAGAATGGCATCTGTTTCACGTATGTTTGCAAGAAACTGATTTCCTAAACCTTCACCTTTACTTGCTCCCTTAACTAAACCTGCAATATCAACAATCTCAACGGTTGCTGGTAACACGCGTTCTGGGTTTACCAATTCTTCCAATTTTTGAAGCCTGGTATCTGGGACATTTACCACACCAATATTAGGCTCAATAGTACAAAACGGAAAGTTAGCGCTTTGTGCTTTGGCATTAGATAAACAATTAAACAATGTTGATTTTCCAACATTTGGTAATCCTACGATTCCTGCTTTCATCGAAATAATTTTGAGGTGGCAAATGTAACTATTTTAACAAGAATTTTAAACTCTTAGCGTTACAAATAACTAATTTCATCGTCTCGTTTATAAAACCATCAATGATTATATGAAAATATATATTTCAATTATTACAATTCTAACAATAAACCTAGTTTTAGGACAAAGCTTAACCGCTAAAGTTGTTGATACCAATAATAATCCTATTCCATTTGCTACTGTACAAACCGATGAATATTCTGGCGTTATTACCAACGAAGAAGGTTTTTTTACCATCAATTTAGAAAACGTTCTGTCTAATGAACTTACTTTTAGTTGCATGGGATTTGCATCACGTACAATCTCAATTAATGATATAAAAAATAATAGCGTTATAGTTTTAGAAGAATTTATTGATGAACTAGGCAAGGTTTTTTTGAGCACTACTACACCAAATGCAGATGACATTATTAAGAAAGTAAACAACAATCTTTTAAAAAATTATAACAACGAGAATCAAACTTTTCAATTTTTTCATCGCAATACAGCTTATGCAGATTTTGACAGATTTGAGGCCAAAGTCACAAAAGCATCTGGAATGCGAAGAAAGCAACATGAAGGTGTTAATAAAAGTTTAGATTCATTAACAGGTCGTATTGTTAATAGCAATACTGTTTACTTTCAGGACTATTTAGGTGATTTAATGATTAAAAACAGAGAAGTAGCCAAACTCAACGTACATAAAGCTACAAGCCTAGTAGATAATAGCAAGAACTTTTCGTTAGATAATGTGCAAACCAAAGCACAAGACTTAATTTTAAAGTACTTAGATACAACACTTACCTATAAATTAAAAACAGGCATTATTAAAGTTGAAGATTCGCTTTCGTTAAAATCTAATAATGATGAAGATAAAGACAAAGAAAACGTTTACGATGTAAAAAACCTTAAAGGCGAAACCCATGGTTTATTACACGATGCGCAAACCTATGATGACTCTTTTATGAAGAAAATTATAGATACCGAATTATACAATTATAAATTTATAGATGTGACAGGTTTTAATGGTGAGTTGGTTTACATTATTGGGTTTGAGCCTAGAAAATCTAAAGCTAAATACGCAGGAAAATTGTATATCACAGATGAAACCTTTGCTGTGATTAAATTGGATTACGATTTTGGCAAGGGCAAACGAGGTGAAAAATTCAACTTAAAATTATTGTTAGGTATAAAATATGTTGAAAACATCAACAAAGGCACGATTATTTATCATAGAAATGCAGACAACACGTACAGCCCTAAATACATCAATCAGGAAGAAGGACGCTATTTTTATGTAAACAGACCAATTAAGTTTATTGAAAACAGTAGAGATAAAAACAAGGTTGGTTTTAACTTTTTAATTGAAGGTAGTGCGCGATCTAAAAAGGAATTGTTTATTATGAATAAATCGGTTTTAAATGAGAGTGAATTTTCTGCCTATACAGAACTTAAAGAGGTTCCTTACCAAAAACTCAACCAATACGATCCATCTATTTGGAAAGCCTATAATGCCATTGAACCTTTAGAGGAAATGAAGCGGTTTAAGGGTAGTGAGGAGGATTGAGAGTGATTAGTTTTTTTTGCAGTTTTGCGTAACGTGTTTAAGATTAGTTGTGTGTTCGAGCAACTAAATTAGCAAATACAAACGGAATAGAAAATCTGCGAGGATTTTCGTAAGTAGGCTAAAAACAAGCAATTAATTATACACATCTTTGTTAGGCACTGGCTTTTACTGGCTTTTATCAGTTTATCAAATAGTTTCTATTTTTAAGGAAGTCATTGATAGCGAACCTCCAACTGCTTTGTCGTTGAATAATGTTATTTTTTCATTTTCTTCTTTTAATGACAATGTATAAAGTAAAGGAAGATAATGTTCAGGTGTAGGAATAGCTAAATCGAAGGCTTTTCCTTGAGATTTAAAGTCAATAAGTTTTTGATGGTCTCCACTTAAAATGTGTTTTTTCATTTTTTCGCTTGCTTCAATTGCCCAATCATAGGCATATTCTTCGTTTAATTTTTTCCATTCTACCATACGAAGATTATGAACTATATTCCCACTTCCTATAACCAATACTCCTTTTTGACGAAGGCTTTTAATTTCTTTCGCCAATTCATAATGATATTTAGCTGGTTGTGAATAATCAATACTCATTTGTATTATTGGAATATCCGCATTAGGATATAAATGTTTAATTACACTCCAAGCTCCATGGTCAAGTCCCCATTTATTATCTAATCTAACTTCTGTTATGGTAATAATATTTTTGGTTTCTTGCGCTAATTCTGGACTACCTTGTGCAGGATATTGAACATCAAATAATGCTTGTGGAAAACCACCAAAATCATGAATGGTTGGTGGATTTTTCATTGCAGTAACAAACGTACCTTTTGTTTCCCAATGCGCCGAAATGCAAAGGATTGCATTTGGACGAACTAATTCTTTCCCCAACTTTTTAAATGCTGAAACAAACTCGTTTTCTTCAATGGCATTCATTGGGCTTCCGTGACCAAGAAATAACACAGGCATTTTACCTGTGTTACTCATTGTTGAAGTCATTTTATTTAAGTCTTTTAAATTCATACCTGAACTTATAAGTGGCAATAATGCCAATGATTTTATAAATTGTTTTCTTTTCATTTATTTAAGTCCTGATTTTGATAGTTAATCAGTACAGAATTAATTTTACTGTAATTAAGAAATTTTATTAAAACTCTAAATCTACAACTAAATCAAACTCGTCATAAATGGCTTTATCTTTTAATCCATCAAAGAAACTTGTTGAACCATATCTTACGTCAAATTTTGATCTATCTACTTTTAAAGACGCATTTGCTTTGTTTCCATAAACTGAAAGGTCGAAAGATACTGTTTCAGTAATACCTTTAATAGTTAAATCTCCAGTGACTTTGTATGAGTTTTTTCCAGTAGGTTTAATTTTTGTAAAGATTAAGGATGCTGTTGGATATTTATCTACACCAAAGAAGTCATCAGATTTTAAATGACCTTCAAGTTTTCCTTTATATTCACCTTCTAAATCTGTGTTGGTAATAGTAGACATACCTATTACAAAGGCTCCACCTGTTAATTTATCTTCATTAAAATTAAGGTATCCAGACTTTATGGCTATTGTACCTTCATGAGAACCAGTTACTTTATAACCTTTCCATACCACTTTACTGTTTTCTACTTTAATTTCTTTTTTTTCTCCATCGATTGTTGTAAAAGAGAATGTCATAAATACTACTAATAAAATTGCTGTTATGTTTTTTATTGAATTTTTCATTTTTATAATATTTTAATTGTTAATGTTTTGAATTATGCTCCGTAGTAAAATTTTTCTTTAATTATTTTTCCGTCTTTCCAATCTTGAACTGCAACTTGAGTATAATTTCTTATTCCCCAATCTTTGTGCGTATAATCAAAATGCCATTCGACCATTGTTGTGTTTTCGCCAACGCTAACTTTTAAAGGTTGAGCTCCTCTAAATTCTGTAATTGCTCCGAAGAAATCTTCTTCTCGTTTTCTATTAGCAACTTTTCCTTCAATAATTGGATTGTCGTTTTCCTGCATTACAACGTCGTCATGATAGAATTGGTCAAATGCTTCTAAAGCTTTTCCTTCAAGTATCATGTCATTGACAATGCTAATTTTTTCTAATAGTGTATTCATTGTTTTTTTGTTTTAATTATTATGATACAAATTTCTAAAACAATGAATTGATAGAAAATGAAGTAAATTATGAAATGAAGTTAATATAGATTAACTTTTATTGTTCGTTTATAAGTTGACTCTTTATTTTACTTAAAAACTCTTTAGTAATTCCTAAATATGAGGCAATCATATATTGAGGCACACGTTGATCTATTTTGGGGTAAGTTGTCTTGAAAATTTTATAACGTTCTTTTGCATCAAGACTAAAATTTCGAATAATTCGTTTTTGTGATGCGACAAATGCACGTTCTACAATTTTTCTGAATAATCTCTCAAATTTTGGAATTTCTATGTATAACTCCTCAAGATTATAATATCTAAATTGAATCAACTGTGTATTCTCTATACACTGTACATTGAAATCTGCTGGTTCTTGTGTTATGAAACTACCTAAATCAGATGTCCACCAATCTTCTATCGAAAACATAACGATATGTTCTTGTCCTTCAGCATCCATATAAAAAGTTTTAGTACAACCAGTAATAATAAAATTTACGCTTTTACAAACATCACCTTGTTGAACTATATATTGATTTTTGAGATAGGTACGAATATTTATTTTTGAAAGAAGTAATATTTCTTCTTCCAATGTTAGGTCAATATATTTTTTAACGTAGTCTAAAAGAGGTTTATTATTCATTTGTTTTCAGCTTGTACCTAACTAAATTGATATGAATCGTTTTAATGATTTATTTTAGCCGATAAGCGACTTAAGTTTACAATCATTAAATTAAAGAAAATCAATTTGCTAAACAATAAACTTTACCATTAAATAATACTGTGACGTCCTGAAATAGCGTTACAGGATTTATTGTTTTAAATGTCGATTATCGACTAATCTTCAGGATGCATAAAACGTTGTTTTCCAAGAAGCACTTCTTCAGTTTCAACATGATCTTCGTCAGGTACACAACAATCTACAGGGCAAACTGCAGCACATTGTGGCTCTTCATGAAAGCCTTTACATTCGGTACATTTATCTGGTACAATATAGTAAATTTCATCACTAACAGGCTCTTGGGCTGCATCTGCTTCTACTTGTTTACCATTAGGTAAAACCACACTTCCTTTTAAACTGGTTCCGTCATTATAGCGCCAATCGTCGGCGCCTTCATATATAGCAGTATTAGGGCATTCAGGTTCGCAAGCACCACAGTTTATGCATTCATCTGTAATTATGATTGCCATAACAATTTTTCTTTTTAGTTTGCTTAAATTTCTTCAATAAAAAAATATTTTCATTAAGTAAATCTCAAAAAATATTTTTTATATGAAGTAACCATTTCATTAGTACGTAAATTTTTTTCATTTGATTTGAAAATGTACAACTTAAAAAAATCACGTACTTTTGCAGCTGCAAAAATAAAGCCAAAACAATTCATAACCAAACCTTATAATGAATTTAGAAAAAAGAGTTAATGCCTTTGCCGAATTAGGAAAATTCTTAAACCAATTCTCACAGGAAAAAATTGAGAAACAAGACAACATTAAACATAATGATTTGTTTTTTGATGGTTTTAAGCATCAACTAAAACTAGCACAAGAACATAACGGTTGGTTTACAAACGAAAATGTTTTATTTGCCATTGAAGGTTGGTCTAATCAATTGAATTACAATAACATTAACAAGTGGTTAAAAAAGTATAACTTTAATACTATTGGTTCAAAAAAAGTTGCCATAATAATGGCAGGAAATATCCCACTAGTTGGGTTTCACGACTTTCTTTCGGTTTTAATTTCTGGCCATCAGGTTTTGGTAAAACAATCTTCAAACGACAAACATTTATTACCTTTTTTGGCAAAATATTTAGAGCATATCGAGCCGGGATTTAAAAATAAAATAATATTTACTGAAGAAAAACTAGAAGGCTTCGATGCTGTTATAGCTACAGGAAGTGACAATACTGCTCGTTACTTTGAGTATTATTTTAATGATAAACCTTCAATTATTAGAAAAAATCGAAATTCGGTAGCTGTTCTTTCAGGAAATGAAACCAAAGAAACACTGGAGTCTTTATCCGAAGATATTTTTAGGTATTATGGGCTGGGTTGTCGCAATGTTTCTAAATTGTTTGTTCCAAAAGAATATGATTTTAAAGGTTTTTTTGAAGCTGTTTACAAATGGCACCCAATTATCAATCAGGCAAAATATGCTAACAACTACGATTATAACAAAGCCGTCTATTTAATGAGCGAATTTGAAATGCTTGAAAACGGTTTTTTAATGATAAAGGAAGATCTAAGCTATGCCTCGCCTATCGCAACCTTGTTTTATGAGTATTACGATTCAAAAGAGCTATTAAATGAAAAGTTAAAAATTGACAAAGATAAAATCCAATGCATTGTAGCTTCAGGGTTTGTGGATTCTGAAATCACTTTCGGTGAAACCCAAAGACCAGAATTATGGAATTATGCAGATGACATTGATACCATTGAATTTTTGTTGAAAATTTGATGACAAAATTATCATATTATTAATATTTAATCGGCAATAAATTCAGACATTTGCCTAGCAAAAAAGAAAACAGATGAAACGACATAACTTTAGCGCAGGACCTAGCATTTTACCTCAAGAAGTGCTCTTAAAAGCATCCGAAGCAGTCATGGATTTAAACGGAAGCGGTCTATCCCTTTTGGAAATTTCACATAGAAGCAAAGACTTTGTGGACATAATGGAAAAAGCAAGAGCCTTAGCCTTGGATCTCCTTGGACTGCAAGGAAAGGGTTACAAAGCATTATTTTTACAAGGAGGTGCAAGTACACAGTTTTTAATGGTAGCATTAAATTTATTGGAAAAAAGAGCTGGTTATTTAAATACTGGAACCTGGAGCCAAAAAGCCATTAAGGAAGCTAAAATATACGATGATATTTACGAGGTGGCTTCTTCCAAAAACGCCAACTACAATTATATCCCAAAAGGATACGATATCCCAACAGATTACGATTATTTTCACTGCACATCAAACAACACCATTTTTGGCACACAAATAAAACAATTTCCAGATTGTCCAATTCCTATGGTATGCGACATGAGTAGCGATATTTTTTCTCGACAAATAGATTATTCGAAATTTGATTTGATATACGCTGGAGCCCAAAAAAACTTAGGTCCAGCAGGAACTACACTCGTGATTGTAAAAGAAGCTATCTTAGGAAAAGTATCACGTAAAATCCCATCAATGATGGATTACAAAGAACACATTAACAAAAGCAGCATGTTTAACACACCACCTGTTTTTGCAGTTTACACGTCTATGTTAACGTTAGAATGGCTTAAAAACCTAGGAGGCATTGAAGCTATAGAAAAAGAAAATGAAAAGAAGGCACAATTAATTTATTCTGAAATTGATTTAAACCCTCTTTTTAATGGATTTGCAACTAAACAAGACCGTTCTACAATGAATGCCACATTTACCTTAGCAAACGAAGATTTAAAAGAAACGTTTGATACTATGTGTGAAGAAGCTGGTATAACAGGAATAAATGGGCATAGAAGTGTTGGTGGCTATAGAGCATCAATGTATAATGCGTTGCCTTTAAAAAGTGTACAAGTATTGGTAGAAGTGATGAGTGAATTGGAAAGTAAAGCATAAAAGGAAGTTGCCATGAAAATGGAAAACTTATAAATATAAATTAAAATATTTCCGCTTTTGCGGAAATAAAAATTAAATTTTTAATGAAGGTATTAGCAAACGACGGAATTTCTCAAAGCGGAATAAATGCCCTTGAAAAGGCTGGTTTTGAAGTAAGCACAACAACAGTAGCTCAAGAGCAACTTATTAACTACATTAATGAGCATCAAATAAATGTATTGCTGGTTAGAAGTGCTACTAAAGTTAGAAAAGACATTATTGATGCCTGCCCAAGCATAAAAGTTATTGGTCGTGGTGGTGTTGGTATGGATAATATTGATGTTGAGTACGCCAAAGAAAAAGGCATCAAGGTCATTAACACACCTGCGGCATCGTCACACTCGGTTGCTGAGTTGGTTTTTGCACATCTTTATGGTTTGGCGCGCTATTTACACAATGCCAACAGAGATATGCCTCTTGAAGGTGATTCAAGATTTAAAGACCTTAAAAAAGCGTATGCAAAAGGTACAGAATTAAGAGGAAAAACAATTGGTATTCTTGGATTTGGAAGAATTGGTCAAGCTACTGCAAAAGTGGCCATTGGCTCTGGAATGAATGTGATTGCTTACGATCCGTTTATTGAAGAAGCTAGTTTAGAACTTAACTTTTTTGATGGTCAAAAACTTAATTTCAATATTAAAACCATAAGTAAGGATACAGTTTTAAAACAATCCGATTTTATAACACTACATGTTCCTGCTCAAAAAGAGTATGTTATTGGAGCTAGTGAATTTGAAATAATGAAAGATGGTGTTATTATTGTAAATGCTGCTCGTGGAGGTGTAATAGACGAAGTGGCTTTAATCAATTCTATTGAAACCGGTAAAGTTGCAAGAGCTGCACTAGATGTTTTTGAAAAAGAACCACAACCAGAAGTGCAACTATTAATGAACCCTGCTTTATCATTGACACCACATACAGGTGCCGCAACCAACGAAGCCCAAGATAGAATTGGTACCGAATTAGCTTCGCAAATTATTACCATTTTAAAATAGCTAAAAACCTGACATATTGAAAAATACAAAAAAGTCTTAACATAGGTTAAGACTTTTTTTGTACATTGAAAATCAAAATACATTAACCTTATTAAATTTAAATTATGTCAGGAATTTTAGACTTACTAAACAGCGATTTAGGAAAAACAATCATTAATGGTGTATCCAACCAAACAGGACAAGACCAAAACAAAACAAGTGGTGTGCTAACCATGGCTTTACCAGTATTAATGCAAGCCATGAAACGAAATGCAGCAACACCAGAAGGAGCTCAAGGACTGTTAGGAGCGCTTGACAAAAAACACGATGGAAGTATCCTAGATAATCTGGGAGGTCTTTTTGGAGGCGGTGTTTCAAATGATGTTATGGACGATGGAGGAAAAATTTTAGGTCACGTTTTAGGAAACAAACAACGTAATGTAGAAAACGCTTTAAGTCAAAAATCCGGAGTGGACGCTGGCTCAGTGTCACAAATCTTAAAAGTGGCCGCACCAATATTAATGGGCGTTTTAGGCAAAGAAAAAAAACAGCAACAAGTACAAGACTCAAGTGGTATTGAAAGCTTGTTGGGTGGTTTGTTAAAAGGTAACTCACCTCAGCAAGAACAAAGCTTTCTTGAATCTATGCTAGATGCCGATGGCGATGGAAGTGTTATTGATGATGTAGCAGGCATGGTTTTGGGAGGAAATAAAAAGAAAGGTGGACTTGGCGGATTGCTAGGCGGTCTTTTTGGAAAAAAATAATAAGCAATTTCATTTTCTTTAAAAGCTAAGCATCTATAAATGATGCTTAGCTTTTTGTGTTAAAAAATTAAGAACTACAAAACCATTTTTGTAACTTTAAAAGAAAAACTAAGAAAATGAAACAAGCACTTTTAATCTTAATAATTTGCTTTGGCATAATTAGTTGTAATACACCCAAAAAAGCAGCTGTAAAAAAAGACACCACTTCTTATGTTGAGGAAGATACCGTTAGAATAGCTAATGACAAATTAGAATACGAAATTATAATTATTGAGCCAGGTTTTAATACATGGCTGCTTAGTGTAGCCAAACCCGAAGGGTACTATTCACAAGAATTTATGGAAATTAGAAACAGGATATTGGTTACCGAATGGAACATTAGGGTATTACAACCTCAAAGATATGACCCTAATTTGTATGAATTGGAAATCGATTACCAACCAAACATAGATTATGGATATGAGGTAAATTACAAACTTTATAACTATTTTATTTATTTTCAATTGTACTATAAACAACAATTATCGGGTTTTTTACCAAGAATTTAGCATAACCTTTTATATTTGCGACACATTTTTAAAGTGTCATGAAAAAATTTAAAGAGCGTTGGGAAATTAAAAAAAATTGGCAACTTATTTTTCCTGCTATAGGTATAATTTTGCTTATATACAGTTCATATAAATTAGCGGGAATCTTTTTTGATAGACACGAATCGCCAAATATTCTTTTTTTAATAGGGCTTACAGTTATTTTTTATTTTCTTCTTTTAAAGTTTTTTCTTTATTGCTTTAAAAAACTAGAACACAAATGGGTTGTTGAACACAAGTGGGAAATGATACGCATTTTTACCATATTTGCAATTACGGGAACCGCTTCAGTGTTTATAAGTAAACCTATTATGAAAGTAATGGGAATCACTAAAGAAAACCTAAATGTGTTTGTATATTGGATTCTTTATATTATTATTGGGTTTGTCTTTTACCAAATCCTACTCATTTCAATTGCATGGATTTTTGGGCAATATGCATTTTTTAAGGATTTTTTAAAAAGATTAACTAAGCGAATTGGGCTTAGTAATTTAATTAATAAAAAATGAACAAATACAAAGAAAGCATCATTTTTAAAAGCGTGATTATCACATTAGTGATGACGCTTTTAGTGCCTTCGTTTGTTAAACTTGCTCATGCGTTCGTAAATCATAAACATGAAATTTGCGAGACTCCACAAAAGAAACACTATCATGAATTGGATTTAGACTGTGAGTTCTATAAATTCAAGTTAAGTACTGCGTTTAATTTTCAACCAACCGAATTTAACTTTACAGTTTCAACCCAAATTGTTCAAGAGGATAATTTTTACAAATCTTTCTTCAACAATTTATACATAGCCCAAACTTCACTTAGAGGCCCTCCTCAATTAATTTAAATCAGATATTACCAAACAAGTATCCATTTAATTTAATAAAAATAACATGAAATATTTAATAGGTTGTATGCTTATGTTAGCATCAGCAACTGTGTTTTCGCAAAACACACTAAAAGGAAACATAAAAGATAAAGAAACTAACCTAGCCATTGCATTTGCAAATGTTTACTTCCCAGAACTTGAAAAAGGCGTTATCTCTGATGAGCAAGGAGATTTCGAGTTCACAGATTTACCTAATGGAAATTATAAATTAGTTGTTTCTGTAATAGGTTATGAAACTTACTCAAGTCAAATATATTTGCCAACAATAACCTCTCAAGATATATTATTAGCACCTTCTGCAATTGAGATGGAAGAAATAATTGTATCGACACCTTTTCATAAACTACAAAGTGAAAATGTTATGAAAGTAGAGCGTGTAAAAGTATCTAATTTAAAAGAAATAGGTGCCATAACTTTGTCTGATGGTATTGCCAATATTCCAGGAGTAGAAAGTGTTACAACTGGCTTAAGTATTGGTAAACCTGTAATACGAGGCTTAAGCAGTAACAGAGTAGTTGTTTATACACAAGGTGTACGCTTAGAAAACCAACAATTTGGTGCTGAGCATGGTTTAGGTGTTAGTGATGCTGGAATTGAAAGTGTAGAAGTCATTAAAGGGCCTGCTTCACTACTTTATGGTAGTGATGCCCTAGGTGGTGTTTTATACTTAAATCCTGAAAAATTTGCATCACAAAATACATCTGCAGGAGATGCAAATTTTAATTATTTTTCAAACACTCAAGGGTACTCCACAAATGCTGGTTTTAAATCATCTTCCAATAAATTTAAATACATTATAAGAGGTAGCATTGCAGAACATTCAGATTATAAAACTAAAGATTATCGTGTAACAAACACACGTTTTAAAGAACAAGATTTAAAAGCTGCTCTAGGTTATCAAAGCAATTCATTTAAAACGGAGATGAGATATAATATTAATAATTTAAAAACTGGTATCCCTGAAGATATTGGTATTCAATCTAACAGTAAAAGAACTTTGCTTCCATTTCAAAAGGTAACAAATCAAGTGCTTAGTTCTAAATCTACTGTGTTCTTTAAAAAATCAAGTTTAAACATTAATACAGGATATATCTATAATGACAGGAAAGAGTTTGAGGAGTTTACAATTCCTGAATTGGGTTTTAAATTAAAAACCCTTAATTACGACGTTAAATTCAATGCTCCAAAATGGGGTAAATTTGAAACCATTTTTGGTATTCAAGGATTAAACCAGAAAAATATAAATTATGGCGTTGAGGAGTTAATACCAGATGCTACAACAAACGATATTGGTGCGTTAGCTGTATCTCATATTCATTTTAAAAAAGCCGATGTACAACTAGGTTTGCGATATGATAACAGAGCTATTAAAGTTGTTGATGGTTTACAAAAAAAGTATAATAGCTTTAATGGTGCTTTAGGTATTAAAACTAATATTACAAAGCATCTTAGTTCTCGCCTTAATTTAGCTACTGGTTTTAGAGCACCAAATTTAGCTGAACTTACTTCTTATGGAGTGCATGAAGGAACCAATAGATTTGAAATTGGTAGTGATAATCTTACTAACGAACAAAACATTCAAACCGATTTAGCTTTGGAATTTAAAAATGAACATATTGAAATTTTTACCAATGCTTTCTATAACAAAGTAAAGAATTATATATTCTTATCACCAAATGGTGATGTAATAGATGGTAACGACGTTTACGAATATCTTCAAGATAATGCCAAGTTATATGGTGGCGAAATTGGACTTCATTTTCATCCTCATCCTCTAGATTGGTTACATATGGAAAGTAGCCTTGAAACCGTTACAGGTAAACAAGATAATGGTGAAAACTTACCACTTATCCCAGCAACTTCAATTAGCAATACCTTTAGAATTGAGTTTGAAAATAAAACAGTATCTCAAGGATATGTATTTATTAAATTAAAAACTACATTAAATCAAAACAAAGTTAGTTTTTTTGAAACCAGAACAGATGGCTATAATTTATTAAGTGCTGGTTTTGGTGGAAAAGTAAAATTTTTAAAGCATGAATTATCAATTTCAGTTTCAGGTAGTAATTTAGCAAACAAAAAATATATTAATCATTTATCAAGACTAAAAACAGATGGTATTTATAATATGGGACGAAACATAAGTTTTGCATTAAATTATACACTTTAAAACTATATATGATTTTAGGATAATAGTACCAAAAACTTCTGTAATCTCAAAATCTTAACCACTAACACATAAATTTATTGCTATACAACCAACCATTAACCAATGATAAAATTATTTAGAAAAAAACTAAACAAAGATCTGCAAATAATATTTTCACATTAGCAACTGGCTACTTTAAAATATAAAACAAGATTCTATTTTTTTGCTATTAAACCGCACCTACCCTAAGTTGGCAATTAATATTTGTTTAGCACAAACCAATGCAATGGCATGATAAGCTAAAACCGCATTGCTAGAAAATAAGCATATAAATTTAAAAAAGCTGCATCAAATACATGAAGCAGCTTTTAAAAAATGGTTCTTCTTAATTAATAGCAAATGTTTCTTTTTAGTGATACGAATCTCACGTATTTAATTTATGTTTCATTCTAAATTAGTACAAACCAATTATTATAATACAAATCTCGTACCAATACTTTAATTTTCCAATCGGTTAATACATATATAACTGTTATTCATCGAAAAGTGGAACAATTTTAATAATACAACAGCTTAATTAAGCAAAAAAGGTTAAAGCAATAATTAGTAACTTAGCGATTAAACCAACAATTACTATGAAACTATTAAAACTATTTTTTGTATTCCTATTATTAAATTCTTGTGTATCAAAACAATCTACATCACCAAGATTTAACCACGTAATGCTTAGTGTTACTGATTTAGAGGCATCTATAAAATTTTACACTACTGGATTTGACTTACAAGTCACGAACAAATTAAAAAAAATTGAAGTTTTCAATGAAGATGGGACGACGCTTAGTAGAGATGTAAATATGGCTTTCTTAAAATTTCCTAATCAAAATTTTGTTTTAGAATTATCTGAAACGCCAACAATAAATTCAGAGAATCCCTCTCCATTTTATCAACATCTAGGTGTAGATGTGCTAAATATTGAAAGCGCTTTTAATCGTCTAAAAAATATTGGTGCCGAAGTGTTAGTTCCTATTAGATTGGTAAAGGCAGATGGTGTTGAAGCTAAACAAGCTTTTTTTAAAGGACCAAATGGAGAACCTATTGAACTCATGGAAATAATTTCAGGCGATTTTTAAATAATCTATCAACAATCACATAATATTTTAGGATGAGTTGGATACATGTTATTCCATTTGAGGAAGCCACAGGAAAATTAAAACAGATTTATAAAAAAATAAAGGGACCTAACAATCAAATTGACAATGTATTGAGCATACACAGTTTGAGACCACACACTTTAGTTGGACATATGAGCTTGTATAAAAACACTTTACACCATAGCAATAACACCTTTCCAAACTGGTTGTTGGAATTATTAGGTACTTATACAAGTTATATTAATAAATGTGAGTATTGTTACGAGCATCATTTTGCTGGTATGAAACGCTTTTTAAACAATGATGAAAAAGCGGCTATATTAAGACACCATATAGAACATAACTCCTTATCCAAATATCTTTCAGAAAAGGAATACGCACTTATAGACTATGCTCAAAAATTAACCTTAGAAGCAGATACGCTTTCTAAAGCAGCAATTAATTCTCTAAAGAATTTAGGATATGATGATGGAGAAATATTGGAAGTAAATCAAGTAGTTGCTTACTTTAACTATGCCAACCGGACGGTTATGGGTTTAGGTGTTAATACAAATGGTGAGATATTAGGCTTATCACCAAATAATAAGAATAACGAAAGTACTTGGGAGCATCAATAGTAGTTATGAATTTTCAGGAATTTTACCCTTCACACCTTTAAAAAAGGAGCGCATGAATTTAAAATCGGCCTCTTTGTCATCGGTCGTATAATAGGGTTCAGATATTTTGCTTTGTTTGTTTTCAAAATCCAAAGCAATCATCACAATTGGTACCTTGGCAGCTTTGGCTATGTAATAGAATCCTGTTCGCCATTTATCAACTTTTTTTCGAGTGCCTTCTGGCGACATTGCCATCCTAAATACATCACGATCATGAAATAACTTAGCAATAACTTCTACTTGGTTACTGTTTTCGTGACGTTGTACTGGAGCACCACCCAAAGCTCTAAATATCCAGCCGTAAGGAAATTTAAACAGACTGCTTTTACCAACAAAATTGGTTTTTACTCCTAATACAGATCTAAGCAATATGCCAATTGGGAAGTCTAACCAGTGTGTATGTGGTGCAGCAATAATTACTGCTTTTTTAACGCTATCAAAATCGCTAAACCCTACTGCTCTCCAGCCTAATATTTTATGATATATAAATTTTGACAACCAACGCATACTACATTTTTTGGTATAAATCTTTTAGTTTTTCTCGTGTAATAGTTTTTTTCCAGTCTTTACCCAAGGCGTTTTCCCAAAGAGGCTCCAAGTTTAGAGCGACATCTATCATCGTGTCATAATGATGATCGTCTAAATGCGAACAGATGCCTTGCGGAAGTTCAATATTATGTTTTAGCATCATTTTTTTAAATAAGGCAACACCTTCTGGATAAAACGCTTCTAAATGATTAAATACAATACAATTACCAATGCCATGCTTTGTTCCTAACAAATAAGATAAACCATAGCTCATAGCGTGCGCAACACCTACTTGAGAGTATGCAATACTCATACCTCCATGCCATGAAGCCATCATTAACTTATCTTGAGATTCTTTTATAGATAACTTAGTTTTAACAAAAACCTCATTACAAAGGTCATAAGCCTTCTCGCCATAACTTTGGCTAAAAGCGTTTAAATACGTGCCATTAAGCGATTCTATACAATGTATATAACAATCCATTCCTGTGTAAAACCATTGGTTTTTTGGAACGTCTTTGGTTAGCTCAGGATCCAAAACTACTTGATCAAAAGGTGTATAATCACTATTAATGCCTAATTTTTTATGTGGTCCTGTTAAGACAGTGGTTCGAGATACTTCGGCTCCTGTTCCAGAAATTGTGGGAATACCAACATGATAAACAGCAGGATTTTTAACTAAGTCCCAACCTTGATAATCACTTGCGCTTCCTTTGTTAGTTAGCATTATTGAAACTGCTTTTGCCAAATCGAGAATAGTGCCTCCACCAATCCCAATAATGCCAGAAGGTAGCTCTTTATGGGTTAAGATTAATTGCTCGACCAATTCGTCAACTTGTGAGGTTTTTGGTTCTTCATTTGCTGAAATAAATAAAACCTTGTCTTGGTAAGACAACGGAATTCTTTTGGTTAACCAAATATTACCTTTAAATACATCGTCAACCAAAAAAATAAAAGGAGCACTACTGCTTAAACGCTTTGGGGCAATTATGTCGTTTAATTGATTAAAACTACCACGACCAAAAACAACTCTTGGTACCATTGGGAAATTTTTATAACTCATTCAATTTTCTTTTCTATTATTAAACGTAAAACTATAATTATTAAAGGTTAAGATTTTTTTGAAATTCATCTACAAATAATCCAACATGATAACCATCAACCAAAGCATGATTAACTGAAAAAGCGACATTCATTGTTAAGCGGTCATCTTTTAGGTCTGTTTTACTAAAAGCAATTTTTGGAACCGAATCCTTTTGTCCAGATATTGGTTCTTTATGTCCAGAAAAATTTAACCAAGGTAAAGCTGAACAATGTATGCAATCTAATCCATTAACTGGTGGATATAATTCAGTTGAATTTTCAATTCGGTGCTTTTCTTGGGCTATATTTTTTATAAACACATTTAGATCATCATCGTAATTGATAAATGAAAATCCAAATGTATTATCAGACCGCATTAAAGTAGCAGATGCATGAATTACTTTATATACAACTATTTTATTATCAACGATTCTATATTTTAAATTTTCAACCGTATTTATTGCTTTCATACAGTCATGCAAATACTTAGCAAAAAAACTAATATTATGCGCCTTTGAAAATCTATATGCTTTTGTAACATCAAAAGGAATTGTTACCGCAAAATATGGATCTACTAAAGCGTCGAAATGTTTGAAATGGGATTTTCTATTCCAAGTATTTATATCTATTGTTCTCAATTTATTTTAAAAATTTTAATATGTCCCCTAAACTAGTTACAGTTTTATAGGCTTTACCATTTGTTTCTTCAACACTTACTTGTTCATGAGCCCAAGTAGTATGAAATGGTACATGAATGGCATGTGCTTTAATATTGACCAATGGTAATATATCAGACTTTAAAGAATTTCCAATCATTAAAAATTCTGAAGGATTAATGTCTAAATGGTTTAACAATTTAGAATAGTTAGCTTCCTTTTTGTCACTTAATACTTCAATATGGTGAAAATAATCGGTCAAGCCAGATTTTTCCAATTTACGTTCTTGGTCCAGTAAATCACCTTTTGTTGCTAATATTAGCCGATACTTTTTTGCCAACGTTTTCAATACGTTTTCCACCTCATCCAGCAATTCAACTGGTTGATTGATCATGGATTTTCCAATATTCAAGATTTTACCTAAGGTTTTATTTGATACCGAACCATTTGAAATTTCGATGGCAGATTCGACCATGGATAATACAAAGGCTTTTACGCCATAACCATACAACTCCAAATTGTCCATTTCTTTTTTAAATAGCTCTTGGTCTATTTTGTTTGCTGTTTCGTAAGGGCTTAACAAACGAGCAAACTCTAACTCTGCTTCCCTAAAAAACGTTTCGTTTACCCAAAGTGTATCATCGGCATCAAAGCCTATAACTTTTATGTTTTTATAATCTATTTCCACAGTTTTTTTGCTCTTACCAAATCTTCAGGTGTGTCAATTTCTACACCTTCAACATTGGTTTCTACCATTTTAATTTTTTTCCCGTACTCTAAATAACGAATGCATTCAATCTTCTCGGTAGCTTCAATAAATTGCATTGGTAAATTGCTAAAATCTATTAACGCTTGTTTTTTAAATGCATAAATACCTTTATGTTTAAAATATCTTGCTCCTGCTTTTTTATCTCTTGGAAAAGGAATTGGACTTCTCGAAAAATACAGTGCAAAGTTTCGTTGGTCCACAATTACTTTTACCGTATTTGGGTTTGAAATTTCATCCCAATCTTTAATTTCTACCATTAAAGAAGCCAAATCAATCTCGTTATTTGGGTCGTCATAAAATACATTAAGTACTTTTTCTAGACTAGAACGCTCAGTAAATGGTTCGTCACCTTGAACATTCACAACAATATCACAATCTACTTCTTGTACAGCTTCGGCAATGCGATCGCTACCAGATTGATGTTCATGTTTGCTCATAATCGCTTTCCCGCCATGAGATGTTATTTCGTTGAAAATAATGTCACTATCGGTCACTACGTAAACCTCTTCAAATAAATTAGTAGCCACAGTAGCTTCGTAAGTACGAAGTATAACCGTTTTTCCTTCTAGGTCTTGCATTAATTTACCAGGAAATCGAGAGGCACTGTAACGTGCTGGAATCATCGAAATTATTTTCATGTGCTATGTTCTATTACCTTTAATGGTGACATATAACATCCAATTTATCTTTCTTTAATTTGGTTAAATTATAACTATGGATGTTTCATTTGGTTGCGTTTTCTCTAATTTCAAAAATACAGTTTTTAAAAGATTTAAGTGCTTCTTCTTTTAATCTTTTTATAAATTTTAAAAATGATAAAGCCAATTATTAAAACCAAAATAAAGCCAACTACTGGCAAAAAAATTGATGCAATTGAGGTTATAAAAGCGGTTCCGGTTTCTATGGTAGAGACAATTGGATTTCCAAATCCAGCAGTGGTTGCAGTTGATGCAAGTCGTGTTGCACCTGAAGCTCCAGAAATCGCTGCAGCAGTTCCGCCTCCAGCAATTATAGCTAATGCCCAAGTTATTTCCGGACTTAAATTTGCAACAGTAGAAACCATTACTGCTGTTCCTGCAACAGCAGCTAAAGGCACAGCTATAGTATCAAGAAAATTGTCGATATAAGGAATGTAATAGGCAAAAATTTCAACAAGAGTTGCCACTCCTAAAATTATTAATGCTGTAATACTTCCAATCCATTGCCAACTCTGATTAAGTTCCAAAACATTAAAATAAGATGCTAAACTTAAGGCAAATAGTGGCAAAAAAATTCTAAAACCTACTGATGCTGCAAGACCTATGCCTAAAAATACGCTAATGAGGGTTTCTGTTGTCATAGCCTTTAAATCCAGAAAGGGGACATTTTCTTAATTTTAATGAATGTCTAAAGTTAACCAAATTCTTTTTCTTACTAAGCATGAAAAAAGTCTCTAATAAAAACTTTAAAATTAAAAGCAATTATCCTGCAACTAAAAACTGCGACTAATTTTTATGTCTCAAAAAAATCATCCTTAAAGCCAATTAGGTAGAGTTTTTCTTTAGCTCTTGTTACTGCAGTGTACAGCCACCTTAAATAATCTCTATTAACACCTTCTGGCAAATAGGGCTGTTCTACAAAAACCGTGTGCCATTGTCCACCTTGCGATTTATGGCAAGTAATAGCATACGAAAACTTTACTTGTAAGGCATTTAAATATTTATTGTTTTTAACTTTTAGAAACTTTTTATACGAAGAGGTTTCATCTTCATAATCTTTTAATACTTCTTGGTATAGTTTATTAGCTTCTTCGTAAGGTAATGATGGTGTTTCTAAGCTAATGGTATCTAACATTAAAACTGTCTCGAAAGGTCGCATTTTTGGATAATCTACCATGCGTACTTTAACTTCGGCAAACCTAAAATCATATAGCTCTTTAATACTAAAAACCTCTAGTACTTCAATAATATCACCATTTGCGATAAAACCTGCTTCGCTTGTTGGTTTTAGCCAGAAATAATTGTTTTTTACAATCATTAAATAATCACCAGCTGTTAATTCATGTTCGTTAAATAAAATACGAGAGCGAATTTGCTGATTGTATAAGTTTGCACGTTTGTTAGACCTTACAATTATCGCTGTTTCTTCGTTACCAAGACAACTGTAAGCGTCATTAATGGCATCCATGATTTCGTAGCCATCCAATAAACGAACAATATCTTTAAACCCATTTATTTTAAACTGGAACGAGTCAAAATACGATCCAGCTAAAGCTTCCCTTAATAAAGTGGCGTTAAATAGAATACCCGAATCTTGTTCTTGTCGTACAACTTCGTCCAACTCCATTCTTATTACGTCTTTATTGTAACTTAATTCCAAAGCAGTTTCATTTAAAGCAGGGCTTAAATCCAGTTTTATTGGAGGCAATTGTGCCGTATCTCCAATTAACAATAATTTACATTGGTGTCCAGAATACACGTATTGCATTAAATCGTCCAGCAAAGAACCGCTTCCAAACAAACTGCTTTGATTGGGAATATCTGAAATCATTGAGGCCTCATCAACAATAAAAATAGTTTTCTTGTGCTTGTTTGGAGCTAATACAAATGATACTTTTCCACTGTTTGAATATCTTGCAGCATATATTTTTTTATGAATGGTAAACGCCTCTTTTCCTGAGTAATTTGAAATCACTTTTGCAGCTCTACCAGTTGGTGCCATGAGAACAGCACTTTTTTTTGCCTTCCATAAATTTGTAACAATGGCTCCAATGATTGTTGTTTTGCCAGTACCTGCAAATCCTTTTAAAACATATAAGGAATTTGGATTTGTGTCGAAAACATAATCCGCAAGTTGCTGTAAAACAATACTTTGCTTAAGCGTTGGCTCAAATGGGAAGTCACTTTTAATAATTGTGTGAAATTCTGAGGAATTCATTAAGTTTTAATACAAATTTTGAATTTATCAAAGATATAAATGATTTTTACTAACAATAACTTTCGTGAATAAAAAAAAATTGTAGATTTGCGTTAATCCATTAATTAATTTTTAATAAAATAACTATGTTAAATATTATTATTGCAGCTATTGTTGTAATCGCTCTTACAATTGGAATCGTTTGGGTAATCGATAAATATGTTCCAAAAAAGGTTAAGCCTTATATAATGATTGTACTTTGGGCACTCATTATATATTTAGGATATGCGACGTTCATGTCGGTCTATGGTGAAATTCAATTTAACAAACTAAAAAATAAACGCTATGCTCAAGTTATAGAAAGTTTAATCGATATTAGAGATGCCGAATTGGCACATAGAACAGTTACCGGAAGATTTGAAGGAGATTTTGATAATTTAATTAAGTTTATAGATACTGCACAATTTACAATAACACAGCGTAAAGACTCTACCGTTTTAGACATTGAAGCTACAAGACGTTTTGGAGGTGTTGAGACTCTTAAAGAAATTATTATAATTGATACTTTAGGATATGTGTCGGTGAAAGATTCTTTATTTGGTGCAGACCCAAGATATAAAACAATGATGAACATACCGTCGGCCCAACCTGGAGCTAAATTTGAGCTTAAAGCTGGATTTTTAGAGCAAAATGGATTAAAGATTCCTGTGTTTGAAGCAAAAGCATTGAAATCGGTAATATTATATGATCAAGATAAAAACCTAATCTCAAAAGAAAACCAAGTAATCTCAGTTGATGGGGTAAATGGTGATGCTATTAAAGTAGGTTCTATGGAAGAAATTAACACCACTGGAAACTGGCCTAAAAACTTTTCAAACGAACAGTAAAATAGACATATTACAAAACAATACATTGTCCATTCAGGTTAGCTTGAGTGGACTTTCTTTTTGTGTCTTGAATTCAAGCACCCAATCTATTGTTTTTTATAAAAGTTTTTCATTTGATAAAAAACGCAACCCAAATGATGTTCTGGATAAATTAACGCATCAATTTAACAGTGAAAGCAGTTTAAAACAAGTTTTTAAATCTGTAACAGTCATTCATGAAAATGAACTATCTACATTGGTCCCAAAATCATTATTCAATGAAGGCCATCTAGCCGATTATTTAAAATTCAATTCAAAAATCCTTCGTTCGGATTTTATAACCTTTGATGAAATAACCACAAATGAAAGTGTTAATGTGTATGTGCCTTACGTAAACATTAACAATTATTTATATGATATTTTTGGCGAGTTCGAGTTTAAACACTTTTCTACAATCGTTTTAGAAACAATTTTAAGTCTAGAAAAAAATGCCCTAGCAACTAAAATGTATGCTCACATAACCAACACACATTTTGAGATTATAGTTACTAAAAAAGGACAATTACAATTATATAACACCTTTGATTATAGTACCAAAGAGGATTTCATATATTATCTATTATTCACTGCGGAACAATTAGAACTTAACCCAGAAAAATTCCCACTTGTTTTATTGGGTAACATTACCAATGAGGACGAACTATATAAAATTGCTTACACTTATATTCGTAATGTGTCCATTTTAAAAACCAAAACAAAAATTGCTATTGGTGAAGGTGTTAGCAAAAAATGTTTGTCAAATTTTGTGCTTATAAATAGCTTTTAAATGCGTATTATTTCTGGATTATATAAAGGACGACGAATAACTGCTCCAAAAAAACTACCTGTAAGACCAACAACAGATATGGCAAAAGAAGCATTGTTTAACATATTAAACAACCGCTACTATTTTGATGAAATCTCTGTATTAGACCTCTTTGCAGGCACAGGCAATATAAGTTATGAATTTGCTTCTCGTGGCACAGAACATATTACTAGTATAGATAAAGATTTTGGTTGTACAAAATTCATTGCTAAAACCTCTAGTGAATTCAATTTTGATATTCAAGTCATAAAAGCCGATGTATTCAAATATCTAGAAACAACCAAACAGAAACATACCGTTATTTTTGCAGATCCACCTTACGATTTTGATATTGATGCTTTTTCTAAAATTCCAGAACTTGTATTTCAAAATCAATTATTAGAAAATGATGGCATCCTGATAGTTGAGCATTCTAAACATACCAATTTGTCAAACCTTACAAATTATTCATATTCCAAAAGCTATGGTGGTAATATGTTTAGTTTTTTTGAGCTTTAATTTAATAATTTTCATCTTTAATATTGTAAATTCTTTTATTTTCAGTAACTTAGACTCTTTATAAAAGCTCTAATCTCCTTGTTTTATTAATTCACTTTGGTTGCCTTAAATTCACTTACACATATATCCTATTAATGTTTTAGTACAAATATTTATCAACACTAAAACCAATTAAAATGAAAAAATTAATTTTATTAGGGCTGGCAGTTGTCCTTTTTACTGCATGTAAAGACCAAGAAGTAAAAGAAAATAGTGCTCCTGAAGAAGTAACAACAGAAGTCCAAACCACTTTAGAATTTGAAAATTCTGAAAACTCTTTGCAACTAGTTAAAAATTATACAGATGCCTTACAAGAAGGTAATGTTGACAACATGAATGCACAATTAAGTGAAAACGCTATGGTTTATGGCTTAGGTGGTGGTTTAGACTCGTTAAATGTAGAACAACATAAAGCCTATTTCACAACAAGCACAACCGAATACACACATACCTTAAGCCAAGATTTATATTTACCTGTAAAAGTAGAAAACAATTGGAATGAAGGAGAATGGGTACTTTCTTGGGGATTAAACTTAATTACAAATAAGGAAACAAACAATGCGTTTGCTGTACCATACCATACTGTTAGTAGAATAGAAAATGGAAAAATTGTAGAAATGCGTTATTTTTATGACATGCTTAATGTTATTAGAAACCAAGGTTATACCATTACACCTCCAGAAGCAACCGAATAATTTAAAAACAAAACCCTTTGCAATGCAAAGGGTTTGTTTATTTAAGTAAATCTATAAGCCGAATTCTGTACTCCAAAGAGCCCTTATCATTTATCTGAGTGTATTGTTACCAATACACTTTAGCTGCCTACCCTCCAATATCGAGCGTGCAACTCTCTCCCAATAGCTATCGGGACACTGGTTTACATGGCATTGCACCACATAGAGTTTACCTGATTTCACTACAGCATGACCTGTACATACTTTCTGTTGCACTTTTCCTAGCCTCACGACTGGTGGCTGTTAGCCACTATGTTGCACTATGGTGTTCGGACTTTCCTCAATAACATTAAACGTCACTGCGATAAGGCGATCTACTTGATTACAAAATTACAATAATTATACCATAAAAATATATGACAATTGTTAATAACTCATCTTAAATTCTGAATACAGAATTCTGAATTCAGAATTGAATTTTTAACTTTGTTAATCTTAAAGTTCAGTATTAAAAAATACTGAACTAAATTGAGCATACAATGGAACACTTTGTAGTATCAGCAAGAAAATATAGGCCGCAAACCTTTAAGGATGTTGTTGGCCAGCAGGCTATTACAAACACTTTATTGAATGCTATTGAAAACAACCATTTAGCCCAAGCACTCTTATTTACAGGTCCTCGTGGTGTTGGCAAAACAACATGTGCACGAATTTTGGCCAAAATGATAAACAGTGATGGTAACGAAAGAGAGGATGAAGATTTTGCTTTTAACATTTTTGAACTGGATGCAGCTTCCAACAACTCGGTTGATGACATTAGAAGTTTAACCGATCAGGTTCGTATTCCACCACAAGTGGGCAAATACAAAGTGTATATTATTGACGAGGTTCACATGCTGTCACAATCTGCCTTTAATGCCTTTTTAAAAACGCTTGAAGAACCACCAAAACATTGCATTTTTATTCTTGCTACAACCGAAAAGCATAAAATTATTCCAACCATTCTATCTCGTTGTCAAATATTTGATTTTAAACGTATTACGGTTAAAGATGCGAAAAATTACTTGAAGCTCATTGCTGAACAACAACATGTTGAAGCCGAGGATGATGCTTTGCATATTATTGCTCAAAAAGCCGATGGAGCCATGCGCGATGCATTATCTATTTTTGACCGTGTTGTAAGCTTCTCTGGCAAACATTTAACCAGACAAGCAGTTACAGAAAACCTAAACGTTTTAGATTACGAAACGTACTTTAAAAGTACCGATCTCATTTTGGACAATAATATCCCAGAACTATTATTACAATTCAATAATACCATATCAAAGGGTTTCGATGGGCATCATTATATTGCAGGTTTGGCATCACATTTTAGAGATCTTTTAGTTTGTAAAACACCTCAAACAATAGATTTACTAGAAGTTGGTGACCAAACAAAAGCAAAGTACCTAAAACAATCTAAAACAACATCTCAAGAATTTCTGTTAAAAGGTATAGCATTGGCAAATGATTGCGACCTTAAATACAAAACCAGTAGAAACCAGCGTTTACTGGTGGAATTATGCCTTATGCAACTTGCCTCTATCACTTTTGATGGAGAAAAAAAAAACAGCAGTAGCCACTTTATAATTCCTGCATCTTACTTTAAAAATAAAGGCATTACCCCTATTCCTGTAAAAAAACCCAATACCAATAAGGAGTTAGTAGCTAATATGCCAAAGCCTTTTAAACCATCCGTTATTAAAGAGCCAGTACCCGAAAGCATGAAAGTAGAATCAAGTGAAAATGATGTGGCACAAAAACTATCTATAAAAAGACCAAAAATAATTTTAAATAGGCAATCAAAAACAACATCAGGACTTTCATTAAGCAGTATAAAAAAGAAAAAGGAGCACCTTATTAAGCAAATGGAAGTGGTTATTGATGAAGAAAATCTTCCAACCGATAGTTTTTCTGAAAGTAACATGCAAGCGGCCTGGGAAGAATATGTTATAGGTCTTGAAAAAAAGGGTAAGTATAATTTAGCTTCCATTTTACGCATAGACACACCAAAACTCTCATCAGAAAGCGTGATAAATATGGTATTCCCAAATTCGACAAATAAAGTTGAAGTTGAGCGACAACAATATGATTTGCTTGCCTACATAAGAAAAAAGCTAAACAACTTTTCGGTAACTTTAGATATTACTGTTAACGAAGAATTGGAAAAGCAATATGCTTATACTCCTATTGAAAAATATGAAAAGTTAAAGGAAAAGAACCCAAATATTGATTTATTGCGCAAAACTTTTGATTTAGATATATAATGAGGTACTACGCCATCTTTTTTTTCTTACTGGTTTTTTCCATTTTATCTTGCGATGGTAGAGATCGGGCTTTAGAAACCAACAAAGAACGTCTTTTAAATAACCCATTATCTGTTGCAGATTTGGAAATCATCAAGTTTGTTCCAGAAAATTATATTAGAAGTGTCACAGATACGTTACTTGACACCAAAACAAATGTCCAGGTTTCTTATTACTCATCACCTAATAAATCTGTAATCGTCTTAAATAAAAATAAGCACAACCAAAATATTAAAACTCATTACAGAGAGTTTGAGTCTGAAATAAGAGTCTTTAAAAACGATAAGCTTTTATTTTTAGATATTCTTAATAAGAATCATTTTATAACAAATGAGCAAAACTTCTGGAAAAATGCAATTTTACAATATGTTTGGTTAGATGCGTTTGAAAGTTTTGATAACAATTATAAACTGTACTGCTCTTTTTTAGTACCAGAATCCGAGAAATATAAAATGTATAGTATCCATTTCAACAATTCTGGAGAAAAAACAATAAAACTAATAGAAACTTCATAATCTAATAATTATGTTAGGATTAAAACTCCCAACAGATCCTCGTTGGGTAAATATAGTAGAAAAAAACATAGAAGAAATCCTTACCGATCATGCATTTTGTGAGCAAAAGGCAACAAGCACTGCTATTTCATTAATTGTTAGTTTTCCTGAATATACTGATTTGGTAAAAGAAATGATTGACCTCGTTAAAGAAGAAATGAGCCATTTTAAAATGGTGCACGATATTATTTTAGAACGCGGTTACACTTTGGGTAGGGACAGAAAAGACGACTATGTTGTACAACTCCTAAAATTTTTTCCAAAAGGAGGCAGTAGAACCACACAGTTGGTACATCGCTTACTATATGCAGCTTTAATAGAGGCAAGAAGTTGTGAGCGTTTTAGGTTGTTGTCCCAAGAACTGCAAGACAAAAAACTAGCGTCATTCTATAAGAAATTAATGATTAGTGAGGCCAATCATTACACCATGTTTTTAGGGTTTGCACGACAATATGGCGACAGGAATGAAGTTGATAAGAAATGGCAAGATTTACTACAATTTGAAGCTGAAATCATGAACAACTTAGGACATAAAGAAACGGTTCATGGCTAAATGGTTTTACTGGATATTGTTTCATAATACAAGCTTTTTATAATCCCATCAGACAGCCCAATTTTTGGTACATAAATATGCTTGGCTTTGCTCCATTTCATGGCCGAAAGGTATATTTGCATGGCTGGAATAATAACATCTGCCCTATCTTGGTTTAAATCTAATTCTGTAATACGCTCTTCATACGAATACGATTTTAACGTCTGGTAATAACTACTTAAATAAAAATATGTTAATGGTTTACCAATCGCTTTTCCCGAAATTTTAAAGATTTTGTTAATATTACCACCAGAACCTATCACATCAACTTTATCATATTTTTCAGTATTTGTTTTTATCCACGATTCCAGTTCTAACCAAGTTTCGCGTTTCACAATATCATTTAAAAGCCTTACTGTTCCAATTTTAAAAGATTTTGAAGTAACTTTTTTACCATTATGGATTATTGAAAATTCGGTGCTTCCTCCACCAACGTCAACATAAACATAATTTCTATCATTATTTATATATGCGTGCAAATCTGTTTCAGCAATGATTGCTGCTTCCTCATCTCCATCAATAATATCTATTTGGATTTTAGACTGCTCAAATATTTCCTTCGCTATTTCAACACCATTATTAGCTTCACGCATTGCCGATGTAGCACATGCTTTATAAAGTTCTACTTTATGAGATTTCATAAGTAATTTAAACGCCAACATGGTATCTTTTAATCGCTTTTTATTTTCATTTGAAATTGTATTATTAATAAACACATCGGCTCCTAAACGTATTGGAACCCTTACCAAAGAACTCTTTTTAAAACGCACTGGCTTCCCTTCTTCTTCAATTATTATTGCTATTAATAGCCTAACAGCATTTGAACCAATATCAATAGCACCATACTTCTTAATTGATAGCATACAATATTTTTTTCCTAATAGTATTTATTTCTTCAAAAATAAGCAATCTAATTACTTCAAGAAATTAATATTTTATATTAATTGTAGTCTTTTTATTACCAATAAATACGTTTCATCGAATATATTATCCTCTTTGTGGAATAATATGTATCTTGGCCTTAGTAAAAGAATTGATCCAAATCTATTTTTTAACTCTATGAAAGCTAAACCTACACACTATCTCTTTTTATATATGGTAAAAAATTACGCATAAATACATAAGAAATACGTTGTTGAGGGCTATTTCAATAATGATTATTAGACAGTTAGGATGGCTTATTAGCTAACCATTTATTTATGAAAAAAATTACTCAATTTAACCACTTAGCAATTATCTTATTGGGTTTTATTTTAATTCAAAGTATAGATGTTGACGCACAAGTACTTGATCCATTTACTTCAAGATATACTGAATCTATAAGAGGTGATATTACTATTATCGCTAATAATATGATTTCTAGAAACCCTATAAGTAATTACAATGGAATAGATGATAATCATGATTTTTCGGACAATGTATATGTCGATATAGATAATGATACTAGCACATTTAACTCTAGTAGTGCAAACTTTAATAATCCAGATCCTAATTTAAATTGTATAACCTTAAGAAAAGTCTATTTGTATTGGGCAGCAGCAGATAAAGAAACTAACGGAAACGACAATCAGCCCAATTGGAACTTCAATGATGTTAAGTTAATGCTTCCTGGAGAAACCACATATACTACATACTCTGCAGACGAAGTAATCTATAGAGGTCGCGATGTTCATTTTAGTAACGATCCCTATGTATGCGTGAAAGAAATTACCAACGAAGTCCTAAATTTAAGTTCACCTTACGGAACATACCAAGTTGCAAATGTTGAAGGTAAAATTGGTGGATTAATGGAGCACCAACCTGGAGGAAATGCTGGAACTTCGGGAGGGTGGCAAATAATTTATGTTTATAGTAGTCCAGATTTAAACATGAAAAACATTAGCATTTTTGATGGCTATGCGCATGTTACAAATAGCAATAACAATTTCGATGTAAACTTTAATGGTTTTCAAACCACGCCCAATGGTCCAGTAAACACTAGAATTGCCATCGGTTCTCTAGAAGGTGATAGAGCTTTAGATGGAGATAAATTACAAATTTTAGATACTTCTAATAACTTTATTGATTTAAATACGCCATTAAGAAATTTTGATAATTTTTTTAATAGTAGAATAACAATCGATAATAATGATTTCTTGGATAGAATACCTGCAAGCACAAACACGCTTGGGTTTGATGCAGCAGTATTTAATCTTGACAATACTAATAATAGCATTATTGGTAACAATCAAACATCGGCAACAATAAGATTAACCTCAGATCAAGAAACATACGGTCTTTATCTTCTTGGTTTATCTGTTGATGTTTGGGCTCCCAGCTTATATCCTATTAGGTTAGATAGTGATGCTCAAAATAATCTAGTTCAAGCTGATGATAATGTTACTTTCGATTTTAATTTCTCTAATACAGGAAATGACGATGCCATAAACGTGGTTCTTCACACCACACTTCCAAATAACCTAGAATTTATATCGGCTAATAGCTTACCAAATGGAGTAACGTATGCTTATGATATAAATACAAGGCTGCTTCAATTTTTTGTTGAAGATGGATTAGTGGACATTGGTGACCCAGAAATAGCAATACAATTTGATGTACAAATAAAGGATGAATGCTACTTTCTTGAGCAAAGCTGTGATTTAAATTTTGAATTACAAATAACTGCAACATATAATGGTATTAATAACCCTGCACCACAAACAACTTTAAGTTCAAGTAATCTTGACTTATGCCGCTTAGGAAATGTATTGCCCATAACAATAACACAACCAGATGCTGCTATTTGGGCAAATCCGCCAGGAGATTTAGATAGAACTGTTGATTGCGATAATATTAATGAGCTGTCCAATGCACAAAGTTTATTTCCAACCACAGATAAATGTAACTTTAATTTAACAAAAACCAGTGGGGCATTTGTTCCTGGTAGTGGCTGCGGAAATCCAGGAACTTATACCAATACTTGGACATTTACAGATGCTTGTGGAAGGACCATTGCAGATTATGTACAAGTAATATCCATAATAAATACTTCAGGCCCAGTTTTTGATGTTTTACCAAATGATGCTACTTTGGAGTGTTCGGATACACCAAACTTTGCACAAGCAACTTTTTTAAATAGCTGTAGCAATTCAATCACTCTTACTTTTAACGATATTACTACTCCTAGAGCTTGCTCTGGTGATTACTCAATAACACGAACGTGGACTGCAGTTGATGAATGTGGAAATACATCCACGGCTAGCCAAACCATAAACTTTGAAGATACAACAGCTCCAACACTAATTAATACTTATGATACTGAATTATCCATTTCATGCGAATTACCTCCAGACCCTCCAAATCTAGTATTTACCGACAATTGCTCTTCAAACCCAGAAATCATCTTTTATGAGCAAATTATTGAGATTGATTTTAATAATTTCGATATAGTGAGAACTTGGGAAGTCTACGATGATTGTACAAACATGAACACATACAATCAAGTTATTCATATGGAAACCGTAAAATCCACCGCATCAACAGAATTGAATTTATGCGCAAATGACAACCTAGTAGATTTAAATAATTATGTTCCCTCAGGAAGCAATGGGTATTGGGAAAATACCAATATTAACCTACTAAATAACATGATTCTGGACCCATCCATCTTAAATGAAGGCACTTATATATTTAATTATATAATGAACAATAATGAATGTGTGGAAGTCATTGAAATAATCGCAAATATTGGTGGCGAATGTGAAGAAACCAATAAATGTATTAGATCTACTTTTGATGTAGATATTTCAAAATTAGTAACACCAAATGGCGATTTAAAAAATCAAACCTTTGACGTGGCCTATGTATTAAATCCGAATAAAATTGGTAGTTACGATTGTGACATTATTGTAAAAGTGAAAGTATTTAATCGCTGGGGAACAAAAGTATTCGAATCAATTAACTATAATAATAGTTGGACAGGCACATCTGGAGGTGTTGGTGCAGCCGAAATATTACCAAATGGAACATACTACTATGTTGTAACATTAGAAAATAGTGGAATAAAACCCATACAAGGTTATATTCTTTTAGGAACTGAACAATAAAAATGAATTATATAAAAAACAGCTACTTGTTACTTGTGCTTTTGGTATTGCCTTTTATAGGAAATACACAGCAATTTCCACAATTTACACAGTATATGTATAACACTATTTCGGTTAATCCTGCTTATGCTGGTACAAGAGAAAGACTTAATATAGCCTTTTTAAATAGAAATCAATGGGTTGGTGTTAATGGAGCACCAGTAACTCAGACTCTTACTGCAGACATGAGCATACCCGAAGCAAATTTAGGTGTTGGCTTGTCTATTATCTATGATAAATTAGGTTATGAAAATACAACATATATATATTCAGATCTTTCATATACAATATATATGAATAAAGATTACAGATTATCTTTTGGTCTAAAAGCGGGATTTAGCAAATATGGTTTAGACCCGGATTTATTAATGGATCCAGATGCTTTTGGCGATCAATATTTAGATAGGATTTTTAACAAATGGAAGCCTAACTTTGGAGCTGGCATTTATTACCGTTCCGATGATTGGTTCATGTCCTTTTCATCACCAAGAATTTTAAGTTATAATAATAGAACCGAAATAGAGTATGCCGCAATTGAAAGAGTAAGCTACTATTTTAACGGTGGATACATTTTAGAATTTAATCATCATTTAAAATTCAAGCCCACATTTTTATTAAAATTCACAAATGGCGCACCAGTTTCAGTCGATCTAACAGGTAATTTTCTAATTAACGACAAATTATGGTTAGGTTTAGCCTATAGGGTTGGAGATGCATTAGGAGGTTTAGTAACCTTAGAAGCCAACAAAAACATTAAGTTTGGTTATGCTTACGAATTTATTACCAATGCCATAAACCCTTACACATCAGGCTCTCACGAAATATTTATTATATATTCGTTTGACTATCCAAGATCAAAATGCGATTGTGAGAATAAGTTTTAAACTATTTTCAAGATTACTTCAAATCTCTTGGAAAAACAGTTAAAACAGTAATTCCTTTTTTTATATCTATCCAATTATCAATATCAAATCTTAAATGAATTAATCCAGATGTTGGAACGTTATCAATATATTTAGAACCAAAAGTGTTTACAATTGAAGTTAGAGCATGATTATGTCCAAAAATCATGATATTATTTAAATTATTGTCTAGCGATTTAATGAAATTAATTAGTCTATTGCCTCCAAAATCATATATATCTTCTTTAATTTTTATGTCATAATTAGAAATATTCAAATTATTAGTAAATATTTTACAGGTTTTTCTTGCACGAACAGCTGGACTTGTAAAAATAGCATCTGGTGTAAAATTAAATTGTTTAAAATTGCTTGAAACTAAGTGAGAGTCATTAATTCCTCGCTTTTTTAAAGGGCGTTCCCTATCACTCACATCATATTTCCATGATGATTTAGCATGTCTAATAAAGACTATTTCTTTCATATCATATCGTTTAAGTGCAATTTTTATCGATAAAATGTTGTTTTTTTCGGTTTTATGGTTTACTTTGGCACTCAAATTTAAATAAATAATGTATAATCGACTAAATACCTAATTTAACGTTAAGTAGTAAACTCGAATCGTTTTAACGAATTTTTAAGTTATATGACATTTATATTTGTTCACGATAGAGTATATCTTTTGTTTTGTTATAGAAATTTATGAAAATGATCCCAAATCTAATTCAACATTCTAATCCATTCGCACTTTCTAGTGCACTTCCCTCATTTTATAATCGAATTAGTTCATTACGTGTAACGTCGTATATGAATATTTGGGTTTTAATCAACAAACAATAAAAGTTTAATCGCTTAGCGAAAAGTTTTAGTTAATCATTATTAGATATGAAAACAACTGCTACACTAGTAATTTTAATTTGTTTCAATGCGTTAACCATGTTTGGTCAACAAACAGGTGGCGAATCTGCCGATTGGCCAAAAAGAACCGAGTCTGTTAAAGAACAGGCTGCCTTTGAAACATTATTAAAGAAAAGAGCACAAAAGTATAATGCTCAAAAAACAATAAACCTTAGGTCAACTGCTGGATCTCCAAGTTTAGTTGGAACATGTAATATCATTACATGTGGTGGATTTGGTTTGGGTGAAACCAAACCAAATTATAGTTGGGGCGGTTTTAAAACAGCTGTAGATGGGAGTACCTACGCAGCCAATGTTGCTTATGATTGCTGGAATGATAATGGAACAGTAGATTATTCGGAAGGGCAATACATATCTTATTCTAATTCTGGTGCAAATAAAGACACACCAGGTATTATATCACCTTCTCCAGATGGAGGAGGTTTTGCTATTTTCTCATATAAAAATGAGTCTATAGATCAAACCCTTACGGTATTACCTAACTCAAATTATACAGTATGTTTTGAAATTGCAGTAATACCAAGATACAGTAATTCAAATGGTGAGTTTGATGAATTTCAACCAAACCTTTCTTTTGGTATTGGTTCTGGTGGCATTGTAATTTCTGATGCTTTAACTTATACACATAACGATTTAACGATACATCCTGTTTCAGATTTTCCACCAAAACTATCTAATGCAACAAGTGGTAACGCTGGATTTCAAAATCCAGGGGGTTGGACAGAAATAGACCCATTTTGGGAAACTGTTTGTATTACTTTTAAATCTGACAATTCAGGGAACGTTAATATATTTTATAAAACTGGAAATCCAGGTAGATCTGTGGTTGTGGTTGATGGCTTAAGACTAAGTATGGAAGGTTATGCTAATCCTCCAAAGTTTACTTCTACAGTAGGAAGCACAAAATCTGTTGTTTTTTGTGAACCTACAACTGTAGATTTAAATACTTATATTTCACCTTCGTCAATTAAGCCTCCATCATCTTTCCTTACTTGGAGTACAAATGTTGATCCGCTCGTTTTAGGAGATCATTTAACCAATACAAATGTTACTGCACCTGGAACGTATTATGCATTTTACTATAATGCAGTAGATAATTGTGCTTCTCCCGCTGCTCAATTAGATTTAGAACTAACAAACCTTAATGGAAAAATAGTTTCTGAAACTGATGTCGTTTGCGAAGATGATACTACTGGAAAGATCACTGTTGCTGGAATAGAAGGTGTCCCACCATATACCTATTCAATAGATGGTGGCTCAACCTTTCAAAGTGATGATACTTTTTCAAAATTAGGATATGGTAATTATACAATTACTATTAAAGATGCTATAGACTGTACTGTTCAGGTAAATGCATCCATTCTATCAACAGATAAAGATAATCCAACAATAAAAGCTCCTAATGATTATACAACAGAAGGTTGTCATGCACAAGATATTAAAGACTTAGACTATAGTGATAAGCTAGTAGAAATCACATTAGCTGAACTTCAATCAGCATTAAATGGTGGTGGAAATGCATCTGATGATATTGCAATCGATACTATTACTTATATCGATGAAATTGTATCAAGTGATAGTTGTGCAACAGAGATAAAAAGAACATTTACTGTTACAGATACATGTGGCAAAACTGCATCAGATGTACAAAATATAATTATTGAAGATACGATTGCGCCAAAGTTTGTTGAAAATTTACCTAAAGATGCAACAGTTGATTGCGATGCAGTTCCCACTGCAGAAGTATTAACTGCTAATGATAATTGTAGTCAAGCAGAAGTTAGCTTTAAGGAAGATAGAACTGATGGTGATTGTGATTCTCAATACACTTTAGTGAGAACCTGGACAGCTTCTGATGAGTGTGGTAATTCCATATCTCATAAACAAACAATTACTGTTCACGATACCACAGCACCTACATTTGTCGAAGCTCTTCCTGCTGATGCAACTGTAGAAT
>CAXBFU010000008.1:0-117351 GCA_963975205.1 uncultured Flavobacteriaceae bacterium | reverse complement strand
AATCTTGGATTTTTTTGTGGTGTATTCTAAAACTTAGCTAAATTCTGAATGCGCCAATAAAAGCACTTTTTAGACAGCCTCAATTTAATTTTAGGGTTACAACAACTTAAAAGGGTTTAGAATTCGGCTCGCTTCGCCTGATCAAATTCTATGTCTCTTTTTTGTAAAGTCCATCAAATGCGACAGTAATCTCCTTGTCGTTCGTAATGGTTTCCCAGTATTGTCTAACGGTTCCATCATCATTTTTAGTCCAAGTTACACGATGATAAAAAGGTTCGCCATTTTGGTTTTTAGCAACATCTGTTTGTAAAATCATTTGGTTGCCAACCCTGTTTCCTTTTAAGTGTAAGCTTCCGCCTTGGTTATCAATCCAGATTTGTTCCCATTGTTTTTTTGCGGAATTGTAAAAATTATTACTAGTTCCTGTAAAACCTGGAGAGGCACTAATCCAGTTTTCTCTTAATATGCAGTTATCCTGAACTTTTTCAATTGTATTTATCCCAGCTTCTGATCCATCAGGATTTGTTACAGTCCAGTTACCTATCCAGAAATCAAATTCGGTGTGTTTTTCGGTACAGCAATTGCATTTAGTTTGAGTTTGAGAGTTTGAAGTTATAGAAATCATGCTAATAATTAGTATCGCAAATAACTGTTTCATGTGATTTAATTTTCGAATGTTTTTTAAAGATATTAAATCAATGGTAATCTAAATCTAATATTAACATAACATTAAAACCGTTTGAATAAAAGACCTTTGTTGAAAGGCATCATATTAAGTTGTCTTCACTTCACTTTTAAGTTAGTTAGTCTTTAGTTTGTAAGAAACCGATTTCCTTAACTGAAATCGGTTTCTTTTTTATGATAAGTCAATAATTTCACTTTTATTTTTCAAGAAAAAAATGTATATTTAATTACTTGATTTTTAGCAAAATGAATCGAAGCAATATTCTTCTAAATCATCAAAAAAAACTTAGCAAACGCTATAAGCAACTTGTTGAACAGGCTTATAATTTAAGACAAACAGATTCGGCGTTAAGTGATATTTCGGAGTATAAAGCTTTACAGCTTTTAAATAAGCTAAACCGTTTAAAGTATCTATCTAGAGAGCAACAACTGGAAACTAAAGTTCCCGTTTAAATAAGTGTTTTCATTTGCAGCTGTATTTCTTCGGATTTTTTTGCAGCAGCTTTTGCAAAATCAACTCCATTTGAAGCATAAATAATTCCTCTAGAAGAATTTATTAATAATCCAATATCATCATTCATTCCATATTTACAAACATCTTGTAAGTTGCCGCCTTGTGCGCCAACTCCTGGAACCAATAAAAAACTTTCAGGAATAATTTGTCTGATATCGACTAAATACTCTGCTTTTGTAGCACCAACAACATACATTAAATTTTTAGAGTTCTTATAAGTTTTTGAAACCTCCAAAACTTCTTTATACAACTCTTTATTATTGACTTTTAGCGTTTGAAAATCGAAAGCACCTTCATTGGAAGTTAAAGCTAAAAGTATGGTGTGCTTATCCTGAAATGCCAAAAATGGTTCTACCGAATCTTTTCCCATGTAAGGCGCTACAGTAACACTATCAAAACCTAGGTCGTGAAAAAAAGCTTTAGCGTACATGGTACTTGTATTGCCAATATCACCTCGTTTGGCATCAGCAATAGTAAAAATTTCTGGATGATTTTGGTTCAGATAATTGATTGTTTTTTCCAAAGCTTGCCAACCTTTTAAACCGTAAGCTTCATAAAATGCTGTGTTGGGCTTGTAAGCTACACATAAATGATGAGTTGCATCAATAATAGCTTTATTGAATGCGAAAATTGGGTCTTCTTCTTTAAGTAAATGTTGTGGAATTTTGGTTAAATCGACATCTAATCCTATGCAGAGAAAGGATTTCTTTTTTTTGATTTGGTTTATTAATTCTTGTGTTGTCAATCTTTACGCTTTGTCATTCCTGATAAAGCAGGAATCCATTATTTAATTATTCAGTTTCATTTCACGAGATTCCTGCCTTCGCATGAATTTATATTACATCATCACTCGCTTTTAACATCTCAGTATTTTCTGCTAGCATTAGTTCGTCAATTATTTTTTGAATATCACCATTTATAATATTGGAAAGATCATATAATGTCAGTCCTATTCTATGGTCAGTAACACGTCCTTGAGGATAATTATAGGTTCTAATCTTTGCACTTCTATCTCCAGACGACACCATGCTTTTACGTTTTTCGGAATCTGCAGCTTGTTTTTTTGCTAATTCCATTTCGTATAAACGAGAACGTAAAACTTTTAATGCTTTCTCCAAGTTTTTGTGAGACGATTTCTGGTCTTGGCAACTTACAATCATCCCAGTTGGCTCATGATGTAACTTAATAGCAGAATAGGTAGTATTAACCGATTGTCCTCCAGGACCTGTTGATGTTGTACGTTCAATACGTACTTCGGCCATATCCAATTCCACATCAAATTCTTCGGCCTCGGGTAGGACCATAACTGTAGCTGCACTTGTATGAACTCTACCCTGTGTTTCGGTTTGTGGCACACGTTGTACACGATGCACTCCAGCCTCAAACTTCAAGGTGCCATAAACATCTTCGCCAGATACTTCGAAAATTATTTCTTTAAAACCACCCGAAGTACCTTCGCTTAAACTTACAACATCTACCTTCCAACCCTTGTCACTACAATATTTTGAGTACATTCTATACAAATCTCCTGCAAAAATACTTGCCTCGTCACCTCCTGTTCCAGCTCTTATCTCTACAACAACATTTTTGGCATCGTCTGGATCTTTAGGAATCAACATGAACTTAATTTCATCTTCTAAAGGCGATAATTTTTCCTTTGCCTCTTCTAACTGCATTTTTGCCATCTCGACCATTTCGGCATCACTACCATCAGCAATAATTTCTTCAGCTTCTGCAATGTTAGCAGTTAAAGATTTATAGATTTCTCCTTTATCTACAATTTTTTTAAGGTCTTTATATTCTTTATTTAGCTGTATATAACGTTTTTGATCTGATATAATATCTGGTTGAATTATTAAATCGTTAACCTCATCAAAACGCTGTTTTACTATCTGGATTTTTTCTAACATCTACTCAGGTGAATTGTGTGGCAAAAATACGATAATTTATGAATTTTCAATGAATGAAAAACTTCCATATTTCAACGAAATATTTACTTACATTAACCGTTTATTTGAGTATATGCAGCAATTAATGTCCATAATGGCGTTTTATAGATCATTTGTTTTATGGTCTTTTTTTATAAACATAATCATTACTATTGTTAACCCAAATATTCTAGCCGCAATAGTCACTAAGCTGCTTTTGACCATTTTTTTATGGTACGCTGTAAATGAAACTTCGGCAAAGCGAAAACTTATTTTTTACAAAAACCTTGGTATATCCACCTTAAAACTATTTTCGGTATTATTTTTTGTCGATATTTTAATAACCATTACCTTTCTACTCCTTATTAAGGAATTTATATGATTCTTGAAATAGATAATGTAGAATTAAATTTTAAGTCCAAACGTATTTTAAATGGTATTTACCTGAAAGCTGAAACAGGTACTGTTACTGGAATACTTGGCAATAATGGCTGTGGCAAGAGTTGTTTACTAAAAATTATTTTTGGGAATCTTCAACCAAAATATAAATTAATTAGAATAGACAGTAACCCTATTTTAAAACCTCTATACCAAACGAAACTTGTATCATATTTACCACAGCACAAATTCTTGCCAAATCTAAAATTATGTACATTATTTAAGCTTTTTAAAGTAAGTTGGAAGGGTTTTATTTTAACCTTTTCTACATTAAAAAAATACGAAAAAACCAAAATAAATAGCTTATCTGGAGGCGAACAACGTATTGTCGAAATCTATTTGATTTTAAAAAGCGACAGCAAAATTGTACTATTGGATGAGCCTTTTTCGCACGTTGCACCTTTACAAATTGAATACATAAAACAAATAATTAATACTGAAAAAAAGCACAAAGTGGTTATTATTACAGATCATATGTACTCTCATATTATTGAAACATCTGATGAGATTTATCTGTTAAAAAACGGTTGCACAAAAAAGATTGAAAAAATGAACGAGCTAGAAGATTACAAATACCTAAATGAAGGAAGTTTAATATAATTACTTTATTTATAAAAATTGTATTTTGCATCATCATAACTAACCAATGCGAAACAAAGCCTTAAAACAATTTGGACTAATACTAGGACCATTATTATTTACCTTTACTCTTCTTTTTTTCAAACCAGAAGGATTATCTCCTGAAGGAATTGCTGTTTTAGCAACTACCCTTTGGGTTGCAATTTGGTGGATTTTTGAAGTCGTTCCAATTGCTGTTACTGCGATGCTCCCAATTATCTTATTCCCTATTACTGGAGCGATGGAATTGAGTACAACCACTGCTGCTTTTGGGCATAAGTACGTGTTTCTTTATATAGGCGGATTTATTCTTGCTATCGCCATAGAAAAATGGAATTTACATAAACGTATTGCACTCACGGTTATAAACATTATTGGGACAAGTGTTAGCCGTATTATACTTGGGTTTATGCTAGCAACTGCGTTTTTAAGTATGTGGATTTCCAACACAGCCACAACAGTAATGATGTTGCCAATTGGTATGGCAATTATTTTACAGCTCAAGGACAATCCTGAAACCAAAGAAGACGAAAACGAAATTTTTGGAAAAGCACTAATGCTAGCCATTGCATACAGTGCTTCTATTGGAGGTGTTGCCACACTAATTGGAACGCCTCCCAACCTCATATTTGCCGGAATATTAGAAGAACAATACAATATTGAAATGACTTTCTCAAAATGGATTATTTATGGTTTACCTATTTCCATAACCTTACTATATATTTGCTGGAAGTATTTAACAACCATTGCTTTTAAATTTAAACAAAAAGACTTCCCTGGAGGAAAAGCAGAAATAAAAAGACTACTCAAAAATTTAGGCAAAATTAGTTATGAAGAAAAAATAGTATTAACGGTCTTTTGTATCACAGCATTTTTATGGATAACACGTTCGTTTTTAATTTCAAAATTAATTCCTGCCATTGACGATACCATTATTGCTATGGCTAGTGCAACCATTTTGTTTATTCTTCCAACCAAAAACAGGAAAGAGAAAAAGATTATTAATTGGGAAAGTGCGGTAAAGTTACCTTGGGGAATTTTGTTGCTTTTTGGTGGAGGATTGGCTCTAGCCGAAGGTTTTAAAACAAGTGGATTGGCACAATGGATTGGCTCACAAATAACACAGTTTGAAAACCTGCCATTATTCGCATTACTTTTTGTTTTAATATTTGCGGTTAACTTCCTAACAGAAATTACTTCTAACCTTGCAACTACAGCTATGCTATTACCAATAATAGCTCCTATTGCTCTTGTGTTAGACGTACATCCCTTTACGCTTATGGTAGGAATAACAGTGGCTGCATCGTGTGCTTTTATGCTACCTGTTGCAACACCTCCAAATGCTATTGTGTTTGGCTCGGGTTATTTAAAAATTCCTGATATGATGAAAGCAGGAATCTGGATGAATATTATTTCAATTATCCTAATTGCAATAATCACATATTACATACTACCCTTGCTCTGGGGTTTTGACCCAAACCTGTTTCCTGAAGCCTTAAAAACAATCTAAAAAATTATCCACATTTTGAAGACCCACAATCCTTACAAGTTAAGCAGCCTTCTTGGTAAATTAAATTTCCTGAACTACAATTAGTACATGCTTGTCCCTTTACTCGTGTACCATCAGCTACATAACGCTTTAATGCTCTAACAACACCATTTTTCCATGTATTGATTGATTCGCTATCCAATTGTAAACTATTAATTAAATCGACAATTTTATCAATTGGCATCCCATGACGTAAGGTGCTAGAAATTAATTTGGCATAGTTCCAAAATTCTGGGTTAAATTTATGCGACAAGCCTTCAATAGTAGTTTTGTAACCTCTTTTATTCTTATACTGAAAATCGTAACGCGTTGTTCCGTCTTCGTTTTTGTTTTTAATAATTAATCCGCTATTTGCCCAACGTGGAATTAAAATCCCATCTTCATCATCAGCCAAACCAGTAAACACTTCATATGGTTTACCATCTATTAAGCCAATAAAAGCAATCCATTTTTCTTTATTGTTTTGAAAACGTACTACATCGGCTTCCAATACTTGTGGTCGTTTGGTTGGAAAAGCTGTTAAAGTTTCTTGCTCATCATCTTTCTTTTCTTCATTTGAAATCAATACACCAGAGCGTGAACCATCTCTATAAACGGTTACGCCTTTACAACCAGCTTCCCAAGCTTCCAAATATAATTGACCAACCAATTCTTCGGTAGCATCGTTTGGTAAATTAATGGTTACGCTTATGGAATGATCTACCCATTTTTGTACAGCACCTTGCATACTTACCTTGCTCATCCAATCTACATCGTTGGAAGTCGCTTTGTAGTACGGCGATTTCTTAACAATTTTATCCAGTTCTTCTTGAGAGTAATTTTTATCGGTATCAAAGCCTTTTACTTCCATCCATTGCTTGAACCTGTGATGAAATACCACATATTCTTCCCAGGAATCTCCAACTTCATCTACAAAGTCCACACGAACATTTTTATCGTTTGGGTTTACTTTTCTTCTTCGTTTGTAAACTGGCATAAACACAGGCTCAATTCCTGAGGAGGTTTGCGTCATTAAACTGGTTGTTCCTGTGGGAGCAATAGTTAATAAAGCAATGTTTCTACGTCCATGTTCCAACATTTCGTAATACAGCTTATCGTCTGCTTCTTTTAAACGTTGAATAAACGGATTGTTTTTTTCGCGTTCAGCATCGAAAATTGCAAAAGCACCTCTATCTTTTGCAGCATAAACTGATGCTCTATATGCTTCAATCCCTAAGGTTTTATGAACTTCAACAGAAAACGCATTTCCTTTTTTGCTTCCGTATTTAATACCTAAAGCAGCCAACATATCTCCTTCGGCTGTAATACCAATTCCTGTTCTACGCCCTTCGTTGGCTTTGGTTTTAATATTTAACCATAAATTTCTTTCGGTTGCTTTAACTTCATCTAATTCTGGATCGGCATCTATTTTAGCAATTATGGCATCTATTTTTTCTAACTCCAAATCAATAATATCGTCCATGATGCGTTGCGCCACATGAATGTGTTTTTTAAATAAATCGAAGTTAAAAGTGGCTTGCTCTGTAAACGGATTCTCCACATAAGAAAACAAATTCATAGCCAATAACCTGCAAGAATCGTAAGGGCATAAAGGAATTTCGCCACATGGATTGGTAGATACTGTTTTATAACCCAAATCCGCATAACAATCTGGAACCGATTCGTTAATAATGGTATCCCAAAACAAAATACCAGGTTCAGCCGATTTCCAAGCATTATGAACAATTTTTTTCCAAATTTTATTGGCATGAATGGTTTTTGAAAACTTAGGGTTTTGACTAAATATTGGGTATTTTTGAGTATAGGTTGAATTGGCTTTTACAGCCTTCATAAATTCATTATCTATCCTAACTGAAACATTGGCTCCTGTGACTTTGCCTTGCTCCAATTTGGCATCAATAAAGTCTTCAGAATCTGGATGGTTTATAGATACTGATAACATTAAAGCACCACGACGACCATCTTGAGCAACTTCTCGAGTAGAATTAGAATAACGCTCCATAAAAGGCACGATTCCTGTTGATGTTAAGGCTGAATTTTTTACTGGAGAACCCTTTGGTCGAATATGAGACAAATCGTGGCCAACACCTCCGCGACGTTTCATAAGTTGCACTTGTTCTTGGTCAATCTTCATGATACCTCCATACGAATCGGAATTGCCTTCGTTTCCAATAACAAAACAATTTGAAAGTGATGCAATTTGGTAAGGATTACCAATTCCAGCCATTGGACTTCCTTGTGGTACGATGTATTTAAAATCTTTGATTAAATCGAAAATAGTGTCTTCAGATAATGAATTTGGATAACGCGATTCAATTCTTGCAATTTCCTTTGCGATACGTCTATGCATATCGTTAGGCGTTAACTCATATAGGTTGCCTTTGGAATCTTTTAAAGCATATTTGTTTATCCATACACGAGCAGCTAAGTCGTCGCCTTTAAAGTATTTTACAGAAGCTTTAAAGGCATCTTCTTGTGAATAGGTTGTAGGAATTACAATAGGTTGGGTTTGTATTTGCATGTTGTTGGATTAATTTAAAATTTTACATTCAATTAAGTGAGTATAAAGAACGTAAAAAAATAAACTTGAAACATAAAAAAATTTACAAGGTTGACAAATTTTTGTTACAAAAACTTGATTATCAGTATTTTATAATTTATCAACAAAAAAAAGTTAACAAAAAAATGAAGAATAATTTTTTTAAAAATCTACAGACACACCAACTCCTAAAAGCTGTTTCCACTGTACTTTAGCACCTTTAATTACGGTTTCTTCTGGCATGTTAGTATCTTCAACTGCAATTTTTACATCATTATCATATTTTAAATGTGAACCCATTGTAGCACGAACATGATTATTTACTTTAAATTTTAAATTCAGTTCCCAATCGATATCAACATTTCCAAAATCGTTTAAATAATCGGTGTACAAACTTACCAGAGTTCTAATAGAAATGTTTTCCATAAGTATATTTTCGTAAGTGCTGGTTAATAAAACCCCAACTTCTTCTCTTGAATTATTTCCTTTAGATAATCTATTACCTAGATTGTCATATACTGCAGGTGTTACACCAAAAGAACCTGCGTCTGCCAAGTCTTGATCTAATACAAATGTAGATTTTAAGGTTAAAGGAGACATATATGCCGAGAATTCTTCAATATGTTCTCCATAAACTGTCCCAACTCCTAAAAACATATAAGCAGGCGCCATAAATTTTGAGATTGGATTTTCATCGCTATTTGCGTAATTATACCCATTGGTAAACTGTGTTGCAAAACTAAAATTTGCGGAATAATACCAGTTGGATTTTGTATTCTTTCTAAATCCAAAACGTGATTTAAGCTCCAAAATATCATCGGTTTTTCGCAAGCTTTGGTTTTGCTGTTTGTTAACTCCGTAACGCATTACTGCTCTATTTTCCCAAAGTAAGTGCTCTTTTTTATAATTTCTTTGAACTTCCAATCCCAACAATCCTGAAATTGAATTGGAACCTCCCGAGTTCCAGTTTACAAATGCGACTTCGCTAATATCTAAACTGGCTGTATTTACTTTTTCCCAATACGAAGTCACAAAGTCTTCTGGATATAAGGTTAAATCTAAATTTTGCTGGGCTCTTATTAAAAACACACTTAGAAATACTGTAATAATAGATAATTGATGCTTGAAATTTTTAGTCATCATTTAGAAAATTTATCAACTATAATTAAAAACGCCAAATTCACTTTTTATTGTCAATTTTTTAGAATCGCTTGCTTCTACCTTTCCAATTACTTGAGCATCAACATTAAAAGATTTTGAAATTGCAATAATGTCGTTAGCAATATCTGGAGTTACATACAACTCCATTCGGTGTCCACAATTAAATACTTGGTACATTTCTTTCCAATTTGTGTTGGATTGTTCTTGAATTAATTTGAACAATGGTGGAATGGCAAACATATTATCTTTTACAATATGTAGATGATCCACAAAATGAAGAATCTTAGTTTGCGCGCCACCACTACAATGAATCATGCCATGCACTTTATCGTTTTTAAATTTAGATAGAATAGATTTTATGATTGGTGCGTATGTTCGTGTTGGAGACAATACTAATTTACCAGCATTAATGGGAGCGTTTTCTACTTTATCGGTTAACCTTGTTTCTCCTGAATACACCAATTCCTTAGGGACAGATGCATCAAAACTTTCAGGGTATTTTTTAGCTAAATAATTATGAAACACATCATGTCTTGCCGATGTTAAACCATTGCTTCCCATACCACCATTGTATTCCTTTTCATAGGTTGCTTGACCAAAACTTTCCAATCCTACAATAAGGTCTCCTTCTTTAATATTGGCATTATCAATTACATCGTCTCTTTTCATTCTAGCTGTGACAGTTGAATCAACAATAATAGTTCTAACCAAATCGCCAACATCGGCTGTTTCGCCACCAGTTGAATGAATTGTTATACCAAATTCCTTTAATTCAGAAATTAACTCTTCAGTACCATTGATTATTGCAGAAATGACATCACCTGGAATTAGGTTTTTATTTCTTCCAATTGTGGAAGACAGCATAATATTATTAGTCGCACCAACACACAAAAGGTCATCTAGATTCATTATTAAAGCATCTTGTGCTATCCCTTTCCAAACCGAAATATCGCCAGTTTCTTTCCAATACATATAAGCTAACGAGCTTTTTGTTCCTGCACCATCGGCATGCATTATTAAACAATATTGGTTATCGTTGGTAAGATAATCTGGAACAATTTTACAAAAAGCTTTGGGAAACAACCCTTTGTCAATATTTTTAATGGCATTGTGTACATCTTCTTTTGAAGCTGAAACACCTCTTTGCGCATATCGTTTACTAACCTCGTTACTCATTCTGGAAAAGGTATTTTTATATGCTACAAAAGTACTAAAGTATTTAGTTTTTTGAGTGAATTATTGGATTGGAATTAATTACTGTTGGTTCATTTTTTTTAATATTCCTTTTTCTGCCTCTTTTGCCAAAATAAAGGTTTAATCCAATAGCTGCTCTCCAAAATGCATCATCAGACTTGCCGTATATTCTTCCATCTAATGTATCGGTAAATGCCATATTATACTCTGCAAATAATTTTACACCTACTACTGATGAAACTAATATCTCGAAGCCTGCTCCTCCTTGAATTTTAGAATCGGTCTCTTTAAAATAATTAGATGCATTAATTCCTCCTCCCGCAAAAATAAAAGGCGAGAAAATATTTTTAGGGAATGGCACAATTTCCAAATTACCATCAAAAGACATAAAGCCTTCATTAAACACATCTTTAAATGCCAAGTTATATTTATTATAGCTAATATTGATATTTATATAAGGCCCTAAAAAGCGTTTATACCCAATATGCATATATGCTTCGTAAAGAGCATCAGGAAAATCTCCATTAGGACTTGTTGCGCCTGCTGCCATTGAAAACGCATTTTTACCACGTACTTCAACACCATAAGACCTGTTAAAAGTTTTGATGGGCTTTCTTTTTATTTCTTCTTGGGAATAGGTTTTTTGTAGAAAAAATAGAAAAAAAAAGATACAAAAAATGCTATAAAAACCAGTTCTATTAATCACCAATTATAATCTATTTATAAAACAGATTCGCTCATGAACAGATTAAAGGGCATCGCAATATAGTAAAAGCCTACAAATATAATAGCATCTTATAAAAATCAAAAAAGCTTTAACTAACACTAATTGTACTAGTTAAAGCTTTTAAACACTCTAATTAAAAACAAGATTTATGATGATAGATTTGCATCATCAACCAACACAACAGAATTGTCTTGAGAAACTTTCTCTTTCGAATCAACAGTGTCATCTTGAGAAAACAAGAGGGTTGCGACCATAAGTGCCGCAACACTTAGTAGTAACTTCTTCATTTTAAATAATAATAGATTAATAGCAATACAAATTTAATGAAAATAAGTTACTATTTTTTAGTGCTTGGGCTGAAAACGTAAGAATAATCTGTTAAATTCGATAAATTGTAAAATAATTAGCTGAAATACTCAATTTTTATACAATATTTTTAAAAAAATACGTAGTTATACGTAGGTGAATTTCAGGTATTTTTGAAGAAAATGTAATAAAAGAAGCTACCTAAAAAGCAGTGAAGGATTATAAATTTGTCATTATGAACACAGTCGAAAAATCTTAAATATAAGTATGTTAGATATTTCGACTGTGCTCAATATGACGCTAAAAATTACTTTTTAGGCAGCCTATAATTTAAATGCTACACTAGTTTGTAAATAGCATTTCTCGATACTTTGTTAGTGGCCAAAGCTCGTCATCTATGAGTAATTCTAACTTATCACAGTGATAACGAATAACTTCAAAATATGGCTTTACTTTATTACAATATGTATCTGCTTTCTTTTCGGAATCTTCAATAGTATTAGCTTTTTTACGTTCATTGGTCATTTTGGTAACTCCAGAGTTTATGGCTTCAATATGACCAGAAATTTCTTGGATTAATTCCATTTGCTCTTTAGCATAATTTTTAAAATCTTTTCCATAAATATCTTTAAGTCCTCTAACATTTTCTATTAAAATATTTTGGTATCTCACAGCTGTAGGTACTACATGATTTCTAGCAATATCACCTAAAACCCTTCCTTCAATTTGGACTCTTAAGGTGTATTCTTCAACTTCTATTTCGTAACGAGCTTCAATCTCTGTTTTGTTCATCACACCTAAACCTTCAAACAAGCTAATGGTTTTCTTTGCTACTCTAGCTTTTAAAGCTTCTGGAGTTGTTTTGTTATTGCTTAAACCACGTTTTTTTGCTTCTTTTTGCCATTCATCACCATAGCCATTACCTTCAAAAAGTATGTTTTTAGATGTTTTGATATATTCTCGCAAGACATTAAAAATGGCGTCGTCTTTTTTCATGTCCTTCTTTTCAATTAACGCATCAACTTCAGCTTTAAAATCGATAAGTTGTTTTGCCATAATAGAATTTAAGACAGTCATAGGGTTTGCACAGTTTGCTGTAGAGCCTACTGCTCTAAACTCAAATTTATTTCCGGTAAAAGCAAAAGGAGATGTTCTGTTTCTATCTGTATTATCTAATAGAATTTCAGGTATTTTACCAACGACATTTAGTTTTAAATCTGTTTTTTCTTCTGGCGATAGCTTTCCTTTTGTAACACCTTCAAGGTCGTGAAGCACCTTGGTTAATTGCTCGCCAATAAATACTGAAATAATTGCTGGAGGTGCTTCGTTTGCACCCAAACGATGGTCGTTACTAGCACTTGCGATAGAAGCTCTAAGCAATTCTTCGTACTCATGAACAGCTTTAATTGAGTTTATAAAAAATGTCAAGAATTGCAAATTGCTCATTGGTGTTTTTCCTGGGCTCAATAGGTTTATTCCTGTATTTGTACTCAAACTCCAGTTATTATGCTTTCCAGAACCATTTACACCTGCAAATGGCTTTTCATGAAACAGCACTTTAAAATTATGACGATCAGCAATTTTATCCATAACATCCATTAGTAATGAATTGTGGTCTACTGCTAAATTTGCTTCATCATAAATTGGTGCTAATTCAAATTGGTTTGGAGCAACTTCGTTATGTCTTGTTTTTACAGGAATGCCTAGCAACATGCATTCTGTTTCAAGATCGCGCATAAAGGACATAGCACGATTTGGAATGGTTCCAAAGTAATGATCGTCTAACTGCTGTCCTTTTGCAGGAGAATGCCCTAACAATGTTCTTCCAGTTAAAGTGATATCTGGTCGCGAAGTGACTAAAGCACTATCAATTAAAAAGTATTCTTGTTCCCATCCTAAAGATGCATTTACCTTTTTTACATTTTTATCGAAGTACTTTGCCACAGCAACAGCGGCTTGATCTACAGCTTGTAATGCTCTTAATAAGGGTGTTTTATAATCAAGAGCCTCTCCTGTGTAAGCCACGAATACTGTTGGAATACATAAGGTTGTTTCGTAAATAAAAGCAGGAGATGTTGGATCCCAAGCGGTATAACCTCGAGCTTCAAAGGTGTTTCTAATGCCTCCATGAGGAAACGAAGATGCATCAGGTTCTTGTTGCACTAATTGTCCGCCACCAAATTTTTCAATTGCCAACCCTCCTCCAATAGTTTCAAAAAAGGCATCATGCTTTTCTGCTGTTGCACCAGTTAAAGGCTGGAACCAGTGTGTATAGTGAGTAACTCCTTTAGAAATAGCCCATTCTTTCATTCCTGTTGAAATATGATCGGCAACACCTCTACCTATTTTAGAGCCATTTTGGACAGCATCCATGACGCTTTCAAAAGCTTCTTTGGTTAAATACTGTCGCATAGTAGCTTCATTAAATACATTAGCACCAAAAATTGATGAACGACGTTCTTTTTCTTCAATTTTTAAGGGTTTTCGGTTAAGGGTTTCTTTTACAGCGTGAAATCTTAGCGTTGACATTATAAGTTTTTTAAGAATTTATAAAAATTACAAGGCAAATTTATAAAAAATGTTCACTAAACAAGATTTAACCCTTAAATAAATAGGGTTAATTATAAACAATTCGATAAAAAACAGTTAATAACCCATGAATTTAATGGGTAAAGATTAAAAATATAAAGATTCCATACCCTAAAATTAGAACAAATCCATTTGATCTACTTATTTGGTGTTGCTTTGGAATTAATATTAGTGGAATTAGCACAGCAGAAAAAGCAATCATCCAGAAAATATCCCTTGTTAAAATTTGCGATTCGGTAACTGGAATAGTTTTAATCATTGAAGTGATTCCTAATACAGAACCAATATTAAATATATTGGATCCAATTAAATTTCCTAAAGAAATAGCCTTTTCTTGTTTTGCAGCAGCAATTACTGAAGCAGCAAGTTCAGGGACACTTGTACCAATTGCAATAACAGAAACTGAAATAACAGCTTCGCTCACACCTATAATTGCAGCTAAATCAATAGCGCCTTTAACTAGCCATTCTGAACCAAAATACAACGCTGAACCACCAATTAGCAACCAAACACCTATTTTAAAATAAGAGACTATAGCTAGTGTTTCATCAACATCTTCAACAAATGTCTCTTTTTTTGCCTGGATTAACAAGACATATAAAAATGCTATTAAAGCTCCAAATAATGTTAGACCTTCCAAAAATATTAATTGGTTATCGTTATGTAAAAAATAATATAATGTGATGGAAAATAGCATCATTACAGGCCAATTGAGCCTATAAAAGGTATTATCAACTGTAATACTGCCAACAACAGCTGTAATACCTAATACCAAACCTAAGTTTGCAATGTTGGATCCTACCACATTATTAATTGCAATGGCAGGTGAGCCTGATAGCGCAGCATTTAAACTTACCAATAACTCAGGAGCCGAAGTAGCAAAAGACACCACTGTCATTCCAATAACAAACTTTGAAATGCGTAATTTAAATGACAGAGCCACAGAAGCTCTAACCAAAAATTCACCTCCAACAACAAGTAAAACAAAACCAAGTATTACCCAAACAACACTCATTAAAAATATATTTTTTGCGAAGATAGCAAGATTTATTTCTAAGTAAGATATTAGGTTACTTTTCTTAAAACATCACAATAAAAACTAAATTAATCGTTAAATAACTATAATAATAGTTGTGTAACTATAAAAATAGTTATATGTTTGAGCTATTAAAAAATAAGATTTTCGCTTTCGTGGAAATGAAACAAAGTTTTCGATGCAAAAACTCACCAACAAAGAAGAAGAAATTATGCAAATTTTATGGAAGCTGGAAAAAGCTTTTATAAAAGATATACTTGCAGAAATAAGTAATGACAAACCACATTACAATACCTTATCAACTATTGTTAGAAACTTGGAGGATAAGGGTTATGTAAGCTATACAGCTTATGGCAAAACACATCAATATTTTCCAATTATTAAGAAAGAAGTTTATAGAAAACGCTTTTTTAACACAGCTATCGATAACTATTTTAATAGTTCTTACAAAAACGTGGTGTCGTTTTTTGCCAAAGAAGAAAAAATTAGCGTAGAAGAATTAAAAGAAATTATTAACCTTATTGAAAACAAAAAATAATCATGGAATATCTTATAAAAGTAAGTGCCATTTTAGTATTATTTTATGTATGCTATAAAATGTTTTTAAACGGCGAAACGTTTTTTGAATCCAATAGATCGTTTTTGTTGTTAGGTCTTGTATTGGCCTTCGTATTGCCATTAATTACAATAACAAAATATATTGCAGTAGAACCAACGATTAATGAAAATGCTTTTGTTTTAGATGATGCATTATTACAATCTCAACTAATGCTTGAAAATAATTCATCGTTTTTTATTACTCTTATAACATACCTATATGTTGTTGGTGTTTTGTTTTTCTTGGGTAGATTTCTTTTACAATTTAAAGCGTTAATTTCGCTTCTTATAAAAAGCACAAAACAACGTGTCGCATCTTATATTTATGTTATAACAAAAAATATAATATCTCCTTTTTCATTTTTTAACTGGATTGTTTTTAACCCTAATCAATTTAGTGACATAGAATTAGAACAAATAATAAATCATGAAAAAGTGCATGCAAAACAGCTGCATTCCATAGATATTTTATTGGCAGAATTAATATGTATTGTCCTTTGGTTTAATCCACTAGTATGGCTCTACAAAAAAGATCTTAGACAAAATTTAGAGTTTATTGCAGATAAAAATGCACAAGCTACTACCAACTGTAAAAAAAGCTATCAACATTTATTGCTCAAAACAAGTTTGCCAAATTATCAAATAGCACTAACGAATAATTTTTATAACTCATTAATCAAAAAACGAATTGTTATGTTACACAAAAACAAATCAAAAAACAGAAATCAATTAAAATTTTTAATAGTACTACCAGCTTTGGTTTTATTTTTAATGAGCTTCAATACCAAAGACATTTATATTGAAGCTAAATCAAGCAATACAGAAACAGCGATTATTTCACAAAAAGCTAAAACTTTTGCAACAACTGTCAATAACACAGAGGCGTTAAAAACTGAAAGTAAACCAATAGCCACATCTAAAAAAACAGTAGCCAGTAACAACATCGTAACATCGAACATTAAATTGGCACAAGATATCGTTACTTATTTTATTGAAAGTACCTTTACTGATGCTAAATTGGACAATGTTATAACAAAGTTAAAAACCCATGGTATCACACTTAAAATAAAAGGTGTGAAACGTAATAGCGATAATGAAATCACTGCCATTAAAATTGATGCAAAATCTAATACATCTAATGCCAATTTTTCAATTAGTAACAATTCGGCTATTAAAACTATTAGAATAACCTATAATACTAAAGACAACTCAATCTCTATTGGTAACACCGCTGGTTTAATTCATGATAAAGATTATGAATTTATACATAAAGATGGTGCAATTACTATTGGCAAGTCTGGAAAAAGTGACAACGTATTTGTGTTTAGTAGTGATACGCATGATGATGACCACGAAGTGATTGATGATGACACTAAAATCATTATCAAAAAAGGCAATAAAGTACATGAATTAAAAAAGCTACATGGCGATAAAGATGACCATGTATTTGTGTTTTCTGGAAGTAAAATAATTCATGCCGATACTTTAGAAGCCGATGGTAAAATTTATAAATTAAAAGGGAATGTTATTTTCAAATCAAAAGACAAAAATGGCGAACTTATCGAATTAAGAAGTGGAGAAGATGACGACCGTAACATCATGCTTATTACAAAAGATAAGGATGGAAATATTATAAAGGAAGAAGTTAAAGAAAAAGGAAACACTTTTACTTTTGAATCTGACAATACGATTATAACCACTAAATCTAAACCTATTACTTTGAGAGTATTAAAATCCAAAGAAAAAGGAGAAGACAATATTTTTATTTCTGGAGACAAAAATAAGAAGCCTCTATTAATAGTTGATGGTAAAGAAGTTGCAAAAAAAAATCTTGATGTGGATCCAAATAACATTGTATCTGTCAATGTTTTAAAAGGCGAGTCTGCAAAAAAGAAATACGGTAAAAAAGGAAAAGATGGCGTAATAGAAATCACATTGAAAAAGAAAAAAGATTAACTTTTATATAAACATTTGGTTGGTAAAAGAGGCTTCTAAAAAATAGAAGTCTTTTTTTTATTTAATGTGAGTTCGATATAACTAAAAGTATATAGTTAAAATACAATTACTTGATTGTTAGTGTGATATGTGTTTATTTATTGTAAAACACCCTCCTTGCTCCTCCCTCAAGGGAGGAATTCCCAAAGATGACATTGTCCCCTTGAGGATTATCGAGATAAAAGCGACAGCTTTTGTTGAAGATACCGAGCGAAGCTCATTAGGGGTGTTTTTATTTCAATCAGCTTATAGTCAATGACTTTTATTTCGAACTCACCTTATTTAACAATCATCAACAAAAAAACACTGTGAATGCCTAGAAAAGTTATAATAGCAACTATCATTGCAATTATTAACTAACAGATTCATAAATATCTAAAAAATTAGTTCTAAAATAAGTTTCACTATTTTTGCATTTAAGTAATATAACAAGGTTTCCATTTACATGGCACATAACTATGAAAAAACAGCTTTTTAAAATAATAGCGAAAGCAAATAAAATAATATTGCCTAGTTTTACCAGAAGACAATTAGATATTTCTACTGCCAGTAAATTTCAACTTGCAATTATTGGCTGGAGAGCTTATGTTACCTTAAGAGCCTTAGATTAATACTCTAAAACCGATTTTACATCGTAACCATTTAATTTATCCTTTCCGTTTAAAAAATTAAGTTGCATAATAAAATTGCACTGTACAATGTTGCCTCCTAATTTTTCAACCAATTTACAAACAGCTTCAGCTGTTCCGCCAGTTGCTAATACATCGTCGTGAATAAGGATTCTCTCCCCTTTTTCAATCGCATCAATATGAATTTCCACAGCATCTTCGCCATATTCCAAGGCATACGTTTGCGACAAAGTTTTATAAGGTAGTTTACCAGGTTTTCTAACAGGTATAAAACCAGCATTAAGCTTTTGAGCCAACAATGTGGCAAAGAAAAAGCCACGAGATTCTATACCAATGACTTTGTCTATTTTTTGGCCCTCAATAAGCTTTAACAATTCTTCTAAACATAAACGCACACCTTTAGGGCTTTGTAGTAATGGTGCAATGTCTTTAAATAAAATTCCTTCCTTTGGAAAATCAGGAATATCTCTAATAAAGTCTTCAATTGTATTCATGTCCGAAATGTAATTAATTTTATAGTTAATTTTGTCATTGTAACAAAATAAAATATATTTGCACCCACAAAAATGGCCTCGTAGCATAACTGAATAGTGCACTTGATTACGGCTCAAGAGGTTGCAGGTTTGAATCCTGCCGAGGTCACGAAAAAATAGTACAAACAAAAAAACACTCATGCAAACTGGGTGTTTTTTCTTATTGTACTATTTTAAACCGGAAGTTTTAAGGAATAATGAGCGTATTGAGCTTAGCTAAGTTAGCTCTTTAAGGGTCGTCAAACCAGTACTAACCAATTATATTACAGTTATTTTTGTGATTATTTATTGCCAAAGAAAAAACATAAATTGCAATTTTCAATACATTTTGTTTTTAACAATAAATTACCTCGACGCAAACATGCGAGGTATTAATTTGAGCTTGCTTTGCAAACTCAATATATACCAACCCAAGGGTTGGGGAATTAAACCTAATACATTTCTGTGAAAGCAGGAATCTATTAAAATATGTTGTACGGCCTTAATACTTTAACTTTTCATCCTTATCCCAAATGCCCCAAAAGGCGCCTACGTCACCTTCGGATCCAACCTTCCAAGACTCATCGAATGAAGAAAAATAAAACATCTCGATACTTTCTTCTTTTGACCATTTTTGAGCATTGATAAAATACTTGAGGGCATTTTCTTCTGATGGAAATGCGCCTTCTAAATTTGTGCCTTGATTTGGCCAACCTGTTTCGGTAATAATAATTCGTTTTCCGTTTCCAGCACGTTTAGCTCTATTATACATATCTTTCATGTATAGTAATGAATAGTCTTGATCGCAGCCTTCCCAAAATGGATAGCAATTAGCTAAAATAATATCGCAAACTTCAGTAATTGCAGGTCTGTCTGAAAACTCATAATAGGCATCAACATAGCCAACAGGAACATCCTTAATTTCATGCTTCGCTTTTAAAATGAAATTCATGAGTTCATCTTCGGTTAAATCGCCACGATACATTACCTCATTACCAACGGCTGCCACATCAACATAGCCTTCGTTTGCTAGTTCTATTAACCCTGTAATTTCTTTTTCATTTATATCAGCATCATCACCTAACCATGCGCCAACCAACGTTTTTAAACCATATTCTTTAGCAATTTTAGGTATTAATTCATTGCCTTCTGTACAAGAAAAGGAACGTATCCATTTAGTATATGGTTTAATGATCTCAATGCGTCTTCTAATTTGTTCTTCTGAAAGCATTTGCCCTGGTTCTTGGCCATCCATATAAGGACTAAAACATAAACCATGTACACCATTATTAAGTACTTTTTTAAATGTCTTTCTTAACCCATCAATAGATATATCATCATAATCTACAGCAGTTAGCGCCAAAAATTTTTCTTCTCTAAGTGACATGTTTTAAATTTTATATTAGTTGCTATTATGCAGCGTTTTTTCGTTTTTCCAGTTCCATTCTTATCTCTTTTGCTCGCTCTTCATTGATACTATAATTACGCATGGCATACATAGCGATGAGAGTTCCAAGTATTGGAAATCCTGAGTAAAATATTCTTAATCCAGTAATGGCACCTTCTGGTTGTGTTGTAATATTTGGGTCGAAACCTACTATAGACATTATGACTCCACTTAATAATCCTGCAATTGCTAATCCAAACTTAACCATCCACCAATAAATAGCACCAAAAATACCTTCTCGCCTCTTCATGGTTTTTAATTCATCTAGATCAATGACATCTGCGGTCATCGACATCATTAGTGTAAATAAACTTCCAATACCAAATGAAAAAAATGGTAAGGCAAAAATGAACATATAAGGTTTGCCAGGAATAAACAAAAACCAAAGCATTATATAACCAATTAGTGAAATTCCTTGTGACAGCATAAACGCATTCTTTTTTCCCATTATTTTAGACATTCTTGCTACAATTGGAATCACTAAAAACGTAGTAATCAATGCGCCAATGCTACCAAAAAGCGTTGGCCAAATGCCTGCTGCTCCTGCATCCCCATTAAACAAATGATACACTACTATAAAAAACGAAAACGCAGCAATGGTGTTAAAAGCATTAAAAATGAAGAACGTTGCAATACATAGTTTTCTAAAAGGAACCGATTTAAAAGCTTCTTTAAAACCACTCAATATCTCTTTAAGACTGCCTCCAATATTTTTTAAAGTTAAAGGTGAGTAGTTGTTTTCATTGAGTGTTGATTTGCTTTTAATAAATATTGCAGGGACAATAGCACAAATGGTACAAGCAATACCAACCCAAATAGCTAATTCTCTTGTTGCCACGTCGGCAGATTCAAACCAACCTTTATCGTACATAATAACCCAAAACCAAGGTGCAATAACCCAAGCCCATTGCCCAATCCATTGTGCAATAGCCATAATATTGGTGCGTTCATGAAAATCGTTACTCATTTCGTAACCCATGGCGACATAAGGCACACTAAAAATGGTTAGTCCTAAGTAAAACACAAACGACCATAAAAGAAAATACATGAAATTATAATCAATTCCATTTTCACGATATAACTGCCACATGATGACAAATGAAATTCCCATGATAATCGCTCCAACAAGTACATATTGTCGTCGTCGTCCCCATCGTGATTTTGTGTTATCTGAAATAAATCCCATTATTGGGTCGGTTATAGAGTCGAATACTCTAGGCAGAAAGAACAAAATTCCCCACATCCAACCCGGAAAGCCCAAGTCTTGAACCAGGACAACCATAAATATTCCCAATATGGCTGGAAACATTTGATTGGCAAGCATACCAATACCAAAGGCTATTTTTTGTCCCATCGATACTTTATTCATTCTCGTAATACCAGACATATTTTTTTTTAATTAATAAGCGTTATTGTTTGAATTGCTTTGGGACTAATGGATATATTTGTATTCTTATCTCCTATTGAAATATTAAAGTTTTTTGCTTCTGTACTTTGATTAAGAACCACAACCGCAATTGTACCATCAGGATTTTTGGCTGCGGTAACCATGAGGTCATCGTCTGAATTTATAACATCAATGACTTTTGCTTCAGGTCTAATGTATTTACTGAAATGTGCCATTGTATAATATAGTGGCGTAAAGTAAACCTCATCGGTATCAGGGTCAACAATTACTGGAGCTACACACCAGTTTTCAAACCAGTTTGGGCCACCTTGTTTATCTAAAACCATATTCCAATCTACCCAACCATCTACCCAATTGTTAAGGCTTCCTATAATGTCTCTTGCATATCTGTACACAGGAACATATTTTGGATGTAAATACTTTTGGTCTTCGGGAGCCCAATCCCAACCCCAATCTGTAGCTTCTTTACTCCAATACCAAGCATCGTCTTGCCATTTTGGCACTTCGGCATCAACACAACCTTCGGTTTCTATTAAATATTTTTCTGGTGCTTTATTATGAGCATACTGCAAATCTTCAGGGAAATAATCATAGGTACTTTCATACCAATGGATAGCTGTTCCTGCAAAGTATTTTGATGACGCTTCATCTTTAAACATCACATCTACCCATTCTTTTAATCCTGCCCTATTTTGGTCATAACCTAAAATTTTAACATTACTATAGCCTTCTGCTTCCAGTTTTGGACCCAAATAGTTTTGTACAAAGTCTGTTTCTTCTTCAGGGGAAAAGTGCATGCTCTCCCAATTGTTGCCGTTTCCATGTGGTTCGTTTACTGGTGTTAAACCCCAAATATCGATTCCTTCAGCTTTATAAGCCTCTAAATATTTATTGAAATACAAAGCAAATGTATTGTAATGTTCTGGTAGTAATTTTCCACCTATATAAGATTTGTTGTCTTTCATCCAAGGTGGTGCGGTCCATGGTGATGCTATTATTTTAAAGCCTTCTTTTGAAATTGCCATGGCTTCTTTTATCATGGGAATCAAATCATCTCTATCTTCATCAATAGAGAAATTCTCTAAAGTTAAATCGCCTTCAACTGGTGCGTAAGTGTAATTGTTTAATGAAAAATCGGAAGACGCAATGTGTGTTCTGGTAAGTGAATAGCGAGCGCCTTGTTCACCAAAATAGGCTTGCAGAATTTTATCTCTATTAGGTTTACTTAATCGATTTAGTAAATAGGCTGAAGATTCGGTAAACGAGCCTCCAAAACCTGTAATGGTTTGAAACTTTGAATCAGGATTAATTATGATTTCTGATGGGTTTTCTGATGGTGTAAATTCAGAAATTTTAGTCAATTTGTTTCCTGAAGCAGATGTTTCGTAAACTTCGACCTCTAGTTGATTAGAATTACAGCTCATAGATAATCCAATTAATACAATGATATAGTGTTTTAGTTTCAACATAAATATTAGTTTTTAGTTGATTTATATTTTTGCTTGACAACATCAAAGGTTTTTTTCTTGTTTCTGTCAATATCCACAACTCCCCAATACTCTTCATTTGGTGTACCATCGTAAGGTACTCCAGTGCTATTTGGTGCAATTCCACCTGTGTCCTGGATATTAGGATTTCCAGCTTTCCACCATCCATCTAAAAAAGAGAATAAGGTTACTCCAGAACCAATGTTTGTGTTGGCAAAAACATCTTCTAAAATTTTAGCATTAGCATCGGCTTGGGCTTGTTGGTTTTCACCTTGTTGATAACCTTCATTTGCAATTTTCATGAAACTATCTGCTCCAGCTTCCGATAAATACATAGGTTTACCGCTAAGGTTTTCCCATTCTTTATAAATGGTTCCTGGATTATCCCAACGATACACGTTCATTCCCCAAACATCAATGTTGGTTCCAATGGACAAAGCCATGTAATCGGGTAAATCGCCATGTGCTGTTGTAACAGGATGATTGGTATCGGTTTCGTGAATCAATGCTGCTGCTTCATTCATGTCGTTGTACCAATTCTTTAAATCGCCTTTAAACCATTCGGGATGGTAATTATATTCGTTACCCAGTTCCCACATTAATATAGCGTTGTGGTTCTTGTATTTTTTAACATAATCTATAAACGTTCCAGATACGATATCGTAAGGTTCTTTTTTATCGTTATAACCAAAACCTATAATAACTTTTAAGCCCAATTCATCAATTCTATCAAGTACCTTTTTGTCATCAATAGGTGCATATACTCTAATGGTATTAATTCCTGCTTCAAGCATTAATGCAAAGTCTTGTTCTAAATTTTCGAAACTTCTAACAGTGCTTCCTTTAGGAACAGGATGATAGCAAATACCTTTGATTAGGTATTGTTTTTCATTTACTAATAGTTGTCTTTTAGAAACAGATACTTTATCAACTTGGGTCTCACTTTTGCATGAGATTAAAGAGATGCATAATAAAACTAATATGTATTGTACTTTCTTATTCACTATTTAATTATTAATAACTTCAGCTTTAGTATTTGGCACCAAAACATCTTTCATGAGTTCTTTTATGTTGCCATTATAAGTTTTAGTAATTGGCTTTCCATTTCTCCCTAATCCTTCAAACACACCTTTATCAACTAAATCCCAAAGGGCATATTTTGCTTTACCATCGATGGTGAACAAGCCGAAATGGTTTTCAGATCCTCTAGGGTTTTCAGCATCTTTCCAGTTTTCATCAAACGCTTCAAAATAAAAACATGAGATACCAGCTTTATTGGTCCAATCGCGTAAATGCTTATAATAAAGTGCTGCTTTGTATTCATCGGTTGCTCTAGAACCATTTTTGCCATACAATCCGTTAGATTGAGTCGCCCAACCAGATTCTCCAATGTGAATTGGTTTATTGACACCTAAACTATCGATAAAAGATTTTACACTCTCATATTGTGATATGGCATAATTTTTTGCTCTTAGCATTGCAGCATGAATTTTTTGCAAATCGTTATCATATTCGGCAGTATCGTTAATCCAATAATCTGGTGAATAATGCGTGTCATGATACGCATAGGTATGCATTGAAATATAGTCCACAGATTTAACTAGCTTTACTAAATTTTCCTTGTGATAAACTAAATCACCTCCACCCCAAGCAGCAAAATTATCGGAACTTGTAATCCATAATTGTTTTGGGAGCTCACCTTTTTGCTTTAAATCTTGTAAGTAGTTAACCCATTTTAAAATGATTGAAGGCTCTACAAAGTATTCAGTTGCCCAATGCACCATAGCTTCATTACCAACTGCTAAAACCTTGACGATGTCTGGGTACTGCTTTGTTAACTTGATAGCTTCTTCAATCTCGATCTTGTTTCCAATCATTTCATCAATATCAGGCATATAACGCTCTCCTTCTTGATTGCGAATCTTTTCTGTTGCTTCAGAAAATGCATTTTTAGCTTCTATCCAAGCTCCTAACATGACATACATTTCAAAATTAGGGTCTTCTTTTTTGAGTTCAGAAATTGCAGTTAAAATATTTTTTGCATGTGGAAAGTGCACATTATAGGTTCGCAATATTTTAATACCCATAACAGCCATAATTTTAAGATCCTCTTTTATCTCGAGAATAGTAGGCTGTACTTTGCGTGAATTAGTTCGATAAGCTCCATAAGAAATTGCCAAATACTCTGGATTTCCCAAAATGTCTTTAGCTGATATGTTTATTTGCGACTGCATTAATTGTTCTTTAGTTTGTTGTTTTTTACATGAAAATGCAAGCATAACTGCTAAGACTAGTAGTATGATGTTTGCTTTTATTTTCATTTGTTACTATTTATTTTAAGATATTTTTTTGAATACTTACTTTAATAAGCACTATCTCTCCAGTTCTTTTAAATATTTTCTCGCTTGTTTGCGCATCTATCATTAGATTATTAATTTGCTGACTTGTATTGTTATTCTTGAAAATTTCAATACCATTTTTGTCTGCTATTTTATAAATTATAGGAACTTGACAATAGGTAAATGCTAATGAATTTATTGATAGTTCTAAGGATTTTTGTTCTTGAGCTACATCAATATATCTAAATGTTTTTTCTGCCTTTAAAAATTCTCTTTTCCTAAGTAAACAAGGGTCGAATTGCAATTTACCTTCATTAACAAAAACACCAAGTTCACCAAAACGACATAATATATCTTCTTTTACCTGACCTGTCATTCCTGGTTGTTGCGCACCTTTTCCTGAAGGTGTATGCGAGTAAGGATCGGTTGGAAAAGCACCATATAGTTTTGGTGGTTTATGCACTCCTATTCCTTCTTGTATTTCGTAATAATGGTCTAAAAGTTTGCCAATAAGTTCAGGGCTTTCATTGTTTCTAATGGCTTTTAAGCAACTTTCCTGAACGCTCAATAATAACTTAGAAACCATGTGCCAATAAATAGAACCTAAACCTTCATAACCGTAAAACGTACCTGAACGACCTGTGAATGATTTGTGATTAAAAATGTCTTCAAAAATATCTAGTACTATTTTTTTATCTGATTTAACAAGTGATTTGTATTTGGATTCAGAAAGTATATTCAATCCTTCCTTGAGATCATTAGCATTTTTAAAGTTTCCATTAAAATGATAATGGCCTTTTATATCCTGTTCAATAATTTGAGTATTCTTATCGGCAACAAGTTGTTGTAGTAAATTTGATTTTGAAACAAGCTCTTTTGGAATTGTATTTCTATTTATAAAGCTTGGTAATTCTTTGTTAGGATATAACAAATAACTGTATTGGTCTTCTCTAAACAAAGCACTATGCTTCATAGCATCCAATATATCTAGAGCTTTAGGAGGAGATAAATACTTAGAGCTTAACACAGCTACTTGACCTTCAAGCATTTCGTTTAAATATGAAATTTTAGCAGACTTGTCATCAACTGTTATTAAATTATAGGCATGAAATAAATTGTCCTTTCTTCTATTAGCACGAATGGCATGTTCTAAATACTCAAGACTTATATTTACAAAATCTTTTAAGCTATGTAAAGAGATTTCGGCTTTTCGACCTGAAAATGCATGGTTGTAAATTTGCTTTCTATAATCACTTGCTGCTTTGAGTAAGGGTTCTAAGACTTGCATGCGTTGTGCATCGCTAAAACTGTTTGACAACATATTTTCATGCGCTTTTAAAGTATCATGAACCTTATTATAGAATGTTACTAACTCAGTTGAAATCTCAAATGTGTTTTGATTTGTGTTTTCAAAAATTGTTTTAAAGAAATCCAAGAAGCGGCGTAAGTAATAAAGTGTTACCATTGACACACCATTACCAACCAAAGCGTTGTTGGCATCGTTCCATTCTGGTCGTTGTGTATTCATCCAGATACCAGCTTCAGGAATAAAATTGGAGAGTTTTGCTAAGGTAGTTGCCAATATTTTTTCAATGAAATTTACTTTTACAATAAATCTGTTCTCATCTCTCAACAAAGCACCATCAGCACCAAGTTCTATACGTTCCTGACGAATTTTAGCATCCAATGATTCATCAAATTCTATCGTATCCTTTGGGTTTTTTATAATGCTTTTATAATCCTTTATCCTGTAAGGAACATTTGCGTAAACAAAAAGGTCTTTATTAAAATAGTCTTGCAATTTTCCAGGTTTACGCTTTTCAATAAATTCTAAAAATTTTAGCAAATAAATAATTTGATGATCTCCCCAATATCCAATGTACGACCAAGGATCGTCAGGCTCAATGGTTTCCCAATCAAAGCCATCTTTTGTGACACGATACGGATTATAACCCTCAAACGTTGTTGCATTTAAAAACTTATGGATCATAGTTTCAATAAACTCAGGAAACGCAATTGCTAAAGCCTCCCAATTTTGAAAAATATCGCGCCAATTACCTTCGTAATCCAGTATTTTAGAGCCATCAACCTCACTTCGTGTGTTAATTGAAAATTTATTCCAAGGTCTGCTTGGGTCACCATGACGACGACTAAAACGCAAAGGCATATACTCTAGGCATAAACGCCTAAAGTTTGGGTCATTACTGTTATTTGCTATATCCCGAAGTTTGAAAAGTGTAAAAGTTTCTGGCAAATCATCAATGATTGCTTCATTGTTTCTAGCTACTTTTTTATTTGCTTCTGAAATATAATTTTTAAAATCGCTTTTCTCAATCTGATAATTATGATCAAAAATGCCACCACGCATGATGTTGAATAATGTATTGGAAAAATGCCTGGTATCTCTAAACTTATCTTCGGTTAATTGAATACCATCCGAAGAGCCATTAAGTGCTATTAATCGTTGGGTTCCAAAATCTATATTAGCCTTTACTTTATGTATTAGCTTAGAATCTTCCTGAATACTCTTGGATAAAGCTGTAATTTCGGAATGGTTTTGATTTACATTAGCAATTATCATCCACTGCTTTTCTTCTTTTGGATGCAATTCTATGGACGTATTTAAAAAATAAGCTCCTTTTTCGGCTTTTACATCAATTTCTTGATTGATTTGCTTACGATTCCTAAAAGCTTTTAATTGCAATGAAGACAATACATATTTAGGATTCTCCAGTCCAATTGACCAAGCAACATTCGCTTTAAGAGCTTCGCTAGGTTCTGCTTTATCTACAATAATAGCACTTAAAGCAAAAATACCCAACCCTGAATTTTCTTCTAATTCGTTACGTTTATAAGCATCGACCAAATTACTACTTTGGTTTTGCAAATCACTTCCAACGCCATAAGGCATGATGTTTTGAATACCATCTAATAATGATATTATTACTGAGCCTTCGCTATGATTTATTAGTGTAGATTCTCTAACAAAACCATAAATATTGCTAGAACTCCATTGGTATCTAAAAGTAAGGTCTAAGTCATGATTAACTTCCTCAAACATGACTTTGTTACCATATTCGCTTTTATATAAGTTTCTGGTGATTTGGTACAGCCCATCAAAACGATCTGAAAATGGTTCCCAAATTTTAGATTTCCCATAGTGCTCAACTAAAAAGATTGATTTACTTCCAGTAATATCTGCTGATTCTGTGATTTTATCATCCGTATAATAAGGGAATAGTGCATATTCAGCATTTTTTCTTCCAGCCGTTAAACCACCATTACTAGATATAAACATCCAGTGATTAGAGTCGCTTACAATACTCATGAAAAATGGGCGCATGGCATCGCTATTGGAAATTTTATAATAGTTCTCCTTATTTATTTTTGCAACCTCTATAGTAGTATCGTTGTTTAGTATGTTATGCTCTATATTATTCATTAAATATTTACTGTTAAAAAACCCAGACAAAAAAATTTATTGATATACTCTTACATAATCAATCTCCATTGTTGATTGAGAAAAATTTGGGTCGATAGAAAACCAATTTCCACCCATTGCAATGTTTAGAATAAAAAATTGAGGATTATCAAAAGGCCATGTCGATGCATTTTTAACTGTAGGGTTATACTCATATAAAAAATTATCGTCTAGAAAGAAGCGAAGTTTATTTTCGGTCCATTCAAGCCCATACACATGGAATTCTGTTGCGAAATCGGTAACTGTAGTTTCTCCAACAGTCGTGTCAGGGCAACCTCCAAAGCAAGAAGGTGTGTGCGTTGCACTAGATACTATAGTTGGGTTGTGTCCCCAATGTTCCATGATATCAATTTCGCCAGATGCAGGCCAACCAACAGTATCTATGTTTGCTCCTAAAAGCCAAATTGCTGGCCAAGTTCCTCCGCCTTCGGGAAGTCTAGCACGAACCTCAATTTTACCATAAGTAAACTCATATTTATTCTTTGTAGTCATTCTGGTAGAGGTATAATTATAACCTTCGTAAGTTTCTTTTTTAGCAGTAATTTTCAATAAACCATTTTCTATTATTACATTATCACTTCTATCGGTATAATACTGTGATTCACCATTGCCCCAACCACATAAATCTGGGCAACCATTTCCTATTTCAAAATTCCACTTAGAGCTATCGGGAGCTCCATCAACATTAAATTCGTCAGACCAAACCAACTGTGTTCCATCACTTACATAAACTGTAACATTTTTAAATGTACTTATGAATTGTCCTGTGCTTGAATAAGCAAAAACCGAAACCAAATAGTTGTTAATACCTTGGTTTACAAATGTATAATTAGCATTGCCACTAGTATTTTGAACTTCATCATTACCAAACTTAAAAACATATCTAGCAGCATTAGTAGCCGAAGCAGTAGCTATAACTTGCCCAGAACCATCACCATTTGGGTTAGAAGCATTTACGCCAACAATTTCAATATTCAAAACTAAATTTGACGGAATTATGTCCTGTGGTGGGTTGACAACGGTATCGTCATTTCCACCACTAGAACATGAAAAAGCTAAAAAAACCAATAACAGTTTAAGACTATAAATAAATGTACGACTAACTCTACTAAACATTTAATTGGTTTTAATTATCAAAAAAAATCAATTATTAATCATTCGGGTTATCTGTTTGGTATTTACAATACCAAGCATTATCAGGATTAGAACTATCAGTCATTCTAACGAACAGAGTACTTTCTGTAATTTCTATAATTTCTATAGAATATACACCAACATACCAGGACATAAAGCCACCATCTGAAAAATTAATAGTTGTACCTCTATATTCGCCATCGATAGTTGCGGTTGAATTTGATGGACTAAAACTTACATTTTTAATACCATCAAGGGATGGCGCAACATCAAGACCATGACAAGTATCTCCATCAACGCCAATTGAAGCAGCAAAATCTCCTGGAGTATATGCAATATCCGTTAACTGTTCAAAGGTTATATCGCCATTACTATCTTGTGAGAATACAAATTCGGCATCATACATACAAAGCTTATCTGGATGCCATGCCGTTGAAGTAAACCATTGTGACCATGTATGCTCTCCATCTTCTGGATTGTTAGGTCCGAGTCCAATATTTCCTTCTTTATCAGCAGCCCAATACCATGTTTTACTGTTACCTGCTCCTCCACTTAAAAAATCTTTCGCTTCCTGATCTTCAAATGAACTATATACATCAACATTTATTGAAGTTGAGCTTGTGACACCTCCTACTCCAGAGGCTAATACAGTAACTGAATAAGATTGTACTCCTGTTTGAGTAAACCTATGTGTTACTGTTCCAGAGGGAGCGACTACAATGTCTGTGTTATCTCCAAAATTGTATCTATAAGTTATAGAATTATCTGCTGAAGATGTAAAATTAACAATCCCTGATCCATCTCCATTAGGGTTAGCTGCATCTGCTCCAACAATTTCAGCTGTTAGTTGTAAGTTTGTAGGAGTAATAATTTCACCTACTGAAAAGTCATCGTCTTGACATGATGTTGTAAAAAGTACAACACTAATTAAAACTAAAATATATTTAAATTTTTTCATGATCTATTTTTTCTAATTATGAAAATAAAGGTTATCAATATAAACCGTTGCGCTAGCGCCAGTTGTATCAAAAAGGAGTTGTGTTACTGCTGAAGGATCTATATTATAATCTCCCAATGGAATTGTAACACTTACCCAAGTTCCTGTTACTATATTCGGAACAAATTTAATATCTTCTTCACCAACAACCGTATTCACTAACTTCAATCCCAATACCGTTGCATCTGGAGTCCAGTAATCAAAATGAATAAATTTCATTCCCGATAAATTTGTTGGGTTGCCATAATCTGTAACAATACCTGTATAATTTAATAAATCGTACTGCCAAATATTATTCCCTCCAATATCTATTGGCGTTAATGTTGTTGTTTGTCCCCAATTAGGATTTAATTCACTTATACCAACACTTGTATAGCTATCACTAAAAATAGACATTACATCACTAGCATCTATCACAGGCTCTGGGGCTATAACGGTTGGTTGTGTTCCAGTTTCTGAGTAGAAATATAAATTATCTACATATACTTTTGCACTACCTCCAGCTGTATCAAACAATAATTGGGTTACTCCCGATCTATCAATGGCAAAGTCATTTAATGGAATGGTTACACTTACCCAAGTGCCTCTAACACCTGGTTCGGCAACAGTTGAAACCCAAGCAATATCTTCTTGACCAACTACTGTGTTAACAATTTTTAAGCCTAATTGTGTTACATCTGGTGTAAAATAGTCGAAATGCACATAGTCCATTCCTGACAAGTTGGTAGGATTTCCATAGTCCGTTACTATTCCCGTAAAGTTAAGTGCTTCATATAACCAAATGTTATTTCCAGCTATATCAACAGGAGTTAAAGTTGTTGTTTGTCCCCAATTAGGATTTAATTCGCTAATACCAACACTAGTGTAGGCATCACTAAAGATAGAGATAACATCTCCTGTTCCATACGTTGGTGTTGGCGCATTGTACTGTGGCATTGTTACCACAGTTGATGGTTTGTAGAAATAAATATTATCGATAAACACTGTTCCTGCTGCCCAAGGGTCTCCAACAAATTTTAATTGAAAAATCTCGGTAACCGTAAGACCTTGATCGGTATAATCTGAAATTGGAATTTCTATAGTTGTCCATTCTCCTGCAGTTAAATCACTCCAAACAGGCGCTTCAGTAGCTCCTCCAGCAGTATTATTAATTAGCGATGTCTCTATTCTTGTAGCATCTCCAGATGTCCAAACGTCCATATGCAAGAACTCCATTCCTGAAACATCTACAGAGGTACCATCTGCTAGAGCGACACCTTGATAACTTAAATTAATATATTGTAGCATTTCATCTCCGTTCAAATCGAATAAAGCCCAACTACTTCCTTGACCTCCTTGTCCCCAATCTGGGAAATAATTAGTTCCTGACACATCGGTATAAGTTGAACTAAATATTGAAATAACATCTTGAGCATCTCTAATTGGTTGCGCAGGAGCAGAAGCAATAGGTTGCAGTATTTCGGTTACTACAAATTCTTCTATATATTCTGTCGTTTCTATTGCGGCACCCATAGCGACAGTTCTAATAGTATAAGTTCCTGGTTCTTGATAAATATAAGATGCTGTTTCACCTATATTGGCTATTACAGGATCATCATTACCAGTTTCACCAAAATAAACTTCAAACGATATGGCAAAATCTGCATTTGCCGTAACGTTAACTTGTTTTGAAATTGCCATATCGTTTTCTATAAGCACATCTAAATTCTCAGGTGCCTTGAAAGATACTACCAGAGGTTGTTCAATTTGGGTTTTTAAACCAGTAATACCTACAGCTTCAATGCTTACAGTATATGTGCCTTCTTCATAAGTATGTGAAATAGTTTCGCCTGCAACAACTTCAGATGGGGTTTCGGTTCCATCTCCAAAAAGAATGTTAAATGATGTAGCTCCATCTCCACTAGGTGTAATACTGACTAGTCCTGAGTTATCCTGAGTCACTTGAAATAATGCTGAAACATTTGCAGGTGCTATGACATCGTTTAAAAAATCTAGATTTTCATCGTCGGTACAGTTCCATATTAAAAGTAATACGAAAAACGTGCTAATTATAAATTTAATTTTTTTCATAATAATATTTTTTAGTATCCTGGATTTTGACTCCATCTATTTCCAGTTAATTGAATTTCCTCGATTGGTATAGGAAAGAGTTCGTGTTTTCCAGCAACAAATCCGTCAATAGCTTGTGCTGCTCTTCCAGTTCGAACCAAATCGAAGAAACGATGACCTTCACCTACCAATTCAACACGGCGTTCTTTATATATATCGTTAGTTAAATTAGTACCTGTAGTATTTACTGAAGGAAGCATAGCTCGATTGCGCACTAGGTTTAAATACCCTTGTGCTCTAATATCGCTAATATTGCCTCTATTTAAAGCTTCTGCTGCCATTAACAAAACATCGGCAAACCTTAATGCGCGGTAATTATCAGGGTTTGTAAGTGCAGGATCACCAATATTTAAATCGCCTAAACGTGCAATGTATTTTCTATTAAAATAACCTGTTTGCTCGTAGCCATCGCCGCTCCAACTAGATCCTGGGTTATCGATTATATACTGTTCCATATCTAATATAGAAGTTTCATAACGTAAATCTCCTGGTTCAAAAGCATCAACGACGTCTTGAACTGGCACATTAAAACTATAGCCAGAATCAAATTTTTCAGCAGAATCTACAAAGCCTCTTGGCCCGTTAAAATACACTGAATAATTACCCTCAAGACATTGGAAACACTCATAGCTTCCTCCATCGACATCAGAATATTGAACTTCAAAAACGGATTCTATATTATTTTCCCAATCACGTTCAAACATATTTGGATATTCTGCTGATGTCAATAAACGATGTGGTCCAAAAATTATTAAATCTTCTAAGACCGCAGCAGCTTCATCAAACTTATCTTGGTATAAATATACTTTACCAAGCATTCCTTGAGCAGCACCTTTGGTAATTCTACCAGTTTCATTTTGCACATAAGGCAAATTAGCTGCGGCAAAGATTAAATCGTCTTCAATTAAGGCATATACTTCTTCTTTAGGTGTTCTATCAATATTAAACTGATCTCCAAATTGTATGCGTTTATCAACAAGCATTGGGACATCGCCCCACCATTTTACTAAAATAAAGTTATAATAAGCTCGTAAGAATCTTGTTTGAGCGATGACACTGGTTTTATTAGAAAAATCTGTTTTGTCTTGAAATTCCATAATATAATTACAACGATTTACCGCTTCGTACATCCATTGCCACATGGTTCTTAAACCACCATCACTTTGTCCTGATGGTGTGTGTATCATATCGTCTATTTCTTGAATATATGGTGAATCTGTTGCACTTTCTCCTCCAGCAAGGGTGTTATCTGATGCTATTTCTGCAAATTGATAAAATTTGGCTGTTGTTTGTAAATAATCGTAAGCTGCAACAAGTGCTAGTTGATAATCTTCTTCTGTATTAAAAAAGGTTTCGGAATTTTGATCGTCTGAATCAACATCCACAAAAGTATCACTACAAGAAAGCACCATTAAAAATGCGAAGAGATTAGATATAATTTTTAAATTTTTCATAATACTTAATTAAAATTTTACGTTAAGACCCAATAAGAATGTACTCGCACTTGGATAAAATCCATTATCGATTCCACCACCAATTGGTGCACCATTACCAATAGTAGGATCGTATCCTCTATATTTAGTTAGCGTAAATAAATTATTTGCTGAAACATAAATTCTTAGCTTGGTTATTTTGTCGTTATTTAACACATTGTCTGAAAATGTATATCCTAATTGTACATTTTGTAATCGTACAAAAGAACCGTCTTCTACATAAAAATCGGAAAAATCTGTATTAGAAGTAGCTCCAATTGTTTGCAGTGGTGATGAATTGTTAGTACCCTCTCCTGTCCAACGGTTTAAATACCAAATAGGTTTATTCACTAATTGTTGGTTACGTTCGTAATTTCGTACAATTTCATTGCCAATAGATGCAAAGGTGTAAGCTGAGAAATCAATGTTTTTATAATCAAAGGATATGTTAAGACCCATTGTGGCATCTGGTATTGGGTTTCCAAGATTTACCCTATCGTTCAAATCTATAACGCCATCGCCATTTTGATCGACAAATTTTAAGTCTCCTGGTCGGGCTCCTAGATTAGTAACTGCTGAGTTATCAACTTCTGTTTGGTTTTGAAAAATTCCATTTGTTTGATAGCCAACAAAATACCCCATTGGAAACCCTGCTTCCATTCTAGATATTGCAGGTTGTGAAATACCAAAGCGACCACCTTCAAGATATTCGTCTTCTCCACTAACTTCCAGAACTTCATTTTTTAAAGTAGTAACATTGTACCTGATGTCGAATTTAAAATTTTCACTTAAATTATCTGAGTAACCAATGGCAAATTCAAGGCCTTTATTTTCAACTATTCCTGCATTAACAAATGGTGGTGCGCCTGTACCTAGGAGTCCGGAAATTTGAGGTGAAACTAATAAGTCTTCTGTTCTCTTTTTAAAATAATCGGCAGTTATATCCACTTTATTATTTAAAATACGCATATCGACTCCTATATCCAATGTTTTTTGTTTTTCCCATTTAATTTGTGGGTTTGAAATTGGTCCGCTTGCAATTCCAAAGACTTCATTTTCACGATCATTACCTCCAAAAAAATAGGTTCCTTCTCCAGTTAATAATGATACAAATCTATAATCACCAATTCTGTCATTACCTAAAACCCCATAAGAGGCTCGAAATTTTAATAAATCAAAGGTGTTGTTGTCACTCATAAATTCTTCGTCTGAAGCAACCCAGCCAATAGATCCAGAAGGGAATATTCCAAATTTGTTATTTGGACCAAATCTTGTTGAACCATCTCTACGTACTACTGCAGAAAATAAATATTTGCCTTTATAATCATACTGTACTCTTGCAAAATAGGATAATAATCTACCATCAAACTTTGGGTTACTACCTCTTTCTGCATATATATCTCGTTGATCTAAACCTTGTTCTACAGTAGCATAACGTATATCATTGTTTTTAATATCGGTAGCTGTTGCCCCAGAAAACATTCCTGTTGTTTTAAAAACAGAAATTCCTAAAAGGACATTAAGGTTATGTACATCGTTAAATTTGTTTTGGTATTTTAAAAACCCATCGAACGTATAGTCTCTAAAAATATTAAAACCTTCAAAAACACCATTTGTTAAAGTATTAAACACCTTTCCTCCTCCATAATAATCAGTTGGATCGAATGAGAAGCTTGATACTTCGGCATAATTAAATTGAATATTAGCTTCAGCTGTGAAATGCTCTAAGAAATTATAAGCTAATCCAGCAAAACCATTAATCTTCATTACTTTATTTCTATTATAGGTATTAGCCATTTGCGCTATTGGGTTTATAACTTCTGCTCCTAAACCATCAGCTAATGAAAATTCACCATTTTCATCCCTTACTGGAATAGTAGGTGCCATATTTAAAGCATTAAAAAGTACAGACCCTAATGCGTTTTCTGGTAATCCTTGGCTATTTACTCCTGTTAAAGTAACTCCCGACTTAAATTTAAAGTTTTCTAAAAAGTCTAAATTATAAGTTGCCGTATTAGTAACACGAGTAAAGTTAGATTTTTTACCACCAACAATACCATCTTGAGTTAAATATGAAGAACTGAAAGAATATGATGACTTTTCTTTACCTCCTTTAAGTGTGATGTGATGATTCATTATTGGAGCCGACTCGAACACTTCGTCTTGCCAATTGGTTCCAATACCTAAAGTAGATAAATCAGAAAAAGGTGGTGTGCTTCCACCAGCTGCGTAAGCCTCATTGACTATGACACCATATTGTGTTGCATTTAATACAGGTATTTTTCGTGTTGTTTGCTGAAACCCTCCATAGGCATTGTACTCAATTGTTAATGGCATTTCTTTACGTCCTGTTTTTGTAGTTATAAGAATAACGCCATTCGCAGCTCTTACTCCATAAATCCCTGCTGTAGCATCCTTAAGTATGTTTATGCTTTCGATGTCATAAGGGTTCACAACGCTAAGATCTTCTACAACATTACCATCTACCAAAATTAATGGGCTACTATTTCCGTTAGTAGATACCCCTCTAATACTAATAGTTGAGCCACCACCTGGAGATCCTGAATTGGTTGTAATATTTACACCTGCCACTTGACCTTGTAATGCTTGCTCAATACGAGTTGGCTTTAATTTTTCGATGGTTTCGTTTGAAACAACAGAAACAGCTCCAGTTATTTCCTTTTTGGTTTGTGTACCGTAACCAATTACAACAACTTCATCTAACTGTGCAACATCGGGTTGCAACTGTACATTTAAATCTGTGTTGTCGTTAATAGTAACTTCATAAGTGACATACCCTACATAACTAATGGATAAAACAGATCCTATTGATACATCTTTTAAAATGAAATTTCCATCAAAATCTGTTGAAGCTCCTTTGGACGTTCCTTTAACAATAACATTTACTCCTGGTATTGGTATGCCTGTTTCGTCAAGAACAGTTCCCTTTACATCTAAAGTTTGAGCACTTATAGTAATTACTCCAAACAATGTAATTAGTATTCCTAAAATTCCTTTCATATATATAAGTTTAATAATACAAATAAACGTGTTAAGCTAAAATCGATATAACTGATATGAACAAAACAGATTTATATAGTTTTTACAACTTGATAAAGCTAAAAATATGGTTTGAGAAATCTGCAAAAAACACCTAAACAAAAAACATACATCGTAAAATAAATGGGTGTAAATTATTAATTTAGCAATAAATACATAATAATTATGGGTATTATAAAAATCTTAAACAAAGACTAAAAATGAAGTAATAATACAGTTTGTAGTGGTAATGTTGTGTTTTTTTGGGATATGTTAAGCTATTATATTTCTAAAATATAATTTGTTAAGCTAGATTCGTGAGCTAAACCCATTTTTTTTCTTAATCTATAGCGTTTAACCTCAACACTTTTTGATGATATATTTAGTAGTGGAGCAATCTCTTTTGAAGATAAATTTAACCTCAAGTATGCGCATAAGCGTAAATCGTTGGGAGTAAGTTTTGGATGAACTTCTTTAATTTTCTTAAGAAAATCCTTATCAGCATTATTAAATGCCTCCTCAAATAACTTCCAATCATCTGTATTATTAAGGTTTTTATCAACTAATTTAACAATGTGTGAAAAGTTGCCGTCTTTCGAGTTGTTTAACTCATTTTTAATATTATTTAAAAACTCATTCTTTTTTATAAGGCTCATTGTTGAGATTGCTAATTCTCGATTTTTATTGTTTATATCTTGTTCGAGCCGCTCATTTTTATGATTGATTAGTTGCTGCTTGTTTTCTAATTCTTTAAGCTCTAATTCCCTCTTAGTTTTAATCAATAATTTTTCTCGTTGCTTTTTATAATACGATTTATAAAAATTATGAGTAAATAGTACTAGTAACAAAAACAACATTGAATAAAATACAATGGCTAGGTTAGAAAGTAGTAAAGGACGTTTAATTCGAAAAGCGTAAGAAGCTACATTGGTCGAGACATCATCTCCAATTTTACCCCTAACTTTAAAAGTATAATTTCCATAAGGTAGATTCTCGAACAATTCAGTGGAGTTAGTTGACCATGTACTCCAAGAATTGTACATACCATCTAATTTATATTGATATTCTTTTATACTATATTTTGAGAATTCTGGTATGCTGTATGAGAATTTAAAGTTGTGTTGTTGATTATCAAATTCTCCATTAGTAGTTTTATCAATAAGCTTCAAACTAGCTGCTTGTTTACTTTTACTATTTTCAACTACATCTAATTTAATCTGAAATTTTTTATTGGTTTTAATTTTATTTAAGTCCATTATTATATATCCTCTTGAGGTGCCAAGCAAATACTGTTCATTTCCTAGATTTAAGATACTTTCATAACTGGTAACATTGTCTCTTATTTTTGCAGGTAAATATATTTTGTTAATATTAGGTTTATTACTCAATTTACCAGGAGATATATAGCTAATATCTGTTTTTGATACTCCCCATAAATAATTAGAGTTTTTATCTAAAATTAATTTACCTGATAGATAACTTATACTATCATATATTTTGCTAAACTCTATTTCTTTTACGAATTTCTCTTTAGAAAAATTATACTTAAAAACGCCATCTTTATATGCGTAATAAATATGATTGTTAAATTTTTTTAGGCTAGAGCTTAATCCTTTACTAATGTTCAGCTTCTTTATATCAATGAGTTTCATAAAGTCCTTAGAGATTGTAAGGTTAAATACGCCTTTGTATTCATGACTTACCAAAACACTGTTTTCGTTAAATACTTCAAAAAAGCGTGATGATATCTCAAAACCATCAATTATATTTCGAAAAGACCAACTACCATTTCTTTTTTCAATAATAGAAAGCCCATTATAGCCTCCTTGTAAAATTAGATTTGGTAAATGAGGAAGATGCTTAAGGCTCCAAATTCCTTGAACATCAGAAATTTTAACAGCTGTACCATCACTTATAATAAAAGTGCCAGAATTATGTCCACAAAACAATTTATTATCTATTACGCTTAACGCCCAGACTTGCCCTTCGGTATTACTGATAAATTGAAATGACTCATTACTAAAAGCACTTTTATAAAATAGGCCTTGGTTGGTCCCCAAATACAAAAAACCATTATACAAAGCTGAAGCATAAACCGAACCTAATGAACCCTCATCATCGTGATATACTTTAAAAGGAGAATTGGTGTTTAAACTATTAATTCCGTTATCTAAACCCAACCATATATTGTCATCGACATCTTCAAAAACAGATAAAACAGTATTGTTTAATAAGCCATCCTCTTGTTTAATATTAAAAATTATATTTCCATTATTTAAGTAAACAAGGCCTCTTGAAATGGTTCCAAACACAAAGCCCCTATTTTTAAGACGAATACTACTATAAACACTTAGATCTGAAAGGGCATTCATTTTTGAAACATCCCATTCGTTAATTTTGTTATCACCAAAAATAAAAATCCCGTCGTTTTGAGTCTGTATTAAAAGTTGATCTTTTTGAGGAAATATATTTATTATTATTTTATCAATAATTCTCGAATCATTTGTTAACAAAACATCTTTTCCGTTTTCAATTTTATAGATTCCATCATTAATTCGCTGAAAATATATAGCATCATCTGCTTGGAATATTTTAGTGATTCTTGAATCTGAACTTATAATATTAAATGTATTGTTAGATCTATCATAAATATATATTCTATCTAAAGACTGAAACAATATCTTTTCTTCAAACTCTATAATATTCCAAAATTCTTCGTCTTCTTTAAGTTGTATTTTAAGTTCTTTTGACAGTGATGTGTAATTTAATTCTCCATAAGAATCTTTTGTCCAAAAGCCAAATTCCATATAGCAACCAGAATAAATTCTATCTCCAGTTGCTTTAACTGACCTGACTATAGATTCATTTGGGGTTTTGTATAATTTCCATCTTGCTCCATTAAACTCTAAAAGGCCTTTGTTGTTGGCAAAATAGATATTTCTATCATCAGCCTGTGTAATTGACCAATTTTGTCTTTCTGCATTATATAAACTTGGATTGTAAGCGGTAATTGGAGGTAGTTCTTGTGAAAAAGAAAGCAAAGGAATACCTATACAAATACAAAGAATATATTGAACAATATTTTTCATGATACAATATAATAATTACCAAGTGTTAAGGTACATAATTTATTTTTATTAGAAATAATAAAGGTTTAAAAAAAATACGTATGGTTAATGTATAGAAACATAGTTGTATTTATCTTATAAGAATAAATAAATATTTGATAATACTAGATACTTATTTCCGTATTTGTTGGTGAAAAACACCAATATTAGCTTTAAAATTTGAAGCAACAATGAAGCACCTACTCTTTGATATATTAATTAACCGATAAACTTTGTTTAAACGAAAGTTATAAAGTTAAATCTCTTACAGTATGTCAACATGGAAAAATTATTGGGAAGATGGTTGCTAAAATTGTATTTTAGTTTAACCATATAAAATTTATTATTATGAAAACAAACATGGGGAATACCGACAAAGGCATAAGAATAGTTATAGCAATCGCTATTGCTTTGTTGTATTATTTTAATGTGATTGAAGGTACACTTGCTTATATATTAATGGCAGTAGCAATTATATTTTTACTCACAAGCCTTATTAGCTTTTGTCCTTTATACAAAATATTTGGGTTTAGCACCTCTAAAAAGCAATAGGCAAACAACTTTAGAAATATTTTAGCTAATCAAAAAAGTAACACCGTTTATATGCTTTATGTATAATGTGCATTTAAACAATTTCTGCACTTAAACCAGCATTAAGCAATCTAGAGCATCGTGGCTCTAAATAAGCATACTCGCCAGTTTTTACAGTACATTTCCCTTTATAATGAACTAAAATTGCACATTGTTCGGCTTGTTCTGGTGTGTGTTCGCAAACATCAACAAGAGTATCTATTACATGATCAAAAGTATTTACATCATCGTTAAATAAAACAATCTCGTTTTGCTTAACAACTTCTTCTTTTACAGAAACTTCTTCTAATATTTTTTCCTTTATACTCATCGAGTAATTTTTTGCTAATTTATAAATTTTAACGAAACCCAATTATTTCTCTCTAAACTTTCTTGGAGTTTTAAACCATATTTAGAGCATTCTTTTTCTATTATGGGAATATCATGATTGTAAAATCCGCTTAAAAATAATTGTCCTTCTTTATTTAAACAAGCTGCGTATTTTGAGATATCTGCCAACAAAATATTCCTGTTAATATTTGCAATGATTATGTCAAATTTCTTTTCATTTAAAAGACTTGCATCACCTTCAAACACAGAAATATGCTTACAGTTATTTCTCTCGACATTCTCTAAACTGTTTATATAACACCAATTATCTATATCTATTGCATCAATATTTGTAGCGCCTTTCATTTCGGCTAAAATTGCCAAAACTCCTGTACCACAACCCATATCTAAAACCGATTTATCTTTAAAATCATTGTTTAAAATATGCTGAATCATCATGTGTGTTGTTTCATGATGCCCTGTGCCAAAACTCATTTTAGGCTCAATTACAATATCATATTTGGTATTTGGTGTTTCATGAAAAGGGGCTCTTACTGTACAAACATCATCAACAACTATTGGTTTAAAATTCTTTTCCCATTCTTCATTCCAATTGGTTTGCTCTATCTCGTTAAAGGTATGGTCAATTATAAATTCTTTAGATTTTAAAATTTGAATGTCATTTAAAATTTCACTGTTCCATTCTTCTTTTTTAATATACGCTGTCACACCTTTTTCGGTCTCAACAAAGCTTTCAAAGCCAGCATATCCTAGTTCAGCAATAAGTATTTCAACAGCTGGAACCAAAGGTTGAACAGTAAAATAATAACCAATATATATTGTGTTTGACATTATTTAAAAAGCATTTACAATGGCGTAAAAATCTTCGGCATTAAGTGATGCGCCTCCAATTAAACCACCATCTACATCTGGTTTTGAGAAAATTTCCTTGGCATTATTAGGTTTTACACTACCTCCATAAAGGATAGACACCTCATTAGCGAGGGAATTGCCATATCTACTCATCAATGTTTCTCTTATAAATCTATGCATATCTTGAGCTTGTTCGGGACTTGCAGTTTCACCTGTGCCAATTGCCCAAACTGGTTCGTAGGCCAAAACTATGTTTTTCCAAGCATCTTTGGAAAGATGAAAAAGCACATTTTTAATTTGACTTTCGACTACATCTTCATGCTTATTAGATTTTCTATCGGCTAGTTCTTCTCCAAAACAAAATATCACTCTCATTTTATTACTTAAAGCTGCGTCAACTTTTTTAGCTAAATCTTCATCTGTTTCGTTAAAATATGCGCGACGTTCGCTATGACCTAAAATAACGGTTTGTATGCCTATACTAGTAAGCATATTGGCACTCACTTCTCCTGTAAAAGCGCCACTTTTAGCATAATGCATGTTTTGGGCAACCACTTCAATATCATAAGTTCTTAAAGCTTCAAAAGCATGATAAAGATTCACAAACGAAGGCGCTATCATAACCTCAGCTTGTGAGGTTTGTGTTTGCTTTTTTAAGTTTAAAATAAGCGTTACAGTTTCTGGTAAGTCATTATTCATTTTCCAATTCCCTGCTACAATTTGCTTTCTCATAATTAATGCCTGCGGAAGCAGGTATCTTTTTAATTAAACTTATTATTCTATTTAGAAAACCTTACAACTCTTATTTGAAAGGGTATATTCTATTTTTACTTTTTAATTTCGGCATTTTAGCCAAGAGATTCCTCCCTACGCAGGAATTTTATTTTAATTTAATTTTCGGATCTAACCACGTATACATAATATCCACAAAAATATTTATGATGATAAACATTAAGGCTATTATTAAAACGGAACCCATAATAACTGGCAAATCCAAGGTGTTTAAAGAGTTTACAATTTCTTTTCCCAATCCATTCCAACCAAAGATATACTCTACAAACACAGCTCCAGCAAGCATCGATGCAAACCAACCTGAAATTGCTTTAACTACTTCAAATAATGTAAGTAATGCGTAAAATGTTTTATTTAAAAAATAGTTTAACAGATATTATTCTTTAATGATTCGACCTTTTTTATTTATTTCTTCTATTGTATAGTTTTTAAACTCGAAGCTTTCTCCAAACAAACGAATTCCGTATGCTTCAACAGACTCCTTAAATCCTACTTCTTCACGACGTTTATTTACATTTTCCGGGTCTTTAATAGGCCAAATAAATGAAAATTCGTCCGCAGCACCTTGAAAATAAACTGATCCTTGTGTACCATAAATCTGAGGCTTTCCTTGCTCCATTAAATACCTATCTTCCATCATAGCTACATCGGTTAATGGTAGCTCTCCTTTGGCACCTGCCTGCTTCATTAATGGCAAATAATCTGGTATCTTATTTGAATGCTGAATAACAAACCAAGCCACACTTTTTGTTGATTCTCCAACCAAGTTTTTGCCTGGATAACCATGTTCTTTAAAAACTTTTTCAATAAAAATAAGATTAGTACTATCTATCTTATCTTGTTTTTTAAAGTTTTCCCTATAAGATTCGCCTCTATATTTTTGGTCCAAAACCATAATACTATCCAATTGACGCTTAAGTACGAAGTTTAGATTTGGATTCGCATTAGATGAGCTTATTAGTTTTAAATCGTCAATATCGTTCCAGTGCACTTTTTGTTTTACTGTCCCTTTACTTAATTCTAATACTCCAGGATTAGAACGAACAATTGTTTTTAAAACTTTTTCGTCGCATGAATAAAAGTCGAAATCGAAATTATAATCTGCTTTTATACGCTGTTTAGCTTCTGCTCCAGATGCTGTTAATCCAATAACCTTATATCCTTTACTGGTTGCCTCGTTGGCTTTAGCTTTTATAGCTGTAAGGCCGTCTTTTTCAGCTTTGTCTAAACTATATGACACGATTATTATTAACTTATCTTCGGCTAAAATTTCTTGTGTCACATCGCCTTCATGACTTTCTATAGAAAAATCCAGTATTGATGGTTGGTACCCTTCTTTTATAATCTTAGTTTCAACACCAACATACTCACCATTAACATTAGGGTAAGAACCATTTGTTACGAACTCTTTTTCTTCTCCATTCACATTAAAGGTCCAAGTAAACTCTTGGACGGCTTTAGGCGCATCTTTTGGTGTACTCATGTTTTCTATAAGGTTATCGCCTATTTTGTAGGCTCTAAAATCCACAGTTGGCAAATGCATTAATACATGATACCCAAACCATAAAGACCAAATAAAAGTGACCAACGCAACGATAGTTGTTGGTAATTTTGCAAAAATGGGTTTGATGTGTTTTAAGCCAAAAAAGAGTACCAAAATAAATATTAGTAATATTATGTCTTTGGTAAAGCTTTCCCATGGTGTTAATTTTAGTGCATCACCAAAACAACCACAATCTCTTACTTTATCAAAATATGCCGAATAAAACGTGAGAAATGTGAAGAACACAATCATTACCAACAAGCTCCATACGGTAAATTTAGGTTTATAACCAATTAACAAGAACACACCTAGTACAACTTCAAAAACCACTACTATAACAGATATCCCTAAAGCATAAGGTTCTAAAAATGGAATATTTAACACATCTGTACTGAAGTATTCCTGCAATTTATATGAAAACCCTAAAGGATCGTTAAGTTTTATTAATCCGGAAATGATAAATAGAACGCCAACTATTATTCTACTTATTTGTGTTATGTACCTCATAGTATTTTATAAAAATTTGAAATTTCAAAAAAACTAAATTCCAAAGCTCACTCGAATGGAATTCTATTTTTAGAAATCTATTTTAATTTATTGATTATCGTTGATAAAATTTTTCTTAATTCTCCTGCTTCAATTATTAAACTTTCAATTCTATCCATTTCATTTTCATTTAGTGCTTTTAATAATTTGAGCCAATATTCACTTTCTTTAGCTTCTTTTCTTGATATCTTAATTCGAAATTTTAAATCTTTATCTCCAAGCTTTTCATTTCCTTCAATATAATTTGCTCCTACAGAACCTGAAGATTTAATCAACTGTTTGCCATCTTCAATATTCGAAATTGTCTTTTTTAAATCTTTAACTAAAAAGCGACAGTCTCTAGCAAATTCAAATGTTCTATCTTCTAAACTAAATGTTTTATTGCTACTCAATTCTTTTTGGAATTTAGTTTTTGGGATTTGAAATTTACTCTTTTAAATGTACCAATGCGAATACTGCATAGTTTATCATATCTTGATAATTGGCATCAATACCTTCGCTTACAATAGTCTTTCCTAAATTATCTTCTATTTGTTTTACTCGTAATAGTTTTTGCAAAATCAAATCGGTCAAGGAACTTACGCGCATATCTCTCCATGCCTCGCCATAATCATGGTTTTTGTCTTGCATTAATTGCTTTGTGGATGCCACTTGTTCATTATAGAGTATAGTAGCTTCATCTACCGATAAATCTGGCTGTTCAACCACACCTTTTTCCAATTGTATTAGAGCCATAATACAATAGTTAATTATTCCAATAAACTCACTTACTTCACCTTCATCCACTTTTTGCACTTCGTTTTGCTGCAAACCTCTTATGCGCTGTGCTTTTATAAAAATTTGATCGGTTAAAGATGGTAGCCTCAGTATTCTCCAAGCGCTTCCGTAATCTTTCATTTTTTTCACAAACAGCTCTCTGCACGTGGCTATAACCTCGTCATATTGTTTTGAAGTATTTTGCATAAAGTCAATTGAATTTTGCGTAAATTTCGCTTAAATTTATGAATGTTCAAAAGTTTAACGCTTAAAGTTCTAAGTTTAACGCTTGTGTAATTAATCCTTGATTAATTTTTATATACGCACAACTGGTAACCATTGTTTAATTTAAAAAGATTCCTGCTTTAAAAGGAAATAATATGACCATTAATTGTAAAGGAACACTTATTGATTTATCTACACCAAAGGTCATGGGAATTTTAAATATTACTCCAGATTCTTTTTATGATGGTGGACACTACAAAAATGAAGTTTCAATTTTAAATCAAGTTGAAAAAATGCTAAACGAAGGTGCCACTTTTATTGATCTTGGTGCTTACAGCTCACGTCCAGGAGCAGATCAGGTAAGTGAAACTGAAGAGTTAAAACGAATCATTCCGATAGTTGAATTGCTTGTTGCAAAATTTCCGGACATTAACTTATCCATTGACACCTTTAGAAGTAACATCGCAAAAAAATGTATAAGTGCTGGAGCAGCTATGGTAAATGATATTTCAGCAGGACAACTAGACTCAACAATGCTTGAAACCGTTGGTAAACTTAATGTGCCTTATATTATGATGCACATGAAAGGCACACCACAAACCATGCAACAATTTACAGATTATGAAGATTTAATTAAAGACATAATCTATTACTTTTCTGAAAGAATTACTGAAGCCAGATCACACAAAATAAACGATATTATTATTGATCCTGGTTTTGGTTTCTCAAAAACACTTGAGCAAAATTATAAACTTTTAAATAATTTGAAATTGCTTAATATAATAGGATTACCAATACTTGTTGGTGTAAGTAGAAAATCCATGATTTATAAATTATTAAATAATAGCCCAAACGAAGCATTAAATGGCACCACATCGTTAAACACCATAGCCTTGTTAAGAGGCGCAAAAATACTACGTGTTCACGATGTAAAAGAAGCTATGGAATGTGTAAAACTCACTAATCAACTCAATTCATGAGACATATATTTTTAACCATTATCACTTTAAGTTTGTTTACCTCATGTAACAAACGTGTTGTGCAATTACCCGAAACCACAAATCAAGATATTACTGAAGTAATTGATGTTTCTGCTATATATATGTTCTATGACGAAGAAAATGATAGTGTAAATTTTAACCGAAGAAATATGATTGGCACGACTAATTGGTTGGTTAATATTGATAAGCGCTTAACCTTAAAACAAATACTAACTCATTTACAGTACTTACAAGAAAAACGACAAAGTGATGGCATGCATAAAAACGACAAAGCACGTAATTATTTTACTTGTAACAATACAGACTTGGAAAATTTATCTTTTATTGAGTTTACCGATGTGGTTTATAGCAATGACCCTTTAGGAAGCTATTTATTAAAAATGTCTAATTTAAGAAACAGTAAAAATGTCATCTCTATTAAGTTTAAGCCAAATAACGATGTGACTATTTTAAATCCAAACTCTAAATCAATTGTCACAAAGACCAACTTCAAAAATTTAAAGACTAGTTTAAAGGAACTGGATTTACTTGAAAATATAATATATCTTGATTTTCATGAAGATTTGAGTTTTCAAGAATATATAAACTACAAAAGTCTTTTTTTGGAGCCAGACTTAAAACAAACCAAATTCTCTAATAAAGAGTTTATTCATAATTAGCTATATTTAATAAAATTTAAAACACCTCTCAAGCTTGGAAATATTTGACGACTTATTGAAGTTTACCGTTCTAGATGTTATAGATATTATACTAGTAGCAATCCTGCTCTACTATGTTTACAAGCTTATTAAAGGTACAGTTGCCATTAATATTTTTGTTGGTATTGTTATTATTTACCTCATTTTTTTATTGGTTGATGCGTTGCAAATGAAAATGCTCACCAAAATTCTTGGTGGTTTTATGAGTGTGGGCTTAATTGCTTTAATTGTGGTATTTCAACCAGAAATTAGAAAGTTTTTATTGATGATTGGTTCTACCAACATTGGCTCCAAAAGCGGTTTGACAAAACGGTTAAATTTTTTAAGGACAGAAGCTATCCATGAAACCGAAGCCGAAACAGTTGTAGCTGCTTGTGTAAAAATGGGAAGCTCAAAAACTGGTGCTTTAATTGTTCTAGAACGCAACAATAACCTCGATTTTTTACTGTCTACTGGTGATGAAATGAACATTAAGGTTACGCAGCCTATTTTAGAAAGCATCTTTTTTAAGAACAGTCCTTTACACGATGGCGCCATTATTATTGCCAATAACGTCATTAAAGCCACTAGGATCATACTTCCCGTAAATAACGAAAAAAATATTCCTGAACGCTTTGGGCTAAGGCATCGTGCAGCTATTGGTATTACCGAAAAAACCGATGCGCTTACTATTGTTGTATCAGAAGAAACTGGTCAAATATCCTACATAAAAAACGGTGAATTTATTATGTACAAAAACACCGAAGAGCTAATTGAAAAAATCAAGGAAGACTTAATTTAGTTAAGCAATCTCCTCTTGCAAAAACTGTACTTCGTATAAGTTGCGATAGTAACCATCTTGCTTTTCTAATAGTTGGGCATGAGTACCTTGCTCAACTATTTCGCCAGCATCTAAAACAATGATATTATCTGCTTTTTTAACTGTTGCCAGTCTATGTGCAATAACAATAGAGGTTCTCCCTTTAGTGATTTCATCTGTAGCTTCTTGCATTAATTGCTCAGAATACGAATCGACTGAAGAGGTTGCCTCATCTAATATTAAAATACTAGGATTAGTAACATAAGCACGTAAAAAAGAAATTAATTGACGTTGCCCTGACGATAACATTACACCACGTTCTTTAACATTGTAGTGATAACCGTTGGGCAAACTCATAATAAAATCGTGAATTCCAATTTGTTTGGCAGCTTGCTTAACTTCTTCTTCAGAAATATCTGGGTCTCTAAGCGTTATATTATTTAGTATGGTATCTGCAAATAAAAATACATCTTGCAATACAACAGCAACTTGTCTCCTTAAAGAATTTAAAGTCACATCTTTTATATTAATGTTGTCTATTAAAACATCGCCTGAGTTAATGGTGTAAAACCGATTTAATAAATTAATGATTGTGGATTTTCCTGCACCTGTTGCTCCAACAATTGCTATCATGTCTCCTGCATTCACATTAAACGAAATGCCTTTAAGTACTTCTTCGTCATCTACATACGAAAAACGCACATCATTAAATGTTATATCCCCTTTAAAGTGTGAGGCAATTGCATCACCAGAATCATCTATATTAGACGTTGTATCCAAAACCTTAAAAACACGGTCGGCAGCAACCATACCCATTTGAAGCGTATTGAACTTATTGGCTATTTGGTTTAATGGTCTAAACATCATTGGAATCATCATGATAAATGCTGTTAAGTCTCCTAACGATGTTGTTTGTTGCAACACCACATTTAAACCTCCAAACCAAACTACCAAGCCTAGAGTAAGTGATGATAACAGCTCTGCAATTGGGAAGAAAATAGAATTATACCAAACCGTCTTTAACCATCCTCTTTTATGACGCTCGTTAATGGCCTTAAAGTTTTTGTACTCGATATCTTCACGTGCAAATAATTGCAAGATCTTCATCCCAGTTACGCGTTCTTGTACAAATGAGTTAAGGTTGGAAACCTCGTTACGTACTTCTTCAAAAGCTTTTTTCATATACTTTTGAAAAATCTTTGTTGCAATTAGTACAAAAGGTAATGTTATGAATACAATGATGCTCAAACGCCAGTTCATAAAAGCCATTGTCACTCCTATAAATAACATTTTTAAAATATCGCTAAAAATCATGAAAAGTCCTTGACCAAAAATATCGGCTATACGCTCCATATCGGTTACTGCCCTAGTAATTAAAATACCAACCGATGAATTGTCGTAATATTTCATCTTAAAATTAAGAATATGCCTAAAAAGCTTAACCCTTACATCTCTTACAACCGATTGCCCAAGCCAACCTGCATAATAAATAAACAGCAAATTACTAGAAACTTCTAAAACCAGAAGCACCAACATAGCAATTATATATGGCAAAAAACCTTCTAATTGCTGGTTTGTAATGTTTTCATCAATTGCTAATTGCAAAACTTTAGGTCTTAAGGCACCAAAAACAGCCAAACCAATAACAGTTATTAAAGACAATACAAATACCCAACGATAGGGTTTTATATAAACCAGGAGTCTCTTAAAGAGTTTTGTGTCGAAAACGTTTTCTTTTCTTTTAGCCATTTATTTTTTTACTATATAATTTGGGTATTCGATATTCGTTAAATATAAGGCATGTCCAGGAACTGACGCACCAGCCTTTTTTCTGTCTTTGGATTTTAATATTTCGTGAAATTGCTCGATACTAATCTTCCCTAAACCAATGTTAATCATAGTTCCAACTATAGCTCTAACCATGTTACGCAAAAACCTATTAGCAGTAATATAAAAGATGAGCATCTCATTTTCATTAACCCATTCAGCCTTCATAATGTCACAATTGTATGTTTTTACATCGGTATTACTTCTAGAAAAACATTTAAAATCTTCGTATTCAAATAACACCTTACACGCCTTATTCATTATTTCGATATCTAAAGGAAGTTTAAAATTATAAGAATAGTTATAATCAAACACATTTTTGGTTAAAGAAATTTTATAACTATAGCTTCTGCTAATAGCATCAAAACGTGCATGAGCATTATTTGGAACTTCAAAAATAGCATGAATAGCAATACATTTTGGTAAAAAAGAATTTAATTTATATGTTAATTCTTCAGGTAAAAAAGCAACATCTGTATCAAAATGTGCAAACATCTGTTTTGCATGTACACCAGCATCAGTTCGTCCAGCTCCAACAATGTCAATAGGTACTCTTAACAGGGTAGATAAAGCCCTCTCTAACACCTCTTGTACCGAAGTAGCATTGGGTTGATTTTGCCATCCATGATAAGCTTTTCCATTATAAGAAAGTTCAATAAAATACCTCAATCTATTTTTAATACTTTTGTTAACAGGAAGCAAAGATAAATAGATTTGTGACTTTAGATTTATGATTAACATTTTATAATGAAATAAGCACATAGCTATTACTTATATATGAAAAAAATACTTTTACTATCAGACACGCACAGTTATATTGGAGACGATATATTAAAACACGTAAAAAAAGCAGACGAAGTTTGGCATGCTGGCGATATTGGTGATATAATTGTTACAGATACCATTAAAGATATAAAACCTCTAAGAGCCGTTCATGGCAATATTGACGGTCATGAAGTTAGAGCAGAATTCCCTGAAAATAATAGATTTATGTGCGAAGGACTGGATGTATGGATAACGCACATTGGAGGTTATCCAAAAAGATATAGTCCAAGAATTAAAGGTGAATTAACAAATAATCCTCCAGATATATTTATTTGTGGGCATTCTCATATTTTAAAAGTGGTGCAAGACAAAAAATTAAGTCTGCTACACATGAATCCAGGTGCTATTGGTAAACACGGGTTTCATACTGTAAGAACCATGTTGCGTTTTGAAATTGATGACAAAAAGATTCAAAATTTAGCAGTAATAGAATTTAAAAGGTAAAAAAGAATCCAGACAAGTTTTACTTTGTCTGGATTCACGCACTAATACTACTAAGATGATAGGTTTATCTCAACCGATCTACAGATTTTACAAGCTCTTCATCCTTTTTTATGGCTTTATTAGCTAAAACCAAAAATACGATAGAAAAAATAGGTAGAAGAATCCCAATACCTTTCTCAGAAACCGTAGTTTCTCCAGATAAATTAAGTGATCGATACACAAATAATCCTAGTAAAATAAAGTTTAATATGATGTTAAGACGTCCCATTACAAACTGAGACTTCCTGTTTTTATACATAAATACAGTTATTAAAGATAATACTGCCGAACCACAAAACAAGCTCAAGTACAGCAAATTATCTTTAGCAAAAAAAGAAACGCCCTCGCTCGTTGTCCATAAATCAAACACAAAAATCAATCCTGCTGAAATCCCAGCAGCGATTAAAAGGTATATGGTTTGAATTCTTTGAAGCATTGTTTCTAAAAATTGAAGCACAAAAATAATGGTTTCTTTTTAAAACTTATACTTATTTATTAAAAATAAAGTTGTATAATTGCAATGTAATTGTGCAATTTACTGTACCGCACAACGTTAAATCTTCAAAAAAAAACACACAAATTATTCCATCGATTTCTTAAAGGAAACCTTAGGGACAATTTAATTTCTTAAAAACCCAATTATATTAATTCAACAATGTTTGAAATTTCACAATTAAAAGAAAAAAAGCTTCCTGAATTACAGGAAATAGCTAAAAACTTGAACATCTCTAAGTATCGTTCATTAAAAAAACTTGATTTGGTTTATCAAATCTTAGATCATCAAGCTGCAAACCCAACTCAAGCTACAACTTCTCAAAAACCAGAGAAAGTACACCAAAGACCTCAAAGAAAAAAGAGAGAGCGAGTACAAAAAAATACTGATGCTCCTTCCCAAAAAACAATTGATTTTAAAGAAAAAGCCGAAAATAAATCGGATAATTTTAAGAATCAACAAAAAAAGGAAGAAGCCCCTAAAAAGCAAGAGGCTACTAATAAAGATTTAAAACCAGAATCTACTATTAAAGAGCCTCAAAAAAGAGAACACAAAAAAAGAGAGCCTCAAAAAAGAGACCCACAAAATCGCCCTCAAAGAGACAACAAAGATCAAAATAGAACTCCAAACAAAGACAACCAAGGCAATAACGGAAACAAAGACAGCCGTAACCGTTATCGTGAACCTGATTTTGAATTTGATGCCATTATAGAAAGTGAAGGCGTACTGGATGTTATGCAGGACGGTTATGGTTTTCTACGTTCATCAGATTACAATTATTTATCATCTCCAGATGATATTTATGTATCACAATCACAAATTCGATTATTTGGTCTAAAAAAAGGAGATACTGTTTTAGGAAATGTAAGACCTCCAAAAGAAGGCGAAAAATATTTTCCGTTAATTAAAGTAACTAAAATCAACGGCCTCGACCCTCAAGTCGTTAGAGATCGCGTTTCTTTTGAACACCTTACGCCACTTTTTCCTCAAGAAAAATTTAATATTGCTGAAAGGCAAAGTACTATTTCCACGAGAATCATGGATTTGTTTTCACCAATTGGTAAAGGACAACGTGGTATGATTGTTTCACAACCAAAAACAGGTAAAACAATGTTACTTAAAGATGTTGCAAACGCCATAGCTGCTAATCATCCTGAAGTTTATCAAATGATTTTATTAATTGATGAACGCCCTGAAGAAGTAACAGACATGCAACGTAATGTTAGGGGAGAAGTAATTGCCTCGACTTTTGACAAAGAAGCAAATGAGCATGTAAAAATTGCAAATATTGTCCTGGAAAAAGCAAAAAGACTTGTAGAATGCGGTTATGATGTTGTAATTCTTTTAGATTCAATTACTCGTTTAGCAAGAGCCTATAATACGGTTCAACCAGCTTCTGGTAAAATATTAAGTGGTGGTGTTGATGCCAATGCATTACATAAACCAAAACGTTTCTTTGGTGCAGCACGTAATATTGAAAATGGTGGCTCATTAACAATTATTGCTACTGCACTTACCGAAACTGGTTCTAAAATGGACGAAGTAATCTTTGAAGAATTTAAAGGAACTGGTAATATGGAATTGCAATTAGACAGAAAAATATCTAACAGAAGAATTTTCCCTGCTATTGATTTAACATCGTCAAGTACTCGTAGAGACGATATATTGCTTGACGAAAACACCATTCAAAGAATGTGGGTAATGCGTAAATACCTTGCAGACATGAACCCTGTGGAAGCTATGGAATTTATTAACGATCGTTTCAAACAAACTAGAAACAATGAAGAGTTTTTAATTTCCATGAACAGTTAATAAAAACACAAGTAAAATTTTATACCCTTGGTAAGCCTTAGTTTTCACTAAGGCTTATTTTTTTGTCAAATAAAAAAGCCTCTCAAAAGAGAAGCTTTTAATATTTTATAAAAGTTATTGCGTTTCTACTATAAAGCAGCAATATGCTTAGCGAGTCCAGATTTTAAATTAGCAGCTTTATTATCATGGATAATGTTTTTCTTTGCTAATTTATCGATCATTGAAGCAACTGATGGAAATAGTTTTTCGGCATCTTTTTTATTCTCCATATCACGTAATTTCTTAATAGCATTACGTGTGGTTTTGTGCTGATACTTGTTTCTTAAGCGTTTCGCTTCGTTACTTCTAATCCTTTTTAACGCTGACTTATGATTTGCCATTTTATTTTTTTTAAATCGTTGTAGCCCGTAGGGGAATCGAACCCCTCTTACCAGGATGAAAACCTGGCGTCCTAGCCGATAGACGAACGGGCCATTTTATTTTGAGTTTGCAAATTTAATTATAAATTTTTAAACTCTCAATTGTTTTCAAATAACTTACAATGTTTCCATTGCGGATGCAAAAATACAACTATTTTTAAATGTTGCAACTTCTTAATGAATTTTTTCGTAAAATTTAAAACCTAATAAGCTTTAGCGAATAAAACACGCTGTTTAGATGGGTTTTTTGAGTACACACACTTGCCTTCTTCAATTTTATTATCTAAAGGAATACATCTAATAGTTGCTTTAGTTAACTCTTTAATTTTATTTTCAGTTTCAGAAGTACCATCCCAATGGGCCGAGATAAATCCTGTTTTATTTTCCAAAACATCTTTAAACTCATTAAATGTATCTACTTCGGTAATATGTGAGTCTCTAAAATTTAGTGCTTTATTAAACAAAGTGTTCTGGATTTCTTTCATTAAGCTTTCAACAGTATCAATAAGTGCTTCTAACGAGACAATTTCTTTAGTTAACGTATCTCTTCTTGCCAACTCAACTGTTCCATTTTCCAAGTCTTTTGGCCCGATGGAAATACGTAACGGTACTCCTTGTAATTCATGTTGGGCAAATTTAGCTCCTGGTCTATATGTGGTTCTGTTATCGTATTTCACTGAAACACCTTTAGCTCTTAAATCTGTAGTTATTTTATTTGCGACCTTTGATATGTCACGCAATTGCTCATCATTTCTATAAATTGGGACAATCACCACTTGATTTGGTGCTAGATTTGGTGGTAAAACCAAGCCTTTATCATCACTATGTGTCATAATTAAAGCTCCCATTAATCGTGTTGAAACTCCCCATGAAGTTGCCCAAACATAATCTTGCTTCCCTTCTTTATTGGTAAACTTCACATCAAAAGCTTTGGCGAAATTTTGGGCTAAAAAATGAGATGTTCCGGCTTGTAGTGCCTTTCCATCTTGCATTAATGCTTCAATACACATGGTTTCCTCTGCGCCTGCAAAACGCTCACTCTCGGTTTTTAAACCTTGAATAACTGGAATAGCCATGAAATTTTCGGCAAAATTAGCATATATATTATTTATTAATTTGGTTTCCTCCCAAGCCTCATCTTTGGTTGCATGAGCTGTGTGACCTTCTTGCCATAAAAACTCGGCTGTACGCAAAAATAAACGAGTACGCATTTCCCAGCGCACGACATTTGCCCATTGGTTTATTAATAATGGTAAGTCTCTATAAGATTGAATCCAACCCTTGTAAGTGTTCCAAATAATGGCCTCACTTGTTGGTCTAACAATTAATTCTTCTTCAAGTTTCGCATCTGGATCTACTCTAAGTTTCCCTTCATTATCAGGATCGTTTTGCAACCTGTAATGTGTTACAATAGCACATTCTTTAGCAAATCCTTCGGCATTTTTCTCTTCGGCTTCAAACAAGCTTTTAGGAACAAATAATGGGAAATATGCGTTTTGATGTCCTGTTTCTTTAAACATTCTATCTAATTCAGCTTGCATTTTCTCCCAAATAGCATAACCATAAGGTTTAATTACCATACAACCTCTAACTGCCGAGTTTTCAGCCAAATCTGCCTTAACAACCAATTCGTTATACCATTTTGAATAGTCTTCGCTCCTACTTGTGAGATTTTTACTCATATATCTTAATTTGGCACAAAAATTGTGACTATGTTAAATAAAAAAATAGTTCGACAAAACTAACTATTTTTGTTATGTTCAACAATTTAATTTTAAGAGATATGAAATTATATAGCTACTTAAACTCCAAAATATCCATTATAGGAATGTTAATCCTTGCTTTAGGACTAACATCTTGTGGATCTTACCAATATGCCAGTTATGACTACGATAGCATTTATGGTGAGCCTGAAAAAAGTTATGAGATTAAAAATGTTGAATATAAAGAAACAGGAAACGAATCTGAAAATTCAGCTTATTACAAAAATTACTTTAATGAAAAAGCCACTCAACTAGATTATACAGGAGATGCAATTTTCACAGATATAGATTCTTATCAGGGCTCTTATGGTGTTGAAAACGATTCTTTAAATCAAGAAAATTATGCTGGTTGGGGATATAGTGATGATATAACAGTAAACATCTACAACAGAACTCCTCTATACGATTCATTTTGGTATCCTGGCTATGGCTGGTATAATGATTGGAACTTTGGCTTTGGATATTATGGTTATTCCAACTATGGGTATTCACCTTTTTATTCTGGTTGGGGCAGTCCATGGAATTATGGCTTTGGCTATGGCTATGGTTATGGTTATCCTTATTATGGTTATGGTTATGGTTATGGCTATGGATATGGTTATCCATATTATGGCTACAACAATTTCTATTACGGAAATATTTACAACCGAAGAAACTTATCGTACAGTGCAAGTAGAAGAGGTTCTATTTATGCAAATAATATCAGTGGCATTACAAATAGACGTAATGGGATTATAAGTAGACGTAATGGAATCACTAATAGACGCAGCTCAATAAACAGCAGAGCAACAAACTTAAGAAATAACGCCTTAAGAAGTGGTCGCTCTAGAGTAAACGCTACTAGATTTGGTAATTCTCGTGTAAATTCACGATCAAGATCCACTAGAAGTTCTCGCTTTGGAAATTCTTCAAATTCTAGATCTAGATCTTCAACAACTAGATCAGGTCGATCTTCTACATCTAGATCATCTTCAACTAGATCCAATAATAATAGTTCTAGAAGGTCTAATAATGTTAGCTCCAGTAGTAGATCGTCATCTAACAGAAGTTCAACAACAAGTAGTGGTAGAAGTAATTCATCTAGAAGAAACAATTAAATCAAGGTTGAAAAAGAAAAAATTAAAAGTATGAAAAAGTTATTATTACTATTCATAGGCATGATATCTATGCCTAATATGTTCGCTCAAGATATTACAGATGCAGTAAGATATTCATCGGACAATATTGAAGGGACTGCTAGGTTTAAAGCTATGAGTGGTGCTTTTGGTGCCTTAGGAGGAGATATTTCTGCAATAAGCATCAATCCAGCAGGTTCGGCTATTTTTAGTTTTAGCCACATGTCATTATCTATTTCTGGTTATAATAATGATAATGAGACCAGTTATTTTAATAGTGTAAATACAAACTCAAATTCCGATTTTGCTTTTAACCAAGCTGGAGCCGTTTTTGTGTTTAACAGCCGAAATAATTCGCCTTGGAGAAAATTTGTTTTAGGTTTTTCTTATGACCAAAATCAAAATTTTGATGATAATTTTTTCGCTTCAGGGACGAGTACAACATCTATTGATAGCTATTTTTTAGCAAATGCGCAGGGTTTAAGATTGGATGAAATTACTGCTTTACCAGGTGAATCTATTGATGATGCTTATAGAGATATAGGAGCCACGTATGGCTTTACAAATCAACAGGCGTTTTTAGGATATGAATCATATATTTTAGAACCTGATATGGACGATGATGCCAATACGCTATATTTTTCGAATATCGCTCCAGGAACTTTTAATCAAGAATATTCTTATGCTGCAACTGGTTATAACGGAAAATTTGGTGTTAATCTTGCTGTACAATACGAAGACAATCTATACTTAGGTTTAAACCTAAACTCTCATTTTATTAATTACGATCGTTCTACATTTTTATTTGAAGAAAACTCAAATGCTGGTTCGTTGGTTACCGAAGTGGATTTTGAAAACAATCTTTCCACTATAGGCAATGGCTTTTCTTTCCAATTAGGTGGAATTGCAAAACTATCAAATGATGTAAGGGTTGGACTTAGTTATGACTCTCCAACATGGTACACTATAAGTGAAGAAACAAGCCAATATGTGGCATCTGTTAGGGACGATGGTGGACCAACTACCGCTATTGTAGATCCGCGAATAATAAATATATATCCTGATTATAAACTACAAACACCTGCGAAAATAACAGGAAGTATTGCCCTAATATTAAACAAGCAAGGACTTATTAGCTTTGATTATTCTAGAAAGGATTATGGAAGCACAAAATTTAAACCTGAATCTGATACTTATTTTGCTTCGCAAAACACCAATATCTCAAACAATTTAAAAGTTGCCAATACCTATAGAATTGGAGGTGAATTAAGGCAGGATAACTTTAGTTTTAGAGGTGGTTATAGATTGGAACAAAGCCCTTACAACGACACATCTTTTTATGGAGATTTAAAAGGTTATTCATTAGGAATAGGCTATAATTTTGGTGGCACAAGATTGGACTTGGCCTACGAAAATTCTAAAAGAGACATTAACTACCAATTATATAATGTTGGGTTGACCAATGCCGCAAGAATTAATAGAGAAAACTCAAACTTTACATTGTCATTGAGCATGAATTTATAGTACAATTATTTTAACATATAAAAGCGTAATGGAAATTTCCATTACGCTTTTTTTATCTCTTGAGTGAAAAATGTGCACTATATTCCCTCTCAGCACCACTACTTGGTTCAATATACTTTACTGTAAACCAATAATCTGCCGATGGAAGGTTATAACCATTATAAGTGCCATTCCAACCAACGCCTGTTGGGCTTAATTGTTTTAACAACTTGCCAAATCTATCAAAAATAAATATTCGTGCATTTGGTTGTGCATTTATGCCTGTAATATTCCAAGTATCGTTAAAACCGTCGCCATTTGGTGTAAAAAACTTTGGATAATCCATAACCGTAACAGTAGCATTAGCTAAGCCACAACCATTTTTATCCCTAACCGTTACTGTATGCTCACCTAATGAGACATTTTCAAACACATTACTATCTTGCCATGGTCCATTATCTAAACTATACTCATAGTCGCCATTTCCTATAGCCTCAACCTCAATAATATGATTATTAGCAAAAGCCGAAGATGTTACCGTTGCAGTTACAACTGGAGGAGAACTTTCGCTAACTGTAGTATTTTCTACTCGTTGGCAATTAGTTACATTGTTTGTTACTGTTACACCATAATCGCCAGCTTGTGTTGCTAAATAACTTGAATTTGTCGCTCCTAAAATAATGGTATTGTTTAAACGCCATTCAAAGGTGTAATCTAAAGTAGATAATCCTGTATCTATTAAAGGGATACCAATAATTTCTGTACCATTGGTATTTCCACAAATTATGTAATTATCTTCTAAGGTAAATTCTGGTAAGAGATTAACATTTAAAGACAATTGGGTGGTAGCAAAACACACAGTATTTATTGCCGAAGTATCATCAACTCGTGCATAAATTATTTGTGGATTAGACGTGTTTTGAAAAGGCGATGTTAATTGATTTATACCAGCATCAGCGTCTGCCTGCGACTCATAATAACTTACTAAATTAACTATTGGATTCTGTCCATCCAGAACAAAAGTATCTTGTGATGTTAAATCAAATTGAGCAACTCCATCATTAGCATTAAAATCATCACATAAAGTATATTCAATAGGAATAGCATCAGGGTTTGCTGAAGGTGTATTGAGTTCTTCAATAATAAAACTCATAGAAGCATCGTCACAATTTGTGTTTATATTTCTAATATTTATATAAATTGTTTGAGCGTTGACAATATTGGTATAAGGACTTGCCAACGGATTTATACCTGCATCAGCATCAGCTTGAGAGATGTGATATGTTACTGCAAAATCTGTTGGATTTTGACCATTTAATATTTCTGTAGTTTTTGATTCTAAATCAAATTGAGCAACACCATCTGCATTTACTTCACAAATAAAATAATTAGTTACAGTTGTTGTATTTGGTAGGTCGTTAACCAGAATATTAAAATCTACCACAGTAAAACATGACGTTACATCATTGGTAACTCGCACATAAATAGTTTCTGGTGAAGATGTGTTTGTATAGGTTGTTGGTGTTGCAATTGCATTTACAGCGTTTTGTGCATCAGCATTGGTTTGGTAATAGGTTGCGGTTACTCCAACTTCGCCATTTACTATGTATGCTTCGTTAAGTGTTAAATCAAAAATTTCTTGGTTATCGCCAGTATTATTGTCATCACAGAGTTCAATATTTGGCGCATCGTTTAGTGATGCTGGATTTGGTAGTACATTTAAGGTTAGTGTAGTAAAACCAAAGCAACTTGTTATATTATCAGTAACACGCGCAAATAGTGTTTGCGAATTAACCACAGTGTTAGTAAAGGCTGTCACAGGATTTATTGGATTTGTTCCACTAGTGGCATCAGCATTCGTTTCAAAATATTGTACCACCCAGTTAACATTTCCACCTGTTATCTCTGTATCTTTTGTTGTTAAATCAAATACTGTAAATCCATCTGTCACAGCATCATCACATAGTTCTAAAGGTGTTGGTGCTATTGGTATTACTTCAGGCAAAACTTCTATACATACTTGTTCGGTGTATTCACAGCCAAAATCGTCAATTACTCTATAAGTATAACAATGTGTTCCAGATGTTGTGGGTTGAACCGTTATAGTATTTCCAACCGTATTTGTAATTGATGGATCAGCATCCCAGCCTTGAGTGGGATAACTGGGTGTAAATGTATAGTTAGAGGCAAATAATGATTCATCAAAGTTCAACGACCAACTAAAAATAGTCCCATCATCTTGTGCTAAGTAGTCAATAATCTCGAGAGTCCATTGGCCATCTATTGGTGTTCCAATAAAATCGTTAAAATCTCCAAGCGGTAAATAGGTTCCTGCCTCAACGGTGAGTCCAGTAGTTGGCATTCCAGATTGTACAACAGGACCATTGCTTAGTATAGTAGCACCAGACATTGAAAAACAATACTCCCAACCTTGCCCAGGTCCTGTACCATCGGTCACAATTGGATTTCCAAGATATAATGAGTTATTTCGAGGTCCATTGTGCAATAAAACTCTTTGCCCATTTGGACTTATGGCTGTAATTTCTAAATCACCAATATATGTATGTTCTATTACAATACAGATACTTTCTAACTGAGCAACGTCGGTTAAATTTTGCGATTGGAAACAATCTAGGTTTAAAGTAGATCTAAACGTCACACCTTGAACATCGCCAAGAGCTGTTTCTTCACCTCCATTGGCGCAATTTGCAATTTGAGTAACTGGTGATACAACACCTTCTATAGTGGTGGATTCTCCTAAACACAATGTATCATTGGCCGCTTCGGTTCCAGTAAAATCAGGTGTAGAAGACACGTATATAAAAATGGATTCTTTGTTTGTGCTCGAACACCCTAAGGGATTAGCATCGGTTATGACAAGACTTACTTCAAAAATACCTTCGTCATTAAACGTATAATTAGTGCTAAATGCATCAGCTATCAAAGCACCCGTAATGGACACACCATCTCCCATAAACAATTCGTAGGAAGCACCTGTACCATCAACTGAAAATATACCACTTCCATTAAATGTAATTTGATCTCCTTGACATATTCTTACAATACCGTCTGGATCAGCGGCAGGTACTGTAGAGTCGATACTTGCTGTAATATTTTGGCAAGGTTGAAAGCAAGATATAGTGGCTTCCCAACCACTACTATTATTAACGTTATCGCTACTAAAGGCAATTGTTAGACATCCAAGTGGGTTAGGTAACTGAGAAGCTAAAGCGGCTGTAACCAAACCTGGGCTTGTAGCACTAAATGTTCCAAGAACATCGTATGTAGTATCTGGACCATTATAAATGGTTATAAAATCGGCGTTGGCTTCTAAATTAAAAGTCGTAAAATCTAATTGGGCTTGACTGCCTGGAGTATCTGGACAAATAGTATGCGTAATAGTTTCGTTATCTCCATAATTTCCAGCGCTGCCACCCGAGTCATAAAATGTTCCTGTACAGGTATTACTTGTAAGTCCATCGGTCATATTGATAACTTGAGCAAATGTTGAGAACGAACAAAAAATAGTAAATAAAAAAAGTAGATTTTTCATCATAAGGGAGGCTAATTTTGATATTGGGACTTAATTACTATATAATAATCGGTATTATCTACCCTAAACACTTGAGTTTCGTTTGTATAAAAATCAAAGGTATATCTTAATGGATTAAATGTAGTTTTACGAAAGGCTTCTCTTTTTAAAGAGGAATTATATTTATTAAACAGCGGTACTTGAGATAATAATTTATAATTTTTAGGGTAATTAGGTAAATTAAGTATTTCAACTCTATTTCTAATAATATTCTTGATGCTCCTTAAACGCTGAGGATTATTCAACACATTTTTTTGAAGGCTTTCACCATAAACTTCTTTTAGCATATTCTTCTCAAGAGTATTTAATGGGTCTTTTACATTTTGATTGAAAACAACCGTTTTCGATGCTAAATTATTAATAGCAGTTTGAGCATTAACAGTGGTAGTTATGCTGCTAGAAAATAAAATTCCTATAAATAGTAATGTTTTAATCATTTATTCGTCAATTATAATAGCGGTAAAAAGTAAGCAATATTTGATAAATAAAACGTTCTAACCGTTGAAATTATTACATATTTCGTTCAAAATTAATACTTTGTTAATTCAATAGCTAAAATTTAGGAAATGCTTACCTTTGTGCCCTGTTTAATTTGTTTTAGATAGCATTATATATGAAAATAGAAAGAGAAATTGAAAATTTTGATTCATTAGGAGACAATCATATTGGAACCTCTTCAAACACACCGTTAAGAGCCGATGCTTTTAAATTGACTAGAGAAGAAAAAATCGATATCATAAAAGATGACGTAAGGCATATTATGGAAACCCTTGGTCTGGATCTTACTGATGATAGCTTACAAGGAACACCAAACCGTGTTGCAAAAATGTTTGTTAAAGAAATATTTGGTGGATTAGATCCCAATAAAAAACCTAATGCTTCAACATTTGAAAACAAATACAAATATGGTGAAATGCTTGTCGAAAAAAACATTACAGTTTACTCGACCTGCGAGCATCACTTATTACCCATTGTTGGAAAAGCTCATGTTGCCTACATTTCTAATGGTACAGTTGTAGGTTTGTCTAAAATGAACCGCATTGTAGATTATTTTGCCAAAAGACCGCAAGTGCAAGAACGATTAACCATACAAATAGTAGAAGAACTACAAAAAGTTTTGAACACTAAAGATGTTGCTTGCGTTATAGATGCCAAGCATTTGTGTGTGAACTCAAGAGGCATTAGGGATACGGAAAGTAGTACTGTAACCAGTGAATTTGGAGGAAAGTTTAAAAACAATAAAACCAAAAGGGAATTCTTGGATTATATTAAATTAGATACACAGTTTTAATAGTGCTCAAAATCAACCAAAATCTAATTAATCAGCATGCAACTTTACAAAAATCAAGAATTAAAAATATATAATTCGTTAACGAGTAAAAAGGAAGTTTTTAAGCCCATAAACGAGGGTTATATTGGCATGTACGTTTGTGGCCCAACGGTTTACAGCAATGTACATTTGGGCAATGTACGAACGTTTATGTCCTTTGATATGGTTTTTCGCTATTTCAAGCATTTAGGATATAAAGTTCGCTATGTAAGGAATATTACAGATGCTGGGCATTTAGAAAACGATGCAGATGAGGGTGAAGATCGAATTGCGAAAAAAGCCCGTATAGAACAAATTGAACCCATGGAAGTAGTACAAATGTACACGGTCGATTTCCATAACACGCTCAACAAATTTAATTTTCTTCCTCCTAGTATTGAGCCAACAGCTACTGGACATATTATTGAGCAAATTGAAATTATTAAAGAAATTCTTGACAAAGGCTTAGCTTATGAGGTTAATGGTTCGGTTTATTTTGATGTACATAAATTCAACAAAACCCATAATTACGGAAAATTAAGTGGTCGTAATCTAGAAGATTTAATACACAACAGTAGAGCATTGGATGGACAATCTGATAAGAAAAACCCACAAGATTTTGCCCTTTGGAAAAAAGCCGAACCACAACACATTATGCGTTGGCCATCACCTTGGAGTGACGGTTTCCCAGGTTGGCACTTAGAATGCACCGCAATGAGTACCAAGTACTTAGGCGAACAGTTTGATATTCATGGTGGTGGTATGGATTTAAAATTTCCGCATCACGAATGCGAAATTGCTCAGGCTGAAGCTTGCAACAATCAAAGCCCTGTAAACGTTTGGATGCATGCTAATATGTTGACATTAAATGGTCAAAAAATGGCAAAATCTACAGGGAACAATATTTTACCTAATGAAATTTTCACTGGTGAAAACGACAAATTAAGTAAACCTTTTTCACCTAGCGTAACTAGGTTTTTCATGATGCAAGCACATTATAGAAGCATCCTTGATTTTAGTAGTGCTGCTATTGAAGCTTCAGAAAGAGGATTCAATAAATTAATGGATGCCATAAATACCTTATCTAAATTAGAAGCTTCCAAAAACACAACCAATTTTAATGTATCATCATGGAAACAAAGTTGTTATGACGCCATGAATGACGATTTTAATACACCTATTTTAATTGCTGAATTATTTAGTGCGGTTAAGTTTATCAATCAAGTTAAAGATGGAAAAGCAACCACATCTCAAGAAGATTTAGATATCTTAACATCAACATTAACTGTATTTGTTTTTGATATTCTAGGACTGCAAAACGTTTCAGATAATGATGCTAGCGGTTCCAATAAATTATCTGATACAGTTGAGTTGCTCATAAACATGAGGGCTGAAGCTAGAGCCAATAAAGATTTTGCCTTATCTGATAAAATTAGGGATGAATTAGCAGACATAGGCATCCAACTTAAAGATGGTAAAGATGGCACGACGTTTACTACAAATTAGTCATGCTCAAGAAAGTTTTAATAGCACCTTTTGTATTATTGGTTAGAATATATCAAACAGTAATATCTCCATTAACACCAGCTACATGTAGATACGAGCCAACTTGCTCACATTATACAGTTGAAGCCTTAAAAAAACATGGTCTTTTTTATGGTGGGAAATTAGCAATTAAACGGATTTTTAGTTGTCATCCTTGGGGAGGCAGTGGTTACGATCCTGTTCCCGAAAAGGATGACAACTAAAAATTGCCCTCGCGCCAGCTCGCGCGTTTGCTAAAAATGTACACCGTACATTTCCTTTTTCGCTCCGTCGCCTTGGGGAGACAGTGGTTATGCTCCTGTTCCCGAAAAGGATGACAACTAAAAATTGCCCTCACGCCAGCTCGCACGTTTGCTAAAAATGTACACCGTACATTTCCTTTTTCGCTCTGTCGCCTTGGGGAGACAGTGGTTATGCTCCTGTTCCTAATAAAGTTGATAAAAAATAACATCTACAAGAAATAAGGATTAAATAATTCATATCATTTATCTATATTTACGCATCAAACTTGTATATATGCACGCTCTACAAATTGTCTGGGATCCAGCTTCAGAAGGTTTAAAAATCACAGATAACTTTACCATACATTATTATAGCATGATGTGGATGTTAGCCTTTATTTTAGGTTGGTTCATCATGAAAAAAATCTATAAGCATGAAAATCAAACCGATGAAAAATTAGACTCCCTTTTTATATATTCAGTACTTGGGATTATGATTGGTGCTCGCTTGGGTCATGTTATTTTTTATCAACCAGAGCTTATAAAAGAGGATTTTTTCAGCATCTTTTTGCCTGTTAAATTTGCAGGAGGATTTGAATTTACTGGCTTTCGTGGTCTAGCTAGTCATGGTGCTGCAATTGGTATGATTATATCCATGTATTTGTACAATAAAAAAGTGCTTAAAAAGTCGGTTATTTGGATTTTGGATCGCGTGGTGGTTCCTGTGGCACTTGGTGCTATTTTTGTGAGAATCGGCAACTTCTTTAATTCTGAAATGATTGGTAAACCAGCAGATGAGTCACTACCTTGGGCAATTATTTTTAAGGATTTTGACAATATCCCTAGGCATCCTGGACAACTCTATGAAGCCTTTGGTTATGTATTTGTATTTTTGATTCTTTGGTTTTTATACTGGAAATCCAAGAAAAGTGAACAATCTGGGTTTTTATTTGGTTTGTTTTTAGTGCTTCTTATGATAGTTCGTGTATTTGTAGAAGACTTTAAAATTGAACAAGTTACAGGTAGAGAAGATTGGCTTTTTACTTTAAATACTGGACAAGTACTAAGTATTCCATTTGTACTTATTGGATTGTATTTTATGTTTTTCTATAAGCCAAAATCTGTTTAAAAATGAAGCTTAATAGGCTTACAAAATCATTAATTCTTTTAGCTATAAGCTCTTTGCTGGTTTTACTAGGCACATCTTGCAAGGAAGAAAAAAAGAATATTATAACCACAAAAATTATATTTAAAAAAGAAGGTGAACTACGTTTGTTTAAAGCCAAAAATGATTCGTTAATCGCGAAATTTGATATAGAAATTGCTGATAACGATTACGAAACCCAAACTGGCTTAATGAACCGTAAATCCATGAAGGATAGTAATGCCATGTTATTTATTTTTACCAATATGCAAATGCGGTCTTTTTATATGAAAAATACGCTTATTCCTTTAGACATTATTTATCTTGATAATAATAACACCATTGTAAGCATTCAAGAAAACGCAAAACCGTTGGACGAAACCTCTTTACCTTCTGGAGCTCCTGCGCAATTTGTACTTGAAATAAATGGTGGTTTATCACAGCAACTAAATATTGAGGTTGGTGATAAAATGACTTTCACCAAGTCTAATTAGCTGCTCTAAAAAGTATCACAAAAAGTAGAAGTAAAACTAAAAAAGCCTTCCCAAATGGAAAGGCTTTCAAATTATTCATTATAAACTAAATAAATTACTTCTTCTTTTTATCTAACTTATTTATTGAATCGCGCATTACAGGAGTCGCAATAAATACCGATGAATAAGTACCTACTACTACACCTACAATTAATGCGAATAACAATCCTCTTAACGAATCTGCACCAAAAGTAAACATTGCCAATAATACCACTAAGGTTGTTAAAGAGGTATTTAATGTTCTACTTAAGGTACTATTTAAAGCTGTATTTACTGTTTTATCAAATTCCCAACTTGTATGTTCGTTTAAAAATTCCCTAATTCTATCGAATACAACCACAGTATCATTTAATGAGTAACCAATTACGGTTAATATGGCTGCAATAAATGCTTGGTCAATTTCCATACTAAATGGCATAAATCTCCATGTAATTGAGAATACACCCAATACTATTAATACGTCATGGAATACAGCGGCAACTGCACCTAATGAGAATTGCCATTTTTTAAATCGTAATAAAATGTATAAGAACACAACTATTAACGACCCTAATACTGCCCAAATAGACGATTTTTTAATATCATCGGCAATTGTTGGACTAACTTTTCCAGAATACATTATACCAACATTGTTATCACTGTCGTTAAATTCGTCATAACTTAATCCATCAGGTAAGAAAGACCCTAAGGATTGGTATAGTTTACTTTGTATTTCTTCATCTACCTCGGTAGAGTTTTCATCAATTTTAAATTTGGTAGAAATCTTTAATTGGTTAGCACTACCAATGGTTTTAACCTCGGCACTACCAAAAGTAGCCACCACTGCATCTTTAACTTCTTCGGTATTTACATCTTGCTCAAAACGAACTGTATATGTTCTACCACCAACAAAATCGATACCTTCATCTAATCCTGTGGTAAATAATGACGCTAGACCTCCAATAATAATAATTCCAGAAATAATATAAGATATTTTACGCTTTTTCAAGAAATCTATATTAATATTTCTAAACAACCCTTTAGTTAAAGATGTAGAGAAATCTAATTTTCCTCCTTTGTTTACATACCAATCAATTAACAATCTTGTAATAAATATGGCAGTAAATAGTGATGTTATGATACCTATTAATAATGTAGTTGCAAAACCTTTAATTGGTCCTGTACCAAACACAAATAAAATTAAAGCTGTTAAACCTGTGGTAATGTTAGCGTCTAAAATTGAAGATAATGCATTACTAAATCCATCTTTAATAGCTTCTTTTTGCCCTTTTCCTTTGGTAAGTTCTTCACGAACACGCTCATAAATAAGAACGTTTGCATCTACCGCAATACCAATGGTCAAGACAATACCAGCAATACCAGGAAGTGTTAAAACAGCTCCTAAACCTGCTAAAATACCAAAGATTAGTATGATGTTTAACATTAATGCTATATCCGAAAATATACCTGATTTACCATAATAAAAAATCATCCAAATTAATACTAAGGCTAAAGCAATCATAAAAGATTTCATTCCGCTATCAATAGCTTCTTGACCTAATGATGGTCCAACGACATCTGCTTGAACAATCTCAGCCGAAGCTGGTAATTTACCTGCTCTTAATACGTTTGCTAAATCTATCGCTTCATTTAAAGAAAAAGATCCTGAAATTTCAGAATTCCCTCCAGATATTGGCCCAGTGGTTACGCCTGGAGCAGAATATACAATATCATCCAACACTATGGCTATTTGACTTTGTTGCGCATAAGCTTTTCCAGTCATTTCTTCCCAAACCTTAGCACCTCTTGCATTCATTTGCATACTAACTGTAGGTTGTCCTGTTGGTGAATATGCCTGACGTGCATCAACAACAACCGCTCCGCTCAATTCGGGTGTGTTATCTCTATTTCCTTTTAAGGCATAAAGCTCGATAAGTGGATTATCTTTTGATTGTATTCCCCAAACAAACTTAGCATAACGTTGTTCGGCTGGCAATAACGCTCTTACTTCAGGTCTATTTATATAATCTAACACTGTTTGCTTATCCTTAGCTTCAAACATGGCTAATACTGGTTGCCCAGTTTGTCCTGAAATTCTAATTAAATCAAATAAAGGCCCTAAAGTACTTACTTCTGTAGAGTCTGTAGAAGTTTCTCCTAATAACTCACTTATTTGGCTATCTTCTTCATCTTGCGATTCAGCTTCATCGGTTTGAGGTTTTGTATTAACTAAGCTTTTTAAAGCTTCATTTGCTTGATTTAAAAAACCTCCTAATTCTTCCGCTTTATAAACATCCCAAAATTCCAATTGTGCAGTTGTAGTAATTAGCTCTGTTGCACGTTGCTTGTCTTTAACACCTGGTAATTCTACTAAAATACGTCCTGAATTTCCTAAACGTTGAATGTTTGGTTGTGTTACTCCAAATTGGTCAATACGTTTACGTAAAACTTCAAATGCAGAAATGATAGATTCATCAATCTTTTGTCTTAAAATAGGCTTTACCTCATCGTCTGTCATGTTAAAAGTGATTTCATCACTTAAATCACGGTTTGCAAAAATATCTGGGGATGCTAATTTTGTATCACCTTTAATAACATCAAATGCCACGAAGAAATCTTCTAAATAGGTGTTTTGGCTATTTTTTTGTAATTCTTCGGCATCGTTTAATGCTTTGTTAAATACAGGATCTTTACTTTTGTTTGCCAATCCTTTTAAGATATCATCAACTTGAATTTGAAGAATTACACTAATACCACCTTTAAGGTCAAGACCGAGGTTCATGGATTTTTCTTTAACTTCGGTATAAGTGTATTGTGCAATACCAATATTAAAGACTTCTAGGTTATTTAACGAATCTAAATATCTAGTTTCTTCAATTCCTCTTAGAGCATCGTATTCAGGTTCGGTTTCAGCAATTTTAGTTATTGCTGCTTCCTTTGCATTGCCTTCAATTTGATTTGCTTTAAATGTAAAAGACAACTGATAAATACTTACCAACCCAAATAACAGTGCAAATAACTTTACTAATCCTTTATTCTGCATTATATATTAATTTAATCTATTCTTATTTTAAAAACGAGCAAATATATGATTTACCTAAAGATTTGGCAATAGAATTGACATATTTATACAAAAAAATAGAATGATGCCGACGGAAAGAAATATATGTTCGATGAAATTAAAATTCTTATAATCTAGTCGAAATTATTTATCATTTTATCTATTTTTATTGTCGCTTAGCATTTACCTAGTAAAATTTAAGCTTACTAATGAATATTAGTTATAAATTAATTACATTGAACCTCTTAAAAATTAAACCAACAACCTATGGCGCATTTATCTGATATTGAAATCGCTCAAGCAAACAACATTACACACATTAAAAACATTGCAAAAAAATTACATATTCCTGAAGATGATTTAGAATTATATGGCAAGTACAAAGCTAAACTACCTTTAAATCTTATTGATGAAAATAAAATCAAAAAAAATAATTTAATACTTGTAACAGCCATTACACCAACTCCAGCTGGAGAAGGAAAAACAACTGTTTCTATTGGATTAACGGAAGGACTTAACAAAATAGGTAAACAAGCAACAGTAGTGCTACGAGAGCCTTCACTTGGTCCTGTTTTTGGTATTAAAGGTGGTGCTGCTGGTGGTGGCTACTCTCAAGTAGTGCCAATGGAAGATATTAATTTGCATTTTACAGGTGATTTTAATGCTGTTGAAAAAGCGAATAATTTACTGGCTGCATTAATAGATAATAACCTACAAAGTAAAACACAAAACTTAAACATAGATCCTCGAACCATTTTATGGAAACGTGTTATCGATATGAACGATCGTGCATTACGCCAAATAACCATTGGTCTTGGTGGTACTGCAAATGGTATTCCTCGTGAAGATGGCTTTAACATCACTCCAGCTTCCGAAGTGATGGCAATTTTATGTATGGCAACCAATTTTGAAGATTTAAAGAAACGTCTTGGAGATATTTTTATTGGGTTTACTTTTGACAGAAAACCCATTTTTGCCAGAGATTTAAAGGCCGAAAACGCTATGGCAATTTTATTAAAAGATGCCATTAAGCCAAACTTAGTACAAACTTTAGAAGAGAATCCAGCAATTATTCATGGTGGTCCTTTTGCAAATATTGCACAGGGAACAAACACTATTATTGCTACTAAAATGGGATTATCTTTATCTAATTATGTGGTAACCGAAGCAGGTTTTGGAGCAGATCTTGGTGCTGAAAAATTCTTGAACATTAAATCGGCTTATGCTGGATTGAACCCAAAATGTGTCGTATTGGTTGCCACAGTAAGAGCGTTACGCCATCATGGTGGTGTTCAAAAAGAAAATTACAACATACCTAATTTAGATGCTGTTAAAGAAGGTTTTAAAAATCTAGAAAAACACATTGAAAACATTAGAAAATACAATATTGAACCTGTTGTAGCAATCAATGCGTTTATTTCAGATTCTGAAGAAGAAATTAATTTCGTAAAAACTGCTTGTGAAAGTTTAGGGGTTCAGGCTATCCTGTCGGAAGGCTGGGCAAAAGGTGGCGAAGGCACAACAAACCTAGCAAATGCAGTTGTAAACATAGTTGAAAATAAAGCCACACAGTACAAGCCACTTTATGATTGGAAAAGCCCTGTAAAAGAAAAAATTGAGACTATTGCCAAAGAAATTTATGGCGCCGATGGCGTGATTTATGATAAAAAGGCCGAATTAAATTTAAGACGAATTAACAATCTTGGTTTTAATGATTTTGCAATTTGCATGGCAAAAACACAAAAATCATTCTCTGATGACGATAAGCTTATTGGAAGACCAACTGGTTTTAAAGTAACCGTTCGGGAAATTGAGATTGCAGCTGGTGCTCAATTTATTATTCCAATTTTAGGAAAAATGATGCGAATGCCTGGACTTCCTGCTGTTCCAGCATCGGAAGGCATGTCTATTGATAAAGATGGTGTGATTTCAGGCTTATCATAGAGCTAAAATATGAAGTATAAAAAAGAGGCGGTTTAAAAAGTAATGAAGGATTTTAATTTGTCATTCTGAGCGCAGTCGAAGAATCTTAAATATAAGTATGTTAGATATTTCGACTGTGCTCAATATGACACAAAAAAGCTACTTTTTAGACAGCCTCTTTTTATTTATGCTACTAATTAATTTCCTAAAATCATATTGTTTTCTTTATATCCTTCTGGAATTGCCATATCGAATTTAGAATCGTCAACACTTTCTTTTTTAACCTCAACGACTTCAAATTTCATGATCATTTCCATTCCCATTTGGTTCATTTCCATTTCCATATACATTGGCATACCTTTTAATTTTCCGCCATATAAAGCTGTTTGTTGCGTCTGGATTTCAATAGCATCTGTCATATAGAATTTAATTGTAGTCTCAACACCTTGGTCTTTAACAACTAAATCATAACGCTTACTTTTGTACCCTAAAATAGTTTTTGTTTCATCAATCTCGGTAACAGTAACTTTTTTCAACTCCTCTTCGGTAAGATTTGTACTTTTTTTACCATATAGTTTACCCATAGGACCATCCATGAGCATTAACATTTCTTGTATGTCCTGATCTATAATAACTGTAACATCTCCAGACATTTGATTTGAAACTTCAGATCTCGATTTTCCTTTTTTGAAATAGGTAGTTGAAGTCATTTCTCCCATCATTGCCAATTGGGCCTGTACAGTTGGATCGTCACTTTCAATTTTTTGTTTCATGATAATAACGCCTTCAGATATTTTATCTTGAGCGAAAGAGCTTAAACTAAATACTGTAAGCAGTAATACTAATAATTTTTTCATGTTGTTTTTTTATGTTTATAAATTTATAGTTCTAACAAACCGTTAGTTTTTTTAACGCCCTCGGCGCTTTCTTGCATGTGTGCTTTTTCAGCATCACTTAATTCTATTTCAACGATTTTCTCAATACCTTTTCTTCCTAAGATTACTGGAACACCAATGCATAAATCGTTTAAACCATATTCGCCTTCTAATAAGGTTGAGCATGGAAACATTTTTTTCTGGTCACAAGCAATAGCCTGCACTAATCCGGAAACTGCAGCTCCAGGTGCATACCAAGCCGAAGTACCTAACAACTTGGTTAATGTTGCTCCTCCAACTTTAGTATCTTCTTTTACTTGATCTAAACGTTCGGTAGTTAAAAACTCGGTAACTTTTATACTGTTTCTTGTAGCATGACTTGTTAAAGGAACCATCCCTTTATCACTATGTCCACCAATTACCATACCATCTACATCGCTAATAGGTGCTCCTAAAGCTTCTGCCAATCTATATTTGAAACGAGCTGAATCTAGTGCGCCTCCCATCCCAATAATTCTGTTTTTTGGTAATCCAGTTGCTTTATGTGCTAAATACGTCATTGTATCCATAGGGTTACTAACAACAATAAGAATTGTATTTGGAGAATGCTCAATTAAACTAGAAGCTACAGTTTTAACAATACCAGCGTTGATACCTATTAACTCTTCTCTTGTCATTCCTGGTTTACGTGGAATTCCAGAAGTAATAACACATATATCACTATTAGCTGTTTTGGAGTAATCTCCTGTTGTTCCAGTTATTTTTGTGTCGAACGCATTTAACGAAGCGCATTGCATTAAATCCATTGCTTTTCCTTCGGCATAACCTTCCTTAATGTCTAATAAAACGACTTCTGAAGCAAAATTTTTAAAGGCGATATATTCTGCACAACTTGCTCCTACAGCTCCTGCACCTACTACTGTTACTTTCATTTGTTTTTTCTTGATTTAAGTTTATTGTCTTGTTTTTAGTCCGAAATTTCGGATTTGTAAAATTAAGAATAATTCTGCTCTAAATAAAGAAAGCGCAAGATAATATCTTGCGCTTTCCAATGGTTTATAATTATTGGTTAATTATCTAAAACTAAAAGCAATACCAGCGGAAGCGGTATTATACTCTTGTAAGGTATAATCTGCAAAAATCTTGAAAAACGCTAAGTTTAATCTTGCTCCTAAAGAGGCTCTTACGCCATTGGCTTCAAAATTTAAATTTATTGGGTTAGTAACCGACTCACTTGCAGTTGCTATTACTGTTCCTGCACCATTTTCTACATCGTAGGTTAAATCGTAGGTGCCTTTTAACTTTATGGAAGATTTTCCGCCATTGTAACCTAAACTTCCATATAAAGTAATTATTTTAAAGTCTAGAGATCCTATTGCTTGTACTGTCCATGTTTTCATTTCGAAAGCGGCTTCACCATTTGTTACATTTACATTATCTGAAGGGTCTTCGTCATCAATATTATAAGTTACATCCATATTTGTAAAAGCTGCTAAAAGAGATATGTTTAAAGGCAGTCTATCAATTGGACCAAGATACTGGGTTACATCGTGTTGTAATCCTAAACCAATTAAATTAGCTTCTACCGAATCGTCAAAATTAAGTTTTGGTATATATCGCAGTTTAACATCTGTTTTAAAAGGAAGACCAACACCAAGTTGCACCATTGGTGCAGGAACTGCGTTTATGGGTAAATCTCCAGTAATTCCTCCAGGCATTTCAAAACTAGCAACATTATAAGTGCCATCACCATTGTCGATAGTAACATCTACTGTCGTCTCTAAATCATTCTCACTCATAACGGTTGGCAAAGATGTTTCGCCATTTGGTAAGGTTAAAAATGAATAATCACTTGGTACAAATGCAAATAATTTATCGGCATTTGGTACAAATGAAGCACTTGCACTAATGGTTAAATCAAAGCCTAATGTTTTATGTACTTTACCTGTTGTAGCCCAACCACCATTCATACTGTACATTAATCCTTTCATTGCTGGATTAATATAGCCCTCGGTTAGTTTGCTAGCGTCATCTGAAGCTAATAATAAACTCTCTAATTCTTGTGAATGTAATGCTTGCATCGCAATTAACAGCGAGAACAATAAGGTTATCTTTTTCATAGTATTGTAAATTTGGTTAAACAAACATAGAAAAAAAATATCAAAAAACAACCATTTATCGTATAAAAACAACACTTAATCGATTATACATGTGTTTTTTGAAAGAAAAAAAGCTGCAATACTGTTTAAAACAGTATTGCAGCTTTTATAAAATTACTATATCTATTTATGCATCTATATTTGCATAGATAGCATTCTTTTCAATAAATTCTCTACGTGGCGGAACATCGTCTCCCATTAACATAGAAAAAATACGATCTGCCTCAGTACCATTGTCTATTTGAACTAAACGCATGGTTCTAAAATCTGGATTCATAGTGGTATCCCAAAGTTGAATAGCATTCATTTCTCCAAGACCTTTGTATCGTTGGATTTTTGAACCATCTCCAAATTCTAAAACAATATCATCTCGCTCTTTATCGCTCCAAGCATATTGTTTTTTTGCTCCTTTTTTAACCAAATATAAAGGTGGCGTTGCGATATATATATGACCATTCTCTATCAATTCTTTCATATATCTGAAAAAGAATGTTAGAATTAAAGTTGCAATATGGCTACCATCAATATCGGCATCACACATAATAACTACTTTATGATAGCGTAGTTTTGATAGATTTAAAGCTTTACTATCTTCTTCAGTACCAATGGTTACACCTAAAGCCGTAAAAATATTTTTGATTTCTTCATTTTCGAATACCTTGTGAGACATTGCCTTTTCTACATTTAAAATTTTACCTCTTAAAGGTAAAATAGCTTGAAAACTTCTATCTCGACCAGCCTTAGCTGTTCCGCCTGCCGAATCTCCCTCTACAAGAAATATTTCACATTTTGCAGGGTCTTGTTCGGAACAATCACTTAATTTTCCTGGTAAACCACCAATGCTCATTACGGTTTTACGCTGCACCATTTCACGAGCCTTTTGAGCGGCATGACGTGCTTGTGCAGCCAGAATTACTTTTTGAACAATGGTTTTTGCATCGTCTGGATGCTCTTCAAGATAATCGGTTAGCATTTCAGAAACAGCCTGACTTACAGATGCAGATACTTCTCTGTTTCCTAACTTAGTTTTTGTTTGTCCTTCAAATTGAGGTTCTTGAACTTTTACAGATATAATGGCTGTTAATCCTTCACGAAAATCGTCTCCTGCAATATCAAACTTTAATTTATCTAGCATTCCAGAACCATCTGCAAACTTTTTAAGCGTGTGTGTTAATCCACGTCTAAAACCAGATAAGTGTGTGCCTCCTTCATGTGTATTAATATTATTTACATACGAGTGTAAATTTTCGGCATACGATGTATTATATATCATAGCTACCTCAACAGGGACACCATTTTTTTCACCTTCAAAGGCAATGACATCTTTCATTAAAGGCTCTCTGTTTCCATCTAAGAATTTAATAAATTCTTTAAGACCTTCTTTTGAATGAAATGTTTCGCCTTCAAACTCTCCATCATCTTTTTTATGTCTTTTATCAACTAAATGAATGGTAATCCCTTTATTTAAATAGGCTAGCTCTCTTAATCGGCTTGCTAAAGTATCATAACTATATTCCAGAGTAAGCGTGAATATCGTAGAATCTGGTCTAAACGTTACTGTGGTTCCTCTTTTATCAGTCTCGCCTACTTGCTTAACGGGATACATGGCTTTACCACGTGCATACTCTTGCTCGTAAATTTTACCATCTCTAAAAACGGTTGCTTTTAAATGTTCGGATAAGGCATTTACACAGCTTACACCAACGCCATGAAGTCCTCCAGATACTTTATAAGAATCTTTATCAAACTTACCTCCTGCTCCAATTTTGGTCATTACAACTTCCAATGCAGAAACACCTTCTTTTTTATGTATATCTACAGGAATACCACGACCATCATCTTCGGTAGTGATAGAATTATCTTCGTTAATTGTTACTGTTATATTGTCACAATGTCCTGCTAGTGCCTCATCAATGGAGTTATCGACTACTTCATACACCAAGTGGTGCAAACCTCTTGTACCAACATCGCCAATATACATTGATGGACGCATACGTACGTGCTCCATGCCTTCAAGTGCCTGAATGCTATCTGCTGAGTAATTGTGCTTATTAAACTCTTCTTTTTCTTGACTCATATTATAATTTAATAGTGTTAATTATGTTTATTTGTTCAGAAAAAAAGGACACTAAAAAAGCATCCTTCTGAATACATACAAATATACGATTATTAAACCTCATTTTTAAGGTTTTTATTGCATTTATCACATAATTATTAACATTTGTTAATTACGAGAAAGTCTCTTAAATCGTTTAAAAAGTGTCTTAAAATTGATTTTGATAATTTTTAAACCTATCTCAAAAGGAAAAAATACAAATCATTCGTTTAAGACGATGTTTTAGTTTTATTAATAGATTTTTTGATTAAAATTTCAGCAGATTTTTGACTTATTGAAGCAGCGTTATACTTGAACCCATTTCGTTTGGAAAAACAATTGTTCCGAAGTCAAGTTTAATCCCTTGTGCAGTATCATTTTTTAATAGCATAGCACCATCTGCATCAATATAATCGATAAGTGACGCAATTTGAGCAAGATTTGAGATACCAACAGTAGATTCTGCCATACAACCTGCCATAATTTTTAAATTGAGTTCTCGTGCTTTCTTAATCATTTTTAAAGCAGGTGTGAGTCCTCCACATTTCATAAGTTTAATGTTGATACCATGAAATCCTTCGGCACATTTCTCGACATCTTCTAGACGCTGGCAACTTTCATCTGCTATTAATGGCAACACACATTTTGCTTTTAATTGTTTCATGCCTTCCCAATCATCAGCATGAAGTGGTTGCTCAATAAACTCTACGCCAAGGTCTTTTAGTTGAATTGCATTCTGTAAAGTTTCTTCAACTGTCCAAGCGCAATTGGCGTCAATTCTAAATATAGCATCAGTTATTTTTCTAAGTTCTGATACTATTTCCACATCATGTTCTGTTCCTAGTTTAATTTTATAAATTGGCCATGGTGTTTCTAAAATTTTCTGCTTCATAACATCGATGGAGTCAATGCCAATGGTGTAATCGCTTAATGGTGTTTTTGTTTTATCGTTAAAATAGCTTCTTGTTGTTCTGTTTTGCGATTTCGCATAAAAATCCCAATACGCACAATTAATTGCACAGAGTGTAAAATAATCATCTTTAAGATTTAGTTCTAGTTGATTCCATAAGTCGTCTGGATGCATCCCAAAGGCATTTTCAACAATGTTTTTGGATTTTAAAACAGACTTTTCTATCATTTCGATATTTATACCATAATAAGGATACGGAATGGCTTCACCATAACCTGAGATAATTCCATCTGAAATTGAAACCACTACAGTATCTTGAAAAGTTCTTGTGGACCTTGAAATGGTGAAAGGATGTTTTAGGGTTAGCCTAAAAGACTTGGTGGTAAGTTTTAATTGCATTAATTATTTTCTAATTCGGAGTTTATTAATTTCATTATTCCTTCAAGCCTCAAGATTTCTTCTTTGTAAAGGTAATTTAAAATTCTTGGAAAGCGTTTTCGTGTTTGAATTCTATTTAGAAACAAATCATTATTTAAAAGCTTATTCATTTTAATGTCATCTACAGGGAGTTTAGGTTGGCCTCTTAAATAAACTTTTATATTTTGTTGTAAGAATTCGTTATAAACTGTGTACGAGCTTTTATCTAGCTTTTCCCATTCTCTAAGGTCTTTTAAATTTGCCTGCCAAGACCCAATTGCCAATCGTATACTATCATTTGATATAACATCTAAATTTCCTGAGCCAATTATATCTTGAATAGTACCTTCTTGTGTTTGGTAAACCGTAAAACCAGTTGCATCCATTAAACAAGCGACAAAGCTTTTTAAATTCAACATTCCCAAATCGCCTCGTTGAAATTGTAAAATAGAATCTGCCGAGTTAGATGTATCCTCAGTTTTTTTAATGACTCTATTAAGCTCAATTATATTAGCATGTAAATCTTCTTTAAATCCTTTTAAAAACTGAACCTCTTTAATATTGGATTTTCTCATTTCATTCCAATTATTAATTTGAAGTGCAATTAGAATTCCAATGACTACTAGAACTATTTCGCCTATGGCGTATTTAAGGTACTTGGATGTTTTTCCAGTTTCCATGAGGTTGTATCGTATTTTTCTAAATAGTTTTAACATAGTTTAATATTTCAAACCCACCCCTTAATCCCCTCCTAGGAGGGGAAAGGTGTCGTGTTTTTCTGAAGAAATTAATCATTTTTAGATTGTATTTCTTTGTTTATGATATTAATGATCGTAGTAGATTTGTCTTGAATTTTTTCATACATCGGAATAAAACCCTTTGATATAATATTAGATATCGCCAATCCATTTTTATACTCTAAGCTATTTAACAAACCATTAAAGTCCTCAAAATTTATATTTTGTGATTCAACGGATTTTCCTTCATAATAAATTGTCTTTAACTTATCTAAATCCACATAAGCGAATAAAGATTTATTGATGTATTCTTTGTACTCAAAAGCTTCGTGTTCTATAGCGAAAATATTGGTTTTGTATAGCTCTTCTAAGTCGAGGAGCAACTGTTTGATAGAGTCGTTTTCAATTAAGCTTAAATTCCCCGAACTAGCCAATTCGTTATAAGTGCTATTATTTGGCGTAAATCGTTCTTCATTAATTGTAGCAAAAACATTTTTAGCTAGCTTATCCAAATCTTCAATAATATTATTGCCATTAATATGTGAAATGAGACTTTTTGTTACATTTTGTTTTTTTATTCTAACATCTATCTGCTCATTTAATGTAACCAGATCTTTTTGAAGATCGAGTTTAATATTTGTAAGGTATTTAATTTCACTTTGACGTTCTATTCTTTTTATATTCCAATTATTTACCTGTAATGCTATCAAAATTCCTGCAACTACTAGAATAATTTCACCAATGGCGTATTTAAAGTATTTGGATGTTTTGTTTTCCATAATTAAGTTTTGACGTATATGACGGAAGAATCTTATCATTAGAAATTATTAAGCTCTTTCTCTAGCATATCTAGTGTTTTGTCAATTTTTTGTTCCCCTGACAATTGACCATTAATCCATGAAGACTCTAGTGTATTAAAAAGGCCTATCAAGGCTAACAATTGGTATTTATCATAACCTATAGCTTTAAGACTACTTAAAGAAATTTTTGTGTTCTCTGGTCTAATACTTGAGTAACCTATTCCAGATTTTATAAAAAAAGGTGTAACATCTGATTTCCAAAAATCATCAATATATTCATTGTCTTTATTAATTCCATCTAAAATCTGCTTCAAGTTTCTGAGGTCACGTATAAATTCAATTGAAGTAGATTTTAAATCTCGATCTAAACCTAAAATATCTTCTAGAACAGAAGTGTTTATTTTATTAGGAGTGTAACTGAAAATATATGCAATGTCGCTTTCCTTGAATTCGTTCATACCTTTTTTAATTGAGTCTATTATTATTTTACTACCCTTCGCCGAGGCTTCGGCAGATGAACCTGTTTTGTTTTGTTCCATGAGGTTGTATCGTATTTTTCTAAATAGTTTTAACATAGTTTAGTATTTCAAACCCACCCCTTAATCCCCTCCTAGGAGGGGAAATGTATCGTTTTTTACTGAAGAATCTTATCATGTTGGTTTGTTAGGGTTTTAAAGATAAACTTTTTTTAAATAAAAAAAGCCAGCTTAAAAACTGGCTTTCAAATAAGTATTCATTTTATTTTTTTAGTTAAATCCTCTTTACACCCCTAAAGTCCCCTCAAGGGGACAACTCTTTTATTCAACTGAATGAATTGTCCCCTTGAGGGGACTTTAGGGGTGTTTTAATACTATTGAAAAATTAATACGCATCATCATGAACTTTTGCAACTGCCCTACCACTTGGGTCGTTCATGTTTTTAAATGCTTCGTCCCACTCTAACGCAATTTTTGTACTACAAGCTACACTAGGTTCCTGAGGCACACTTAATGCTGCTGCATCACTTGGAAAATGACCTTCAAAAATGGTACGATAGTAATACTCTTCTTTGTTTTGTGGTGTTTGTATTGGAAAACGGAAATGAGCATTTTGCAATTGTTCATCTGTTACTTCAGCATCAACAACTTCTTTTAACGTATCAATCCAACTGTAACCTACACCATCACTAAATTGTTCTTTTTGCCTCCAAGCTACAGATTCAGGCAACATATCTTCAAAAGCCTTTCTAAGGACCCATTTTTCCGAAGCCTGTCTCGAGCGAGAGTCGAGAGGTTCGCGATTTATCATTTTATCTTTTGGGTTAATGCGCATAGCAACATCCATAAATTCTTTATCTAAAAACGGCACACGTCCTTCTATTCCCCAAGCTGCCAAACTCTTGTTAGCTCTAAGACAATCGTACATATGTAGCTTACTTAGTTTTCTAACGGTTTCTTCGTGGAATTCTTTGGCATTTGGCGCTTTGTGGAAATATAGATAACCTCCAAACAACTCATCGGCTCCTTCACCAGACAATACCATTTTAATTCCCATGGATTTAATAACTCTTGCCATTAAATACATTGGTGTTGAAGCTCTTATGGTTGTGATATCGTAGGTTTCCAATTGATAGATAACATCTTTAATAGCATCTAAGCCTTCTTGTATCGTAAACTTAATTTCATGATGTACTGTACCAATATGGTCTGCCACTTTTTTGGCAGCTTTTAAATCTGGTGAACCTTCCAACCCAACGGAAAAACTATGTAATTGTGGCCACCAAGCTTGTTCTTTATCGTCGGCTTCTATACGACGTTCAGCATATTTTTTTGCAATTGCAGAAGTAATTGAAGAATCCAAACCTCCAGACAACAATACACCATAAGGTACATCGCTCATCAATTGTCTGTGTACCGCATCTTCCAAGGCTTGTCTAACTTCTGCAATACTTGTTTCGTTATCTTTTACTGCTTCATAGTCTTCCCAATCACGTTTGTACCATTGCACAAACTTACCATCCTTACTTCTCATATAATGTCCTGGAGGAAAGAGTTCTATTTTTGTACAAACGCCTTCTAAGGCTTTCAACTCAGAAGCTACATAAAACGTTCCTTGCTTGTCCCAACCAATGTATAACGGAATAATTCCCATGTGGTCTCGTGCTATGAAATATTCATCTTTTTCAACATCATAAATAACGAAACCAAAAATACCATTCATCTCATCAATAAAATCGCATCCTTTTTCTTTATATAGTGCTAGAATTACTTCACAATCGCTTTCTGTTTGAAACTTATAATCAGGAAACTGCATACGTAATTGACGATGGTTATATATTTCACCATTAGCAGCAAGAATTAGTTTTTTATCTTCACTAAACAAGGGTTGTTTTCCTGAAGCTGGGTCAACAATTGCTAAACGCTCATGCGCCAGAATAGCTTTTTCATCACTATATATACCACTCCAATCTGGTCCTCGATGACGAATAGTTTTTGCCATTTCCAGAATTTGAGGCCTTAATTTATCTGATTTCTCTTTTAGGTCGAATGCACATACAATGCCACACATAATCTTTTTCTTTTAATTTTATAGTACAAATATTTGAATAATATTTCATATTATAAACATATACATCATAATTAGTTACATATTATAACAATAAACAGTCATATTTATGATTTATTGAAATTAAAATTGACAAAAAAATAAGATACGTTTGCTATTTGTAAAGTTTAACAAAATCTTTCAAGTTTTATGTTTTGCATTCAATATTTTTAAAATTCTATAATAAATAAAATTTAACATGAAAAAAACATCATTAATTTCGACAATTGCTTTCGCTCTTATTATGCTATTAACAACAAATGTTGAAGCGCAAAAATTTGCAGACTTAGACAAAAGTCCGTTAGACATAAGTATGTCTAAAGACAAATCTGTTAAAATAGTTTACAGTAGACCACAACTTAAAGGAAGAGCGCTAAGTAAATTGGCTCCAAATGGAAAAGTGTGGCGTACTGGAGCTAATGAGGGTACCGAAATCACATTTAAAAATAACATGATGCTTGGTGGTAAAAGTGTAAAAGCTGGAACTTATACATTAACAACAATCCCAGGAGAGAAAGAATGGACAGTTATTCTCAACTCTACTCTTGGTACTTGGGGAGGTAATGCAGGAAAAAATGCAGAATCTGGTGAAGTAGCTAGATTTATGGCTAAAGCATCTACAAGTAGCGATTCACTTGAAGCGTTTTCTATAGCTTTTGATGACAATGGAAATATGCATTTAGGATGGGGAACTGTAAGAGTAGCTGTTCCTTTGAATTAGAATTTTTATAACAATTAAAAGAAGCTGTCTAAAAAGTGTCTTCTGAATAAAAATGAAGAATCTTATAAAAATTAAAATATTGATTTATAGATTATTGAGATTTTTCAACTACGCTCAAAATGACAATAAAAACACTATTTAGACAGCTTTTTTTTATTAAGGTATATTTAAATACTTGTGTGTTTGTAACGATACTTTCCATTTAGGGTTTTGCATCACATAATCTACTATTAAAGGAATCACTTTGTCTCGTTTGCTCCACTCAGGCTGTAAGTACAAAATGCAATTGTTATTAACTTTAGAAGCCTGTTCCTCGGCAAACTTAAAATCACTCTTATTGTAAATAATCATTTTTAGCTCATGAGCTTTTTCGTAAATTGCTTCAGTTGGGAGTTTTAGTTTTTTTGGAGACAAGCAAATCCAATCCCAAGTTCCGGTCAATTTATAAGCACCTGATGTTTCTATGTGAGTTTGCACATTTTTGGCTTTTAATTGTCTTGTCAATTCTGTCATGTCCCAAGTTAAAGGCTCTCCACCTGTCACAACAATAGTATTACTATATTTAATAGCGTTATCAACTATCTTAGATGTTTCAGTAGGTGGATGCAAATTAGCACTCCAACTTTCCTTAACATCGCACCAATGGCAACCAACATCGCATCCTCCAATCCTAACAAAATAAGCAGCCGTTCCTTTGTGATATCCTTCACCTTGAATGGTATAAAATTCTTCCATTAAAGGAAGCATTTCGCCTTTATTTACAAGTTCTAAAATTTCTTTCTTCATTGTGCGCAAAGATAGCTTAGAGTTTCTAGTTTCCTCTTAAAACTTAAAAGTTTTTTTATTTTGATTTAATTAAGATTACTTATTTTTATGCAAAATTAAGAGACCATGACTCGCAAAGAAAAATTCTTTAACCATATAGCTGAAGGTAACACTTTTAAAGGCGATTATATTACTTTAGGTTCGGCAATTTTAGACGAAGAAACTGTAAAAAATGCTTATGTAAAAGTGCCGCTTAAAACCATGAACAGGCATGGTTTAATTGCAGGTGCAACTGGAACAGGAAAAACAAAAACCTTACAAGTATTAGCCGAAAACTTAAGTGAAAAAGGGATTCCAGTATTATTAATGGATATTAAAGGAGACTTAAGCGGGTTAGCGCAACCTAGTCCTGGGCACCCTAAAATTGATGAGCGTCACGAAAAAATTGGGCTACCTTTTGAGCCTAAAGCCTTTCCGGTTGAAGTCTTGTCGCTATCAGAACAAGATGGCGTGCGCTTAAGAGCCACAGTAAGTGAGTTTGGGCCTGTGTTAATTTCAAGAATTTTAGATGTATCGGAAACGCAAGCTGGAATCATTTCGGTAATATTTAAATATTGTGACGACAATAAACTACCTCTATTAGATTTAAAGGATTTCAAAAAAATTCTTCAATATGCTACCAACGAAGGCAAAAAAGAGTTTGAAGATGCTTATGGCAGGATTTCAACCGCCTCGACAGGTGCTATTTTACGTCGCATAGTTGAATTAGAACAACAAGGTGGCGATTTGTTTTTTGGTGAAAAAAGTTTTGAAGTAGAAGATTTAGTAAGAACAACCAGAGATGGTCGTGGTTATATAAACATTATTAGATTAACCGATATACAAGATAAACCAAAACTATTCTCAACATTTATGCTGAGCTTATTGGCCGAAATTTATGAAACGTTTCCTGAGCAAGGTGATTCTGGAAGACCAGAGCTTATTATGTTTATTGATGAAGCACATTTAATTTTTAATGAAGCCTCAAAAGCACTTCTTAACCAAATTGAAAGCATCGTAAAACTTATTAGAAGTAAAGGGATTGGCTTATATTTTGTAACCCAAAACCCAACCGATGTTCCAGAAGCGGTTTTGAGCCAATTAGGCTTAAAAGTGCAACATGCTTTACGTGCGTTTACAGCCAAGGACAGAAAAGCTATAAAATTAACGGCACAAAATTATCCAGATACTGATTATTATGATACTGCAGAAGTATTAACCTCACTAGGTATTGGTGAAGCGTTGGTTTCGGCATTAGATGAAAAAGGACGACCAACACCTTTGGCAGCTACCATGATGCGAGCACCAATGAGCAGGATGGATATTCTCACACAAAAAGAACTAAATCAATTACTGGACGATTCTAAGTTAGTCTTAAAATATAATGAGGAAATTGATCGAGAGAGTGCCTATGAATTATTGAATGAAAAAATTAAAAAAGCTGAAGAGTTAAAGAAAAAAGAAGATGAACGTTTAGCTCTAGAAAAAGAACGAGAAGAACTTAAAAAAGAACGCGAACGAGAAGAAAAATCCAGAAGAAAAACGTCTTCAAGATACCAACGCCAAAATCCTGTCGTTAAAGTATTAACAAGTGCCACATTTATTCGTGCAGTATTTGGAGTACTAAAAAAAGTAATGAAATAAAGCATATAATAGGCATTTGGCAATCATTACCAATTCAAAAAAAATAAACCACATACCATTTTTCAAATTATTAGCAAATGAAACACTCAATCTTAGCCCTAATTCTATCTATTAGCTTTTTAACCTCTTGTAATAAAGAGCAAGATCCATTTATGATATCGCCAAATAACATTGGCAACCTTAATGATTCCACACAGGTAAGAGATTTAAAAATGGTGTTTGCTAACGATTCTATTGTTACCTCAATAAGTGGTGACGAATTTGCTGGCAATACCAACGATATTCTTGTTTACGAAAAAGGAGGCAAACAACTATTAATCTTATCGCCTTCTCAATATTTAGATTCTACAGCAACCATTAAAACTATACGAATAATTGATGAGCGCTATAAAACCTCTAAAGGTTTACATACCAACAGCACTTTTAAAACCATTAGGGACAATTATAAAATATCTAGCATACAAAATACTTTAAGAGATATTATTATATCGGTTGATGATATCAATTCGTATTTCACTATAGATAAAGACCAATTACCAGCAGAAATGCGTTTTGATATGAATTTAGATATTGAAGCCATCCATATACCAGATAATGCGAAGATTAAAAACTTTTTTATACAGTGGTTTTAAATGAAAAAATACACCCTACAAAAATCCCCTTTTATTGTTCCAACTAACGACGGCAAACTTATTGAAGAACATTTTGGGAATGCTATTAGCAGCAATCCTGAACTAAGTATTGCTCACATGGTTGCACCTTCGGGCTGGAGCGAGCCTTTTCAAACACCAGAGTTTGATGAATACACTTATATCATTAAAGGAAAAAAGCAATTTATAATTGATGGAGAAACCATTGTTTTGGAAGCTGGTCAATCTATAAAAATAAACAAAAATGTTAGAGTACAATATTCAAACCCATTTACTGAACCTTGTGAATATATAGCTATCTGCTCTCCAGCATTTTCAATTGATAAAGTTAACAGAGAAGATTAAGCCAAACCTTTTTATGGAAAAATACATTATCAAAATTATTGGTTCATACCTCAACGTATTAAGCTATCTCTCTGCAGATTATGCTGCAAACAAGGCACTTCATTTATTTTCCAAACCACGTAAAGGAAAATTAGCACCTAAACACGAAGCGTTTTTAAGTTCTGCCAATAAAGAGGTTTTAAAATATGACGATTTAAACATTGCAACCTACCATTGGCAAGGCGACAAAGCAACTATCCTACTAGCACATGGTTGGGAAAGCAATTCGGCTCGCTGGAAACGGAAAATAGAAATTTTTATAAACGAAGGTTTTAATGTTATCGCCTTAGACGCTCCAGCTCATGGTGCCTCTGGAAGCAAACTTTTTAACGCTTTGCTCTACTCGGAGTTTATTAATGTTGTAGCAAAAAAATATGAGCCACAAATTGTAATAGGCCACTCAGTTGGTGGTATGGCAGCAGTGTTCCATCAGCAAAAATACCAACTGGATTCCATACAAAAAATGGTATTGCTTGGTGCACCATCAGAGTTTGAAGATGTTTTAAAAAATTACATCAATCTTTTAGGATACAACAAGAAGATTGAAAAAAATTTAGGCAGAATAATATTTAACCGCTTTGGTGCTGTTCCTACAGAATTTTCAACCTCCAAATTTGCAAAAAACATTGCAGCTAAAGGCTTAATTATTCACGATATTAAAGACCCAATTATTCCTTTTTCTGATGCTAAACTTATTAAATCAAATTTTAAGAACAGCACTTTAATTTCTACTAATGGTTTTGGACACTCTCTTAACAATACAAAGGTTACCGAAAGCATTGTTAGCTTTATAAAAAGCTAATTATTATCAGTATTTTTGCTGTATGGAAGAAAATTTAACACGACTCAATAAATATTTAAGTGAAGCTGGTTTTTGCTCTCGTCGGGCTGCCGATAAGCTAATTGAAGAAGGACGCGTTACAATTAATAATATTGTTCCAGAAATGGGTACAAAAGTCAGCGAAAATGATGTTATTGCGGTTGATGGGGAAATCATTAAAAAGAAAGATATTAAGCGCACTTATTTAGCTTTTAACAAACCCATTGGCATTGTTTGCACTACAGATACCAATGTTGAAAAAGACAATATAATTGATTACATAAATTATCACAAACGCATTTTCCCAATAGGCCGTTTAGACAAACTTAGTGAAGGTTTAATTCTTCTAACTGACGATGGCGATATTGTCAATAAAATTCTAAGAGCGAGTAATAATCACGAAAAAGAATATATTGTAACGGTCGATAAACCAATTTCTCAAACTTTTATCAATAGAATGTCTGGAGGCATTTTTATTGAGGATCTAGGTCAAACCACAAAAAAATGTAAAGTAAAAAAAATAAATTCTCATACGTTCAGCATTATTTTAACCCAAGGCTTAAACAGGCAAATACGACGTATGTGTGACTATTTGAATTACGAAGTACAAACTTTAAAACGTACTCGTATCATGAATATAACATTAGATATTCCTGTTGGAAAATATAGAGAACTTACTCCTGTAGAGCTTAAAACGCTCAATAATTTATTGAGTGAATCAACAAAAGTTTATAAGTCTAATACGCAAAACTCAGGCAAATTTTTTTCAAACAAAACAAAGCGTAAGCACTAAACATCTGTTAATTTATTCATAATTAGTATTCTACTTTTAATTTACATAAGTAACTTGAAATAAAAACCATTATGAAAGCCCATAATGGGCATTTGGCAGGTCATGGTTAATACCAATTAACATATTTAAATTACTGATAAAAAGTTTCTTAAAAGCTCAAAAAGATGAAGAAAGTTACACTATTATTGCTTCTTGCATCCATCACTTCGTTTGCTCAATACAACTATGGTGTTTCCAAAGAGTTTCCGTTTGGAAAAGCAAATCCTAAAGCACCAGAACAAATTAAAGATTATCAAGCCATGATTGGAATCTGCAATTGCACTTCAGTAAGCAGAAAACCAGATGGTTCCTGGGCTGAACCTGTAGATATGACTTGGACTTGGAAATATATTTTAAATGGTATGGCTGTTCAAGATGAAACCTTAAAGGCTGATGGCTCGCATTCTGGGAGTATCAGGCAATATATAGCCGATAGCAGTAGATGGTATGTACATTGGTATTCTTCAAAAACGCCTTCAACAACATTTCCTGTTTGGGAAGGCAATAAAAAAGAGGGTAAAATTGTACTATATCGCGAACAAAAAGCGCCTAACGGAATGGATGGTTATTATAGATTAACCTTTTACGACATGAATAATACTGGTTATAAATGGGTTGGAGAGTGGACAGATAAAGAAGAAAACATTATTTATCCTACTTGGAAAATTAACTGTGTCCGACAAAAAATGTAACTTTACGTACAAACCAAACCAATGACACAAATTTCACCTTTTCACTTAGCGATTCCTGTATGGAATTTAGAAACTTGCCGAACATTTTATAGAGACACTCTTGGTTGCATTGAAGGACGAAGTAGCGACCATTGGGTAGATTTTAATTTTTTTGGACACCAATTGGTAATTCATTATAAAGAAAAACCTACAGAGGAATTACACACCAATCCTGTTGATGGAAAAAATGTACCTGTACCTCATTTTGGAATTGTGTTACCTTGGGAAACATTTAAAAGTTTTTCTGAATCTTTAAAACAAAAAGGTGTTAAGTTTATTATTGAACCTTATATTCGCTTTGAAGGTCTTATAGGCGAACAAGCCACCATGTTTTTTTTAGATCCTTCAGGAAACGCTTTAGAGTTTAAAGCTTTTAGAGATATGAGTCAACTATTTGCTAAATAATTAAAATTACTATGAAAAAATACATTCTCCTTTTAATTACTATTTGTTTAAGCTTACCATCTTTTAGCCAACGAGTTTATATTGATTATGGCACTATCGATATACAAAAATATGAGTTTCATATTATTGTAACCGATGATAATAATAACATACAAGGCGAGGCAACTATTAATCTTGTTGCTACCTCTAATTTAGAAAGTTTTAAATTGGATCTAGAAAATACAGATGAAACAAACAAAGGGATGATGGTAAGTTCAATTTCTGAAAATGGAAATCCTGTAAAATTTAAGCATCAAAATAATGTACTTACAATTTTTAGCAACATCACTGCTGGTGAAGAAAAAACATTTTTAGTATCATATCATGGTGTTCCAAAAGATGGTTTGGTAATTTCAAAAAACAAATATGGCGATCGTACTTTTTTTGGCGATAATTGGCCTAATAGAGCGCATCAATGGTTGCCAACCGTAGATCATCCATCAGATAAAGCATTAGTAGAATGGCATGTTACAGCACCTGCACATTACCAAGTAATAGGTAATGGAACGCAAATTGAAGAAACCGATTTGGATAATCAAAACACCTTATATGTTTGGAAAACCGAGGTGCCAATTCCAACAAAAGTAATGGTGATTGGTATTGCTCGCTTTGCAGTACAACACATTGGCGAAACCAATAATATTCCCATCTCATCTTGGGTGTATCCACAAAACAAAGACGCTGGTTTTTACGATTATGCCATGGGAAAAGATATTATCAATTTCTTTATTGAGCATGTTGGTCCATATCCATATTCAAAATTGGCAAATGTGCAATCTAAAACACGTTTTGGAGGCATGGAAAATGCAAGTAATATCTTTTATTTTGAAAACTCGGTAAGTGGTGAACGTAAAATTGAAAACCTTATTGCTCATGAAATTGCACACCAATGGTTTGGAAATTCGGCTTCGGAAAGCGATTGGACACATGTTTGGTTAAGCGAAGGATTTGCTACTTATTTTACCAATTTATATGTTGAAAACACTAAAGGGAAAACTGCTTTTTTAGAGCTGGTTAACAAACAACGTGACGCTGTTATTAAATTTTCAAAGCAACAATTAACACCTGTTTTAGACTCCGAAACCAAAAGCTTAATGCGACTACTCAATACCAACTCCTATCAAAAAGGGGCTTGGGTATTGCACATGTTACGGAAAAAAGTGGGTGATGTACCTTTTTGGAACAGCATTAGCGCCTACTACCAAAAATATAAATTGAAAAATGCGTCGAGTGATGATTTAAAAAATGTGTTTGAAGAAGTGACAAATCAAGAATTGGATGCTTTTTTTACACAATGGTTAGAACAACCTGGACAACCTATTTTAAAAACATCATGGAAATTGAACGACCAAGCACTTACGTTTAATGTTGAGCAAACTCAAAAAACTAATGTGGTATTTTCTTTTCCAATGGAGTTGAAACTTATTTATGAAGATGATTCATCAGAGATTGTCACCCTTAGCATGAAGAATAAAAAGTCTTCAGTAACATTAGATGTAAAAGCTAAAGTTAAAGCCGTAGTTGTGGACCCAAATTCTTGGTTGTTATTTGAGCATCAAGATTAAAAAAAGTGACCAGAACTACACTTAATGTAGTGCTTATTTGCTTCGCATTTCTCTTGCCAGCAAGGTGTTTTTAAGTAACATGGCAATCGTCATTGGTCCAACACCTCCAGGAACTGGTGTTATATAACTTGCTTTTTTGCTTACGCTTTCAAAATCTACATCACCTGCAAGTCTATAACCTCGTTTTTTTGTGTCGTCTGGAACTCGTGTAATACCAACATCAATAATTACAACGCCCTCTTTTACCATATCTCCTTTTAAGAACTCTGAAATACCAATGGCTGCGACAATAATGTCTGCTTCACGAGTAAATTCAGCAAGGTTTTGTGTGCGACTATGAACTACTGTTACTGTAGCGTTTCCAGCTTTACGTTTTTGACTCATTAAGATGCTCATTGGGCGACCAACAATGTGGCTTCTTCCCATAACTACCACATGTTTTCCAGACGTTTCTACGTTGTAACGTTCTAGCAATTCTAAAATACCAAAAGGGGTTGCTGGCAAAAATGATGGCAAATCCAATGTCATTTTACCAACGTTTGTTGGATGAAATCCATCGACATCTTTATCTGGATCTACAGCCATTAAAACTTTTTGTTCATCAATATGTTTTGGTAAAGGGAGTTGCACAATAAATCCGTCAATCTCATCATTATTATTTAAATTATCGATATGATTTAACAGTTCTTCTTCGGTAGTTTCTTCAGGTAAATCGATTAATGTAGAATCGAATCCAATACGCTCACAAGCTTTAACTTTAGCTCCAACATAAGTCATGCTTGCACCATCTGTCCCAACTAAAACAGCCGCTAGATGCGGTACTTTTTCGCTATTAGATTTCATAGTTGCTACTTGAGCTGCTATTTCGTCTTTAATATCGTTACTAATTTTTCTACCGTCTAGAATTGTCATGCTGTGGCTATTTTAATGTCAGGTCGAGCGCAGTCGAGACCTATTTCTACTCTTTTTTAATTTGTGACCTCTCGACTGCTCTCGAGGTAACAATGCATTGATGTTTTTTATCAAATTAAAAGCTCATTTACCTTGGCATATTTTTCATCATCTGCATCATTTTCTTTCCGCCTCCTCCTTGCATCATTTTCATCATCTTACTCATTTGGTTGAATTGTTTTAATAACTGATTTACTTCTTGAACCGAAGTTCCTGAACCTTTGCCTATACGTTTCTTTCTGCTGGCATTTAATATGGATGGGTTTGAACGCTCGTCTGGTGTCATTGAATGTATGATGGATTCAATTCCTTTAAAAGCATCATCATCAATATCTACGTCTTTCATCATTTTTCCAGCACCAGGAATCATTCCCATTAAATCCTTCATGCTACCCATTTTTTTAACTTGCTGGATTTGTTTTAGAAAATCGTCTAAACCAAACTGGTTTTTTGCTATTTTCTTTTGAAGCTTTCTTGCTTCTACTTCGTCAAATTGTTCTTGCGCACGCTCTACTAACGACACCACATCTCCCATACCAAGGATACGCTCTGCCATACGAGAAGGGTAGAATACATCTATAGCATCCATCTTTTCGCCTGTACCAATAAATTTGATTGGTTTATTTACGACTGATTTAATAGATATTGCTGCTCCACCACGAGTATCACCATCAAGTTTTGTTAAGATAACACCATCAAAGTTTAAAACATCGTTAAAGGCTTTTGCAGTATTGACTGCATCTTGACCTGTCATGGAATCGACTACAAACAATGTTTCTTCTGGCTGTACTGCTTTGTGGATGTTTGAGATTTCAGTCATCATTACTTCATCTACGGCTAAACGACCAGCCGTATCTATAATCACCACATTAAATCCGTTTGCCTTAGCACGAGCCACACCAGCTTTTGCAATAGCAACTGGATCGTTATTTCCACGATCACTAAAGACCTCAACATTAATTTGTTCACCAACAATATGCAACTGATCGATTGCAGCTGGACGATACACATCACAAGCTACCAATAAGGGTTTTTTTGTTTTTTTATTTTTTAAATAATTGGCTAGTTTCCCAGAAAAAGTAGTTTTACCAGAACCCTGTAAACCAGACATTAGAATCACTGATGGTGTTCCAGATAAATTGATTCCTGCGGCATCTCCACCCATTAACTCGGTTAGTTCATCCTTAACAATTTTAACCATAAGTTGTCCTGGTTGTAAATTGGTAAGTACGTTTTGGCCTAAGGCGTTTTCTTTTACTCTATTGGTAAACTCTTTAGCAATTTTAAAGTTAACATCGGCATCCAAAAGTGCTCTACGCACTTCTTTTAAGGTTTCTGCTACATTTACTTCGGTAATACTTCCATGACCTTTTAGGACGTGAAGTGCTTTATCTAACTTATCGCTTAAATTATCAAACATATTCTACTACAAATTTTTAGAAATGCAAATTTAATAATTTGAAGCTTATAATTGAAGTTATAACACTATAAAAAAGGGTTGCAATAAATTGCAACCCTTTTTCTCTAACCAATAACTAAAAACAACTAAAGCTTGTTTAAAAGCCCGTATATCATTATGTTGATAGTGACATTGTGATTTATAGTATTAAAGTCTCTCGAAAACTAACTTTTTTTCTACTTCTCCATTAGAATTATAGTCTTTCAACTCAATTCTATTGTTACTAATATCAACTATTTTCCATCTGTTATTTAACTCCATGAATGGTGGTTCGATACCAAAGTTTAATCCTAGTTTTAAAACACCTTCTTCATTTCTATAAGTTAACCAAGAACCATCTATAATTCCGGTATTGGGATCGGTAACTTTTACCCAACCGTTTTCTAAGAAATCTACAACATATAAATAGAAATCATCTGTTTCGTTTACATTTTCGTCCATGTATAGAGCTACTTCCCATTCGCCTTCGTTAAGAATTTCATCAATATACCTTACATCCTCATCGCCATCTGGACAATGTCTTTTAATAACCATTTCATTTTCTTGATTCTCAAGTTTAATTACATGTGCTTCTAAGAACGTAATAACCCATTCTAATTGCAATTCTGGTCGTCCTTCTAGATTAATTTGCAGTACAAATACACCATTATACTCTAACACATCCCAAGTACCTGATACTAACTCGCCATTAACACGAATTTTAACAACACCATTCTCAAAGAATTTTAATGGCGTACCTATGTAGTCGTATTCATTATCATTTCCATCTACCTCTAATTGTGCTACTCTCCATAGACATTCTTTAAGTATGTTCTCAATACGTTCGATAGTATGCTCTACAACTGTATCACAGTTTTTTTCAAGGATGATACGGTTGCCTCCATCGGTATATAATTTAATTTTTCCGCTTCTAATTTCGTAAACAAACCACTCTAATGTAAAATCTACTAAGCTATCAAATTCCAATGTTATTTTAGCACCATGGTCTGTAACTCTTGTACTCCATGTCCCTGTAAGCATATCGCCATTTCTAGCTCTAACTTTTACAATGCCATCTTCATTAAATATCATAAGATATTCTCTATAATCGTTTGCTAAATTTGCATGATCTCTTCTAACATCGTGTACTATCCAAGGGCAGCTTACCAATAAATTATCTAGGCGTTCTTTAGTGAAATCGTCATCATTCCAATCGTTATCATCATCTTCATCACATGCATTTCTAGCCTCACTGATAACAGTTTCCAATTCTAAATTATTATTAACTTCAATGGTAGTGCCATCTTTATAAACCATTGTTACTGGAAAATTTAGACTTACTAAAACACCCGCTTCTAGGTTATGCATAAATCTATAGAGTTCGCCATCGTTATGTATTGTAACAACATCTATAAGTTGAAAATGTGTATTATAAGTTGAAAATGTAATGGGATATTGAAAATCGATACACTCAATGTCATCATCTTCTTCTTCATTTGTACTTTCACTTCTTAAATTATCAAGTTCCGCTTGATTGTTTATAACCACTTCGGTATAATCACTTAACGTAACAGTAATTGGGAATTGAATTTCAAGTTGGTCAATATCATCTTCAAACTCATCGAATGTCTCTTCAATAAGGTTGAAATCTTCTTCAGAATTTATAGTGAACTGCATACCATTTGCAGTAACAGTAATAGGTAAGTTCACAGATAATTCACTAGATTGATCAATAATATTATCGCTTGATCCATCATTTATAGAAGCATCACTTATTAGAGCAGCTAAATTAGAATTTGCTTGAAAAGCTTGTTCAGAGCTAGGGTCTGTAATTTCAATAACTTCATCTTGACAAGAAGAAAAAGTTAAAAGGGCAAAAAAGGCTAATAACAGCGTGTAATTTAATTTCGTTTTCATAATGTAGGTTTTTATTTTACTTCAATTTTCTTATAAAACAACTAAACTTTAAAAACTCCTACCTTGGTACTTCTTTTTTTTTATTTTTACCATACCAAGCTATATTAATGAAGAAAGACATAAGTGATAATATTTGCGACGAACGAATGTTTTCTAGCCTATTTGAAAAACACTCTAAAAACCTACACGATTTCCTGTATTATAAGTTTGGACAACATTTTAACCCTAAAGACAAAGTACAAGAAGCCTTTATTAAATTATGGGAACATTGTGGCAAGGTAACTCCAGCTAAAGCAAAGTCTTTTTTATTTACTGTAGCAAATAATTTAATGCTGAATGAAGCCTCGCACCAAAAAGTAGTTTTAAAGTACCAAAAAACAAAACCCAAAACACATACCAACGAAACTCCCGAATTTATTCTGGAAGGAAATGAGTACATGGATAAGCTACAAAAAGCAATAGCTAATTTAAGTGAAGCACAACGTACTGCATTTTTATTAAATAGAATTGAAGGTAAAAAACATAGAGAAATTGCTGAACTTTTAGACATTTCGCAAAAAGCTGTTGAAAAACGCATTTATGGTGCACTAAAAAAATTAAGAGAAGATATTGATGGATTGTAACAATAGTTTGCATTATTCAGTAGCAGTAAGCAGTCACAAAAAACTAACTATTTTAACGAATAAATACTAAAAAGTGAGACTGGTAACTAAAAACTTTCATAGCAAGGTAGGAGTTTTTAAAAGTAGGTTGTTATATAGGTGTAATTAATATTATGGAACGCAAAGAATTAATACAAAAATGGTTAGATAATGAGTTAAGTCCTCAGGAATTTGAAGCTTTTAAAAAGTTTGAAGATTACAAGGAATTAGTGACTCTATCAAATAACCTAACACGATTTAAAGCCCCTGAATACAATGTTGAAGAAGGGCTTAACACTGCGTTACAATACATTAATTCGTCAAAAACCAAAAACAGATCCAAAACCAATTGGTTACGCCCAGTTTTAAGAATTGCTGCTATTTTAGCTATTTCTTTTTCGGTGTATTATTATACAACCACGTTGGACACCAATATTACTACGCTAGCTGCACAAAAAACAACTATTGAGTTACCTGATGCATCGAATGTTTCGTTAAATGCTATGTCAAAACTAGCATATAACAAAAGTCGTTGGAACAAACATCGTGATGTAACCTTAGAAGGTGAAGCGTTTTTTAAAGTAGCAAAAGGAGCTACTTTTAGCGTAAAAACCAAAAATGGTGTGGTAACCGTTTTAGGAACAGAATTTAACGTAAAACATCGTGATAATTATTTTGAAGTAATTTGTTACGAAGGCTCTGTTAAAGTAACTCATAATAATAACATTGTAATACTTAAACCAGGAGATAGCTTTTTAAAAATTGATGGGAAATTAATTGCTAAAGAAAAAGAAACATCGTTAATCCCTTCGTGGATTAATAATGAAAGCTACTTTAAAAGTATGCCTTTCGAGTACGTAATTGGCGAATTCGAAAGGCAATACAATGTATCTATAAACCCTCAAAACATAGATAAAGAACAATTGTTTACAGGAAGTTTTAGCCATAACGATATAGAATTGGCATTAAAATCTATAACTTTACCTTTAAACGTAAAGTATAATTTTAAGAATAAAACGACCATAGAATTTTCACGTGACTAGAACCATTTTAAGTTTTCTGCACATTGTTTTATTTTTCTTTAGTTTTTTGACGGTTACAGCTCAAATTAATAAAGAAACAATTCCTCTTGTTGACTTTTTAAAGCACATTGAAAAAAAACATAACGTTACATTTTCTTATGCTGATGCAAACGTAAAAGGTAAAGCAATTGTCATTACTAGATCCAACTTATCACTTAGTGAGGTGTTAGATTATATTTCCAAAAATACTAACCTTGTTTTTCAAAGAATTGACAATAGAATTTTAATTCTGAAAAAGGAAGAAGAAGAACAATCAAAATCCTTTAAAACACAGTACCTAAATGAAGTTGTAATAAGCAATTATTTAACGAAAGGCATTTCACTTAACAATGATGGCACGACAAATATTAAACCTGAATCATTTGGGATTTTACCTGGTTTAACAGAGCCTGATGTTTTACAGGCCATCCAGTCACTCGCTGGAGTTGTAAGTGTTGACGAACGCGTATCTAATGTAAATATTAGAGGAGGCACCCATGACCAAAACCTCATACTTTGGGACGGCATAAAAATGTACCAATCCGGTCACTTTTTTGGTTTAATATCGGCCTTTAATCCTTACTTAACAGAAACAGTTAGTGTTTCAAAAAATGGCACGAGTGCCATGTATGGTGATGGTATATCGAGTATTATAGATATGCGATTGTCTAATAGTATTAGCAAAAAAGCTTCAGGTGGAGGTGGTTTTAATTTTATAAATGGTGATGCCTTTGCCAAAATACCTTTAAGTAAAAAAACAGAAATACAGCTTTCGGCGAGACGCTCATTATCAGATTTTTTAGCAACTCCCACCTACGAACAATACTTTAAACGAATCTTTCAGGATTCAGATCTTACAAATAATCCAGATAACAGCTCTATATCGAAAAATGAACGTTTTTATTTTTACGATACTACTCTTAAGTTTTTGTATGACATTTCAAAGAAAGATAAAATAAGGGTCAACTTTTTAAACGTATTTAATAATTTAAACTATAAGGAGCAATCCAGAATCAACGATATAGATGAAGCACTAAATAGCAATCTTACCCAAAGTAATTTAGCGGCATCAGTAGATTACACAAGAAAATGGAACCCTCGATTTTCTACTTCTGTTCAAGTACATGTATCTAAATACAATTTAGACGCCACAAATTTTGACGCTATAAATAACCAGCGGCTTATACAAGAAAATCAAGTATATGACAATGGTGTTAAAACATTATTGAATTATAGGTTTAACGATAACTTAAAACTTAATGGAGGCTATCAATTTTCCGAAGTAGGTGTAAGCAACTTAGAAGACGTAAACAATCCTATTTTTAGAAGCTATATCAAAGAAGTCCTGCGAACACATTCACTTTTTAAGGAGTTGGATTTTGCTTCAAACTCAAAAAATACCTTCTTAAAAATTGGTTTAAGAGGCAATTATTTCGAGAAATTTTCCAAAATACTTATTGAGCCTCGATTTAGTTTCAACCAACGCTTTTTTAACAATTTTAGATTTGAACTTTTAGGCGAGTTAAAAAGCCAAACCACATCACAAATTATTGATTTACAAAACGATTTTTTAGGTATTGAAAAACGTCGTTGGGTCTTGTCTAACGATATTGATATTCCAATTTTAAAAAGCAAACAACTATCTACAGAAATTAGGTTTAACAAAAACAGATTATTAATTAGTGCGGAAGCATATGTTAAAAAAGTAGATGGCATTACTACAAGGAGTCAAGGCTTCCAAAATCAATATCAATTTGTTAATGCCATTGGCAATTATCAAATAAAAGGTCTCGATTTTTTAATAAACAAACAATATTTAAATACAAGTGTTTGGTTAAGCTATTCGTATAGTAAAAATAATTATTTGTTTAAAAATTTAAACTCTAACAATTCTTTTCCAAATAATGCCGATATAACACATGCGTTTACATTTGCAGGCACTTACACAATTAATAAATTTAAATTCGCCTTGGGCTTTAATTGGCGAACTGGAAAACCATATACTGAACCAGATGCAAGTAATCCATACACAAATAATATTATAAACTATAACTCGCCAAATAGCAGTAGTATTGCTGATTATTTAAGGACTGATTTTTCTGCAACTTATACTTTTAAAGTGGCAAATAACGCTAATGCCATTGCAGGGTTTTCATTGTGGAACTTATTTAATAAGGAAAATATTATTGATACATATTATGCTATTGATAGTGAAGACAATATTTCTAAAATTGAAAATTCATCTCTTGGAATCACTCCAAACTTCAGTTTTCGAATTCACTTTTTGTAGCTAGATTGCTTTTATTTTGACAAAACGTTTTAAATTATAAGTTAAAATTTATTATAAAAGTAAGCTTGAAAAGCATATCTTTAAACATGCAGTATTTAAAACAAATCACAGCTCTTTTTTTAAGTTTTACGCTTATAGCTTGTTGTTTAACATTTCAAGCTGATGCATTTTTACCAACTGCAAACACTACAACATCATGGGTAATAACTGGTTTAGAGAACACTCCAAACCAAAATACGTACCATATAAACCATAGAAAAGCGCACAGTATTCTTGAAAACAACTTTTCTATTTTTAATTTTAAATGCTGTTTAACACATTATAAAAGCTTGTACGCTGTGCAATATAAACAACATGATAACTTACACTTGCCTATACAATTGGAATTTCTTAAAGTTATTCAACAAACTTCCAATTTCGAAGAGGATACTTTCATAGGCTAATACCACTTCATTTTAATTCACTCTATGCCAAAACTATGGCTTAGACATTGTATTACTTTTTAAAATTACCTATGCGAAAACTTAAACGCTTTTTGCGCTTATTCTTATTATTACTCATGATTGGAATGGCGGCAATATTGCCAATACCAATACTATTTTATGGCAAAGATAATTTACCAAAAAACCTTACCGAATTAGTTGAAAAAACTGAAGAGGATGACGAAGCTGATGATATTAAGGAGTTGTTTTAAAATAACTACCATTTGACTTTCCCAAAAAAATAGTCGAACTTCGTTTAACGACTGATATAAAACATTGAAACGTTGCATATCATTGCATTGTGTATAATTTGAGAAATTTGCATGTTATACCAATTTTTGGTATATTTGTAACAAATAGTATCAAAATGAACAAGAACACATCCATATCACTCGGAAATTATTTTGACCAATTTGTGCAAAGTAGCATACGCGAAGGAAGGTTTAAAAACGTCAGCGAAGTTATTCGGGCAGGATTAAGACTTCTAGAAGAAGAAGAAAGTAAAGTGATTGCCTTGAAAAAAGCAATTCAAGAGGGAATTGATAGCGGAATAGCTCACGACTTTGACCCAAAAAAACATCTTGAATTTCTAAAAGCGAAAAAGCACTCGAATGGCTGAATATAAGTTGACGAACAAAGCTGTTGAGGATTTATCAAAAATTTGGGATTATACCATTGAGGTCTGGTCGGAAAAACAAGCTGACAAATATTACGATGGACTAATTTCTAACTGTCAAGAAATTGCAGACAATCCAGATTTAGGAAAAAACTATGAAGGGATATCAAAGCAGCTTCTTGGAATAAAAGCAAGTGGACATATAATATTCTACAGAACTTTAAACGAAAATTATGTTGAGATTACGAGAATACTGCACGAAAGAATGGATTTAAAGAAAAGAATAACAGAATAAAAAACTACACACAACACCGTGTCCTATGAAAAGCACTAGCCCATCCCGATAGCTATCGGGACTCGCAGATTTTCTATTCGGTTTGTATTTGCTAAATTAGTTACTGAAACACGCAACAAAATTACACGAAAAGCCATTAAACAAACCAAAAAAACTACATACGTTCTGGCACCTTAATACCTAACAACCCAAACGCATTTTTTATAGTATTTGCAACTACTTGCGATAATTGCACTCTAAAAACCTTTTCATTTTGGTTATCAGCACCTAGAATGGATACATTTTGGTAAAAGGAGTTAAATCCTTTAACCAAATCGTAGGTATAATTAGCTATTAACGCAGGACTATGGTTTTGTGCTGCATTTTGTATTACTTCAGGAAATAACTCTAATTGCTTTATGAGTTCTTTTTCCTTTTCATGTAGAGACGTTTCGACTGCGCTCAACGTGACATTTGTGTTAAAATTGGCTTTTCGTAAAATAGCTTGTATTCGCGCATAGGTATATTGTATAAAAGGCCCTGTGTTTCCTTGAAAATCGACCGACTCTTTTGGATCGAACAGAATACGTTTTTTTGGATCGACTTTTAAAATATAATACTTTAAAGCACCTAAGCCAATGGTATTATAAATAGTATGCCTTTCTTGGTCGCTATAATCGTCTAACTTTCCTAATTCTTGGGACAATTCTTTGGCTGTATTGGTCATTTCAATAATTAAATCGTCGGCATCCACTACAGTCCCTTCACGACTTTTCATTTTACCACTTGGCAAATCTACCATACCGTAACTTAAATGGTACAGGTTTTTTGCCCATTCGAAACCCAATTTTTTAAGTATTAAAAACAGTACTTTAAAGTGGTAATCTTGTTCGTTACCAACGGTATATACCATACCTTCAACATCTGGATAGTCTTTAATACGTTGTATGGCTGTACCAATATCTTGAGTTATATATACTGCTGTACCATCAGCACGTAGTACTATTTTTTCATCTAAACCATCTGCTGTTAAATCGCACCAAACAGAGCCATCATCCTTTTTAAAGAACACACCGCTTTTTAATCCTTCGGCAACAAATTCTTTTCCTAATAAATAGGTATCACTTTCGTAATAATAGCAATCAAAATCAACACCCAAATTTTTATATGTAGCATCAAAACCCTCATAAACCCATGCATTCATCATTTTCCATAAAGCAACCACTTCTTTGTCTCCTGCTTCCCATTTAAGAAGCATATTTTGAGCTTCCAATAAAATTGGTGCTTCCTTTTTTGCGACTTCTTCTGTTTTTCCTTGAGCGACTAAACTCGCTATTTCCTTTTTATATTCTTGGTCAAATTTTACATAGTAATTTCCAACCAATTTATCGCCTTTCAATCCAGTGTTCTCAGGGGTTTCACCATTACCAAAAAGTTTCCAAGCCAACATACTTTTACAAATATGAATCCCTCGATCGTTAATAATTTGGGTTTTATATACTTTATGTCCAGCAGCCTTTAAAATTTCAGCTACACTATATCCTAAAAGGTTGTTTCTAATATGTCCTAAATGTAAAGGTTTATTGGTATTTGGCGACGAATACTCTACCATAATAGCCTCGTTTGTTTGAGGCTTAAAACCGTAGGTGTTATTCTCTTTTATTGTATTGAAAAAATTAAGATAAAACACATCGTCTATCACAATGTTTAAAAAGCCTTTAACCACATTAAATGCTTTTACCTCATCTACATGTTCTACCAAATAGTTTCCTAAATCTTCGCCTAATTGCGCTGGGTTCATCTTAACCACACGCAGCATTGGAAATGTTACCACTGTAATATCGCCTTTAAACTCTTTACGTGTTGATTGAAATTCCACCGTATCAATCTCTGCAAGATATAACTTGGAAAAAGCTGTTTTTATGTGTTGTGATAAAGTCTCCTGAATGGTCATTCCTACTAGATTTTAAGCTGCAAAGATAAAACTTTTACTAAGGTAAAACCTAAATTTTAAAGTTTTATACAACATACGGAATGGCGTAAAATAGTTAAGATACTGGCTAAGATTAATTATTTTAAGAAAAGCTTAACGTATTAAATATCAATAATTTACGTTTTATCGAAATTATGATAATCTAAAAGATGCATTTCATCGACAAAAGTGTTGTTTTTCCATGTTTTTTACCGTTTGTCGATACCAACTTTTTTTAGAAAAAAATATTGTTCCTTTTATCTAATATTTTTGCTTTAAAACGCAGAAATTAGGGTTTTGCTTCACTTTTGTCAACTTTTGTTAAGCTATTAATTTCGGTCCCCAACGATGATAACAACTACTTTTGGTTACAAAGCAAATAGATTGCTTGTTAGTATATACTTGATTTTCCTTTCCCTTAGGGTTAGTTTGGGTAATACAGTAGTTGTTGCGCCTAAAACCTTTTATAGTTTATGAAACAGTTAATTACCTTAACTGCATTTTTATTTACTATATTCTCTTGTTTGTCTCAAACTAAAGAGCAGGATAGTCTTGTCATGCAATTTGCGTTTCAAAAACTGGATTCCACCAAGGTAGATACGTCCATACAGCTCATAAAGTCATTCTATAATACTAAAGATTTCCAAAAAGCTTTAGGATATATTGCACAAACCGAAAAGCTATCTACTTCATTACAATATCATAGTGCCACTGCCGAAATTAAATACTACAAAGCGCTTATTTATTCACAAAGAGATGACTATTTTAATGCACTAGACAACTATAATGCATCACTCCGGTTGTTTAGACAAATGCAAGATTCGCTTGGTATTGCCAAAGTGAACAATAGCTTGGGACTTATCGAGATTAAAAGAGGTAATTATGGTAAAGGTTTACGTTATTCATTAACTGCAATAGAAATTTTTGAACGCAAAAATTTAAGAAGTGAATTAAGTTCAGCTTATAACAATCTTTCAGAAGCATACTTTAACACCAATCAAGTAGATAAATCTCTGGAGTTTAACCTTAAAGCATTACAAATACGTGAGCAGCTTCGTGATAGTTCTGGAATTAAAACATCCACAAAAAATATCGCCATACTTTATTCCATGCGCAAGGAGCATAGAAAAGCCATTGAGTATTACGAAAAATTATTAAACTTTTTAGATGTTTCCAAAGAAAGCGATCAAATTATTAGAGGCGATGTATTGCCTAGAATTGGTGACCAATATTTACAGTTTAACGATTATGAAAAATCTGCTGCCTATTTACTGGAAGGATTAAGGTTAAACAGAAGAACCAACAATAAGTTGGGCATCTTAAAATCACTCAATAGTTTAGCAAATCTCAACTTTAAGCAAAGAAAAGTAAGATTAGCCGAAGTACAATTAAATGAAGCTTACGCACTTACTAACCAAGTAAAGAATGATGAGCAGCTTCTAAAAAACTATAAATTAAGAGTTGCTATAGATTCTACAAATGGCAACTTTAAAAGTGCTTTTAAATGGCAAGCCGATTACCATGCTTTAAAAAATAAATTGGATGAAGAAAAAGCAACGCCTTTCGTTTTTGAGGAAGAACCTATAGATATAAGCCAGCCAACCGATACAACAACTGATGATTCAGTACTTGCTGTTGATACAAAAAATTTAAAACAACTCAAGTTAATCGCTTATGCTTTAGGAGGTGCACTTCTTGTTACATTGGTTGCTTTTATTGTCATGTTTATTAACAACCGAAATAGGAAAGAAGAGTTTGAAGAACTTGAACAAACAAACAAACAATATAAATTACAAAACGATTCTATTTTAGAGCAGACACGTCATCTTGAAGAAATGAATCAAGTAAAAGACCGTTTGTTCTCGATTGTATCTCACGATTTAAAAGATTCTATTACTGGCGTTAAAGCATTCTTGGATTTATTAAAAGAAGATAGCATTAGCCAAGAGGAATTTGACGAACTTATACCAGAGTTAAGTGAAAATGCCGATAATGCTGCTGCCTTATTAATGAATTTATTAAACTGGTCTAAATCGCAAATGCAAAATCTGGAACCAAAACCAGAGCTCTTCAATATTCAAGAAGTATTTGCCGATAAGATGAATTTAATTGAGAAGAAAGTAAATGAAAAGCAAATTATCTTGTTAGACGAATCCATTAAAGATTTTGTATATGCAGATAAGAGCATGATAGAAATTGTAATCCAGAACCTATTGGCCAACGCTGTTAAATTCTCTAGAGTTGGTGATGTAATTACCGTTTCCAATAGAGAGCGCAATGGCAATGTGCTTATTTGTATTGAAGATACAGGTGTGGGTATTTCTAAAGAGAATCAAGAAAAATTATTTAAAAATAGTGGTTTTACAACACGAGGGACTGGTCATGAAAAAGGCACTGGTTTAGGATTGTCCATTTGTAAGCAAATGGTAGAACTTAACTACGGTAAAATTTGGGTTGAAAGCGAACCTAACCTAGGAAGCAAGTTCTTTGTAGAGCTTCCAAAGGCAAAACCTATTGAGTAATTAAATAATTTTTGGCAAGAAAACTTCGGCCATCATACAACGTGCACTACCACCACCACAAGCTTCAATAATACTAAGTGAACTTGATAAAATTTTGGCGTGTTTTTCCAGCCTTTTTATTTGATCTTGAGTTAAAGAATTATTAGCTGATTGACTCATAATTAAATAAGGCTTATCATCAAATCCTTTAACTTGCAACATATTACCTGCAAATTTAGCAACCTGAGCTTCGGTAATATCGATTATTTCTTTACCATCTTCTTTTAAGTGCTTAATCACATTTTTACGTTCTTTTGCATCATCAATACTCGCTAAGCAAATAACCGCAAAGGTCTCGCCAAGACACATCATAACATTGGTATGGTAAATTGGTTCGCGTTTCCCATCAACCGTTTGGTTGGCAGTAAAAATAATTGGAGTAAATTCAAAATCTTCACAAAACTCAATAAACAATTCCTCATCTGCACGATTTGACAAAGCACAATACGCTTTACGGTTTACGCGATCTAATAGCAAAGCACCTGTACCTTCTAGAAACATGCCTTGGTCTTCGGCTGTTCTATAATCCATTATATGATTTATAAGAAACCCTTCATCTTCCAGCTTAAACAATACATCTTCTCTACGTTCTGTACGCCTATTTTCTGCAAACATTGGGTACAAGCCCACAATGCCATTTTCATGAAAAGATATCCAGTTATTTGGAAAATGGGCATCAGGAGTATCTAAGCCATCTTTAGGTTCAAAAACAATAACATTGATACCAACATTTCTTAATTTTTCAACAAACACATCAAATTCTTTTTCTGCTTTCAGTTGTAAAGCTAATAGCGTAACATCGTGTATTTCTTTTTGATAATGATTGTTTATGGCTGTTTGTTCGTTAGCCCTAATGTTAGTAGGACGCACCATTAAAATGGTATTGGTAGTTTGTTGCATCACTTTAGGTTTTATGCTTAAAGTTAATGATTTTATAATTGAACTAAACTTGACTTTGATAAAAAAAATAGCGAACTTCGTTTAACGACTGATATAAAACATTGAAACGTTGCATATCATCGCATTACCTGCAATTTGAAAAATTAGTTATGAAATTATTTAAATCGATACTTTTTATTTTTTTTATTTCAATTTCAACATTTGGACAAAATAAATGGACTGAAACTCATTCAATTGTTAATCCTGTTAAACTTAACAATATTAATATTTATGATTTAACAACTGAATCAGTAATAAATTTATTTGGTAAACCTAAAGAAATTAAAACAGTTTGGAGTGAATATGATGATGAGAATATGATCTATTACATCTATGAAAACTCATCTTTTCAGTTTTGGCCTAATAATCATTTACACGATTTTATAATTAAAGGCAAAAAAATAAATGATATTTCTGTGGACATTAATAATCATTCTGTAGGAGCCTCCTTGGAGAATTTAAAGAGAGATTATTACAAATCAACTGTAAATATGAGTAATAATGAAGTGAGTATTCATTTAATAACGTCTGACTTCTGTATAGCGAGTAGTATTATAACGTTTAAAATTTTGAATGAATATATTGAATATATCGAGTTAATTGTCTTGGATTAAAAAAACAGCAGGTAACATTGTATATAATTCATTCTTGCTTCACTACTATATTTAAAACTATTATATTTAGTATCTGATTTGACTAGCTGAAAATCCTCCCACGCAGAGCGTGGCAGATCGGATTTTAAGCCGCACAAATCATATACAGAAACGTTAAACGAAAGCCAAAAATTTACTTCTGATTAATCAATCTATAAATTAAAATAGCGGCTCGCTTTGTTAAGTCTTCAATAGTATTGAGGTTCACCGTTTCTTCAGGTGTATGGCCTCCATCACCCATGGTACCTAAACCATCTATACAATCAACATATTGTGCCACAAAAGACACATCAGCAGCACCGCGTTTTAATGGATCGAAAGCTACAACTTTACCATAACCCAAATCTTCACTAACAGTACTAAACATTTCAAGCAACTGTTTATTACCTTCTGTTGGACCCATTGCTGGATAACTATCTATAAAGGTCGCCTTTGCAGATGTTAGTGGTAAATTATTTTTAACTATTTCTCTCATTTTAGCTCGTGCACGCTCTTTTTGCTCTTCGGAAATGAATCGTAAGCCTCCATATACTGTTGTCGTTTGAGCCACAACATTACTCTTACCAAAAACTTCGCCTTTACTTAATTGCTGATCGTAATCCATAAGTGTACCTCCCAAAATAATTCCTGGATTAAAAGTTAAAAACTCCTCGCCCTTTACTTTGGTATAAAAGGCATTTAAGATACGAGACATTTCAAAAATAGCTCCTGCACCAACACGTTCGTTAAATATCTCGGAAGAATGCGCTCTAACACCAGTAACGTCCACTCGCCAATCTGAAGATCCTCTTCGTGCGATTGTTGCATCGTTAAAACCCGTTGAATTTTCAAACCCTAAAGCAATATCGCTTCGTTTTCCAGCTTCAATTAAGTGTTTTCTACTTATGGTCAAGGGTTTTCCAGTGGCTTCTTCATCTCCAGTAAATGCTGCAATTATTTGCGCATTTTTTAGTAACCCATTATCTGCAAGTGCTTTTAATGCATAAAGAATAATCACGTTACCTCCTTTCATATCGTTGCCTCCTGGAGCGTGCGCTATACTATCGTTAACCATTTTGAATTCTTGAAAAGGGCTATTCTCTTCAAAGACAGTATCTAAATGACCAATCAATAATAGTTTTTTTCCTTTATCTCCCGAAGTTTCGGCAAATAGATGCCCTGATCTATTAACCTGCGACATATCGTACCAAGAACTTTTAAACCCAATAGCTTCAAATGCTTTCGCAAATACATCGCCAACTTTTTTAACGCCTTCGTGGTTCATGGTGCCACTGTTAATGTTTACTACATCTTTTAAAAATTCGATGGCCTCAGCATTATTAACTTCAATGGTTTTTAAAATCTTTTTTTCCTTTCGGGTGAGTTTCTGTGAAAAGGTAAGTTGCGTACCCACTAAGAAAATTAGAACGAAGTATTTAAAAAAGGATTTCATATGCTTTAGGTTTTTATATTATTTAATTTTTAAGGTTTTAGTAAGCGTTTTCGTAACTTCATCAAGAACAAAAAAGGCTGTTTCTCCCATTTTGTTTCCCTTGTTATCAAGTAAAGGGTTTACTTCTACAAACTCCATACAAATTACTTTATTACTTTTTATAATATGGTCTATTATTTTAATGATTTCAAATTCGTCAAAGCCTTTGGAAACAGGTGTTCCTGTGCCATAGGAAATAAGGTCGCAATCCATACTATCAACATCAAACGAAATATAAATCATATCGCAATCTTTTAACCTGTTTAAAGCTTCATCTACACATACTTCTAAACCTCTATGTCGTACTTCATGAACCATGTAATTTCTAAGCTTTAAGGCCTCCATTTGTTTTTCTTCGGGCTTTTCGGTATCTCTAACTCCAAAATACACAAGATCATCTGGTTGCAATTTTTCGCCTTTAATTCCAAGGTTTTTCATGTTTTCCCAGAAATGAATTGAGTTTTTAGAGACTTCGTTAATTTTGTTGGAAATATTATCTTCATTAAGGGCAGCGGCTAGAGGCATTCCATGAATATTTCCAGAAGGCGATGTATATGGTGAGTGCATATCGGCATGAGCGTCAATCCATACAACTCCAAGTCGTTTTTCTGGAAATGCTTTTTTAATGCCACTTATGGTTCCTAAAGCAGAAGAGTGGTCGCCAGAAATAACTAAAGGAAAAGCGTTCTCTTTTAGACTATTGTTTACTGTGTTGCAAACTCTTTCACATTGGTAAGACACATGTTCTATACGTTTCATATATGTATTCTTGACCTTGTTGTATATGGACTCATTTTCAGTCTCAACATCAACAAACTCATACCTATTAAAATAATCTTTATTTGCATTGATAGCTGCAATTTCTATGGCATCAATCCCCATGTCTGATCCACGAGTTCCTGCACCAATATCGGATCTGTTTTTTATTATTTTTATTTTCTTCATGTAGCAAATATAAAAAACCTCATAGAGAGTTCTATGAGGTTTTACATTCTTATTTCATCAATAATTATCTTTTATACATTGGTAAAAATGGTCTATTGGTTTCACCAATGTACAACTGTCTTGGTCTTCCAATTGGTTCTTTTCGTAAACGCATTTCGCGCCATTGTGCAATCCAACCTGGTAAACGTCCCAATGCAAACATGACTGTAAACATATCGGTTGGAATCCCCATGGCTCTATAAATTATTCCAGAATAGAAATCTACATTAGGATATAATTTACGCTTCACAAAATACTCGTCACTTAATGCCTCGGCTGCAAGCCCTTTTGCTATATCCAAAATAGGGTCTTCGACACCTAAATCGGCTAATACTTCATCAGCTGCTGCTTTAATTATTTTTGCTCTTGGATCGAAATTTTTATAGACTCTATGACCAAATCCCATTAAACGAAAAGGATCATTTTTGTCTTTTGCCTTAGCCATATACTTTTTAGTATCACCTCCATCTTCTTTAATGGCTTCCAACATTTCCAATACCGCTTGGTTGGCTCCTCCATGGAGCGGTCCCCATAGGGCAGATATTCCTGCTGATAATGATGCAAATAATCCTGCGTGAGAGGAACCTACAATTCTTACTGTGGATGTTGAACAGTTTTGCTCATGGTCGGCATGTAAGATTAATAATTTATCTAAAGCATCAACAATTACTTTATTTTGTACATACTCTTCATTAGGCTGTTTAAACATCATTTTTAGAACGTTCTCTACATAGCCTAAACTATTATCTCCATAATCTAAAGGAAGTCCTTGTTTTTTGCGTAATGTCCATGCTACTAGAACAGGGAATTTTCCCAAAATCTTTACTACAGAGTTGTACATGTCTTCTTCGGAATCTACATTGACCGAAGAAGGGTTGAAGGCAGTTAAAGCACTTGTTAGTGAAGATAACACTCCCATTGGATGTGCCGATTTAGGGAAGGCATCAACAATTTTACGTACATCATCATCAACAACAGATTTAGATTTTATATCTGCATGAAATTTATCGTGTTGCTCTTTTGTTGGTAATTCGCCAAAAATTAAAAGATAAGCTACTTCCAAAAAATCTGCTTTCTCAGCAAGCTCCTCAATAGAATAACCTCGATATCTTAAAATTCCTTTTTCTCCATCTAAAAAAGTGATGCTACTTTCGCAGGATCCAGTATTTTTATAACCAGGGTCAATGGTAATAACGCCTCCTGTTGTGCTTCTTAAATTTTTTATATCTATTGCAGTTTCATTTTCTGTTCCTTTAACTAATGGGAATTCATGCTTTTGACCGTTTACCTCTAGCGTAGCAGTATTTGACATATTTTTTTTAAATTTTGTTATAGTTTGATTGCTGAAAAACAGTTGCACGAAAATACAAAATTTATCACAATTTTTAAAGCACAAAGACTCTGTAATTATTGATACTAGTATTAAAAAAGTAGTTAACAAAAAAAGCCATTACTTTGGAAATAATGGCCTTTAAAAAAGTTACCTTAGAAATTCTATTTGAGCTTAAAAGCATTTTCTCCAGGAAAATATGCAGTACTTCCTAACTCTTCTTCTATTCGAAGCAATTGATTGTATTTTGCCATACGATCACTACGCGATGCAGATCCTGTTTTAATTTGTCCAGTATTTAAGGCTACAGCTAAATCTGCAATGGTAGTATCTTCAGTTTCACCTGATCTATGTGACATTACTGATGTGTAGCCTGCATTATGAGCCATATTGACTGCCGCAATCGTTTCGGTTAATGTACCTATTTGGTTTACTTTTATTAAAATGGAATTTGCAATGTCATTATTTATGCCTTTGGATAATCGCTCTACGTTTGTCACAAATAGATCATCTCCTACAAGTTGCACATTGCCTCCAACTTTTTCGGTTAACATTTTCCAACCATCCCAATCGTTTTCGTCCATACCATCTTCAATAGAGATAATTGGATATTTATTACATAATTCTTCTAAGTATTCTGCTTGCTCTTGTGATGTTCTAACGACACCTTTATTGCCTTCAAAAATTGTATAGTCATATTTTCCGTTTTTGTAAAATTCGGCAGAAGCACAGTCTAGCGCAATCATGATATCGTCTCCTAACTTATATCCAGCATTTTCAACTGCTTTCCCAATGGTTTCTATGGCATCTTCTGTTCCTCCTTTTAAGTTTGGAGCAAAGCCACCTTCATCTCCAACTCCAGTGCTTAAGTTTCTTTCATGTAACACCTTTTTTAAATGATGAAATATTTCAGAACCCATTTGCATTGCTTGAGAAAAATTATTTGCTTTTACTGGCATAATCATAAATTCCTGAAATGCTATTGGCGCATCACTATGTGATCCTCCGTTAATAATATTCATCATTGGCAATGGTAGTGTATTTGCTGATACACCTCCAATGTAACGGTATAAAGGCATTCCCAATTCATTAGCCGCTGCTTTTGCAACAGCCAACGATACTCCCAAAATGGCATTGGCACCTAAGTTTGCTTTGTTTGGAGTTCCGTCTAAATCGTTCATGGTTTGATCTATTAGATTTTGTTCAAAAACTGAAGTTCCCATTAATTCTTGGGCTAGAATAGTATTGACATTTTCAACTGCTTTTAAAACGCCTTTTCCCATATAAGAAATTCCTCCATCTCGAAGCTCGACTGCTTCATGTTCTCCTGTAGAAGCTCCAGAAGGTACAGCAGCTCTTCCTAAAATTCCACTTTCGGTAATTACATCTACTTCTACTGTTGGGTTTCCTCTTGAATCGAAAATTTGTCTTGCGTGAATGTCTATTATTATACTCATTGAATCTTATTTATATTGCTTTTCTTTAATTCTCAAATTTACAAAATTGAAACACTAAAAACACTTTAACCACTTATTATTAGTGTGATTTTTAGCTTAAACGTTTTAGTAAATAGAAAGGCAGTATTTTCACACTGCCTTATGGTTATTTTGCTTTTATATTTTCTATAAACTGATCGAATAAATACATCGAATCGTGCGGTCCAGGGCTTGCTTCTGGATGGTACTGAACCGAAAAACAGTTTTTGTTTTTCATAGCTAAACCTGCAACGGTATCGTCATTTAAGTGTAGGTGCGTTACTTTTATTTCTGCATTCGCCTCAGCTTCTTTTCTATTTACTGCAAAACCATGGTTTTGGGATGTAATTTCCCCTTTACCTGTTTCTAAATTTTTAACAGGATGATTTATACCTCGATGTCCATTATGCATTTTATAAGTTGAAATGCCATTTGCTAAAGCAATTACTTGATGTCCTAAGCAAATACCAAATAATGGTAAATCTCTTTTTATAATTTCTTTTGCTACAGTTTGTGCTTCTATTAAAGGTTCGGGATCTCCGGGACCATTACTTAAAAAATAACCATCGGGATTAAAAGCTTCTAATTCTTCAAATTTTGAATTATAAGGAAACACTTTTATATAAGCATCCCGTTTTGCTAGATTGCGAAGGATATTTTTCTTAATTCCAATATCTAAAGCTGCAATTTTATACGTCGCATTTTCATCGCCATAGTAATAAGGCTCTTTAGTAGATACTTTTGAGGCCAATTCTAGGCCTTCCATGTTTGGAATATTGGCTAATTGTTGTTTTAAACCTTCAACGTTATCAACATCAGTAGAGATTACTGCATTCATTGCCCCATTATCTCTTATATAACTGACCAATGCTCTTGTGTCAACATCAGAAATGGCAAATAAGTTGTTTTTATTGAAAAAATCTTCTAAAGATCCATCTGCATCTACACGAGAATAATCGTAACTAAAGTTTTTACAAATTAAACCTGATATTTTAATAGAGTCTGATTCTACTTCTTCATTATTAACTCCATAATTGCCAATATGGGCATTGGTTGCGATCATTAGTTGACCATAGTATGAAGGATCTGTGAAAATTTCTTGGTAACCAGTCATTCCTGTGTTGAAGCAAACTTCTCCAAAAGCAGTCCCTTGCTTATTTGCTATTGATTTACCATGGAATATTGTGCCATCTGCTAAAAGGATAATGGCTTTTTTACGTGTTTGGTATTTCATTGCCTTTTAATTGAAAGGTTCTTAATTTATAATAAAAATGGTTGGTCAAAAATAATTTATCCTATTGAATTACAAACTATTTTATATAAAAAAAGGAACCAACTAATTGGCTCCTTTTTTTCATTTAATTATTTTCGATATAATCCAAAATTCTTTTAAGATTTTTTTCCTTTTTAAATGAAAGATTATTGGTTTTTGCATAAAGTTCAACATCTGTTGCCTTGACACCTTTCTCTCTTGCTAATTTTAAAATATGGCTTTTCTTTAGCTTAAAATTACTTATTTTATTATCTTTTCTTAAATATAACAATTCTTTCCTTATATATTTGTCTCTTGGACGATTTATCATTGAATTAACTGTTCCTGAAACAAAGAGGACTCTAAATCCTTTCAAAATCTGAATATTTCCATTATCATAAAGTACTTGATAAACCTTATTATCTCCATCCCAATAAAAGTTTTTGTACTCTTTATTATTAATAACAAATTTATTAATATTATTAAAATTAAATGTAAAGATTGAATCTGCATTAATTTTAGATTCAAATGTATGCCGTTCAATATTTAAATTTATGTTTAGTATACTAATCTTTTGCTTGTCTTCGGTATAAACAGCACCTATATTATTCCAATTATCAAACAAATAAAAAGAACCGTCTGTTTGTGATAGTCTATTTCCCAACTTTACAGAATAACCAAACGATTGAAGATTACCATAATTGCTGCTATAATTTTGTTGTGCCCCAGATCCACCAATAGTAGATTGAGCATAAGCCAATCCTGCCCATAAAATTGCGATAATAAAAGATATATTTTTGATAGTTTTTTTTTAAATCGTGTAAAAATAATAAAATAACTAAAATAAAAAGGGTAACCCTTTTAAAGTTTACCCTTTTTTTAACATATAAATTAATACTATGTTTAATTAATAAAAAAACTATTCCTCTTCGTTTGAAGCTTTAGTTTCTACAACTGTAGCATTAGCAACTTTTTTACCTCCTCTTCTGCTTCTTCTTGTTGTCTTTTTTGTTTCTTTTCCAGCGTTGTAAATTTCATTATAATCTACAAGCTCGATCATTGCCATATCAGCATTATCTCCTAAACGGTTACCGAGTTTAATAATTCTTGTATAACCTCCAGGACGGTCACCAACTTTAGCAGCTACGTCTCTAAAAAGTTCAGCTACAGCTTCTTTTTGTCTTAAGCGTGACATTACAATACGTCTGTTATGTGTTGTATCTTCCTTAGATTTTGTAATCATTGGTTCAACAAATTGCTTTAAGGCTTTTGCTTTAGCTACTGTTGTGTTGATACGCTTGTGTTCTATTAAAGAACAAGCCATATTTGCTAACATTGCCTTTCTATGCGCTGTTTGCCTACCTAAGTGGTTGAATTTTTTTCCGTGTCTCATGACATTTGTTTTATCATCTTGCTACCAAATCCTAATTATTAGGAGAGCAAAATATGATTAATTAATCTTTATCTAATTTGTATTTACTTAAGTCCATTCCGAAGTTTAAACCTTTAACGTTTACAAGCTCTTCAAGCTCTGTTAAAGATTTTTTACCAAAGTTACGGAACTTCATAAGGTCATTTTTATTGAATGATACTAAGTCTCCTAATGTATCTACCTCAGCAGCTTTTAAACAGTTAAGTGCACGTACTGAAAGATCCATATCTATTAATTTGGTTTTCAGTAATTGTCTCATGTGAAGTGATTCTTCATCATAAGTTTCGGTTTGTGCAATTTCATCAGCTTCAAGAGTGATACGCTCATCTGAGAATAACATGAAGTGGTGAATTAATATTTTTGCTGCTTCGGTTAAAGCATCTTGAGGGTTTATTGAACCGTCTGTGTCGATTTCAAAAACCAGTTTTTCATAATCTGTTTTTTGTTCTACACGAAAATTCTCAACGCTATACTTAACATTTTTTATTGGTGTGTAAATAGAATCTGTAAAGATAGTTCCCATAGGTGCTGTAGCTTTTTTGTTTTCTTCAGCTGGTACATATCCTCTACCTTTTTCTATGGTAATTTCCATATTGATACTTACTTTAGGGTCTAAGTTACAGATTACTAAATCTGAATTTAATACTTGGAATCCTGAAATAAATTTTTGAAAATCACCCGCAGTAATTTGCTCTTGTCCAGAGATTGAAATTGATACTGATTCGTTATCTATTTCATCTATTTGACGCTTAAAACGTACTTGTTTTAAGTTAAGTATCATTTCTGTTACATCTTCTACCACGCCTGCAATCGTAGAGAACTCATGCTCTACTCCTTCAATTCTAACTGAGGTAATTGCAAATCCTTCTAAAGAAGAAAGTAAAACTCTTCTTAAAGCATTTCCTACTGTTAATCCATAACCTGGTTCTAAAGGTCTAAATTCGAATTTACCTTGAGAATCCGTAGAATCAATCATGATTACTTTGTCGGGCTTCTGAAAATTTAATATTGCCATTTTTTTCTTCTTTTTAATTGTTATTTAGTTGCGCGATCTATAAGTTTGAAGAAATGCTTATAAACCCTTTGGCCAAATACCAATATGATTAATTTATTATTTAGAATATAATTCTACTATGAATTGCTCGTTGATATTTTCTGGAATTTGAACTCTTGCAGGAATTGAAACATAAGTTCCTTGCATAGTATCTTTATTCCATGTAATCCATTCATAAACACTTGATGATGCCGTTAATGCACTATCGATAGCTTCTAAAGATTTTGATTTCTCTCTAACTGCTACCACATCACCTGCTTTTAAAGAATAAGAAGGAATGTTTACGATGTTACCATTTACAGTAATATGCCTGTGAGAAACTAGTTGTCTTGCTCCTCTTCTAGAACGAGACAATCCCATTCTATAAACAACGTTATCTAATCTAGATTCACATAATTGCAACAATACCTCACCTGTAATTCCAGGAGCTGCAGTTGCATGCTTGAACATGTTTCTAAATTGACGTTCTAAAATACCGTAAGTGTATTTTGCTTTTTGCTTCTCCATTAACTGGATAGCGTATTCAGATTTTTTTCCACGTCTTCTATTGTTTCCGTGTTGACCTGGAGGATAATTTCTTTTTTCAAAAGATTTATCTTCTCCAAAAATAGCCTCTCCAAATTTACGAGCTATTTTAGTTTTAGGACCAGTATATCTTGCCATTTTAAATT